>JAYPVG010000001.1:0-157874 GCA_038134485.1 Pseudomonadales bacterium
AGGACTCTTTCCTAGATATTCGAGGCTCATGATCTAACGAGTGGCATTGTGCCACCAACGCGTCGTCATTGCAGTGATATTTCGCTTGGACAGCATTCGGGTTTCCATACCCCGAGTCAGAAATCCAACAATCTTTGGCTTTGTTTTTACGATCGCCGTGGTTGCCGTCGGCTTGATCAAATCAAGCCAACGCCCCACATCACACAAACGGCCAGAAATGTTACGATTCCACCAACCAGGGTTGCACCGCCATACGCGAATACCGCGTCTGGCACGCTGAGGCGCGACAGGGAGGTGCAGACCCAGAAATAACTGCTGTTAACGTATTTGATAATCACGGAGCCGCTCGCGCCGGCCAGCATGGCAGCTTCGGGCGAAAGACCGAGAGTGCCAAGCATCGGAGCAACTAATGAGGCAGCGGTGATCACCCCTACCGTGGTCGAGCCCGTAATCATGTTACCAATAATGCCGATTACGAAGGGCAGCAGGATGGTCGGCAGCCCGTAATCGGTGAACAGGGTAGCAATGAAATCCACTGCCGGCGTACCGCGAAGGATTGCGCTCAGTGAACCACCGAGGCCGGTTACCACCAGTATCATGGCGGAAGTCTTGAGGGCGGCCTCCACCCACGCATCGCGGGCTTTTTCTCGATCGTCCTGGCTGCGGATGTTGCGGTATGCCAGCCAGACACCGATGGAAAGCGCGACTACCGGCCAGCCGAGATATTGAAACAAGGTCCTCATCAAGTGACCTTCTTCGTACACCAGGCTCACGATACTCTGGGTGCCGATCAGCAGAATGGGTATGACGATAGGCGTGTAGGAACTGAGGGTACTGGGCAGTTCTGCGGGTCCGTCTTCGTCCAGGTCCTCGATCGAGATTCCCTCGAATTCTTCACTGGCCTCGGTCTTGATGCGAGGTCCCGCCACGTACACCCCCCAGGCCCAACCGGCCAGCGATCCTGCCAGGCAAGCTATACCACCAAAAATTATGGTTCTGCCGATATCGGCGCCCACAATGGCCGCGGCCGCCAGCGGGCCGGGAGTCGGCGGCACGATGGCGTGGGTTAGCTGCAGTGCGCCCACCAGTCCGGTGGCCATGACGGCAATTCCCACTTCCATGGTTCTGGCGGCGGAATGCACCAGTGGATTGAGGATGACATAAGCGACGTCAGAGAAAATGGCGACACCGATGACAAAACCGGTAAGTGTCAGCGCGAGAGGCATTCTCTGGGTTCCTACTAGGTTAACCATGGATTTCGTGATTACCTGGATTGCTCCGGTATGCTTCATGGCTTCGGCAATAATAGACCCCAGCACTATCACAACGCCTATAGATCCCAGCGTGTTGCCAAAACCGGTCTCGAAAGCATCGATAAAATTGTTTTGTTGAATGCCGGGCAGCAGCCCGAACAGGATAATGGGAATCAGCAAAGCGAAAAACACGTGCCACTTCCACTTGGCGATCAGAAACAGCAACAGGAAGATAACGACGGCAAAGCCGCCAAGGGAAATTGCAGCGCTGGTGTTGACCGCGGTGGATGGATCCATGATTAAGTCCTTTATTACTGTTGTTCTAAATCAGAGTATCAGGACTCCGGAATTTCAGAGTGCCAGAAAATCCAGCGCGGCCTGAATGCCGCCCTTTCGGTAGGGAATGCCAGATGCAGCAAGCCCCATTTCCACTCCGCTCAGCGTCCCCGCCAGCATGAGATCGTTAAAATCTCCGATGTGACCGATGCGAAATATTTTGCCCTTCATTTTCCCGAGGCCGGTACCCAGGGACATATCGAACCGGTCCAGAACCAGATTCCGGAAAATGTCAGCGTCGTGGCCTTCAGGGACAAGTACTGCGGTCGTTGAATTGCAGAATTCCTTTTCGTCTAGGCAGATATTTTCCAGATCCCAGGCGGCGACGGCTCGTCGGGTAGCTTCCGCCAGGCGCGCATGCCGCGCAATGACGTTATTCAGCCCTTCGTCCAGCAGAAGATTGAGCGCTTCATCCAGCCCATAAAGCAGATTAGTTGCAGGGGTGTAGGGGAAGTATCCACGGCGATTGTTTTCCAGCATGGCATCCCAGCGCCAGTAGCTATGCCTGGCCGTCGAGCCGGCGGCATGCTCCAGAGCCTTTTCGCTGACAGCGTTGAAACACAGACCCGGAGGCAGCATCAGTCCTTTCTGGGATGCGCTGACCGTGACGTCTACCTTCCACTCGTCATGTAAAAATTCCGAGCAAGCCAGGGAAGATACAGCATCGACCATAAAGAGTGCCGGGTGACCCGCTTTGTCGATAGCGGCGCGAACCGCTGGAATGCGGCTGGTAACCCCGGTAGATGTTTCAGTGTGCACCGCCAGTACGGCCTTGATCCTGTGTGCGGAGTCGTCGCGAAGGCTCTGCTCAATTCGCTGCGGGTCGACCCCGTGGCGCCAGTCTCCTTCCAGCCACTGAACTTCAAGGCCCAGTTTTTCGGCGACATTTTTCCACAGTGCGGCGAAATGGCCGGTTTCTGATGCGAGAACCCGATCGCCGGGAGACAGACAGTTGAGTAAGGCGCATTCCCAGCCTCCCGTGCCGGAGGCGGGATAGATGAATACCGGAGCCGAGCAGTTGAATACCTTTTGCAGTTTCTCGAGCAGCCGGTTGGTGAGCTCGGGGAACTCCGGCCCGCGATGATCGATTACGGGCTGCGCCATAGCGCGTAACACGCTGTCCGGGACGTTCGACGGTCCCGGGATCTGCAGAAAATGTCGACCCGGTCGGTGTTTTTGGGTACTCATCGATCGTATAAAGCTGGCCAGCTTGCTATTGAAACTTTCACGGACAAGCTAAGATAGATGAAATGCCGATTGGTAACAACATAAACCAACAAACCCGATTGTTCTCTTAAAATTGGCACGAAATATTGATAACGTTCAGGGCTTTCAGGAATAGTAGTAACAGGGATATTTTTTAATGGTCAATATACTTTTCATAGATCACGATGGAACCGAACACCCCGTTGAAGCGGCTATCGGTGAATCGGTCATGCTGGCGGCTGTCGATAATAGTGTCCCGGGGATTGACGCAGACTGCGGTGGTTTCTGTTCCTGCGCTACTTGCCATGTATATGTGAGTCCGCAATGGCTGGAACGTGTTGGACCTGCTGGTCCCGCAGAAGACGAAATGTTAAGCCTGACGCCGGATAGAAAGGAAAATTCCAGACTGGCATGTCAGATCGAAATTACAGCGGAACTCGACGGTCTGATAGTGACCACGCCTGAATTTCAGTACTGAGCGGAAAAAGCATGAGTTAATAAACTGTATGTCCAAGTTCCCGGGGGGGTTAAAGGTGAGTGAATTAGCTGGCGATCAGCCACAAAAGCCAAGTAAGTGGAGCATGGTAGGCAAGGATCCCTACACCATGCCTCTCGATCAGATAGATCTTTCGCATCCAGGAATCTGGCAGACGGGTGAATTCCTGCCTTTCCTCGAGCGCCTGCGGAAGGAAGATCCGGTCCACTACTGCGCAGAATCCGCGGTCGGTCCATACTGGTCGGTAATGAAGTATCGGGACATTATGGAAGTTGATACCTCGCCACAGATCTACTCCTCCGAACCCACCATCGGGATCGTCGATACCTTCGAGGAGTATACATTTCCCTCGTTCATCTCTATGGACCCGCCCAAACACGATGAGCAGCGCAGGACGGTTCAGGGAGTGGTGGCGCCTGCCAATCTTAAAAAGCTGGAGGGGGTCATCAGGCAGCGGGCTGCAACCATACTGGACAGCTTGCCCGTCAATCAGGAATTTGACTGGGTAAAAAATGTCTCTATCGAACTGACCACACAAATGTTGGCGACTTTGTTCGATTTCCCCTTCGAAGATCGCTACCGACTGACTCGCTGGTCCGATGTGGCTACCGCTATTGTTGGCGCCGGTGTGATCGCAAATAACGAAGAACGCTGGCAGGCAATGGATGAATGCCTTGCCTATTTCACCAGGCTCTGGAACGAACGTGTCAATGCAGAACCGGGTAATGACCTGATTTCCATGCTGGCCCACGGCGAAGCTACCCGGGATATGCCCCCCAAGGAATTTCTCGGCAACATCATCCTGCTGATTGTCGGGGGAAATGACACCACCCGAAACTCAATTTCCGGGGGTGTTATTGCCCTGAATGAAAACCCAGGGGAATACGACAAGCTGCGTAAAGACCCGGGCCTTATACCCAATATGGTTTCGGAAATTATTCGCTGGCAGACGCCGCTGGCCTATATGCGGCGCACCGCGACGATAGATACGGTTCTGGCGGGTAAACAGATTAAGGCTAACGACAAGGTGATTATGTGGTACGCCTCGGGCAATCGAGATGAGGAAATGATCGAACGTCCCGACGATTTCTGGATTGATCGACCAAACGCCCGCAGACATCTTTCGTTTGGATTTGGCGTTCATCGCTGCATGGGCAATCGACTGGCGGAAATGCAGCTCAGAATCCTGTGGGAAGAAATTATGCAGCGTTTTCGGTTGGTGGAATTGACCGGCGAGGCGGAACGGGTTTACTCAAGCTTCGTCAAAGGATACACCAGACTGCCGGTAGTCCTGCACCCCTGGTAAAGGTGTGACTAACCGCTCGGCGACCGAATTGGTTCGGGGTCGTTTTCTCGAGCCGGTCAACTGTGCTGTAGCTAGTTGCTTTCGCTGGCATCCTGTTCTCGCTGTTCCATTACCCGCGCTCCCCGCAGGATGTTCGCCATCGCGTAGTTACCCTCGTGGCAGGCGTATTCATATATCGTATAGTCATCGAGCCTGGGCATGGGCCGTACGGCCGTCCAGGGTTGCGAGTAAAGCTCCGGGTCTTCGAAAGTGAACTGGTAGTCGATCATGTCCTCGCTTACCCGGGTGAAGCGCTCAACCGCGCGGGCACCCGGACTGGAAGGAAAGCGATGCTGCGTGTTGGCGCTGTAATTGGAGGTTTCCACGACCAGGGTGTCGCCGTCCCAGTAGCCCCTTGAGTCTCCGTTCCATTGCCTGATGTTGTCGTGCAACCGGGGCTTGTCATCGAGGGGGATAATGCGCACGTCATGGATCATTTCCACATAGATGGCCACATAGCCCTGGGCCTGCACGATCTGGTAAGTGTTGTTGTATCCGGTAGAGATTGGGGGTACGCCGTGATAGGTGATACAACGGTCCCAGTTTGAGCGGAATACCCAGGAATCGGTGTCCCGCGAACTACGATAGTCCTGCTCGTTGTTCCATTGCTCCTCGGCACCGGGTCGGAAAGGCAGACGGCCGTCGGGTGGATCGACTATTAGCGAGGTCCGCAGGTCGGCCGACACCGATCCCCGGTCGAACCATTCGACATTGTACGTGCCGGGGTCGCCGGGTCGGTCTCCGGGTTCATCGAGGGATTGGTCATTGATTGCGGCTGCTTCCTCGGGGGAGTAGAACTCCCTGTTCTCCAGCCGAGCGGGGCGCTGCAGCGGAGTCAGACTCGCGTACGACCAAATGCCCTGCAAATCCGGGTCACCCCAGGGTGTTTTTGCAGAAAAATTGCCAGCTGAGCCGGGTTCTGCCGCCAATGCAATTCCGCTAATAAACGTGGTGCCTGCCAGCAGCGCGCCGGCCATCAAGCGCATTGCGGTCGAGCAGGTGACGAGTTGTGATTTCATGGTTTTATCTCCGTCACTCGAGTTATAGTCAGTAGCATATACCCTGTGCTTGCCAGAATAAACCGGCGTCGCGCGGTTTTTGCAGCGGGCGGCAAGGCTTTTAATGACCGACTTTAGGACTTAAGCTAGCGGGATCAGATACTACCGGGAGTGCCCAGAATGAGTCCTCAGAAACCCAGGTCGACCTTGCTGCGTTGTATTGTTCTACCTTTCGTTATGTCCATTGTGCCAGCGTCCTACGCTCAGGATCGACCAGTTCTGACCCCCGAGCAGGTTTCCCTTGTGCAGATTCATGCCGTGGCTGGCAAGACTGGTCTTTACGTGATTCCCGGTTTTGACGGCGGCCTGTCCGGCGGCAATGTTGCGGTGCTGGTGACTGACGAGGGGGTGATCATCGTCGACAACAAGTTCGAGTACAGCTATCCGGATATCATGGAGCAGTTGAGGAAGATCTCTGATCAGCCAGTGCGCTATGTGCTTAACACCCATCATCATTTCGATCATGCCGGTAGCAACGCCGATTTCATGCGGGACGCGCCGGTAATTGCCCATCGCAACGTGCGTACCAACATAATACGAAACGATCAGTCAGGAGCGCCGGAAATTCTCTACGACGAGAGCGCCAGCATTATCCTCGGGGGACAGGAGGTTAATGCTTACCATTTTGGCCGCGGTCACACCAATGGGGATTCGGTGATCCATTTCCCGGCCCAGCGCACTGTTCATACCGGCGATCTGTTTATCTGGGGCGACCGACTGGACGGCAGTACCCTCGCGCCTTTTATCGACTACGATAACGGCGGCAGCGCGGCGGAATGGACCGCCACGCTGGACGGATTGCTTGAGCTTGACTTCGATACTGTTATCCCGGGTCACGGACCGTTGTTGAGGAAGGTGGACATCCGCATCTTTCGGAGCAAGATTGATCAGTTGGTCACCCGAATCCAGGTGCTGATAGGAAATGGCGTGACCCGCGATGCTATTGCTGAACAGCTGGACATCTCGGACCTGAACTGGCCCATGACCGCATCACGCATAGAATCCATATACGATGAGCTGAGCGCGCTCTGACCGGATCACTGGCTGGCCTCTGGCAGAGCGAATACCAGCAGTTCTGAATCGTCGAAGCGCCCGCCCGCCACCGCGATGTATTGACGTCCCTCGTGGAGGTAGGTCATGACCGGGCCATGCAGGCGCTGGTCAACCATCACTTCGCCAATCTTTTCGCCGCTGGCCTTGTCCAGCGCCACCAGAATCGAACCCGCTGCCTCGGGACCGATTTCGTCTTTCTGTGCCAGGTGTGAAACAAGCAGCGATCCTGTGACTAGCAGGCCGCCCTCGGAGGACACGTCGGTGAATACGCTGCCAAGGTCGGGAAGATTAAGGTGCTGTAGCAGTGGGTGATTAGCTGGTCCCTTGCCGAAAGGAACCTGCCAGACGTGTTCACCGGTGTCGAGATCAATGGCGGTAATGCGCCTGTAAGGAGGCTTGGTCAGCGGCAACCCCATAGGACCGATGTTACGCTGGACCCGGATCACGTAGGGCCAGTCCGAGTCAGGGTCGTCGGGTGGGACTAGAGACATGGCGTACGGTCTGGTGTGGGAGGGCACATAGAGAATATTGCTCTGCGGATCGAAATTGGCTCCGGGAAAGTTGGCGCCGCCACCGGCCCCCGGGAGAAAGATGGTTGCCTCCTTGCCATCGGTTCCTTCCACGATCGGCGGCGTGAAAATGGGGCCGAGCACATAGTTCTCTGCCAGTTCTTGGGCAGCGGCGTGAATTTCCGGAGTAAAATCGATCAGATCCTCCTCGGTCATGCCCTGGCGTTCGAACGGCAGCGGCCACGTCGGATGGGGCTGGGTCGGATGAGTTCGTTCTCCCGGTACGCTGCTTTGGGGCACTGGCCGCTCTTCGATTGGCCAGACCGGTTCGCCGCTGATGCGATCAAACACGTAGGTAAACCCGGTCTTCGATACCTGAGCGACTGCCCTGATGGAGCGTCCATCAACTACGATGTCTACCAGATTAGGGGCAGAGGCGACATCATAATCCCATAATCCGTGGTGCACCGTCTGAAAGTGCCAGAGCCGCTCGCCGCTGTCTGCATCGAGCGCAACCAGAGATTCGGCAAACAGGTTTTCGCCCAGGCGGGCGCCGCCCCAGTAGTCGTTAGTGGGCGTAGAAACCGGCAGGTAGACTATGCCTGCTTCATCATCCGCCGACAGAAAAGTCCAAACGTTGGTATTGCCCATGTCGCGCCAGGAATTGTTTTCCCATGTCTCGCTGAAAGGTTCCCCGCCCTGAGGGATGGTATTGAAACGCCATTTGAATTGACCGGTGTAGGCGTCGTAAGCCCTGACATGCCCCGGTGGGTTGTTGTTGTACAGTGTATAGTCAAATATTTTTGAACCGACTATTACAGAATTCCCGACCGCGATAGGAGGCGCGCCATGGGTGATATTATCCAGTTCGAATTCCAGTTTGCCAAAGTCACCGCGAAGATCGACAAATCCATTGTCGCCGAAATTCGGATCCGGCCGGCCGGTGGCAATGTCGATGGATACTAGCTGCTTGCCGAGCGTGGCAATAAAGATGCGCTCCGCCTCACCGTCGGTCCAGTACTCGATTCCTCTGGTTTGCAGGGGGGTGAAATTCGGTCGGCCGTTACGATAGCTGCCCGGGTCAAAAGACCAGATCTCTGTGCCACTGCCGGGGTCCAGTGCCACTACCTGGCCATGGTTGGTATTGACATACATGATCCCGTCGACCACCAGCGGGACAGCCCGATAATCGCCGGTCGGATAGGCCAGCTCGCGGGGAAGCCTGGTATCGATCGACTGCCAGCGCCAGGAGACTTCCAGATCGCTGAAGTTGCTCGCGTTAATTTGCTCCAGTGGTGAGTACTTTTCGGAGAAGTGATTGCCACCGGCATGGCGCCATTCACCAATCGGCGTTGCCGCATTTTCCGACTGGGGGGCGCAGGCCTGCAGCGCGGGCAGTAGCAGCAGTCCGATCAGCCTGGTGGGTAACATGGGTGGTTGCTCCTTATTCTGCAGTTGATGGCTTCGGGCAGCTCGAGGTTCAGGGCAGGGCAAAAACGTAAAGATTGGTGCCCCGGCTGGGTCGTAATTCCGGCGTCAGATTGATTTGGCCACTGCCGGTATTTACCGCAATGTACTGTTTGCCATCTACAGCAAACGAGATCGGGTAGCCGCTCACCGAGGAGCCGAGGTTTATTTCCCACAGGACTTCGCCGGTTTCGTGGTCATGGGCGCGAAAGCGACCGTTGGAGTCTCCGCCAAATACCAGTCCGCCACCGGTCGCGACCAGCGACATGGTGCCGGCCCTTTGCTCATGCAGCCATTCTGTGCGCCCGGTTTCGGCATTGATCGCCCTGACGGTGCCGAGATTGGTGGTCCCGGGTGCCAGTTGATGGCGCCCTGCCAGAGAATAAATGGCGAGGCCGCCCTGGCCACCCGCAGTCAGGGATCTGGCCGTATCGGTCTCGAAGTCGGCGGTGGCCAGCATGTTTGCGCAGGTATTGCGCAGCGGGTAGTACATCGTATTGGTAAGCGGGCTGTAGGCACCTGCTTCCCAGTCCTTACCGCCGGTCCAGGTCGGACAGACGAATACGATCTGTTCCGATTCTCGAAATATCACTTCGGGGTTTTCCGTCACCGCTCCAGAAGCGCCGTCGATGTCCAGGATCACGTTCTGCTGCACGGTGGGCGTGGCCCACAGAAATTCACCGGTCTCCCGGTCCAGGGTGTAAACCACGCCGGTTTTGCCGGGGATGCCGGTGATGACCTTGCGGGTTTCACCACTGCGCAGGTTGGGATTGATCCAGGTGACTTCGTCGGGGTCGGGGGCTACCCGGGTTTCCACCAGCAGTCTTTCAAATGGATGATCCAGGTCCCAATGATCATTCAGGTGCTGGTAATACCAGCGAATTTCGCCGCTATCCACTTCCAGCGCCAGGGTGCTGTTGTGATAGAGGTGCTTGTTGTCGGTGCCGCCGAGGTAGAATTTCGGTGCCGGAGAGGTAACCGAGGTGCCGAGAATGATCAACTGCAGCTCCGGATCGTAACTGGGCACCATCCAGGAGCCCACGTGCTGGCGCTGTTCATAGGGGACGTCCCCCCAGGTTTCGTCCCCGGGTTCACCGGGTCGAGGAATTAACCGTCGACGCCAGAGCTCGGCGCCGGTGCGAGCATCGTGGGCGGCGATGATGCAGGCGTCGGGGCCGCCCCAGGGCCTGCAGCTGCGGCCGGAAATTACCCTTCCATCGGCTATGATGGGTCCGGAGCTATGGGTCGCCGAATTGACCAGATAGTCAAATATCTCGGTTTCCCAAATGGTTTCGCCGGATTGCGCATCAAGCGCAAAGACGTGATTGTCATCGCTGGTATTGATAATGAGATTGTCGTAGATCGCCAGATTGCGATTATTACGCGCGTTTCCGCCAACCTGTTCATAGAGGCCTTCCTGAATAGGTCGACGATATTCCCAGATCAGGTCGCCGCTGACGGCGTCGACCGCTTCTATGACATCGTTGGCCTGGGGGACGTAAAGCACGCCGTCATAAGCCAGCGGGGTAATTTCTCCGGTCCCCGCAGCGAGGTCTCGTGTCCACACGAGGCGAAGCTGGTCGACATTGTCCTGATTGATCTCGTCCAGCGGACTGTAGCCCCAGCTGTCCAGGGTCCGGCGCCACATGAGCCAGTCCCCTGGTGCCGGATTTTGCAGCATCGCATCGGTTACCGGGGTGAAGCCGTCGCTGTTCTGACCGTAACCGGCGCCACTGAGGGTTTGCAGGCAGGCCAGCGCCAGCAAGAGTCTTGAAAAAGTTCGAGTCGATAGACCTGAATAAATAGCGGTACTCGGTTCTAAACTGTTCATGACAATTCTTCTTCTTTGAACTGAGGGAATTTCTATTATACGTATTTGCCGGTTCAGGGGTAGGAGTGCCAGCTGAATGGAGTTTCAGCAAGTTGATATGAAAAGCTCAGATTTCTGCGGTAAACTGACCCGATCAATTTTCTCAGTTTTGCTCGCATAGCTAAATTAAGGAGCAGCGATAATGAACAATAATTCAAATAAAAATAGGTCAATATTTTGTGGATTTTCAATGATCGCCGCGCTGAGCGTTTGCGCCCATGCGCAATCGGAATGGGTTCCTGATTATCTGTCCGATGGGCAGCCAGATATTTCCGGTATGTGGAATAACGTGGGAGCGACCGCCACACCTCTCGAAATGCCAGAGCAGTTCCAGGGTCGAATACCGAATGAAGAAGAGCTCGCCAGGTTTATTCGCCAGCGGGATGAAAGTCGCAAAGAGGAGGTCTGGACCGGATTTGAAAACAGTGCCGGGGTTGGAGCCTACGAAAATTACTGGTTCGACTGGTACTGGTCGGATCCCGAAGTCGATGCTCCCGCGCTGATCGTGGATCCGCCCAATGGCCGGCGCCCGGCACTTACGGAAGCAGCCAGTGCCGTGCGCACATACAACGTCGAACATGAGCACGACTCGGCCGCTAACGTGGAGTCCGGGGATCGCTGCCTGTCCCGCGGCGTGTTTGGCATGATGATGCCAACGGCTTACAACAACGGGAAATTGATCGTGCAGGCGCCCGGATACGTGATCATCCACAGCGAAATGATTCACAACGCGCGGATAGTTCCCATAGATGCAGGCCCCCATGTGGACGAAAAGATCAAGTTGTGGGAAGGAGATCCCCGAGGTTACTGGGAGGGCAATACACTTTTTATCGAATCAACCAACTTTCGCTACGTCGGTAACATGCGTGCACCGGGAACACCGGCCCCTGGCAATGCGCCGCAGCACGAAGGCAGGCGCATGATCGAAACATTCACCATAGAGGATGCCGACACATTGCGCTACACCCTGACAGTAGATGATCCCCAGACCTATACGGCGCCGTGGACCGTAGCGTTCCCCTACAAGCGCGACAGCGAGTATGTGCAGTATGAATATGCCTGCCATGAAGGCAATTACGCCATGTTCAATCGACTCAGCGGCGCCCGCGAACAAGAGCGAACGGACCCGTAATACATGCTCGCAGACTAATAAAAGAACTGTATGCCAATACCGTCTCCGTATTCTGTGTCGGAGTGCACGGTAATGGAAAACCGATTGTTCAACCGGTAGTTAAAGCCGTAACGGTACTCTTCATCTGTGTTCCAGCGCCAGTCAAAACCCCAGCGTCGGGTCAGACGCACATCTGATTCCAGTTCCAGTCGAAAATCACCGTGATCGTCAACGCGCCATTCGCTTTCTATTCTGAGCGGCAACATTACGTTGAGTCCCGCCACTGGCAGGTCATGATTTTTGCCATGGTGATGCTCTCTTCTCTCCAGTCCGCCGAAAGCCGACACGAAGCGATTGAAGTGGTAATTGTAGAAAAGATGCAGCTCTACGGAATCGTCGAGATCCGCGTCCAGTTCCAGCTCAAAAGAATGGCGTTCATCCGAAAGTGTCAATTCATAGTCCATGAACGATGACAACAGGTGAAATTCGTCGAGTCGGAACCAGCGCTGTGCCGGCACCACCTTACGCTCCATGGCGGGGGTGAACTGACTGGTCTGCTCGTAGCTCACCACCCGATTCATGCCGGATTTCATGTGATACTGGTTGTGGCAGTGAAACAGCCAGTCCTGGGTTTCCGAGCCATCGAACTCAATCATCACATGTCCCATAGGCGGGATATTGACGGTATGTTTCAGCGGACTTTTCTCGCCCTGCGCATTGATGACCCGGAAAAAGTGACCGTGCAGGTGCAGGGGATGATGCATCATGGTTTCATTGCTCAGATGAAAGCGCACGTTTTCTCCGCTTCGAATAAGAATTTGCGGATCTTCCCTGGTGGTCTTCCCGTCGAAACTCCACACATAGCGCTCCATGTTGCCGGTCAGGCGTAAATAGATGTCCCGCCAAGGTTGATCTGCGGAAAGAGACGTCGAGTCACTTGCGATCAGATACCGGTAATCGGTCATGTGTTCAATGACCGGGGAGTCTGATTCCATGCCTGGGGCTCCGGTTTCCGGTAGAGACTGGTCAGGCATTGGATGACTCCCGTGTCCCGCAACGTGGGACGAAGCCAGTTCATGCTGGTGGTCAGTGGTTGTTACCGGATTGTTTGCGGGTTGCGACCGGTGGCCCGCATTCATATCCATGTTACTGCTTGTACCGCTATCCATGCTCATATCCATATCCATATCCATATCCATGGACGACATGCCCATGTGGTCCATCAGGAATAGATTTGGAGGCGGCACATCCGGTGCCGATACCCGTTGCCCGTCGCCGACAAACAGACTGCTATAACCGGTGCCGTCTATTGCTGTTGCCCGCAACTCATATGCCAGTCCGGAGGACAGGGGTACCATCACGTCGTAGGTCTCCGCCGTAGAGATTCGTAGTCGCTTTACCCGAATGGGTTCGATGTTTTGGCCATCGGCAGCCAAAAGAGTCATCGGCCCGCCGGCGTACTCCACATCGTAGTAGCTCGAGGTTGAGCCATTGATCAGTCGGAGCTTCATTTGTGTTGCCGCCGAATCGTCCAGCGCGAGCGCATTAACCGGTTTACCGTTTACCAGGAAAGCATCATAGCCGACGTCGGTCAGATCCATGGGTCCCATGCGGGTCCATGCGCTGTCGATGCGCTTGCTGATGGAGCGACTGCCGTTCGCGATTACCCGATCCCAGGATTGCACCTTGTCTTTTTTCCACGCATAGAAATCGTCGGATTTTTTCAGGTTCTCCAGCACTGTATTGGGGTCTTCCTCAGTCCAGTCGGAGAACAGAACCACCTCATCCTGTGTGGTAATCTCATTTCCATCGGCCAGAACAATGGCTCCATACAAGCCTCGCTGAATCTGCAAATCCGTATGACTGTGGTACCAGAAGGTACCTGAATGCAAGATGGGAAATTCAAAAGTATGCGATCCACCGGGCGCTATAGGCTCAGTGTTGAGGAAAGGGACGCCATCCTGGTCGGCCGGCAGTAATATGCCGTGCCAGTGCACCGATGTGGTAACAGCAAGATGGTTATTGAAGGTGACGCGCAGGGTGTCACCGACGGCGGCGCGCAGAGTCGGCGCGGGAATCTGACCGTCAATCGACAACGCCTCGACGGCGATTCCGGTTATGTTTACTTGGGTGGTGCCTATATCAAATTCGTAACTGATGGTGGCACCCAGGGCTGTCAACGGCGCCAGCGCCAGCAACAGCAGTGCTTGAAAAACCACGACTCATCTCCAGAATTGAATATTTAAAAAAGTATTGCGGCGAGAAAGTCAGCTGGTGGGTGGCGGGAGGAACAGGTCGAGTAATACGGATTGGTAATTATCGACCAGATTGCCGCGAAAGGAGTCCGTTTCGGGACTCGCGCCGGCAGTATTTAGAGAGCCGAAATCAACGGTGCTTGCGCAGCAGATTTCATCGCAGACGCATTCTTCATCCTGCGCCATGGAGTGGTCTGAACGCTCAACATCCTGATGGTGGGGATCGTGAAGCGACGCGTGATCGCTCAGCTCAATCACAACGGTGCGGTCGTGTGCATGGCCGTCGTGGGTAATTGTTTCCAGCGCTTGGCTGCTGTTGGCAATCACTAACAGGATGAGGATCGCACTCAGTTTGGGGAGCGATCTCAAGCGCTGGGACACGGTATTGCTGCCGGTGGGATAGTTCATCGCTACAGGATAGTTACCTTGGGCCTTTATGGCAATAGCCTGTGGTTGAACCATGATTACAAAATGTCACAAATTCCGGGAGCTTATTGATTCTTCCCGTGAATTTTTGCCTTCATACTAGCAATTCAGAACCAGACGTCATTCTAATGGAGAGTACCAGCTGATGCCCGTTGTCATGAGTCATTACCGCAAACTGGCCGCTCGAAAACTTCATGTGCTGGAGTTTTTTGCCGCATCGTTGTTGTTTACGGCGGCGCAGGCCAATAGCCAGGAAATTGAGCCGGCATCCAGCGATGACTCCACGGTTACCTACCCGGCATCGTATTTCGAGCAATTCCAGCCCTACTCGGTAAACGATATGCTCGACCGCATCCCCGGCATAACCGTGGCCAGAGGAGGCGGTCCAGGCGGCGGCGGAGGTGGTCCCGGCAGTTCCCGAGGCGCCGACCGGCGGGGCCTGGGTGCGGGTGGAGATCAGGTGCTGATCAACGGCAGACGGATCGCAGGTAAAGGAAACGAGGGCAACAGTCAGCTTAGCCGAATTCCCGCTACTCAGGTCAGTCACATCGAGATTATTCGGGGCACTTCGGGGGAGCTGGATGTCAGGGGCGCTAGCCAGATCATAAACATCGTGCTTCTGGAAGCAGAGTCCAGTTCTACCGTGGCTTACGAAGTCAATATGGATCATACCTTTGATGGCAAGTATCGGGGTGGAATAAAAGCATCACTGAATGGTCAGAATGGTGCCCTGAGTTATTTTCTCAGTGGTGAGCGGGAACCGCGCTGGGAGTTTCGAGATAGCAGGGAAACCAGTCTGCTTGCGGACGGATCCCCCAATGAACGAATTCGGCGAGATCAAACTCGTGACGCATGGCCGGTGACACTCACCGCAAACTTCGGCTATGACTTTACCCTCAATGATGTGGCGCATCTGAATTTACAATGGGTCGACGACGAACAGGAAACTCTGCTGGAGCGCACTCTGGTTGATGACAAGTTCGATAATCCCGTGGTCATCTATGACGAGGAGGATCTTCCGCAAGACAGTCAGTCCTGGGAAGTAGGCGGCGACTATGAGCACTTGTTTGGCGATGGCAGCAGATTCAAGACCCTGTTCATCGCTAACGAAAGTGAAAACCTGTTCCTTCGCGAACGCTTCGATATTGACGGCGCAGATCGCATCAAGAACCTCTATCTCTCCTCATTCGAGCGCAATCGCGAGCGCATTGTCAGATCCTCATACACGTTCGACCTGTTCAGCGCCCAGTCGATTGAGGCAGGCGTGGAAAGAGCTCAGACCATTCTGGATACCTCACTGCAGCTGGGTCTGCTTACCGGCGGAGATACTGCGGATTATTTCGGCGGACTGACCGGGGTGAGGGATAGCAATGGAACCGTAGAGGAAATGCGCTACGAGTATTTTGCTATCCATAACTGGCGGCTTGATGACCGCCAGACTCTGGAAACCACGCTGCTTTACGAGGACAGCACTATCTCCCAGACTGGCGATATCAGTCAGTCCCGCGACTTCCAATTTTTCCGGCCCAAAATTGACTATCGATTTGACATCACTCCCTCGCTGCAATTTCGTACCACGATAGAACGGGACGTGGCGCAGCTAAGTTTTTCCGACTTTACCGCCAGCGCCCAGAATACAGGCGGCACCGATGATGACCAGAACGAGCTGCAGGGAAATCCGGATCTGGTGCAGGAGAAATCCTGGCGTTATGAGTCCAACCTCGAGTGGCGACTTCCAGAGGACGCAGGTGTCATCAACACCAACGTGTTCTACAACGAGATTGAGGATGTAATTGGCCGGGTCGACGTGTCCACGCCGACCCAGGTTCTTTCAGCGAACGGTAATGTTGGTGATGCAGAACGCTGGGGTATAGGTCTGGACGGCAGTCTGCGGCTCAGTTTCGTGGGGCAACCGAATATGCTGGTCACCTGGGGAGTCGATCTGGAAGACTCCAGTATTATCGATCCGTTCACGGGTGAAGATCGGAGACTGTCGCGCAGAGGCCGGGGGAATACCAGCTGGGGCTTACGGCATGATATCCCGGAGCGTAACATGAACTGGGGTTTCAACATCCGCAATGGTATCGATGGCAACAGTATTTTCTACGATATCGACAAGACCGAAGAATACTCAGGCGATGCCAGCTACTTTAGCTGGTTCGAAATGCGTGGCTGGGGAGATCTTACCTATCGCTTCGAGGCCAGAGACGGCCGTTATCGCTGCCGTTTCAGAACGCGCTACGACAATCGTGCGGTCGGCGACGGAGGATTTCGTGAGACCGAAAATTCCTGCTTCACCACCGGTCCGGTTTATGCGATCAAGATACGCGGCACTTTTTGATTTTGGCCAGTAACTGAGGTCTCATCGGAGAAGCCATGCTGGAGACTTTTCAGGGAAGCGTGCTGACGGTTCCTTCCCGGCGCATGTCGGCAGCGCCATCAAGGCCGTTTTCCCCTACTACGATGATGTGCAGTCCGGAATTCTCACCCTGGCTTTGCTGCACGTTGTAACCCCGGGACTGCAGGTCGGCGGCAATATCCGCACCCGGCGCTACACTGACTTCAACCCTGACTGTTTCCCCGCGAGCAATGATGTTGGGGAAATCGGCAGCCTGCTGGGCAGTGAATCCCCAGTCCAGCACCCCCAGAATGGTTTTAGCCACGTACGCCGGAATCGAATTGCCGCCCGGTGAACCGGTAATCATCAGGATGTCACCCGTCGCATCGAAAACCATGGTAGGTGACATGGAGGATCTGGGTCTGCGGCCCGGTGCGATCGCATTCGCCGGGCGGCTACCGTCCCCCGGAACAGCGCGGGCAAAATCGGTCATTTCATTGTTCAAGACAAATCCTGCCGCCCAGCGCTGCGAACCGAACACCGATTCTACGGTCATGGTCATTGACACGGCATTGCCGTCGCCGTCGATGATCGAGAAGTGAGTCGTGCCGGCAGCTTCCTCGGTGGTATCGGTGCCAAACCGATTGGCCAGCGCCGAGCCTCGCAGCACAAGGCCCGGATCGCCGGGTGTCGGGATCGCCCCGGGTGCAAAGCGCTCGGTAGCACGATGTTCGAGATATTTGGGATCCAGCAGTTCCTGTAAGGGGATGTCGACTTCATCAGGGTCACCAAAGTACTGATCCCGGTCCGCATAGGCCAGTCGCTGGGCATCTACGAAAGTTGCAATCCTGTCAGCCTGACTTGCTCCAGCTGGCAGCATATGGTCATACAGCGCCGCCATCATGATCTGGGCGCCACCGGACGAGGGCGGAGAGGTGGTGCAAATCTCCATAGTGCGGAAGGCGCCGCAAATAACGTCTCTGCGCGCCACCCGATAATCCGCCATATCCTGCAAGGTCAGCGAGCCAGGATCGGGTTCTGCCTGCGCCGCGGCGACAATTTGCTCGGCAATGTCTCCACGGTAAAAGGCGTCAGGACCCTCGTTAACGATGCGCGACAATGTATTGGCGTATTCCGGATTCGTTAAAAGATGACCGGCCTTCAGTGGTTCGCCCTCGGGATAGAAGTAGTCGGAGGTGCCGGGATTAACGGCCAGTAGACTGCGCTGCTGCATTCCCGGCAGGTAGTTGGCGAAGCGCGGCGACACTTCGAAACCGTCAGTGGCCAGTCTGATGGCCGGTTCAAACAGCCTGGCCCAGGGGAGCCGGCCGAACTGCTCATGGGCAGCTTTGTATAGCGCCACGGTTCCCGGAACGCCAATGGCTTTCCCGCTCTGTCGCGCCTCAAAAAAATTCATCTCCTGGTCGCCGCGCATGAACATATCTACGGTGGCACCGGCAGGCGCTATCTCGCGACCATCGAGGAAACTTAGATTGTCAGCGTCCCGATCATAAACCAGCATGAAACCGCCACCGCCAAGGCCGGAACTCTGCGGCTCCACCAAGCCCAGCACCGCGTGGGCGGCAATAGCCGCATCCACAGCATGACCTCCCTGTTGCAGCATTTCTATTGCCGCCGCGGTAGCGTGAGGATTCGCCACTGTGGCGATTGCGCCCAACTGCCAGTCGGATCGGTCAGGGGATTGATCGGATTCCGCTGAGCCCGAAAGATCGCAGCCAACTAGCAGCAGGCCCAGAGCAAAACTCAATAAGTACTTCATGCAATACTCAGAGGTAAGCGTTACAAAGCGTGCAAATTACCATTACACACCGGGAATGCAAAGGGACAAATGGTCGGGTAGCTCGACATTGTACTGCGCGGCCCCAGTGTCTGGTAGTCGGTGTTTACTGACCTGGCCGGCAAATCGATCGGGAATCTATTTCAGGACATTATCCAACTTCTGCGGGAGCGGCCAGCTCCGCATTACTTCAGGTTTTCATGACGATTCGCTCAATTGCCGCGATGGTAACCATTGCGCGCGCTTGAAGCTCGTCATCCGATGCGCTGCTGACAGGGTGGTCAATGACAGCAAACCGGTAATCCGGCAAACCCAGCACGCGAGACATCAGTTCCGCAGCGCTGACAAATTTACTGGTCATCACGCCGACCGCTGGGGTGCCGATTTTTTCGCTGCTGATCGCGTCATGCAAACTGCACGACGAACAACTGCCTCAGTCTCCAAGACCGGTAATGGCAATATCCCATTCCCGTGCCGTATCGATGATGTCCTGCTCCGCCGGTGCACTGTAATTGGACTTGGTTTTCCACACCACGTTGGCTACCTGAAGCCGCTCCTTGAGTAACCGTTCAAGATGTCTGAAAAAACCGTCAGTGCCTTCTTTGCCGTTGGAGATAAAGCCGACGGTTTTTCCGGCCAGGGAGTCGAGGCGTGGCGCCAGTTCCGGTTCAACAACCTTAGATTCGCTGGTTGGATCGAGCACTCGAATAGTCATTGGCTTATTCCAGTATTACCGTTCACGAATGGCCTAGGCCGGAGCGCGGGCGAAGTCCTGCCCGATCGTTTTGGCGCTCAAATAATAGTGTACCGCGCACCAGATGTTTACCAGCACGGTGATCGACATGGCGTAACGCAGTCCGTCGTCGCCGAAGTTGGGAGTTAGCAGGTCGCTGACGAAACCGGTCATCATCGGGCCCAGACCCAGTCCAATCAGGTTCAGCATGAAAAGCAGCACTGCCGATGCCATGGCCCGCATTCTCAGCCCAACCAGAAAATGAGTGGAAGCCAGACAGGGAGCCAGGTACCAGCCGCCAAAGAATACCGGCAGGAAATAGGAGTAAACCGCGACATAGCCATCAGGCATGATGAGAAATGTATTCAGTGCCAGCGGAATCGCAATGATTGTAGAGACAAACGGGATCCAGACGTACCAGGTCATGTCGCCGGTCTTCTTGTTAAGCCAATCGGACATCCACCCGCCAAACAGGGTTCCGGCGAGCCCGCCGACACCCGCGATCATACCGTAATACCAGCCCACGTCGAGGATAGGCATGTCGTGCACGCGCCCGAGAAACAGTGGCATGAAGTTGCCCATCCCGTAAGTAACGAAGGCATGCAGAGCGCAGGCGAAGGACAGATGACGGAACGACTTGCGTTCCCACAGGAACCGCATCACGTTGAAAAATCCTGGCGGCATGGTATCTCTGCGATTTTCCGCCATGCCCCGGGGTGGTTCCTGGATCGCGAA
The DNA here is from genome assembly GCA_038134485.1 of Pseudomonadales bacterium. Classification (GTDB taxonomy): domain Bacteria; phylum Pseudomonadota; class Gammaproteobacteria; order Pseudomonadales; family Pseudohongiellaceae; genus NORP240. The sequence goes on from JAYPVG010000001.1 coordinate 19,990, forward strand.
ACGCACCACCAGCGCGAGCAGCACCCCCGGCAGGCCGACCACGATAAATGCCGTGCGCCAGTCGAAGTATTGCACCAGGTATGCGCCGCCGACCGTTCCTACCAGAATGCCGCCGTATACGCCCAGCGAGTAGATCGAAAGTGCGGTTGCGCGCTGTTCGGCCGGGAATATGTCGGACACGATCGAGTGGGACGGAGGGGACCCACCTGCCTCGCCTACACCAACGCCGAAGCGAGCCATAAAAAGTTGCGCAAAATTCTGCGCCAACCCACAAAGCGCAGTCATGACGCTCCAAACTGCGACCGCGATCGCCACGATATTGCGACGGTTGGCGATGTCAGCCAGGCGGGCGATGGGAATGCCGAGAGTCGTATAGATCGCGGCAAAGGCAAGACCCGAGAGCATGCCAAACTGGCCGTCGGATATATTCAGATCTTCGATGATGTACTGCGCGAGGACATTGATGACCTGCCGATCCACAAAATTGGTCACGTAGACTATCGTCAGGATTCCGAGCACCAGATACCGGTAGCCGGGTCTTTGATAGGCCTTGATAATGGCGGCTGTGCGGTTATCAGCATCAGCCTGCGAACCTGAAGTCGCGCTATGATGTTCTTCTGGAGCAACCGGATTCATAGTTAATTTGTAATTGTTTTCTTTGGCGTCAATAGGCTATGACAGCACTATTGCCGCGATTCGTCTACCTGCACCCCTTATGCTGGTGGTTCGCAATCAATGCAGACTCCTACGGGCAGTGTTACCGCCTGGCTTTTGAGTCCCAGCCATGGCGGAATAATCGCGCCGAAACCTCCTGCCGGACCTCCGGCCGTAACAACCAGCAAATGTTCCGGTGAAGGGAGCGCGCAGTACTCCTTGTTACCTTTGTCTCTGATCACTGAACCTTTGCCCACCAGAGCCCACTCAGATCTCTTGATCCTGGCGCGAAGATACAGAAATTCGGCAATATCTGCCTTGTTCCAGCCAGCAGCCTGCAGATGTTCGCGATGTTGTTTTGGAATGACTACCACATAATTTCCGGACCAGATTGAATAATTGCGCATATTGGCGCGTATTTCGGCGGCGTAGGTTTCCAGAATTTCTTCCGGCACGGTAGTCCATTCATTCATGATCTGTCGGGGCGCCCCGGCAGCGAAGACCGTAACTGCTGACGCCATATTGGGCACACCGCGGATCTCCGCCACGGACTGCCAGGAGCTGCCTTCTTCATCTTCGGCAATGCAATAGCTGATTTTCCCCGGGTGGCCAAGGGTCGATCTGTCGATAGCTCCGGGACTTACCTTCAGGATGTTGATAAGAGCGAGTCTAATCGCACGACCTATCACTGAAGTGGCGCGGTCGCTGCCGCCCAGCACATTGAATTCACTCAGCGCGCCGATTTCCTTTCTTACCGGGCCGTTGATAATGACAAGCACGGCGCAGCCACCAGTGCTGGCAGTAGCGCCGTGCAGCAAAAACTCGTCCTGCAGCATCGCCGACCAGGCGGTCACCACGACCGGGAAGTGCATGGGCAGGCAACCGGCCATGACGGCGTTGATAGCGAGCTTTTCAGCCGTAATCGGGCAGGCTCTCACCGGTTCTATGCCGATTAGCTCGGCAGGCGCCATACCCACCCAGTCCAGACAGGCCTGCACTCGTTCTTCCGTGGGAGCAACAATTGGAAAACCGTCAGACCAGCCGCGACTGTGAAAAAACTCCTGCACGTCAGCATCATCAGCCAGATCATAGGCTCTGGAGCCCAGAGCCGAAGTTTTACTCGTCACGCCACTTTCCAAATTAATCCGCGGGCACAAGTCGAACGATCTTGCTGCCGCTGTTGTGCTCCAGCAGCAAGTAGATTTCGCCGTTGAATCCCTGTTCGATATCGCGGATGCGCGCTATACCCTCGAACAGGGTCTCCCGCTGTACCAATTGATTGTTTTCCATCTGGAACCTGTAAAGGCTCCGAGCTTTGAGAGACCCCACCAGAAAGTGGTCTCGCCAGCCCGGGAACTGATCGCTGTCTGAAATAATAAAGCTGGAGACTGCTGGGGAGGGCGTAAGGTCTACCACCGGTTGTTCGATGTCCGACAGCTCGAACACGATGCCAAGGTCTCTACCGTATTCTACCGGGGTCCCGTCGTAGTCCATACCGCGCGAGTAGAGCGGCCAGCCATAATTGCGTCCCGCCTGCAAATGGTTCACCTCGTCACCACCACGAGGGCCATGCTCGGTACCCCATAATTCGCCATTCTTCAAATCAAACTCGAGGCCCTGAGGGCTGCGGTGACCATAGGTGAATATACTGCGATAAACGTCTGCACGATTCGCAAATGGGTTATCCTCCGGAATGGTACCGTCGTCATAGATTCGATGAACCTTGCCCCACGGAGTAGACAGATCCTGTATGCCATGGTGGTTGTCCGGTCCTTTCATCCCGACACTCAGGTACAGGTGGCCCTGGTTGTCGAAGGTGATGCGTCCGCCGGCAGCGACGTCGACCATGGTGTTGTAATGCTCGAGATCAGCTTCCCAGATAACTTCCTGATCCACCCATCGGTTATCTTCGATTCGGCCTCTTATCAGCTTGTTCATAGAAACCGGGGTGTCGCCGGCCGCCCGACTGATGGCATTGCAGCCCTCGCACCGATCGCCGAAGTAGAGATAAATCCAGCCGTTTTGCTGATAGTTCGGATGCAGCTTGATGTCAAACAACCAGCCCCAGCCCCATTCCTGGTTGGCTGCCTGAATGAAGGTGTCATCGTAAACCTGCGGCGTGCCCTCGATCAGAGCCGACGGCTGACCATCGAGGTCAATGATTCTGACGCCGTACATTTTTTCCGTCAGCAAAATTCTGCCATCCGGCAACGGCTCGATAGAAAAGGGCTGAGCGTCCAGCCCTTCGGCTACAATTTCGATCCTAAAATCGTGCAGTTCGGTGCTGATCAGCCCTTCCGGAATTTCCAGCGGTGTATCGTAGTTGAACGTTGTGTAGGTGACGTTATTGCGCGTTTCGCTAATGTACAGTCCGAGGTTGCGAATTTGGGAATCATTAAATGTGCGACCCCAGGCCGGCATTCCCGTGGTCTCATAGCCGCTGCGGATGCTGGCAACAATGTCGGTCATGGTATCGCCATGACGAAGATCGCCGAGCAGTGGAGGACCCAGTGCGGTGCCTTCCAGATTTTCACCATGACAGACCGCGCAGTTTTCCTGAAACAGTGCCATGGATTGGGGAATACCCTGGGCAGCTCCGGACGAAGCGAAACAGAGGCTGATCAGTAGAACCGCGAGCATCGTCACGACATTGGCTGGTGTTTTCATCTCAGTAAATCCTCCGCTTTTGCCGGGTTAAAGACCTGCCTCCTGCAAGAATTGCTGGACTGCCGCGTAAATCGTAACCCGCTCCGACGCGGTAAAGCGACCGTGTCCGCCACCCGGTATGGTCAGCAACCGGTGCCTGACATCGGTTTCGTTCAATGCCTCGTGCAGAGCCACTCCCTCTGCGTAGGGCACAACCCGATCGGCATCACCCTGAACGGTCATGATAGGCGGCAGGCCATCGCGCACGTAATTGAGAGGTGAAAGGCGCTCGGCCAATTCGAGTGCCTGGCTCCATTCCATGTCGCCGAACCAGGCGGCGGCTATCTCAGACCGATTCGGGCCATCGATCACATCGGGGACATCGGTGACGCCGTACCAGTTAACCACAGCGGCGACGGCTGGCGTCTCGCCGGCTGGGCAGGCCTGGTCAAAGCCGGCTTCATTCAGCATCGCGGCCGAGAGCGCCAGGTGGCCTCCAGCGGACTGACCGCTCGTTACTATCCGGCTGACGTCGAAATTGTATTCTTCCGCATTGGCCGCGACGAACCGAAGCGCACAGAACGTATCTGTTAGCGCGGCCGGCGCCAGGGCCTGTCCCCCAAGACGGTAACCAACGTTAACCACGTTGAATCCCATTTCCAGCCACGGCATCAGGGCCATTAGCTGGGTGTCTTTGCTGCCCCGTACCCAGAATCCGCCATGGGTGAAAACCAGAGTCGGTTGCGGTGTGTCCACATCCCGCCGCGAGTAGATATCGAGCTTTAGTTCCAGACCGTTCTCTGTCTGATAGCTGACATCGGGAAGATACTGGTAGCGGGTTTCAATTTCCGCCGCCCAGGAAGCGGCGGGGGAAAGCTGGGCGAAACTGTAACCAGATGCCAGTAGCAGCGACACAGCCAGGGCAATTAGCACACTCTTTGTTGTTCTCATCAGGGTAAATCTCCCGGGTGAATTGGATACTGCAACCTTGCTAAATATACAGGAATTCAAAGCTGCGGGTAGATCGGGTGAAACGGGTGTATCGCATTGAATGGATCCGATAGCGGCGACGTTCAGACTGCTGTGGTTTCAATGTGTTCCGCATGTGCAGGATCCTGCCATGCCGCTACCAGGCACCCGGTGACTATTAATGCGGTCCCTAACACGGTAGTTACGGTGACCGTCTCGTCGAATACCAGCCATCCCAGCAGCGCCGCCCAGGCGAAGGCGGTGTATTCGACCGGTATCAGGGTGCTGGTGGGCGCTCTCGCGTAGGCCCAGGACATCATCATCAGGGAAACCAATCCCAGCAGCGCCGCAGTCAACAGGTTGGGCACCGCTGAGACAGCGGGCGCCACGGCGATAAACGGGGCCAGGCAACCAAGTACCGCCATGATGGTGCAATTTTGGAAAAACGCGATTTCCACCGGCCGCGCTACCAGCGCCTGCTGTCGTTGGAGAATCAGGTTGTGCGCGTACATTACGGCAGACAGCAAAATTGCCGCGATTCCCCAGCCGGTCTGGGCGTCATATTCGCCCCCAAGCCGGCCGCCGATTACGATCACAGCTCCGATCAGCCCCACTAAAGAGGCGATGATAGATTTGCCGCTGATGTGCTCATGAAGGACTACCGCCGCCAGGTAAAGAGCGATCAGCGGCGCGATGAACGACAGCCCGATCGCTTCCGCGACCGGCAAATACTTCAGGCCCCAGAAAAACAGGAAAGCCATGATGGCAATGAGAAGGCCGCGCCAGACATGCAGTCGCATCACTCCGGGCGCGGGCCAGCGGGGTCGATGCCAGAGAAAAAGTAACCCTGCCAGCGTGACAGAAATTATGCTGCGCCAGAACAGGGCGTTGTAAGCTCCCAGTTCAAGGGCCAGGGCTTTCATCACCACGTCCATGCCCGAGAATGTCGCTATGCCGATGCAGGCAACCGCGAACGCAGCGGAGTTGAAGTGTGTTGAATTGTTTGCCATTGGCACTGACAGGCCTATTCAATAACAATTTCGTCAGAGCCTGCCGGCAGCATAATGACCATACCGTCCTCGGTAATAATCGCGCCTTCCGGTATCCCCTGAGAAAAGGCCGCTGTCATCATGGGGTTTCGCGGGCCCGGTACCAGGTGGTATAGCGCCAGCTGACCGATATCAGTCTCATTTACCAGCCGTTGCAGATCAGTGATCGATGCATGGTAGTCCTGGATATCATGCAGCACTGTTGCCGTTCTTGTGACGCCCGCAGCGCGAAGAGCAGTTTCTGCGGCCTGGACCAGCGGTAAAGCCATAGCATCGTGCAGTACGACATCTGCACCGTCTGCTATGGTTATTATCGTGTCAGTGACGAGACTGTCACCGCTAATCACTACCGAGCGTTCGGCATAATCCAGCCGGTAGCCAAAAGCTGGCTCTATGGGTGGATGGGAGACCTCGAACGCCGTAATGCGCAATCCGTCCTGATTGACTATTACTTCAGCATTGATTGTGCGCGACTGCAGAATACCGAGTGTGGGGTTTAGCAGCTCCGCTCCATGATGAGCCACCCGGTAACCCCGATCCAGTTCGTAGGTGATATTCAGTCCCTCAACGATTCGGTCAACCCCTTCCGGACCAATGACTTGCAACGGTTCGGGTCTGCCGGCGACCCAGGAATTCAGGTTGAAGTCGCCAATATCGGAAATGTGGTCCGAGTGAAAGTGAGTGAGCAGGATGCCTCGTAACTTGTCCATCGGAATTCCCGCCAGATTGGCCGTGGCAGCGGATCCCGATCCGGCATCTACAATATAGAGATGCTCGGGTGTTTCCACAGCAACACAGGCTTGTGCTCGACCGGGTGCAGGAAGCGGTGATGAGGTCCCACAGAGGGTAATTTTCAGCCCGTCAAAACTTGATGCCGGCGCAGGCTGAGCCGTGCCCCTCAGCGAGGATGTGGCGGTAAAGAAGATGCTGAGGATCAATATCATCTTTTTCATAAATTTCTCTTTAATTTCTCTATAAAAATCTTCCGCTTGGTATCAGTAGTAATACCGTAGGAGGCTAATTGCATTGATCAAGGTTTTGGCGATGTCGATGAGTCTCGCCAAGCGCACAGGTAGAAGAAGAATCAGTAAAGTGCCGCCGGGGTTAATTCTTAATTTTAAAAAGGTATGCCTCATTCGAGATCACTGCTTGGAGACGGCCATCTTCAAGTAACCAGGGTTTCAATGCGTCTAGCAGAGAATTTCGAAGTTCATTCATGTTGGATGCTATTTTAGCGTTGCGATCTGGTGTGTAACTCATGGCGTTTCCTATCAAGTGACTGGTGTCGATCGTCACGTTATAGGCTCTAGTAACCGAGTCAATCGCACTAAAGCCCGCCTCCAGTAGCTTCCCACTTTTCCAATGGCTATTCGGTGAGGGGTCATCACGGAACGGGGTGATCATAAGGCTCTCGTAAACATTCCACCAGGGATTGTTCATAGAAAACCCTGCAGACATAGTGGTGACGACAACATCATTGGTCATAGCATTGGCGCGCAATTTGTTCAGGCCTTCTAAAGTAATCCAATGTGCTGCGCGTCCAATGAACCAATACTTGTACTTTACCCCGGCAAAGTGGTCGGTGAATGCGGCCGAATTAACGTCACCCCAATTATGGTAGGAAACATTGGGATGTTCCGACGCTCTTCTCAGCATTTCCGACGAGCCATCAACAGCGATTACAGTGCCGAAATGATCCTTGGCAAGATTTGCAATCTCACCTCTACCGCACAGTAAATCGACGCAGGCCGATGAATTGTCTCCAGCTAGACGGCTCGCAAGGTGCTTGAAGAAGTCTGGATGATAAGAACTTCTATATCCGTAGTTATCAACTATCGAGACATCGGAGTATTTCTCAATTCCATCACTATCTCGATTAGACATGTGCCACCCACAGTCAATAATGTTTCAGAGCAAGTATATTGCATGTTCTATAAAAATAATGCGTTTTAGTTGGCTCGTTGCTGAGAGCGAGCCCCGCACCACCCGACAGCAGTTCAAAATTGAGTTGGTTCAGGCATACCGCGTTTGTTAAGTTCAGATTGTTGTGGCGAGCGCTGCCCTTTGTCAGCGTTCTGGTTCAACTGGCCACATAATTTACGCGCCGGCGTTGGTCGGGGATCCTGGCGGGCTAGAACACTGGGCCGCTATAACAAAGACAACCATGTGGAGAGTAACTATGGAAGCTTTAGCTAATCTAGGCGAAATAATTGGAGGACTGAGCGTGTTTATCTCACTGATCTTCCTGGCTATACAAATTCGCTCGAGTAATGAACTCGCCAGAGCCGACTCCCAACGACAGGCACGGCATGCGTGGCAAGAAAATTTGTTCTATATGTCAGAAAATAGCCGTGATGTCAGGGAATTCGTGCATTGCTATGAAGGAATGCAGCCTGATGCCCAGATGAGGGCCGCGCACGCATTGATTGGCATGGGCAACCATCTGGATTTGCTGCTGAAACTTGAGAAGAAAGGATTGGAGACCGCCGATAATGTCAGATTCATGACAGATGCTTTTGTGGGGCTGGTCAGCACCAGAGGCGGGCACAAGTTCTGGTGTGATATGGCATCAATCGACATGTTTGGCGATAACCTGTTGAATGAAGTCAATGCCAAGTTGAAAGGCATGGAGATTCCAAACGCACATTTGACTGATGTGTTGCCCTGGATTCGACCTGACGAGGAATGGGTCAGCTAAAATTCAGTCCCATTCAAGCCTGAATCCTCGAACTGTCATCTCACTTTATTGACTGGCTGTTTAACCTTTGCAGTTTATGGCTGTCGAACGGGGCAGTCCGATTTACGGTGTGTCGGATTTCGAATTGATATTCTGTAATGAGAGAAAGAAAACATTCAATGAAGCGATACTTTAAGATCCGCGCGTATTTCCCGCAAATTTGGTCCAACCCGAACGCGCCATTCGTTGTTATCCCGCGGGCCATGCGAGCAGAGCATTTGCGCTGATGTCACTTGCCTTGCTATTCAATTCTTCTCGGAATCGACGCATTGCGGCAATTAGTGCTTTCGTATTGGCTTGGATAGTGCGAATTTACAAAATGGGGATGGGGGATCATTTTCTGAGTCACACAATCGTGACGATGCTTATCGCTTTTCTCTTCATTCTGCTGCTCGATCGGTTCATTCATTAACCCGATAATCCTGACTCTCTCGCGTCCTGAAGTGGGTGCGTATGCTAGTTATTGAAAGGGTAGAGAAGAAGCGTATTTTGACCGCGCTCTGCCAGGGCAGATAGAGACGCACATTCTAATCACAGGGATACCGAGTTGATCGGTATCCCTGCATCAGTCTAGCTCTACTCGGTGTGCTGATAATGGCCCATCAGCATGCCGGTTGCCAGCACGTGACCGTCGATGGCTTCCAGTAGCTGGTCCTTGTTGAGACCGGCATCGAGGCCGAGGTCGGCGTCGATGGCATACACCCGGAAATGGTAGGCGTGCAACTGGCCATTATCCGGTGGTCGGGGACCGAAATAACCGGGGCGACGGGTGCCGTTAAGGCCGTTAATCATGCCGTTCAGGCCGGCAACGCCGCTAACCTCGGCATCCGTGGGCAGACCGGCGGGCAGTCCCGACGCCGAGGCGGGAATGTTATAGGCCACCCAATGGACGAACGGGGTGGGCATCATGCCAAGTTCCACGACTTTCGGATCGTCGCAGATCACCGCCAGCTGCACGGTCCCGGCTGGCAGGTTGGACCACGACAGGTCGATGGATGTGTTGTCGCCGTATGCAGAGTTCGCCAGCGGAACCCTGCCGTGGTGATCAAAGGCGGAACTGGTAACGGTGATGGTCTCAGGAATATCCTGGGCCACACCAGAGAGCGAAAACAGCATTGCCGCCAGCGCCCCAACCATGGAAATCGATTTCTTCATTAATTTCTCCTCAAAATCGTGTTTACCGTCTGGTGCCGCTATTAGTCGCACAAATTGCGCCTGTAGTCCATAGAATCAGGATGAACGGGCGGGTTTCACGATGCACCGGGAAGTGTGTCATTGGCAGTAACTGCCGGGGATTGGGGCCAGACTTGTTACCAATTTTGTCAGCATCTGGTCAAAACCCTGTCTTTATGGTCAGATGCGGCCTTTCGGGCGCCATCCGTGTCCGCTTACAAGCGTTTTTATCGCGGTGTTGAGCATTATGAAATCGAACCGACTGAAATACCTGGTTTCAATTATCTGTCTTGCGGGGTCTTGGTTATTCACCGGCAACGCGCTCGGGCAAATCGCTGAGGATGAAACCACGGTCACTTATCCCCGTAGTTATTTTGATCAGTACGGACCGGTTACGGCCAAGGACATGCTGGACCGGATTCCGGGACTAGGCTCGACGACAGGCGGTGGCCCACCGGGAAGTGGTGGTGGCTTCAGGGGCGGCGGCGGTGGTAGTGGCGGCCGCGGTTTTGGCAGTGGCAGCGGCAGCACCGAAATTCTCATCAACGGCAAGCGCACCGCTGGCAAGAACAACCAGACCAGTGGTGTCCTGACCCGAATATCCTCCGACCAGGTGGATTATATTCAGCTGATACGTGGCACATCCGGCGAATTGGATGTGCGTGGTAGTGGCCAGGTCATTAACATCGTGACTTTTGAAGAACTGTCTACAGCATCCACGCAGTACCAGGTCAATGCCGATCATCATCAGGACGGCAACTTTCAACCAGGTGCCAATGTGTCCTACACCAATCAGCTTGGTGCATTGAACATGGTAATAAGTGCAGTCTCGGAACCGCGCTATGGCCATCAGACGAGTGAAGAGAATGCGGTGCTGGCAGACTTTTCACCGAATGATCGGGTGACAGAAGATCGGATCACAGAACAGACCACATACGAATTCACCACCAATCTGACCTATGAGTTAAGTGACCGCACCAGCGCGCGCTTCAATGCACTGTATTCGCAGAACGATAATCCCACGGAGATGACGCGCACCACGACCGACCTGACCGTCACACCGAGTACGGTGCTCAGCCAGTTCAACGATATCCCGGGAGAACGGGATAACTGGGAGATCGGCGGCGACGTGGAGCACTTCTTTGAAAGCGGTGATCGATTCAAACTGCTGTTTGTCCTGAATCAGGATAACAATGACAGTATCCGCGAGCGCTTCGACATACTGGATGATGGTTCACTGGAGAAAAATCTGTTCTTAGGGTCGGGCAGTACCACCGAGGAAGAGATTCTGCGTAGCTCCTATACCATGGATATTTTTACTGGCCAGGATGTTGAATTTGGAGCGGAGCGTGCGATCACCACGCTTGACTCCAATCTGGCTCTTGGGACTCTCAGTTCCAGCGGTACGCCGTCAGATACAGTGGGCGGTCTGGTACCTGTACCTGTGTCCAATGCCAACTCCACTGTGCAGGAAACCCGGTACGAACCTTTTGTGATTCACAATTGGGAAATTAACAACCGCATGTCGCTGGAAAGCACATTATTGTATGAATATTCCGAAATTGAGCAGCGCGGGGATGTTTATAACAAACGGGATTTCGACTTTATCAAGCCGAAAGTCGACTTACGCTACAATTTAACCCCGGCGCTGCAACTGCGAGGCTCGATAGAAAAAATAGTCAACCAGCTCAGCTTTAGTGATTTCGTCGCGGCAACTGATGATCAGGACGAGGAGTCCAATACCTTTTCCGGTAACGCCAATCTGCGGCAGGAATGGTTGTGGGCATATAACCTGAGCTCAGAATATCGTCTGCCCAATGACACCGGCGTCGTGGACGCAACTCTGTTCTATCATGACCATCATGATGTCATCGAACGAATCGATGTTTCGACAGAGACCAGACTGGATTCTGCCAATGGCAATATTGGGGACGGCATCATGTACGGACTGAGGATCAATGCCAGCGTCCGCATGCGCATGATCAACATGCCCAACCTGCTGGTCACATCCAACTGGAGCGTGCAGGATTCCGAAATCACGGACCCCTTTACCGGTGAAGATCGACGCTTCAATCGCTTCGGCCGGGGGCGCTGGACTCTGGCGTTTCGCCACGATGTGCCGGAGTGGCGGGTAAACTGGGGAGGTCAGTGGAGTAACCGATTCGACGACAATGAAAAAATTTATGACATTGATGAAGTCAATGCCTTTGTTGGCGAGCCCAATGTTTCTTTCTTTGCGGAATACATCAGCCCGGCCGGGACCAGCTGGCGCCTGGATGTACGAGACTTGACCAACAACCAGCAATGTAACGAGCGAATACGCTACATTGGCCGGCGATCTGCCGGTATCCTGGAGGAGATTGAGGAACGGTGTACGACGCGTGGGACTGTTGCCTCGATAAAAATTACGGGAACATTTTAAGAGCCTGATTGCTATTGAGGGGCTTACCGGAGAGTTTCCAGGGCCCTTCTGGCGGTTTTGCGGTCGTGAAAAAAGCTATCCCGGGTCCTCATGGCTGCAGCGAGTGCCGGAATGCCGCGGATTATTCAACTACGCTAACGCCTATTTGATATAGGGCAAGCCCATCTCTGCCAGCGGCTGCACCATTTTCCCCCGTTCCAGAGCCTCCGGGCTCGAGGCATTACCCTGGACCGCCCGTTTCCAGACGCCCTGCAGGATGGCGGCCAGCCTGAAAACACAGAACGCCATGTAAAAATTCATGTTTTCAATCGAATCCCGGCCAGTGCGGCGGCAGTAGTCGGCAATGTATGCCGCATCGCTCGGAATTCCCAGGGCATCGCGGTTCACCCCTGCAAGACTGCTGGGCATGGCCCAGCCCATTATCTGATAAGCCAGGTCCGCCAGCGGGTGGCCGAGGGTGGCAAGTTCCCAATCCAGCACCGCAATTATTCTCGGTTCGGTGGCGTGAAACATCAGATTATCGAGCCGATAGTCGCCGTGCACGAGGGTTGTCAAACCATCATCATCCGGCATATTGGCTGGCAACCACTCGATAAGGGTTTCCATCGCGGGAATCAGATCTCCCTCTGATGCTCGATACTGCGAGGTCCAGCGTTTTACCTGGCGTTCGTAATAGTTGCCCGGGGCACCGAAATCGGACAGGCCAACTGCGTCGATGTCAACGCTGTGTAACGCTGCAAGCACCCGGTTCATGTCTTGGTATATCGCCGTCCGCTCCTCGTTCGATTCTACCTCCGGCAAGGTAGACTCCCATAGCACCCGACCATCCAGATATTCCATCACGTAGAACATGGAGCCAATCACGGAGTCGTCTTCGCATAAAACAAGCACACTCGGCACCGGTACCTCTGAACCCTGCAGTGCCTGCATTACCCGAAATTCGCGATCCACCGCGTGAGCCGATTTCAGAAGCTCGCCCGGTGGTTTGCGGCGCAGCACATAGCTCGCTCCCGGCGTGAGCAACTTGAAGGTGGGATTCGATTGACCGCCGGGAAATTTTTCGTAGTGCAGCGGCCCCTTGAATCCATCGAGGGTTGCCGAGAGGTAGCGTTCGAGAGCTACCTTATCGAGGTCGTGTGTGCCCATAGCCAAATGTTTGTTGCAATCTCCTGAAGCGCGCCGGTAATTCTTCCTGGCGCCAGAGTATACCTAGAATCATCCGCGTGTTCCTCAAATCAGATTCGGCAATCCCGTGGCGAATCGTTAGAATGGCAGCGCAACGAGCCTCGGTGCGCAATAAAGCAGCCCCCGGGTGGAAAGGGAGGACTCCTGCATGAGCAAAAAATTTGTCTCGCTGGCCTCGGTCGCGTTGGCCATGATCCTTAATGCAAGCGGTGCGGCTGCGCAACCGGAAGGTTTCCAGTTTTATTCGCATCTGGCGCAAGACTGGTTTGAATCCGGGACCTATTTCGAATGGACCTCGACGACAGTGAACAACAATGGTGCCAGGGTAAACGTGTTTTACCAGACCTTTGGCGACCCGTCCGCCCCCCAGCTATTGCTGGTTCACGGATTCCCGAATTCCAGCTTCGACTTTCATCGGATGATCCCCTACCTGCAGGAGGACTATTACATCGCGGCACTGGATTTCCCCGGCTCCGGGTTCTCCGACAAGCCACAGGATGGCTTTTCCTACATGCTGGCAGACAATGCCAGGCTGCTTGATTATTTTGTGCGAGAGATCGTGGAATTTGAAGATTTTGCTCTCTACACCCATGACCGGGGTGTCAGTATAGGGCTCGCGTTCCTTGGTGATTACCTGGACAATTCTGATCCCGGTTACCGGATCAATTATCATTTTTTATCAAACAGCGGCATGTTTCTGGCTCTGGCTAACCTGTCTCCCATGCAAATGGCTTTTCTCGACCTTGAAGATGGGCCGGCCCGCGTAGCACAGATGAAAGCCCAGCCACGCCTGACGCAGGGTGATCCGATGGCTGTTGCCTACGCGGATATCATGAATTTCAATGACGGGCAGGGCGCACTCATGTACGTCGGCCGTTACCTGCTGGAGCGGCAGTTCAACGAATATCGCTGGCTCGATAATCTGACTCGCAGCCCGGTTCCGGTTGCCTATCTGTGGGGGCTTCTGGATACCGTTAACCCGGTACGAATTTCCAGCTATGTCTGGGAAAACTATCTGAATGATCGGGAGGCGGAAAGCAGCTACTGGATAATCCCCACAGGTGGACATTATCCCCAGCGGGATGAGCCCGAAGCGGTGGCGAAGGTAGTGCGTACAGCGCTTTCGGGGCAGGTTCCAAGCCCGGCCGCAGAAGATGCCTTCATGCGGCGTCATGCAGCCGCGCGTGAACCAAATGACGCCGTCTATATCGGTCGGTCCGTGGTTGAGCCACTGGATTTTCCGGCCGAGATCGAATATACGCCGGAGGGTTACATTGAGCGCAGGAATTGATAAAACTTTACAGCGCAGAGCAGAGCCACCGATGTCTGAGAGTTTGCAAACCCTTGTTGAGACCTTGCAACCGGAGAAGCTTGACAAGAATTTGTTCCGGGGGGTGACCTGGCCTCTCAGGTGGAAGCGCGTGTTTGGCGGCCAGGTGCTGGCGCAGTCGATGTACGCGGCTATTCAGACCATTGAAGATCCCCACCGCCGGGTCCATTCTCAGCATGCCTATTTTCTGCGCCCTGGAGATCCTGACAAACCGATAATTTATGAAGTCGACCCCATTCGTGACGGGCGCAGTTTCAGCACCCGACGGGTGGTGGCAATGCAGGATGATCAGGCCATCTTTAACACGTCTCTGTCTTTCCAGATTCCTGAAGCCGGGGGCGACTATCAGGCGCCAATGCCCGAGGTCATTGAGCCGGAAGCCATTGAGAACGACAACGATTTTTACCGACGACTCAAGCGTGGTCCCGACACCGAAAGTGAACTACAGCACGAGCCGATCGACTATCGGACAGTGGACAAGATCAATTATTTGAGTCCGAAAAAAAGGGAACCTCGCCTGGCAGTCTGGATGCGAGCGAATGGCGACCTGCCGGATGATCAGGCGGCACATGAGACTCTGCTGGCCTATATGTCGGACAGGTATCTGATGGGGACCGCCATGCTGCCACTTGGTCTCACATTTAACAGTCCCAATCTCATGGTTGCCAGTCTGGATCACGGGCTGTGGTTTCACGATGATTTTCGCGCTGACGAATGGCTTTTCTATGATCTGCGCAGTACTCGTGCCAGTCGGGGGCGTGGTATGAATTTCGGCAGCATCTATACCCGGGATGGGAGACTGGTAGCCACCGCCGTGCAGGAAGGGTTAATGCGTCAGCGCTGATCGGTCCGTTGGTTAGTATTTTTATATTTGCCGCTGGATCCGCGCCAGAGCAACCATTGCTTCCCCTTGAATCTCTCGCCTGCTAGTCTTTGTCCTCCTAGCCTTTGCGCTTACCCGGAATTCCAAGGAGTACAAGAGTGTTGTTGAAGCGCTTACATTCGCTGATTCTGCGAAGCGGGTACACCCTGCCTTGTCTCAGGACCATTGTCCTGTTTCTGTCCCTGATCCTAGCCAGCATCAGTCTGGCGCAGCCGGCCGATGTTCAAATGCCGAGGCAAATGGCCTGGTCTGCCTACAATCTGGGGTCCACCGGTTATAACCAGGCGGTCGCCATCGGCGCCATGCTGAGAGAAAAATACAATGTCACGCTGCGGGTTATTCCAGGCCAGAACGACGTGTCGCGGCTGTTACCTCTGAAAAACGGTCGTGTCGGATTCAGTGCCAATGGAGTGGCAACTTATTTCGCTCAAGAGGGCATGTTCCAATTCGCCAACCCGGAATGGGGGCCTCAGCCCCTGCGTTTGCTGATGACCTCCAACGGTCTTAGCAATCAGGCGGTCGCCGTGGCGGCGGATACGGGAGTCACCAGCTTCGCTGAATTGCGGGGCAGACGGGTTCCGTTTGTTCGGGCTGCACCGGCGCTCAATATTTCGATGGAGGCATACCTCGCCTGCGGCGGACTGACCTGGGATGATGTCGTGCGGGTGGACTTTCCCGGTTATGACGCCAAGTGGAACGGAGTCATCAATGGTGACGTAGATGTGGCATTTGGCACAACGGTATCGGGACCACCGTACCGGCTGGAGGCTTCGCCCCGGGGTATAAACTGGTTGCCGGCTCCCCATGACGATGCCGGGTGCTGGGAAAGGATGTTGGCTATCGGACCTTATTTCACCCGGCATATCGCTACACGAGGCGCCGGCATCAATGATGAAAACTCTCACGAGGCCGGCACTTACCCCTATCCGCTGTTGACTACACTCGCTACCCAGGACAGTAATCTGGTTTATTCCCTTACCCGGGCGATTCATGAAAATTATGACGACTACAAGGACTCGGATCCTGGTGCTATTGGCTGGGCACTGGAGCGCCAGGTGTTCGACTGGGTGGTGCCTTACCACGAGGGCGCCGTGAACTACTGGCGTCAGATAGGAGTGTGGACCGATGCACTGGATGCCCATAACCGGGCACTGGTGCAACGTCAGGAAGTACTTGCCGCGGCGTGGGAGGAAATGATCGCGAGGGGAATTCGCGACCAGGACGAGTTTGTTGCTGCCTGGCAGCAGTTGCGCGCCGAGCGGCTCGACGCAGCCGGTTTCGATCCGGTCTGGCGCTAGGCGCAGGCCGGGCTGATAGCGGGCGAAAGGCCGGACTGAACGGCCCGGCAGAGCTCTTACGAAAGGTCAACCAACAGTGTCGAGAATCCCAACCGATCTACCCAAACCGATCCGCTGGCTGACCGGCGGCGCCGCCGTTGCAAGCGCGTTTCTGGCGATGGATTCCCTGCGGCTTTTTTCCGAGAGCCCATTGCTGGATTTTGTCATCACGGTACAGAACCATTATTACTACGCGCTTATGGGACTACTGCTTCCTCTCAGTTTCCTCATTTACGCACCTTATCGCGGTGCTGGCGCAAGGAGCTACTGGCTCGACATTGTGCTGAGCGCTGCCGCATTCGCCGCCTGTGCTTTTCTTTTTATCAATGCGGAAACCATGCTTGATCTGGGCTGGGAATTTTCGGCGCCGGCCCATGCCGTATGGGTAAGCTACTTGCTCTGGGCATTGATCATGGAAGCAGTTCGTCGCAGCGGCGGCTGGGTGCTGTTTTTACTCGTGCTGGTGTTCTCGCTGTATCCGATTGTGGCCGGCAGCCTGCCCGGTCCTATCTCGGGGATGTCCTCTTCTCCGGCGGAAACCGCCGCTTATCACGTCATGAGCATAGAAAGTATTTTAGGCCTGCCGTTCCGCGCCTATGCCGAACTGGTTATCGGTTTTCTGATCTTTGGAATAGCCCTGCAGCACACGGGAGGCGGCCGCTTTTTTATCAATCTGGCCTTTGCCCTGTTCGGGCACGTGCGAGGTGGGTCTGCCAAGGTGGCAATCGTCTCCAGCGGGCTCATGGGTTCTATGAGCGGCAGCGTGATTACCAACGTGTTGACCACCGGACAGATGACTATTCCCGCCATGCAGAAAAACGGCATGGAAAAAGAGTATGCAGCGGGCGTAGAGGCCTGCGCTTCGACAGGTGGTGTGCTGTTGCCTCCCATCATGGGTTCCACGGCATTCGTGATGGCGACCTTTTTGAATACTCCCTACACCACTGTCGCATTGGCTGCCGCCATACCGGCCTTGCTTTACTTCTTTGGCTTGTTTGTACAGATTGATGCCTATGCCGCGCGGATGGGCCTGGTTGGAACACCCCGGGAAGAATTGCCGAAACTGGGTGAGACCATGAAGCAGGGGTGGTTTTACATCGCGGCTTTTCTGGTACTGGTTTTTCTACTGGTTTATCTGCAGCGAGAGGCGGTTGCACCATTCTATGCTACCGGTCTGCTCCTGATCCTTAATCAGTTCTCGGCGGAACACCGCTGGGAGTTGGGTAAGGCAGGGGCATTCCTGGTCGCAACCGGCAAGCTGCTGATGGAGCTGCTGGCAATCATGGCCGGTGTCGGGCTGATCGTCGGCGCCCTGTCGGTAACCGGACTGTCTGGCACGCTCGTCAATGACCTGCTCTTTATTGCCGGCGACTCGACGCTGCTGTTGCTCCTCATGGGTGCCTTTACCAGTTTCATTCTGGGCATTGGCATGACTGTAACGGCTGCCTACGTGTTTCTTGCGATCGTGTTGGCACCGGCCCTGATCCAGGGGGGGCTGAATCCGATGAGTGTGCACCTTTTTATTCTTTACTGGGGCATGTTGTCGTTTATTACACCACCAGTGGCACTGGGTGCCTTTGCTGCCGCCAGCATCTCCGGTGCCTCAGCCCTGGCCACCGGCTTTAAAGCTATGCGGCTTGGCAGTGTTATTTACTTCATTCCTTTTTTCTTCGTCATGGAACCCGCGCTGATACTCTCAGGAAGCTGGATAGATATCCTGCTCGCGACTGCGCAGGTAGCAGCCGGCGTGGTGCTAATCGCCAGCGCCCTGCAGCGCTACCTCTTGGTGGTGGGAATGCTCGACCGGCAGGGGCCGCTGGGCTCGGTATCGCGAGCGATGGTAGCGATCGGCGGCGGACTGATTGCACTGCCCGATGCCGGGGTGCTGGGGCTGGACATCGGTAGTGCCTCACTTTTTATTGTCGGACTCGCCATGGCGGCCACGGGCATAGTGGGGAGTCGTTCGTGAAACCGGTATGTCTGGTCATAGGTGCAGGAGCCGGCGTAGGCGGCAATGTCGCCAAACGCTTCGCCAGAGAGGGATATCACGCGGTCCTGCTGCGACGAACCGATGAGCAGGGACTTTCCAGATTGATCGCGGATATAGAGGAAGAAGGAGGAACCGCCTCGGGCTTTCTCATCAACGCAGTCGAGGAAAACAGCATAGAAGATCGCATCGGCTTGATCGAAGAGGATACAGGACCTATCGATGTGGTGGTCTACAATCTCGGGGCCCAGATAGGTGATCGAGCACTGGAGCAAACCAGTTACAAAATATTCGAACTGGGTTGGCGCATGGGCACCTTCGGGTTGTTTCGAACTGCCTCAGCGGTTTGTCCCCGCATGGAAGCGCGCGGCCATGGCGTGTTGCTGGTGACTTCCTCAACCGCCGCGATGCGCGGCAACGCGGGGCAACATTCTCACGCCGCTGCGATGGGTGGTCGTCGTATGTTGTGCCAATCCCTGAATGCCCAGTTCGGGCCCAGAGGTATTCATGTCGCGCATATAGTTATCGACGGCGCGGTGGATGCGCCGGACACTCTCGGGCGGATGCTGGGAGAAGAAAAATTTCAGCAGCTGCGGGAGTCCCAGGGTGCCGCGGATGGTTTGTTGAGGCCCGAGGAGGTCGCCGAGACCTACTGGCATCTTGCCAATCAGCATCGCTCCGTCTGGACCCATGAGTTAGATCTGCGCCCCTTTTCTACTGCACCCTGGTGGAATCATTAACCCCGACAGGCAGAGTCTAAGTCCAATGAAAACTGATCTAATCTTCTGGGGAGTCGGAACTGCGCGCAGCCTTCGACCTATATGGACAGCTGAAGAATTGGGGTTGGAATACCGACTCAACCCGATCGGCCCTCGAACCGGCGAAACCCAGACCCCCGAATACACACAGCTCAACCCCAAGCAGAAAATCCCTTTCTGCGAGGATGGCAAATTCGGGATTTCGGAAAGTATTGCCATCTGCAAATATCTGGTAAGCAAATTTGGTAATGAGTCGACAATTTCTCCGCCGGCTACTATTGAAGCGCAGGCGAGACAGGATGAATGGCTAAGCTACATTTATGGGGAAATGGATGAAACGAGTCTCTATGTGATGCGGCGTCACGACGCGCTCGCGTCAATTTACGGAGAAGCACCAACGGCGATAGAAGCGGCACGGGAGTATCTGGGCAAACATCTGCTGGTTGCGGATCAATACCTCAAAGGAAAATCTTTTTTACTGAGTGAGCGCTTTGGATTGCCAGATATATTTCTGACAACCTGCTTAAACTGGGTGGAAGCCTACGAGATTCCCATGCCGGCCAATTTGTTGCACTACCGTAACCGTATTATCGAGCGGCCAGCTTACCTGAAAGCCGTTGCTGTGAATCAGCCGGCATAATCAAACTTCGAAAAGGGGGTCAGTATGGGTCCGCTGGAGGGAATAAAGGTACTCGATCTCACCAGTATGGTGTCCGGTCCGGTTGCGGCAATGATACTTGGAGACCAGGGTGCCGACGTGATCAAGGTCGAACCAATTCGCGGAGAGCAAATGCGATTCCTCGGTGAGGAGCATAACGGTATGCCTCCCACGTTTTATTCCTGTAATCGCAACAAGCGATCCCTTGCTATAGATCTCAAATCGGAAGCCGGTAAACAGATTCTCTGGGGCTTGATCGAAGACACCGATGTGTTGTTGCAGAACTTTCGCCCCGGCGCTGTGGCGCGCATGGGCTTTGACGAAGCCCTGGTGAGGCAACGCAATCCCGGCATTATCTATGTATCCATCAGCGGATTTGGCGAACAGGGTCCCTACGCACACAAGCGGGTTTATGACCCTGTAATCCAGGCGCTGTCTGGTGCGACCGACATCCAGGCAGATCGTGTGACCGGCCGACCCACCATGTTTCGAATTATATTGGCAGACAAGGTGTCCGCACTGACCGCGGCGCAGGCAATATCTTCCGCCCTGTTCCACCGGGAACGCAAAGGCGAAGGTCAGCACATCAAACTTTCCATGCTGGATGCCGTGGTTGCCTTTTTCTGGCCCGAAGGAATGAATGGCCTGACCTACGCGGAAAAGCAGAATGACTGCAAGCAGACATTTTCTTCCATAGATCTTGTTTATGAAACTAACGATGGTTATATCACCATGAGCACAGTTTCAGACAAGGAATGGCAGGGCATGTGCGAGGCGCTTTCACGGGCAGATCTGTGCGATGACGAACGCTTCGCCACTGCGCTGGCCCGAAGGAATCACGCTTCTGTGCGCAGGGAGGTTGTCGGCGAGGAAATCGCTAAGCACAGCACCGCGGAATTATTGTCATTACTGGATGCCCACGACGTACCCTGTGCACCGCTACTCGATCGACTCGAGATGCTCGAGCACCCTCAGATAGTGGCGAGTGAGACAATCATGCGGGAAGAGATCGGCGACTTCGGCGAGGTGCGACAGGCACGGCCCGCGGCCCGCTTCGACAGGACTGCCAGCAGCCTGCGTCTGCCGGCACCCCAGCTGGGTGAACACACGCTCGAGATACTGGAAGCGCTCGGCTACGACGAACCAAGTCGCAATCGGCTGCTTGCGGAAGGCGTAGTGTCATCGGTTGAGAAATAAATAAGGCAGTGTGTTCATGCCCTCCTTCGGTTAAACTGCGCGGGCTCCAGATAACACCAAAATAAGTCTGGATCACGAGCGGGTCAATGTATGTTTCTTTCTCCGAATAGCTCTTTCACCATTCGCTCTCGCCACTGGACGATTGCCTGGTTTATGGCGCTGAACGTTTTGCTGGTATCGGTCAATGGCCTGGCCCAGGAAGTGATTGTGGGCCAGGATGCCGAGGGCAGATCAACAATCCGCGCGGTGCGATTCGATGGCAACGTAGATATCGATGGCAATCTCGACGAGGAAATCTATCGGACCCTGGCCCCTGTCACCAATTTCATTCAGCAGATTCCTACTGAGGGCGCGCCTGCCAGCGAGCGAACCGAGGCCTGGGTATTCTTCGACGACGACAATCTGTACGTCGCGGCGCGCAATTACGAGTCCGTTCCCGAGGAAGACTGGGTGGCGAATGAAATGCGTCGGGATACCAGCCAGCTGCGAACCAACGATTCCTTTTCTGTCATGCTGGATACCTTTCTTGATCGTCGTAACGGGGTTGCGTTTCTAGTAACACCTATTGGCGGATTTTCAGACTTTGCGATTGCTAACGAGGGCGACCGGGGCAGGGGTGTCAATTTCGACTGGAACATCGTGTGGGATTCACGGGTAGGTCGATTCGATGGCGGGTGGACCGTTGAGATGCAAATTCCATTTCGCTCTTTACGGTACGAGCCAGGGGAAGAACAGATCTGGGGCGTACAATTTCGCCGGATCATCCGGCGCCTCAATGAGGCGTCATATTTTACCGAGTTACCTATTTCTGCGGCGCTGGGAAATAGCCTCGTGGCTGGTATGTGGCGTATTTCAGAGGCGGGCACCCTGACCGATCTGGAAGTGCCTCCCAATAATTTCAATCTTGAAATAAAACCCTACGGGCTGGGAACAGTGACGACGAACCGGCAGGTAACGCCGGAAATTAACGATGACTTCGACAGTGAAGCCGGTCTCGATATCAAATTCGGTATTACCAACAATCTGACAGCGGATTTCACTTACAACACCGACTTTGCCCAGGTGGAGGTAGATGAGCGCCAGGTTAATCTGACTCGATTCAACCTGTTTTTTCCCGAAAAACGAGAATTTTTCCTCGAGGGCCGAGGTAACTTTGATTTCACCCAGCCGCGAAATCTCGATATTCCTACCATGTTTTTCAGCCGTCGAATCGGCCTCGAACAGGGGCAGATCGTGCCGATCGAAGTCGGGGGACGCCTGACGGGCAAGATAGGTGACGTCGACGTCGGCGCGTTGAGTATTGGTACCGACGGAAGTGGACTGAATGGTATCGAATCCACGCAGTTTTCCGTGTTGCGACTCAAGCGCGATGTGTTGCGGCGCAGTCGCATTGGCATGATCCTGACAGACCGATCAGAGTCGGTCGTAACCAATGGGTCGAATCGGCTCTACGGCATCGATGGCCAGTTCAATTTCCTGACCGACTTTGAGATCAGCGGCTTCGCAACCAGGACCGACACAGACGGTCTCAACGATAATGATCTTAGCTACATGGCGAATTTCGATTACAACGGGGACCGTTACGGGGTGCGCTCCGGCTACCTTGTCGTTGAAGAGAATTTTAATCCGGAAATGGGTTTCAAGCGGCGCAACAATTTCGAACAGTATGAGGGCAACCTCAGGTTCAGTCCCCGCATTGCTTCCAGTCGATCCATCAGGCGTCTTGTATTGCAGGCGAACACGCAGTCTTACTGGTCGGCAAGTTTGGACGATCTGGAAACGCGCCGGCACGAGCTCAGCTTCACGACCGAGTTCGAGGAAGGTGACGAATTCAATCTTTCCCTGATTGATCAGTTTGAAATGCTGCGAAATCCGTTCCGTATTGCCCCGGGAGTCATTCTGCAGCCCGGGGAGTACGATTTCACCAGTTACGAGGCGTCTTATCGATGGGGCACGCAAAGACGATTTAGCGGTATTCTCTCTCTAAGGGCGGGGGATTTCTGGAGTGGGGAAAATACCGCGATTGGATTCAGCAGCGGCAGGATCGAGTTATCGCCCCAGCTTTCGGTAGAACCGAGTTATTCACTGAATAAGGTGGAACTGCCGGAAGGTGAATTTCGTACTGAGCTGGGCATATTGCGCGTAACCTATACCATCAGTCCGCGTATGTACTTTGGTGGACTCGTGCAATACGACTCCAGGTCCAATTCATTCAGCTCCAACTTCCGCTTTCGCTGGGAGTGGGCGCCGGGCAGTGAACTGTTCGTCGTGTACAGTGACGATCGGGACACGGATCCCTTTCAGAATCCGAGCTCCATGGAGCTGCGCAATCGCGGCTGGGCAATAAAGGTAAACCGATTATTCCAGATCTAGGCTGGCGCCTGCTCGCAAGCAGATCGCTCGTGTCTTGAGGAACCTAGAACAAATCTCTGCCCAAGCGACCTCGCGGTACTCTCTGTCCAGCGTCGAGAACATAACCCGGCCCGATAGACTCGACAGTTGGAGTCCCGCTGCCGCGCATGGTGATTTGCAACTCCCTGTTTAGCAGGTCCAGTACACGCTCTACGCCAGCCTGACCGAACGCTCCCAATCCCCAGCAGTAAGGCCTGCCTATCCCTATCGCCGAGGCACCCATCGCCAGCGCCTTGTAGATGTCAGTGCCTCTGCGGAAGCCGCTATCGATAATGATGGGTATCCGGCCGTTAACTGCGGCAACGATTTCCGGCAGACATTCGATCGTGCCGCGCCCGGTCTCGGTTGCCCTTCCACCGTGATTGGATACTACGATACCGTCTGCACCATACTGTACTGCCAGAGCCGCATCTTCAGCCACTTCGATTCCCTTGATCAGCACGTTCATACCGGTCACTTCCTTCATACGGCCAATGACATTCCAGGTTAATGCCGGGTTGTTTAATCCCACCCCGCGCATGTCAAGGCCATCAAAAATGGGCTTGGCCTGCCCGCGGTGGCAATCACTGCAGGTGCGCGTGTCCTCCCGCGTCATTACCGACTGAAATTCCGTATTACGGCCCCCGGGTAAATCGATGGTCAGACACACGGCGGTGCAGCCTGCTGCCTCGGCCCGCTGCAACATCGCGACGGTGTATTCCCATCGGTCGGTGGGATATAGCTGAAACCAGATCGGCGCTCCGCGTGCCTCCGCGACGCGTTCGATTGGAGTTGACGACTGGGTCGATAGGATCATGTGATGACCCTTGGCCGCGGCGGCTCTGGCAGTGCCCAGTTCCGCCTCGGCATGATAGGCACCCTGGCTGCCTACCGGGCATAGAAAAATCGGTGAGCTTGCTTCGGTGCCAAGGATATTGACGCGGGTATCAGCCTCACTGACGTCGACGAGGCGGCGTGGCTTGATCTGAAACCGGGTAAATCCAACCCGGTTTGCACGCATGGTATCATCTGCGTCGACCCCGGTAGACAGATAGCCATAGTGCGCCGGCGGCATCTTTGCACGCGCCACCGCTTCCATTTCAAAAACATTGATTACTTCGGATGGATCGGTTAACCGTTCGCCAAGGGTTTCTTCTACTTCCTGCGCGAAAGCAGAGTAGTTCGTCAATAATGGGCTGGCGGCAAGAAACTTTAAAAAATCCCGACGATGGTTCATGGTGCATTCCCCAGAGGCTGTGTGACCGGCGTAAATTTTAGGTAATAGTTAATTCGGTTTTCTCGCTTACATGTACTGGCCAGGAGTATGCAACAGGAAGGGTTATTTGTATATGTTACCCGGGACACCTTCATTGCACTGAAAACGGAAGACCTGGCCCAGAATTCGGCATTTGAGCAGGCAGCCGAAACTCCAAAAAAAAGACCGCTTTTCAGGGCATTTTTCGCTGCTACAAATTGTCACTATTGTCACAAATAGTCACTTCTTTGGTGTGGGTTCGAACCCATAAAATTCTGCCACATATTTGGGATTCGAAATATCCCTGCCTGTGGATAAAAAAGGAAGTTCAGCCTTATGAAACTGTCTTTTATGGATACCTTCAAAAGGGGTGTATCGGCGCAAAGAAGTGGCGATGTTGACGAAGCCGAAAGAATTTACAGGGAAATTATAGAGCTATATTCCAGCCATCCTTCAGCTGATCACGATTTGGGCGTTATGGCAATGGTTCATAACAACCTTGGATTCGCATTGCAGGGGCGCGGTGACTTCAAATCAGCAGCAGATAGCTACCGGCAGGCAGTTCTTTTAAAGCCGGATTATTTTGATGCTTACAATAACCTGGGATTTGTGTTGCATCTTTCGGGAGACCTCGCTGGTGCAATTGAAAGTTACGATC
Organism: Pseudomonadales bacterium; assembly: GCA_038134485.1. Classification (GTDB taxonomy): domain Bacteria; phylum Pseudomonadota; class Gammaproteobacteria; order Pseudomonadales; family Pseudohongiellaceae; genus NORP240. The sequence goes on from JAYPVG010000001.1 coordinate 45,279, forward strand.
ACGCTATTGAATTGAAAGCTGATTATGCAGATGCGTACTACAACCGGGGGCGCGCGCAACAGGACAAAGGTGATCTGAATAATTCCATTGAATCCTATAAAGTGGTTGTAAACCTGAGACCAAATAGCGCGGATGCCCTCAATGCATTGGGAGCGTCGCTGCAACTGAATGGCGACCTGGACGCCTGCGTGGATACCTACAAACAGGTCTTGATGATCGACCCCAACTATGTCGAAGCGTACAACAATATTGCGTTGGTTCTCCAAACGAAGAAGGACCCGAATGGTGCAATCGAAAACACCAGAAAAGCCATAGAAATCAAGCCCGGATACGCCAACGCGTATATCACACAGGGTCATGCGCACTTCGATAAAGGTGATCTGGAGGCCGCGATCGAAAGCTATGAAATGGCATTGAAGCTGCAGCCGGATTCTGTTCATGCATACAATAATCTGGGTATTGCGCTCAGAGAGGCCGGGCAGTATGCGCGAGCCGTCGAGTATTTTGACGCGCTCAATCAACCCAGATTTAGAGAGATGGTCGCGGGTGACCCAACCAAGCACCTGTTCTGGTTTAATGCCGTGTCTCAAGCGCTTGAATGTCTTTACCTGAACGGCGATTACTCGGAGCTGCAAACCCGACTGCAAAGACTGGGGGAATCCGGAGACATCAACCGGCGTGTAGCTGCCGTAAGTGCTTATGTCTCGCATCAGCTCGATATTGAAAATCCGCATAAATTCTGCAAGAAGCCCCTGGATTTTTTCCATGTCGGAAATCTGGGCGACTACGTGACGGATTTAGACGGATTTATTGAAAACCTGCTTGCCGAAGCGGATCAGGTAAATCAAGTCTGGGAGCCTCAGCACGGCGTGACACGGGTTGGTTACCAGACGGCGAATACGATATTTCAGGCAGGTACGGCCTGCGCGGCTCTGGAAGAAATTCTCGGCAAAGAAATTGAGTCTTACTATTCCAGGTTTAGTCAGGAAGACTGTGCCTTTATTACGATGTGGCCCGAGCGATACGAACTTAAAGGATGGTTGGCCAGGCTGGTCAGAACCGGATATCAGCGTTCACATATGCATCCAGCGGGATGGCTAAGCGGGGTCGTTTACCTTAAAACAATCGACAAACCCGGGACAGACGAAGGCGCCATAAAACTGAGCCTTCATGGATACGATTTGCCGATCCTTAAAGAAGATTATCCGCGCATGATTCACCGGCCCAGGCCGGGAGAAATAATTTTGTTTCCGTCTTCAGTTTTTCACGGAACCATTCCCTTCGATGAAGACACAGAGAGAAGCGTCATCGCCTTTGATTTGCTGCCGTCCTGAGAGAGGTCTTCTATGTGGGCAATCGGATCCGGCATTTACCTTGGATCTCAGCCGCGAGGCCTGGCGTTTAGCCGTGGCTGATCATGTGCCCAGATAAAAAAGTACAAGGGCAACGACAAACAAGGCTACCCTGAATCCTGCAACAAATCGCTGGAAGTGTTTTTCGAGAACATTGACCGCCCATTGCCAGCCCAGCCATCTGAAAAGCCTGATCCTGATTCGCACCAGAGCGGGCAGAAAAGGAATCAGGATCAAACAGAATATCGCGAAGCCGAAATACCAACCTGGAAACATGGTGCGATCTCCAATCAGGCGCCAGTTGGCGGGAAGTGCATCCAGCCAGTTATGATGTATTTGACGCCCGAATTCAGCACCTCTCCTGCATGGGCGTGGGTCCATTCAGCGGGCCAGATCAATGTTTTCCCCTTCTGTGGTTGAACGCTGATTTCCTGATGCGCAAATCGGGTGGCGCCGCCATCTTCAACGTCATTCAGATAAGTCATCCATGCCAGTACCCGATGAGAGTTGCCCACAGTGGTTCGTTCTGAGTGCAGCTTCTGGAAGTGGCCGCCCGGATCGTAGCGCTGAATGTTGAATGATTCCATTTCCACCCTGGGCGCGACATTCTTCAGGAACGGCCACTGCTCGAGATAATCCTTGTGGCAGGCAAAAAGCAGGTCCAGGTAGTCGCGAATGGGCTTGTGGTCAGCCTGTTCCAGTTCCCTTGGACGGATCGCCAAATCAATGGAGTTTTTTGCGTCAAGGTTTACACCGCCGGCAGTCTGGCCCTGAGTCTGATTTTTCTGGTGACTTTCAAAGAATGCAATTAATTCGTCGCAAAGCGCAATGGGTTCTATGGACCAGCAGCCTATGAAGTGGGGAATCGGAAGGGTTGATTCGATATCAATACGTTTCATACATTGTCTGCCTATTGAATTGAGATTCCATTTTCGACATCGAAACTCACCACGCCAAAACCTTTTTGTTCCATGGCCAGTCCTTCTTCCAGTTTACCGAGCGATAACAAAACAGATCCGAGAGATCCTGCTGCCTCTCTATAGTCTGGCTGAATTTCCAGCGCTCTTCGATAACTGGCGACTGCCTCTTCAAGTCTGCCCTGTTGTTCCAGCACGTTACCAAGGTTGCTGCAGGCAATCGCGAAATCAGGATGAATGCCCAGAGCGTTGCGATAGCATTGCTCGGCATCTGTCAGATTGCCCCTTTTCTGTAAGATTGTGCCGAGAGTGTTGTGTGCATCGACGAAATTGGAATTGATTTCCAGTGACCGCCGCAGGCATTTTTCAGCTTCTTCAAGATTTCCCTGGTTTTTTAACACCGTCCCCAGATTAAAATGCGCGATGGCAAATTCCGGCGCGGCTCTTGCCGCATTACGGTAGCAGGTTTCTGCCTCGCCGACCCGGCCCAGCCCGGAAAGGGCATTACCCAAATTGTTGTGCGCATCGGCAAAATCAGGGTTGATGGCCAGAGCCCGCTCGTACGAATCAATGGATTCCTCCGTCCTGCCCTGCATCTGCAGGATCATTCCCAGGTTGCCGTGGGCTTCAAAATAGTCTGGCTTCGCAGCCAATGCCTGACGATAACTGGCTGCCGCTTCATCCAGTCTGCCAAGCTCACGAAACACATTGCCCAGATTGTTATGTGCGCTGAAATAGTCAGGCGCGTTTTCCAGAGCCATCTGTATGAGATTGATAGCGTGTTCGCGCTGTCCGGCAAGGTGTGCGAGCAATCCCAGGCGATGCAATGCGTCAGGTTGGGATCGGTCGACCTCGAGTATCTGCCGGTAAATCTGCTCGGCTTCAGCGAATTGTCCCTGATTAAAGAACTGCGCTGCGCGGGTAAGCGACTGTTCAAAATCCATATAGCCAGGCCTAGTCTGTGAAATACTCTTTCTTGGTCTTGTACCAGCCAAACAGGCTGTAGCGGGCACCCCGGGCATAGGGCTTGACCTGGGACACCAGGTGCAGGCGAGGCACTTTGAACAAAACCAGTTGATTGAAAGCGGGTGGCACGACGTCCACGGGTTTACCCTTCGTATTGCAGAATGCGAAGTTCCCTCCCCAATCTTTTTGCCAGTCCCGGCTCAGGGCCAGAACATGTGCCGCAATTCGACCCTGACCAAAATCCTCGTCCATGTGAATAGAAAGATGATGATGGCGATCATAGCGGGAAGCCCAGGCACTGACTTCTCTGCCCTCGTGATTACCGGTGATATCGCCCATTAAACTGAGGTACTCGGAGCTGTTGAAATACTGATATATCCTGGTCAGTATCAGCAGTTCCTCCGGTGTTTGCTCCACAGTAACCGGTATCGTGTAGCGGCAGTAGGCAAACGTAAAATCGTTATCCTTGAGTTTCACCATTTTAGGGACCAGCTTCTCGATGTCCCGGTCCGACATGCCCTGAAGCTCTTGGTGCCTGATTATGCCGACTTCGTTATTGCGGGGTTTGCGGTAGTGAAATTCCCACGGTGCCCGGTTCTTGAGACACTCGAAAGCAGCTTCGGCGACGTCCTCGCGGAGCAGATTCTTGATAATGACTGCCCCGGACTCCGAAAACTCCTTTCGTAGCGCGTCGACATCGAGCGTGTTTATTATTTCCATGGAATTAGCGTTGCCATCGCGGGTCTCGTTGATAGCGGGAATACTGTCCGCAATCTGATCGGCCAGTTTATCAAATTTTTTCCACTTGCGATCAATTGCAGAGGTCTCGTCAGGAACCGGGCATATTGCGGTCAATTAAATGCCCTCAACAAATGGTAAACTGGGCTCATCGCTGAAAGTTTTCGTCGGCCATAGGATTAATGGCCTGGCAGGTAGCAGTTATGGCCGAATCAATTTCCAGAACCTTTACCGAGCTGGTAGCCCTCAAGTACCAGCTCTACAACGGGTTGTTTCTCACTTTGCCACTCGATGCGGTTGAGCAGACGGGACTTTTGCTGCCATTGCTGGAAGTCGCCTGCCAGGATGGACTGGAGGCCGGCAGGGATCCGGCCGCCATTGTTGAAGACTTTTTCAGCGCCCATAAGCCGCACTTTACCGAACCGGATAAGCTTGGGTTTCTGTTCAAGGTTATCCAGTATGTGGAACGGCAGGTAGTCCTGGTGGATGCGCTGGAGGATGCCGCGTACAGCAGAATGCACCAGCTCGATAGTCACGACATGCTGCAGCGTACACTTGACCGCGTCGAGGTGGAGGATCAGGAACAGCTGCTATCCCCGATTCTGGCGCGATTCGGCATTCGGGTTACCCTCACGGCACATCCCACCCAGTTTTACACCGGACCGGTACTGGCCATTATCAGTGATCTCAGTCGGGCTATTGGCGAGGGTGACATTTCGACGGTGCGTGAATTGTTACTGCAGCTGGGCAATACGCCTTTTTATCGCAAGGACAAACCTTCTCCGTACGACGAGGCTGTGCTGCTCACTTGGTATCTCGGTAATATCTTCTATCCAGTCATGGGAGGACTGGTTGATCGTCTGGCAGACAGCTATTGGCAGGAAATCAGGCAAAATCCGCGCATCATGGCAATCGGTTTCTGGCCAGGAGGCGACCGGGATGGCAATCCTTTTGTAACTGTCGAAACAACCCGTCGAGTGGCAGCCAAATTGCGTTACTCGATTGCCGCCTGCTATCACCGGGACATCAGGGAGTTGAAGCGTCGGCTGACGTTCTCCGGGATTTACGAATCACTCGAGGCGATCGAAAAGCTGCTTCACGGCGAACTGTCGGAGACTGCGCCGGATTGTGCACTGACAGAGACCGATCTGGTCGCCAGGCTTGATCAGATAGAAGAGCGGCTGCTTGAGAATAACCAGGGTCTGTATCTCGAGCGCGTGAAATCCTTCAGACGCAAGGTCAAATTGTTCGGCTTTCATTTCGCCAGCCTCGATATCCGACAGGACAGCACGGTGCTTGCCCGCACCCTCGGGGAAGTACGCAAGCTCTACCCGCTATTGAACGCCGATGAGCTCGATGCCAATGAGGAGGCGCGTCAGCTGGATGGAATGTTTCGCGTCACCGGCAGCATAGACATTGAATCGGTCGCGGAGCCGGTATTGAAAGATACTTTGAAATCATTCGGCGTTATCCGCGAGATTCAGCAGACAAACGGCGAACAGGGCTGTCATCGCTATATCATCAGTAACTGCCATGGGCCATTGGATGTCGCCAGGGCCTTTGCGCTGTTCCAGCTATGCGGCTGGAAAGATTTGCCCTTGACCGTCGACATTGTGCCTCTGTTCGAGTCTGTCAGAGATCTTGCCGGTGCCGGCGACTCTATGCGCCGTCTGTATGCCAATGCCACTTACCGTGAACATCTGCGCAGTCGCGGCAATCGACAGACCGTTATGCTGGGCTTTTCTGACGGTACCAAGGATGGGGGCTACCTGATGGCCAACTGGGCGATTTTCCGTGCCAAGGAGGATCTGACAAGCGTATCGCGGGCAGCTGGCGTTGAAATTATCTTCTTTGATGGTCGCGGTGGGCCAACTGCCCGGGGTGGCGGCAATACCTATCTTTTCTATGCTGCTCAGGGCAAGAACATAGAAAGTAATCAGATTCAGATGACAGTGCAGGGGCAGACGGTGAGTTCCCACTTTGGCATCAAACAGGCTGCGGAGCTGAACCTCAGCCAGTTACTTGCCGCGGGACTGGAAAATAACCTCTATGATCGCCCGGAAAGAGAACTCAACACAGATCAGCGTCAGCTGATTCAATCTCTGGCCCAGAGCAGCTTTGAAAAATACCAGGCATTCAAGAACCATGAGTTGTTTCTTCCCTATTTGGAGGAGATGAGCACCCTGAAATACTACAACATGGCCAATATAGGTAGTCGACCGGCACGCCGCGGCAGTGCTGAAGAACTTCGTTTCGAAGACTTGCGGGCCATTCCGTTCGTGGGAGCCTGGTCGCAACTCAAGCAGAATGTACCCGGATACTTCGGGTTGGGTAGTTCCCTGAAAGAGCAGGAACAGATGGGCAATCTTGGCGACTGTAAGGCTCTGTATCACGCGTCAGGATTTTTTCGCGCACTGATTGCCAATGCCATGCAGAATCTCGCCAAGTCAAATTTTGAACTGACCCGCTATATGGAAAAGGACTCCAGGTTTGGACAATTCTGGCGGATGATCTTTGATGAGTATCGGTTAAGCCTTGAAATGGTCCTGAAAGTTTCCGGGCAGGATATGCTGCTGGAAGACAATCCCAGGGCGCGACTCAGCATTGAGTTACGGGAGAAAGTAGTGCTGCCGTTGCTGATAATACAGCAGGCAGCGCTGATGCGCTGTCAGCAACTGCGGGATGGGGGAGGCGACGAGCAGCTGGAGGCCTACGAAAAAATGATTGTCCGTTCGCTCTACGGCAATATCAACGCATCGCGAAATTCTGCGTAGGTCACGGTATCTCTGATGTCTGACATAAAGTTTAGCAAAGACGAAAAGCAACAACTTATCGCACGGATACGCGATTATTTTGCAACGGAGCTTAATCAGGAGCTTGGCCAGTTCGATGCCGAATTTCTGCTGGATTTTCTCAGTAAAGAATTGGGTCCAAGCTTTTACAATCGCGGTCTGCACGATGCGCAGGCGATAATGCAAAGTCGTATCGACGCGGTAATTGAGTCCGTCTACGAGCTCGAAAAGCCCTCTTGATTCATGTCCCTGACAGCGGCGGTCCGGGCTGGTTTTGCCAATAGCCAAAGAGGCCCGGACACCTAACTAACGTATAATACGCGCTATGAAGCTATCAGTTCTGGACCAGTCTCCAATTCGCAGCGGCAGCACGGCACACGCGGCCTTGCAGGAAACTGTAGCGCTAGCCCGACAATGCGATGAACAGGGCTATTTGCGCTACTGGCTGGCGGAACACCATGCCTCCGACGCCCTGGCGGGATGCTCGCCTGAAGTCCTGCTGGGCCGATTGGGCGCAGAAACTCGCCGCATCCGCATCGGTTCGGGTGGAGTTATGCTGCCGCACTATAGTCCTTACAAAGTCGCGGAGAATTTCAAGCTGCTGCAGACCCTCTATCCCGACCGGGTTGATCTCGGTATTGGCAGAGCGCCAGGCACTGACCCGTTTACTGCCGCGGCCCTGCGCTACGGCTCCACGGTAGGTCCCCAGCACTTTCCCCAGATGGTGGCGGATTTGCAGGCGCTGTTGAACGACAGTGAACCGCCAACCCGGGGGATGGAAGGGGCCCGGGCTTTTCCTCTGGTCGATCATCCGCCGGAGATGTGGATGCTGGGGTCCAGCGAGGACAGCGCGGGATATGCGGCTGATGCAGGGTTGCCATACAGTTTCGCCTATTTTATCAACCCCGCTATCCGTAGCGATATCTTCGAGCTGTACAGAGAACAGTTCAAACCGGGGCCTAATCAGGCCGAGCCGCACACCAGCCTTTGCGTTTTCTGTATCTGTGCCGAGAGTGAAGAGGAGGCCTGGCGCCTGTCACGCAGTCGCGACCTGTGGTTTGTTCGCCTATTGCAGGGGGCTCCCGGGCCTGTGCCAACGGTACAAGAAGCGACCGAATATCCCTACGCCGACGCCGAGCGTCGAGCGATTGAAGCCAATCGAGACAAGCGGGCCGTAGGCACGCCGGCGCAAGTGAAAGCCAGGCTATTGGCAATGGCGGAAGAATTCGGTGCCGATGAGCTGATGATTCTGACTATCACCCATGACCCGGCTGCGAGAGCCAGATCCTACGCCCTCCTCGCGGAGGAATTCGGGCTATAGCTGTGCGATCAGGACTGAGACTCAGTTGCCTCGCGATTCTTGCTACGCCGGCTGGATATTAATTTCCGAACTGCTTTTGTCGCTCCTGCTCCAGCAGCGCTTTCAATTCGGCTACCTGCATGAGGGCCTGCAGATATTGAGGATTTTCGGTGGCGATGCGCAGCATTTCCTCCTGCAGTTCCTCGAAAGTTGTTGCGGCCAGATCCTGCAGTTCGCGCTCTTCAGGAATAAGATCCATGGCGCGATCGAGCAGCGCAAGATCGATACCCTCGTCAGACCAGGCCTGGCGCAGTTCTGACTGGGCAAACTGGGAACTGTTTCGGCGCAGCTCGGTGAAAAAGACTGGTTCACAGCTGCGGCGAGGAATCCTGGAGTTGGTGATGCGAATGACGCGGCACACAATATCAAAATCGTCGCGGCTGTTGAGCTCGTTGAACAGTCCGTAGAGATTCTCTTCAGCCCGCTCTATCCGGTTTCTGATAGAGATAAAATTCTGTTCGCCAACAACCGTGATCTCTTCCAAAAGTTCAGGCTCGGGAAGCTGAATTTCCGTCGCTGATTCATTGACGTTCTGAATCGGCGGGTTGTTGCCCGCATCCTGCGCCGATGCGGTACCCAGCAGAAAAAACAGCATGCAGCCCAGCCAGACTGACGCGCAGGAATTGACCACAGATATTCTGACTGAGGCGCCGTTCATGAGTCGCACAATCACCTGCTGGCGAGCTGCCTGGTCATGGATGGGACGGCTCCTGCGTCCTGACGCTGTCGGCGGTCGGTTGCCAGACATGTTCCGTGATTTCCGGGACCACTTTTACCCCGGTGCTGAACTTCAGTGGAACTGACAGGCCACTGGGAAAAGCCATTTCGACAAAGTAAGCCGTGTATCCCTGAGCGGGAGCATCAACTTTTGCAACGTATCGACCTGGCTCCACTTCCCGCAGCGGAGTGCTGCTGTAGGCCCGCCCAATCACATCCTGCATGAAGTTGCGACCATCCGGATTGGAGGCTTGCCATAACAGCACCTCCAGCGGTTCGTCCAGCGTCAATACCGTAATGGTTCCGTCGTCGTCGACGTCCCATGAGTATCTTGGCATGGGGACGTTGTGCACAACGGCGTGGTACCAGGCGTCGACACTTTCGATGACGTCTGTTCCGCCCATACTGTGGTCGGAGTTGGGTACGTATCGCACGTGCTTCTCTCCGCTCAGCTCATCCCAGTAGAACTTCCAGGAATCAGGCAGAAAAAACTGGTCACCGGTGGAGTTCAAAAGAAACTTGGGTAGCTGCAGGCGGTCGCGGTACTCGTAGGGTTCCACGATGTCCATCAGGGCTGCAAATTCCGGCGTGCCCAGCCAGTTCATAATACCCATGTCCTCGTAGTCACCGATTGCCGGGGCATACCCGCCATAGACCTGATAATGGTGCTTGAATGACTCCTCGACGTTCAGTAAATCAATCACGATAGGCATAATTGCGACCACCCGATTGTCGACTGCTGCGGTGGTCCATGTAGTCCAACCCCGCTTTGATCCGCCCGCTACTACAAACTGGTCGACTTCGGCTCCGCCACCCTGGGCACTCGCCAGCAAATGGGTGACAGTATCCATGGCACGCACAGCACTTTTGGTCATCGGTAATCGCAGGGGCCACTTCTCGTCGCCGCTGCGCAGGTACTTGTCCCAGGTGTAGGCGATGGTCTGGTCTTCGTAACGGTCACGGGTTTCATCGGCGATGAATACCAGTGGCTGGTTGGGAACCATGTAGAGGGTAGTCACGACGGTGCCCGATTGAATCGCCCGATTTATATCGGTTGGAGGAGCACCGACCGGCACTTCGTCCTGTTTGTCGCCCCCGGTAATGTAAAGAAAGCCGATATCGCTGAGAATCGTCTCCGGCCGGGTGATGGTCATATAATGTTCCCAGATAGGCAGGTTGACCTCGGCTTCGGTCAGCCACTGCTGGCTGATCATGTGCACTACATAAGTTGTGTAGCCTTCCCCGGTGACGGTATTAACAACCCGATAACTGTAATTGGGGTCGGGTGCCCTTACATATTCATCCAGAGCGGTGAGTTCCAGCCCTGCGGAGTCAGCCGAGAGTTGCCCAGCACCAAGGCACAGAAAAACCGCCAGCGCGACTGGTAATTTCCTTGCCCAGAGAGTTACACGATCTGTCATAGCATCACCTGTTTCATCTCTATCCTCGATGTACTGCAAACTAACGTTAATGGTTATGTCCGGGGCCAAACCGGACTGCGACAGCATCGTAGTGCAGCCTGATCAGGTCGCGGCCAAAGTCACCGTCGAAATCCCGCCATACCAGGTGGATGTGGTTGGCGTTGTTCTGTGTCTTGTCATACTCGATCAGAAAATCTTCCCCCTGGACCCGCCAGTAGTGGGCATCGGCGTTTGCTGTGCCGCCAATCCAGGTAAACCGGATGGCGTCGCGGCCGTTTCGCACCTGGGCCATGCGGGCCGCGGTGACCGCATCGGGCTGAGCGTTTGCCACTTCCTCGATCAGGTTCATCAGGTTCAACTGCTGGGCGGAATTCAGATTGCCGTAGGCAATGCCGGTAGATTCCAGGGGGGCGACTGCGTCCTCGGCCGCGGTAAAGATATCCCCGGGCACGTCCACGTTGAGCACCGCCTGATTCCTTTGCGACGCATCCAGGGAGACTGCCAGCTGGCGCGCCAGGTCCTCCTCCGCCGCCAGCACCCGCAGACCCGCCCGCGGACCGCTGCGTACCTCTGCCGGATTGCTGCCAAAGAACTGCGGTGAACTGGCAATCGCGCTACCTTCGACGAACGTCCAGTTCAGGGCGATATGATGCCCCTCGAAGCGAAACGCCCAGGCACCCGTCAGGGACGGTTCGCCGAACACCGTAAAGAAGTAAGCATTGGGGTCACGGACAAACCGTCCATTGACTTCAATTTCTGCGAGAACCGATTCAAGGCTCCTGATCTGGCCTACTTTCTCGTAGCCACGCACACTCAGAAAAGTCGCCATGACCTGTCGAGCCAGCTCTCGTTGTGACTCATTCATCTCATTGATGGAAAGTCCGTTACGGCTGCGGGGAATGAAATGCCAGTTAAGCCTTTCTTCGTCGTTGAAACCGTAACTTGCGGTGGCGCGCTGCTCCGCCGAAAGGCCGTTCAAAAACGCGGTCACCGTGCTGACCATGTCTCCGGTAAGTGAGATGGCTGCTTGTTGTGCGGCAGCATCCCGTGGACTGAATCCCATTCCTGCAACAACCACTAGCGTGAGCAGTAGCTTGGTTATGTTCATAATTGAACCCTCAAGTAGAACCATCAACGAGCTAGTTTGGCTCGTAATCATTCTCTGGTTTTATATGCTGAGCCGGTGTTGGTTTGCGCAATAATTCAATTCCATACCATACCAGCGCCGCGGCATGAAAATCAGTATACCGATGTCCAATCCGGCGAGGTAGTTCCCAACCGAAAGAAAATTAGGCAAATTGGCAGGATTGTCAGGTGCGCGGTTAACCCCATTTGAGCAGGTTGAGAAACTCGCGCCGGTTCTTCGGACCGTAAGTCAGGAAAGTCGGCTGCGGGTCGTTCAGGTAATTGGCTTTATCCCGCGACAATGAATCGACTGAGGTCAGTAACTGGATTTCCTGCTGGTCGATCTGGTAAGGGACCGCGGCATTAAGTCCGAACACCTTGCGGCGCAGCTGCGGGGTGATCTCAGGGTATCCAAACTGTTCACGAAATTCCGCTGAGATCTGGAAGGTTCGGAAAGCCTGAATCTGGTCCTGGGGTGAGCCGTACCAGATGGAATCGGTGCCCCACAGCACGTTGTCTTCCCCGACATGCTTGAACAGCTTGCCCAGCGCGTGGGCGGCGTTGTCCGGATCGCGCATCAGGAATCGCCAGGTACTGCCCAGCTCGGCGTAGACGTTGGAGTTGGGAGCAACCTCGTTGTCGATCAGCGACTGAATGAGCGTATCGATGCCGTCCCGTCCGGCGCCGTTGACGAACTCCTGCTCCTGCACGTTGGCGACAAAGCCGGAGTGGTAGACAAGAAAGTTCATGTCCGGAAACTGTCTGGCCACGATGCCTATATCCGAACACTGGCTGTGCTGGTAAGACTGCGGTCCAAACGGGAGGCCTTTGTGCACGCAGATATTGCGGACACCCAGGCGCCGGGCCCGCTCGATCATGGCGATTCCCGGCTCATCGTGCAGGAAGAAGCCGACACCCCCCGGGCCATACTGGGTATAGGTTTTGAAGGCGCTGATATTCCAGTTCTCAGCCAGCTCATCCATGCCTTCCAGGTCGCCGTCCTGGTTGGGATTGACCCGGCCATGGATCATCAGGCGCTTGCTGCCTTCCAGTTCGGCCACGATACGCCGGGTCTCGTCGGCGTCCTCGATAGTGACCGGTTCAGTTTCGCGGGTCGATGGGACAAAGGACAGCACCATAATGTCGGTGTCGCTGTCCAGAAACACGTCTTTGATGAACTCGCCTGCCGACAGGCAGTTCAGGTAACCCCTGTCGCCGCCGTTAGTCGCCTCGCAACTGGCTTTCTCCATTTGCGCATAGGGTCGGGCTGATTCCGGCAGCCGGCTTAGCCAGTCACCCTCCGGATTCACGTAGTGGCCCTGGACGTCAAAGATGAATTCCTGGCCGTCTAACTGCTCCGCCGCGGCAAAGCGATCAAGCGCACTTTCCTCGCTCAGCTCGAAAAAGCCTCCGCGCTTGTCGCCGTAGGCGTTGGCCTGGTTGAAAGCCAACAGAGTGCTGGCCGCGCCACAGCTGGAAATCAGGAACTTGCGCCGGCTTTGCCCGACCCGCCTGGCATTCTCGGTGGCCCGATCCAGGGCAAGCCTGTTGGCCTTGTGGTTGATTTCAGAAATGGGGATCGGTTCGTACTCGCCGTTGGAGGTACTGTCTATCTTGATGGGGAGGCGGGTACCCTCGGGATCGAGTTTATTCATTATTGTGCTCCTCGTGGCCCGGTGTTTTCGGCTGCTGCGGTTGCGTGGCTGGTTTATTGACCTGACGCCTGTTCCTGCTCCTGTCGCTCCAGTGCGCGCGCTACCCGGAGGATGTTGAGCAAGCCATAATTGCCTTCATGACAGGCGTACTCGTAGAGCGGCTGGTCGCTGCTGACCATGGGAAACGAGACTGTCCATGGTCGGACCCAGGTGCTGGCATCTTTTACGGTGAACTCGTACAGCAGCATGTCATCCGCCACGCGGGTAAAACGCTCTACCAGGTGCAGCTGGTCGCTGGAACGACGAAAACTGGTCTTGGCTGAAAAATTGGTGGATTCCACCACCAGGGTATTCCCATCCCAGTAGCCGCGGGGGTCGCCATGCCACTGTCGAATCTGGTCAGGCAGATGGGGACGGCCGTCCAGCGGAACCAGCCTGATATCGTGGACCATCTCGTTCATGATCATCACGGTATCCGCTGTCTGCACGATCTGGATATTGTTGTTGTAGGCCTGAGGCAGCATGCCGGCAGGAATGCCCCAGGTTATGCAGCGTTCCTGTAGCGAGCGATCCTCCCAGCTGTCAGCGACACCACGGCCCTCCTGCTCGCGCATCGCCATTTCTGTGCGCAGCAGCGCCTCTTGAGTGAAAGCAGGGATTCGGCCGTCTGCCGGATCAATAACCAGGGACGTCTGGCGGGTTGCCAACACATCAGTGCCGTAGTCCAGATCGCCCGGATCATGAACAGAGGGTCCGCTGCGGGCAGAGTCCAGCGGGCGTCCGTCGTCTCGTTCCGCGCTCAGATTCTCGTATTCACGGACCTGCTCTTCGCTCAGGTAAGCGATACCTTCGAACCGCGCCGGGCGCTCCAGCGGGGTAATCGTGCGCCGGTCCCAGACTCCCTGAAGGTCGGGGTGACCCCACGGCGTAGCCGGCACCTGATACTCTGGATTGCGCAGTTCCACTCGCTGCGCACTGGCGCCGGAGGCCAGCAGCAGGGCCAGCAGGGTGATTGTTAGTAGCCTTGTTACTCGCGGCGAATATGACATGGTAAGAACATTATCACAGGACCGGGTCGATCTTCCATTCCCTTGATCACCTGTCGATATTGTCCCGAGGTCAGGGCTGCGGCCTGCCATGTCAGCCATCAGCATCGGCAGTCCGCTGGCAGCATTGCCTGCAGAGGCCACGCGCTTGCGAGGATTGATCAGGGCCACCAGAACTGCATAAGAGAACGATTCCAATGGGCATTTAAAACGATATTTTGGAACAGTGAATTCTTCACTGTGAGTACATTTAATTTCTTGAGATTTCAGGGCGCACTGTTCTCGGGCGGTAGCAGGTTATCAGGGATCTCGACATGCTGTTCCTGATAATAGCGCAGGGCGCCCGGATGCAGGGGAACCGCTACGCCCCTGAGTGCTTCGTTCAGGCTCATCGACCTGGTGGCGCTGTGAATTTCCTGCAGCGTTGCCAGGTTCTCCCACAGCATTCGGGTAAGCTGGTACACAATCTCATCACCCACGTCGTCGCGGACAATCAGTACGTTGGAGCTGGATGCCGTCGTGATTGCCTGTTCCTGGTAGGGGTAGGTTCCCGGCTCGAGGGTATAGTGGTCAAACAGGCGTTCTCTGCTATTAATGGCATCGAGTTCATTCTGACTGAATTCAAGCAGTGTGATGTCGCTTCCCATTTGCGCATAGGCCCGGGTAATCGCTGATACCGGTGCTCCGGCGGGAACGTTCATACCGACAATATTACCGTCCTGAATCGCACTGGCTGCCGCACCGTAGCCCATGTAAGCCAGGGTCATGCGCTCGGAGTCGATGCCCAGCGCATCGAAAAGGTAAAACCCGGTTTGCTCGGCCCCCGAGTTGCGCGCGCCGATGACAAAGCGTTCTCCGTCCAGTTCATTCAAATCCATCATGGTGCCGTTTTTCACCAGCCTTGAAAGCAGCATAAAGTGTTCGACATTAGGCCACATGGCGCTGATGCTGCGTAAATAAGTCTGGGGCGTGCGTACCGGACCTTCGCCTTTCCACGCCCAGGCGGCGAACACACCGAGCACCAGCGAGAATTGCGCCTGATTGTCTCGCATCAGTTTGACGTTCTCCATCGAACCGGCGGAGCTGATAGCGGTCAGTCCGAAAGGTTGGTCCTGCTGCGCGGTGACCAGGGTGGAGAGGGCGACGCCAACCGGGTAAAAAGTACCGCCGGTGGTGCCGGTGGAAAGCACGTAGGTGCGGCGCGCCGCAGAATGATCGGTGCAGGCGCCCAGAGCAAGGCCTGTCAGCGCGATAATCAGGATCAGTGACCGGTTTATGATCCGGATTGGCTTAGCAGGCCGTGACATGTAGTCCATCGCTGGTTAACCTTGGCACATCTATACTCTGCATCTTACCCATAACAAGACGTTAATGTAGCACGATAATGCAGCTGCTCAGTAAGGTTTCTCCTGTTTACTTCCCGCAGCCTGAAAAGTCTACGGTGCTGCATCTCGGGCTCAAAAAACTGGAGCCTGGCGAATGGCTAATAGTCGATGAAGACTTCGGTCAATTTCATGCTAACAAGCTGCACGTCCGAAATATTCATGGGGATAAAGTATACGCGGCATTGCCAGGTTCAGAACCGGCCCAGCAGGAACTGCAGCAATTGGTACTTGGTCATTTAACGAACGAGCATTCCAATACCTACGAAATATCAGGTTCGAATATCAAGCACAAAGCCCGCGCACTCAACTGGTCCCTTGGTGATGAGTCACTCTGGCAAACCTCGCTGTGGGTGCAGGAGGACATCTGCCTGATGGAATTGAGAGACGGTGAATATTGTCTGAGCGCGGCGAGTGTATGCGCACCGTCCAACTGGCCCCTGGAGCAAAAAATTGGCCGCTCACTGGATGACATCCACGGCCCGGTTCCCGGTTATGGTCGGCAGTTGTCCCGACGGGTAAATCGGTTGTTTGCAAATCTCCGGCCGGACAGGCCCCTGATGAGGTTTAACTGGTCGGTTCAGCAATATCCGGAGCTCTTCTGGCGCAAAGATCTGGACAAACAGCCGGCACAATTAGATTTGAATAAAGGGTGGGAGAAGGGATTTGGACAAGGCCCGAATGCATTGTTCTGGAGAGTCGAACGACAGACTTTAAGGCGTCTGCCGCAGTCCGGAGCTATCGTTTTTACCATTCGCATTTTTATTCACAGTTTTGCTGCGCTGGAACTTACGTCGGGTTTTACGAAAAATTTGGGCCAGCTTATCGGCGCATTACCCATCGCGGAAAAGAAATACAAGGGATTACTGGATTTGGAAAACCTGGCGGTCAAAAATGAATGACCTGGCACAGGCCGGCCGATAATGACTGATTGATTTCAGCAGTGCTGATACTTCAGTAGTCGTCCAGCCCTTCCGTCAGTTCAATATAAACGCCTCTGGGGTCAGTGAGGAATGCAATCTTCAGCCCGATGGCCTCGATCTCTCTGACTGGCGAGTCCAGACTGATGCCCTTGGATTCGAGTTTCCGCACAAAATTTTCCAGGTCAGCGACTTCAAATCCAATATGATCGATCGCTGTGCCCTGGGTCGCCGCCCGCGGTGTCTGCGAGCCGCCGAAACTGAGATTCATGCCGGGCACATTGGTAGACGCCAGAACGCTTCTGCCCCGCGGTCTGATCTCGAGATCAAAAGCATTGACATACCAGTCCAGCAGTTCCTCGAAGCCCTCGGTGCGGTAATGCAAGTGGTAGCCGGTGATCTCTTCATGCAGCGCCTGATCTTCCTGCATTTCCACGTAAACTCCGTCTGGCATAGTGACATAGGCGTTGTTCTGGCCCTCGGAGCCAAGGAATATGTCACCGTGCTCGAAACCCGCTGCGCGCCATTTGGCCAGGAACTTTTCTAAATTTCTTACCTTGAAACCGAAATGATCCATGACTGTTTCCCGAGAGGGTAGCGTCGGCGTATTCTCCCGCAGCAGGATGATCATGTTGGGGAATTTCAGCGCCGTCAGGGGACCTCTCTGGACCACTTCAGCATTGAAATGTTCAACCCATAGCCGGGTATGCAGTTCGGGATCACTGACGTTCAGATGGACGTGGCCGTAAGTAATGCCGTTGTCATTGGCCGTTGCCAGCTGAGCGAACGCAGAAGGTGAGAGCACCAGGGCGAGAGCGATAAGAGGAAAAACGAAACGTTTCATGGGTTGTCTCCTTGATCCCGGGAGTATGCTGTTGTGGTTTTGCAGCATAACGGGACTGCGCGAGTACGTCCAGCATGGCAATCCTGTCAACACCCTCGCGATTTGCAAAGGCCGATGTGCTGAATTACTCTGACTCGTGTACTCAAAAAAGATTGCGCTGACTGAGACAATCACGAATAAATCCGTGATCTCACTGAATCAAGAATCCCTGACAGCCGAAACTCAATGCCGCTTTAATATATTTCGACGGGAACTGGAATGGCTGGACTCAAGACTCGGATTATTGCTCGCTTGCTGGCACTGCCGGCGGTGGTTTACTTGCTACTTTTTCTGCCCGCTGGCACGTTCGATTTCTGGCAGGTTTATGTTTACTTCGGTGTCATTCTGACGCTTGCACTTGGAGCGATGGCCTACTTTCTGAAGCACGATCCGGAATTGCTTGAACGGCGACTACGCACCAGGGAAAAACAGGGTGCCCAGCAAGCAGTGGTATTCAGCCTGTTGATTGTCGTTGTACTGGGAATTGTGATGCCTGGTCTGGATCGTCGCTTCGGCTGGTCGGAGGTTCCGACAGTGGTGGTTCTGCTGGCTGATGCCGTGGTAGCAGCCAGCTACCTGTTTACCGCGCTGGTCATGAAGACCAACAGCTACGCGTCGCGAATTGTCGAGGTGGAGGAGGATCAGCGGCTTGTCAGGACAGGACCATACGCCGTCGTGCGCCACCCCATGTACGCCAGCGCAGCGGTGATGTTTTTCGCTACACCCATCGCCCTCGGGTCCTGGTGGGGACTGCTTCCCATGGCAGTGGTACCCATGATCCTGGTGCCGCGAATTCTTAACGAGGAAAAAGTGCTGCGCGGAGGATTGGAAGGCTATAACGATTACTGCGATGAAGTTCGATGGCGTATCCTGCCATTAGTCTGGTGAACACCCGGAAATTGTGAAGAAACTGAGTTTTCCAGTGGCATGCCTGGCCAAGAAAGCTATCATGACGTTAACGAGCAGGAATAGACCGGAAAGAACTAGCGTAGGTATAAGGAGAAGATCTGTGGGTGTGCAGCAAATTGAAAGAACGAATATAGGCACAGTGGTTAATGCCCTGGCGATCCTCGTAGCGATCGTTGGAACGGGGCTGGGACTCTACGCGCTGGCCGGGCCCCTCGGCGTGTGGCTCGGAATGTCAGATTTCAGGGCGGGTTTCGCGATCCTGCAGCGAGTCAATCCAATTGCCGACTGGATCGCGGGAGTCGGAATGGCAGCGACGATGCTGGCGTTTGCCGGTGCTTCTATCCTGCGATGGGGTAACAGCATGCGAGTCGCTGGATTTGCCCTGGCGGGAACGGTGATCGCGGCGCTGGCGTTTTTTGTCCCGGAAAGTTTTCGTCCGCCGGAGGGCACTCCTCCGATTCACGACATTACCACCGATACAATAAATCCGCCGCAGTACGTGGCGATCGCCCCTTTGCGAGCAGATGCGGCCAACTCAATGGACTACGGTAGCGGCACGCTCGGTGGTGGCAACGACCTGACTCCCGAACTGCTCAGACAGCTGCAGCAGGAAGCGTACCCGGATATCGTGCCCCAGCGATTTGGTGAGCCGGCGAACGAGGTATTCGATCGGGCGCTGGCGGCGGCCGAGAGTCTGGGCTGGGAAATTGTCGCGGCAGTGCCGGCAGAAGGGCGAATCGAGGCCACCGATACTACCTTCTGGTTCCGTTTCAAGGACGATGTAGTGATTTACATAACCCGCGAAGGCGCTGAGACAGTGCTTAACGCCCGCTCCCTGTCGCGTGTTGGTGTCAGCGACGTAGGCAAGAACGCCGCGCGGCTGCGAGAATTCTTTGCGCTCCTTTAGTCGGGCGCAGCTTTACGAATACTTTACGAATAATTGAACTATGAGCATAGAAGTACCCACCTTTGTTAGCCATCTGGAATGCAGCTATACGGGTAAAGTTTATCCGGCCGACACGCTGCATGGGCTGTCGGACGTCGGCAAGCCATTGTTGGTTCGTTACGACCTGTATCGGGTTGCCAAGGCGTTCGACAAAGAAGCGTTGCACAACCGATTACCAGAATTCTGGCGTTATCGAGAGCTACTGCCCATAAGGAAATCGGCGAATGTAGTACGTTTGGGTGAGATAATGACCCCGTTACTGCCGGCCAGACGCTTGCAGGCAATTCTGGATTGCGGAGAAATTCTGATCAAGGATGAAGGGCGCCTGCCCACCGGGTCATTCAAGGCCCGGGGGCTGGCGCTGGCGGTGTCCATGGCAAAGGAATTGGGCGTCACGCGCATGGCTATGCCCACCAACGGCAATGCCGGCGCAGCCCTTGCCGCCTATTGCTCGGCCGCCGGCATCGAATCGTTTGTCTTCTGCCCGGAAGACACACCCCGGGTCAATATCGATGAAATTGCTTATCTGGGAGCCCATACCTTTCTGGCCAACGGACTGATCAATGACTGTGGTCGAATCGTCAGTGAAGGAAAAGAGGCCATGGGCTGGTTCGACACCTCCACCCTGAAAGAGCCTTATCGGATCGAAGGCAAGAAAACCATGGGTCTGGAACTCGCAGAACAGCTTGGCTGGGAGGTGCCTGATGTCATTCTTTATCCGACCGGAGGCGGTACCGGCCTGATTGGCATGTGGAAGGCCTTTGCGGAGCTGGAAGCGATCGGCTGGATTGGTTCGAGGCGTCCCCGCATGGTTGCCGTGCAGGCAGAGGGCTGCGCTCCCATCGTAAAGGCATATGAGGCAGGTGATCGGCACGCGGAGTTGTGGCAGGATGCCTCGACCGTGGCTGCGGGTATTCGGGTTCCGATTGCGGTGGGAGACTTTCTGATTCTCGATGCAGTGCGAGAGAGTGAAGGGTTTGCCGTAGCGGTCAGTGATGAGGCAATTATGGCCGCCCAGCGACAGTGCGCGCGTGACGAAGGTATCCTGCTGTGCCCGGAGGGTGCCGCGACACTGGCGGCACTGGAACAGGAACTGGCGAGCGGGCGGATCGGCCGTGATGAGCGGGTGGTTCTATTCAATTGCGCCACCGGGCTGAAATATCCGATACAGGAGAATGTGGCAAAGATCGACCTGAGCCAACCAGTCGACTACCAATGGATCGAGTCTTTTTCCAACCCCTAACATACAGGAACCGGCTGATGGAAATTGAGATAATCTATTGCACAGCGTGAAACTATCGCCCCCATGCTGACCGTGTGTCGGCAGAAATCAAAGAAGTCACCGATATCGAGTCTTCACTCGTTGGCGGAAGTGGTGGAGTGTTTGACGTTCGATGTGATGGCAAACTGATTTTCTCAAAATCCAGCACAGGACGCTTTCCGGCCGTTGGTGAACTGCCGCAACTGATCAATTATGAGGAACAATCGTGAACGCCTTGCAGGCCACTTTTGAAAATCTTCTGGTAACGACTGGCCGAGAATTGCTGGGGATCTACTTCATATTGCCGGGCATCAACAAGGTCACCGATTTTGACGGTAATAGTCAGTATATGGCAGAGCATGGCATGGTATTCATACCCTTCTTCCTGGTACTGACCATCATCTTGCAGATAGGGGGAGGCCTTGCCATGGTGGCCGGATATCGAACCAAACTAGTCGCATTTATGCTGGCAGGTCTTACCCTGGTAATCAGCCTGGTCATGCATGACTTCTGGACCATGGAGCCAGGCCTGCAGACCAGCCACGAGGCGCAGAACTTCGTGAAGAATATGGCGATCATGGCGGGGCTTCTGGTTGCCGGAGGCCTTGGGGGTGGCGCCTGGAGTCTGGATTGCCGATCTAAGCCGGCAAACTAGATTCCGCGACAGGGACGGAGTAGTGTTCACCTTGGCCAACTACCAGGGTTTCCCGTCCCTGTTACAGGATATCAGTTTACTGACGGTCAACCCGTCCGAGTATATAGAACTCGTCGTTTGGTCGCATGGCGGTCATGTTCGCCATGCGGTTGGAGAGGGCGAAAAAAGCGGCGATTGCACCTATATCCCAGATGTCTTCATCACTAAATCCTTCCGAGCGCAGTCTTTCGAAATCAGGTTCTCCGATTTGCTGAGCGTTTCTCGCTACCTTGACGGCAAAGTCCAGCATGACGCGTTGTCGATTTGAAATGTCCGCCTTGCGATAGTTCGTAGCAAGCTGATCGGCGATCAGGGGATTCTTTTCGCGAATTCTCAAAATGGCTCCATGAGCCACTACGCAATAGATACATTCATTCAGGCCGGAGGTCGTTACCACGATCATTTCCCGCTCGCCTTTGGTCAGGCCTGACTCCTTTTCCATCAGGGCATCGTGGTAGGCGAAGAATGCGCGGAATTCTTCTGGCCGATGTGCCAGTGCCAGAAAAACGTTCGGTACAAAACCGGACTTTTCCTGCACCGCCAGAATGCGCTCACGTATATCTTCCGGTAGTGAATGCAGGTCGGGTACCGGAAACCTGCTGATGGGTTGTGAATCTTTAATCACGTAGACGACTCCGCTGGTGTTTATGGGGAGGGCATCAATCCAGGTAAGAACAGCAATAATCAGTGACGCTGTTTACCCTGATATCGAATGCAGAACTCTCCGCTACCTCGAAGCTGCTGCCGCTGGCAAAGTGTTCCCAGTCGTTCTGACCGTCCAGTTTCACTGATACGTCACCCTGCTGTATTTCCATAAGTTCCCGGCTGTCGGTATTGAAGCGGAATTCGCCAGGGAGCATGATGCCCAAAGTTTTTTTCTCACCATTGGCAAAGTGAATGGTTCTGCTGGTGACCTGGCCATCGAAATAAATGTTGGCGTTGCGGGAAATGGTTACGTTTTCGAAACTGCTCATTATATTTGTAGCCCTGTTGAACTATTGGTGGAGTATGAGTCCACCCGGTTGATTGAGGGCCGGATTCTGACACAGACATCGGCGATAACAAAGATGGGATCTTCCGCATTTGGCACCGTGGCGGGAAGCGCGTTATCGCTTCTGCCAATATTGACAATTTACCCGTCAAATTTGACAAAAATCGAGTTCCCATCTCTCTCGCACTCGTTAATTTGGCGCACGTTAATGCATAAAAACAAGTAAAAACAGAAAGATAGATGTAAATCAATAATCTGGCATGGGCTGTGCAAAGATCAGCACAACGGGAGGGTCTCAGCCGGGTTGATCGGTAATCGTGTGCAGGGCGCATAGAGCGGTCGAGACAATGATCATTCCGGACGTGGCCAGAATAGTTTTAACCACCGAGTGTGTCTGGTCTTACATCACCAGATTTCCTCTTTATTTCGCGAGAACCTTGATATGACACATGTCAGAAACATGATGATACTGATGACCATTGCACCCCTTACTGCCGCGGTTTGTTGGGCTATCTGGTTATTGATGGTTTGATATTGACCCGCGATCAGAGATCACTGGACGATTAGAAGGACCTGGGTAAACTGTCGTAATTAAAGGAACAGTGCCCCCGGGATAAAATGCCCACCAGCGACAACTCAGCTCCCCAACAGGACGATGGACTGGCACTTTACCAGCCGCTCCTTGCCAGTTTTGCGCGCTCATTTGCCGGGCCGGCACCGGAGACGAGGCGAATATTTCACGGTCGTGGCCACTGTTTCCCGGGTCTTGAGCATCTCAACGTCGACTGGTACCCGCCGGTACTTCTGTTGGCATTCCATGACGAACCCGAACACCTGGAACTGCTGCTGCAGGAACTGCTTGCCGCAGACGCGTTGCGACAGCTCAAATCCGTAGTTGTTCAAAAACGACTTCGACACCGGGCAGATGCAGAATTGTTGTGGGGAGAGGAAATCCCGACCGCCCTGGTGAAAGAGGATGGACTAACGTTTGAAGTGCGCCCCGGGCGCAATCGTCACTCCGGCCTGTTTCTCGACACACGACCATTGCGCCAATGGCTGCAGGCCAACAGCTATGGTGCCAATGTGCTGAATTTGTTCGCCTACACCTGTTCCCTGTCCGTTGCCGCGATGGCGGGCGGTGCCCGTCAGGTGGTCAACGTTGACATGAACAGACCCAGTATCCAGTGGGGAGAGGATAATCACCGTCATAATAGTCAGGAGCTGAAAAAGGTAGTTTCACTGCCCCATAATCTGTTCAGAAGTTGGGGGCGCATTCAACAGGCAGGTCGTTACGATACTGTCATCATAGATCCTCCGACCCGTCAGCGGGGCAGCTTTGATGTCGAAAAAAATTACGGCACGATAATAAAGCGTCTTCCCAAGTTGATTAATCCGGGAGCCAATGTCATTGCTACCGTCAACAGTCCTCGCATTGACAGTCATTTCCTGGCCGAGCAGTTTCACCGTTTCGCCCCCGGTCTGGAATTTGTGGGGAACCTGCCAGCCGCTGGGGAATTCGTCGAGAAGTACCCGGAGCGAGGGTTAAAGATCTACCATTTTCGCCAGCCGAAACCGGAGCGGGCGCAGGCTAGCGAGACTGATTACGTGGCTGAAGGCTGATTATCGGCCACAAAAAAAGACGAGGGCTTTCAATCCCTCGTCTTTCTCAGTGTGTTTTGTCGCTCGGACGATGCCGGCGTCTGGAGTCAGACCCGGGAGCTTAGCAGCATCAGTTGGCTGATCTGCTCATCGGGCGCGTGCGAGTGCCGTGGTACTGTTCATCAGTCACCGGATCCATCCACTCCACACTGCCTTCGTAGATCGTCAGCTGATGCGCATCGACGTCCGGGTGGGCGCCATGCCAGTGCTCAATGCCGGCAGGGGTCCAGAACGGTTCGCCGGGGTGAAATTCTTCGATAGCCCGGCCTCGAATCTGATGCAGGCCAATGCCTTCTTCGATCATTAGTAACTGTCCCCAGGTATGAGAATGCCAGGAAGAACGCACACCAGCCGGGAATAAAATTCGAATGTTAGTCATATCCGGCGCCTGGCTAACTACCGGAGAGCCGCCCTGGAAATTACTCGATTGAGCTGCAACCTGCTCGGTCTGAGTTGTGAAGATTACCGCTCCCAGTGCAATCACCGCGCAGGTTGTCACAGCGATTTCAAGCAACGAAGTTTTCTTGCTCTTGTTGTTCATCAATTCCTCCAAAATGCTGATAGCTTTCAGCCACTATCGCAATATAGAGTATGTTACTGCAATGTCAACCGAATCGAGTGCCGCAGGATTTCCAGCTGTGCCTGGCAGACTCACCAATTTCTTTGCTCTGGCCGACCATTCAATGGTAAAAACACCAGTACTGGTGAACCCGGGAGAGCACTTTCACGAAGGCATCCGGCGTTGCCTTTTCTGGACAACAATCACAAGAAATTACGGTAATCATGCATCATAATAATTGTCGCCATAATCGATCCCGTCTGCATGCCAATCCGATAAGCGCAATTTGCTGCGCAGTGCTCGCTTTATCGGCTTCACTGGTCCTGCCCCAGGTCGTGTGGGGTCAGTCTCTCAACCCGCTGGAATCCGATCAGAGGGCGGCGGCGGTTGGTGGCTCCCTTTTCAGGGCCCAATGCGCGACCTGCCACGGTGCCGACGCAAAGGGTATCGAGGGCATTCAGGCACCGGATCTTACCCAGCTCTGGTCGCAGCCTGGCAAAACTGACGAGTCGGTTTTTCAGACCATACGCAATGGTGTCCCAGGCAGTATCATGCCACCTCATGCCTTTACTGATACCGAAATCTGGATGCTGGTCAGCTACCTGAAAAGCACCGGTAGCGGCAACCGCAGCGATCGCTACGAGGGCGATGCAGCTCGCGGCGGCGAGCTTTTTGCCGGCAATTGCAGCCGTTGTCATCGGCTGGGTGATGCCGGCGGATCTCTGGGTCCCGATCTGACCAGAATAACTGCACGGCGCTCGAAACAGGCTCTCGTGACCTCGGTCCGCGAGCCCAGCGTCTCAATTGCCCGGGGTTTTCGACCAGTTACCCTGATAACCAGTGACAATCAGCGAATTCAGGGCACCATCAAGAGTGAAGATGCATTTTCCATTCAGGTAATGGACAGTAACCAGTCCCTCCGGGGGTTTCAGAAATCCGCTCTCACGGAATTGCGTCGCGAGCAGCAGTCGCTAATGCCGTCTTTTAGCGGACGTGTGGTCAGCGATTCTGACCTCGAAGACATTTTGAGCTTTCTGGCCACACAGTCCGGCCAGCGCTAACCAGGTAGCAGGAACAGATTCATGACCAAGCACATTCTCAACTCCAGATACTCGGGATCCCTTATTGCGCTGCTGGCGCTATTGATACCCGGCCAGGTGTTAGCCCAGAGCGAGGGACCAGACTACCAGGACATATTGCAGGGTTTCGCTGACCCCGAGCGCTGGCTGACCTACTCGGGCGACTACAGCGGCAGGCGTCACAGCCCGCTCGAGCAGATCAATCCGGGTAATGTTCGGCAGCTGCGTCCAATCTGGACTTTCCAGACTGGCACTACCACGCGCGGTCGCGGCTTTGAGACCACGCCCCTGGCGGATGACGGCATTCTTTACGTCACCGGCAGTAATAACTACGCCTGGGCTATCGATGCGCAATCCGGCCGATCATTCTGGCAGTACCGTCGCAATCTGCCCGATGATCTCACCTATGGATCCAGTGCGCCGGTCAATCGTGGCTTCGGCATGTTGGGTAACCAATTATTCATGGTCACCCTGGACGCGCATCTGCTGTCCTTCGATCGCAGGACCGGCGATATTCTGTGGGATGTGGAGCTGGCGGACTACCGTACTGGTTACGCTGCAACGCTGGCGCCGCTGGTGCTCGAAAACAAGGTGATAGTCGGTATATCCGGTGGGGAGTACGCGACACGCGGTTTTATTGACGCTTACGACCCGGAGACCGGCGAACGACTCTGGCGCTTTCATACCATCCCGGGCCCTGGCGAGCCGGGCAGCGAAACCTGGCCCGATGACCCCGAGGTGCTGGCCCGTGGCGGCGGTGGCACATGGATGAATGGCAGCTATGACCCGGAACTGGACCTGATCTACTGGGGCGTCGGTAATCCCAACCCCGACTATTACGGCGACCTGCGCCCCGGAGACAACCTGTATTCCAATTCGATTGTCGCGCTGGAAGCCGAAACCGGGCTGTTGCGCTGGCACTATCAGTTTACTCCCCATGACCTGAACGACTGGGATTCCAACCACATGCCGGTGCAGGCTGACATCCAGTGGCAGGGCCAGCCTCGCAAGGTAGTCATGGTGGGTAACCGAAACGGCTTTTTCTACGTGCTGGACCGGGTGACAGGTGAGTTGCTGCTGGGCAAGCCTTTCACCGCCACCAGCTGGGCGCGTGAGCTGGACCAGGATGGCCGGCCCATTGTGCTGAATAACGGTAGCGAGGGCTGCGTACCGGACCCCTGGGGCAGCACCAATTTCATGCCGCCTTCATTCTATCCGGGCCTGGACCTATTCATCCTCACGGCCCGGGAAACCTGCGCCACTTATGTTCCTGAAGAACCCCAGTATGTGCGCGGTCAATCGTCTTTTGGCGGGGTGGTCTACATCGATCCCGATCAGGGTTACGGCGCGTTGCGCGCTCTCGATGTCCACACCGGCGAGCTGCGCTGGGAGTTCACCTATCCTTCGCCTACCTTCGGTGGTGTAATGAGTACCGCCTCGGGATTGGTTTTTGCCGGTGACCACGAGGGCAACTTCATGGCCTTCAATGCCGAGACCGGCGAGAATCTGTGGCATTACCAGACCGGTTCGCGGATTTGGGGCGCCGCACCTATGACGTTTATGCTGGAAGGGCGACAGATCGTGATGATTCCCTCGGGCACCACGCTGACGGCGTTTGCCTTACCGGAAGACTAGTTTCGCCTCGGTTTGGTCCGGACTGCACATGCGAAAATCTGAGGGATTTTCTCGTCAGTCCCTTCCTGCCGCATCCCGGCCTATACTCAGAGCCCGGCTAGCCCCCGCGGATAAACCACTGTCTGCACCCACCGTTACAAAGCGGAAGCCCTCCTCGATGCGTTGCTGTACCGAACCGGCACCGGTGGTGATGGCACAGGGAACATCGTGTTCGAGGCACTTGCCAAGCACAGTCTGGATCGCCTGCTCGACCTCGGGGGCGGCGGGGCTGGTGTAGCCCATCGAGGTGCTGAGGTCAGAGGGGCCTATGAATATGGCACCTACCCCGGGCACGGTGATGATTTCTTCGATATTGGCGACGCCCTGGGGAGACTCGATGAACATTACTGCCAGCAGCTCACCCTGAGGATCCAGAGGCCAGACATCTGCGCGGGTGTGGTAATCGTTTATGCCCCAGTACCACATCGCATTGGAAGGATTGCGACCGCGAAGTCCGGCAGGCAGGTAATCGGGGGCGTCATTGTACTGGGGATAGCGGGTAGCACGAACGGCAAGCTCGGCCTGTTCGCGGTTATGGATTGCCGGAAACATAATGCCGTAAACGCCGATATCCAGAACCTGTTTGGCCTGTGCAATCAGCTCTTCTGCGCCACCGGCAGCAGGAATCCGCACAAAGGGAACGACATCTGGCTGTAGATTGCCTTTCTCGATAATCGCCCGCTTGTTGGTCATCCCCAGCAGGAACTGCTGCAGCCTCTCGACGTCGAAGGGTGCGTGTTCCATATCGATCAGGATGAAATCCAGACCGGATGAAGCCATCGAACGGGCATTGGTCAGGGAATAGTCAAAGGACAGCAGTCCAAAGGCTGGCTGGTCGCTTTCGAACAGCTCGATCAGTTTGTTGAGCCGGGTACCGGACTGGGCAAAGGTCGCCGCAGGCAGGCAAATTAGCAGCAGGAGGCCCGTAACAAGGGCAGTTGAGCATTTTTTCATGGTTATCACCCGTTATTGTTGTTGGCAGGGTCGGACATCGAAAGCTCCCCTGCATCACTCTGACCGGGGCATTTTGACCGGTTGATTACGATTGTAGCAACAACAGCATGCTGTTGTTATTACGATTGCGTCCCTAAACTGGTCTGCCGCAGGTCTGTCAAGTCGTGAGGACCCAACGAAAAAAGCGGAATTTGGCGCTAAATTTTTGGACATTGAAAGAGAAAGCTCTTATCCTCAAGGGTTTGAAAAGAACAAGATTATTGCCTCCAATGTTGCCTCCGGAGGCACATAATCCCAGTCAATCACCACCGCGATTCGACGATGAATCGCCAACCTAAAAAAGGGGAGCTTGAGATGCGCACCAGATACCTTCTCGCTATTCCTGCACTATTCCTCCCGCTGACAGCGCTGGGCCAGTCCCACAATGCGATACTGGCAGATCACCAGCCTCACTATTACGACGTGGCGGACTGGGGAATCGATCCGACCAGCGTAACCTTCGCGGATCATATTTCACCGATTTTGCAGCGCAGCTGTGAGAACTGTCATCGCCCCGGTGGCGGCGGCCCAATGGCACTGCAGACCTATGATCAGGTACAGCCCTGGGCGCCGGTGATCATGTACAAAACTGCTATCCGCGATCGCATGGGAGCGATGCCACCGTTCTACGTTGAGAAAGATATCGGTATCGACGGCTTCAAGAATGACTATTCCCTGTCCGATCTGGAACTTGCCATGATCCAGGCCTGGGCGACCAATGGCGCGCCGCGGGGTAATCCCGCCAACGAACCGGCGCCCCAACAATGGCCAGACGGCATCGATTGGACCCTCGGTGAGCCGGACTTGGTGCTGCGTGGCCCGGATATGACCATGCCCGCAGTGGGACCCGATCGCTGGGGCGATATTGGACTGGTGCCCACTGGGCTGACCGAAGACCGCTACGTGAAATCCGTCGAAGTACGGGAAGTCAATGATATCCCGGTCGCGGACGACACCAGCACGGTAGGTGGTCGCTACATCTTCCATCATATGACTTACGCCAGTGGGGTGCTGAACGAAGACGGCACCGCGATAGATCCGGAAACACGGGTGAGCTGGCCTATCCATGAAGTAGGTCGAAATGCCGACATTTTTTCCGAAAAAGCAGGTCGGCTGCTGCATGCCAATTCTGCGCTGCACCTCAATGCTTCGCACCTGCACTCAAATGGCCGCGAAACCACTGGTCACCTCGAATTTGGCATAACCTTCTTCCCGCGTGGCTATGAGCCGCAGTACACCCGCCGGGGTCCGCGGACTGGAAACGGTATTGATCTGGATATCGTGCCGAACAGACCTGGACAGGAAGTGCACAACTACGTCGTGCTGGAGGAACACACCAAGATCATGGCATTTGAACCGCATCTTCACGCACCGGGTGTGCGCATGTGTATGGAAGCCATCTGGGGTCACAATATCTTCACCCTGAACTGTGTTGGTTATGACCACAACTGGGTCAAACAGTACGTGTATGAAGATGACAAGGCGCCGTTGCTGCCGAAAGGAACCATTCTGCACACTATTGCCTACATGGATACCACGCCGAGCAATCCCAATTTGGCAGATGCGCGCAATTGGTCCGGCGCCGGACGAAGATCGGTGACCAATATGTTTATCGATTTGGGTTACTCGGTCAGTCTGACGGAAGAGCAGTTTCAGGCCGAAATGGATGAGCGGCGAAAATTGATGAAGGACCGTAATGACTACGACATCGGTTGCCCGATGTGTTGGGCGCCGCCTCTGGAGACTACAGCCGCTGGGGATGACTAAACAAGGCGATGACAGAGAACAGCCTGGAAGCAGGCGAGTCACGTTAAAAGGTAAGTAGCAGTATGAAAAGCAGTAGAAGTTTTCTGTTCGGGCGATGGCTGGCGTTGGGTTCCGCGCTGGCAATCGCTCAGGTTGCGTTACCCTCCCTTGCCCAAACCCGAATGATGGTGCTGAGCGGGGAAGTCACCTCCCCAGCCTACGAAGGCTGGTGGCCGAATATCGAGGACGGCGGTTTCACGCTGTTCTTCGGCTATCAGAATTCCAACTGGGAGGAGCATTTCAATATCCCGGTTGGGCCAGATAACTACTTTAATATTGTCGGCGCCGGGGAACTCGACGACCTGAGCATCGATGCCTACGATTTTCAGGTGGCCGACATGGGTCAGCCGACCCATTTCTACCCGCGTCGCAATCCCTTCCTGTTCACCATCGATGTGCCTGAAGATTTTGAGGGCAGTGAGTTGGTGTGGACATTGAGGACCCATGGGTATACTGCCCGCGCTTTCGGGTCACTGAAGGCCGACTATCGGATCGATCCCCAGGTAATGTCCACGGAAGTCGGCGGTTGGTTTGGTTCCCTGGATGACCGCCTGCGCACCAACATCCCGCCGGATCTGAGGGTTGAGGGTGAGGCATACCGCACCGTGGGTGTTGGTCAGCCGTTGAGCCTGGCAGCAATTGCCGAGGATCCCGATAATATGCCGCCCCGAGCGGATAGGCCATTGCCTGACACGCCGGAGCGCCTGTATCGCCCCCCATCTTCGATCGTCGCGTCGTCGGGTCCTGGATTACGCTTTTCCTGGACTGTCTACCGCGGAGCGGAACAGTTCGTCGAGTTCGATCCGGTGCAGTTTAAAACTTACACCGATACCCGCGTGTGGGCCAATTCGCCATGGTCTCCGCCGTTCCATATTCCTGAAGTACCGGACGGCAATCGTTGGGTATCAACTGCGACCTTCAGCGAACCCGGGGAATACGTGTTGCGAGGCATAGCCAGCGACGGGTCGATGTTCACTTACCAGAATGTCTATGTGACGGTGTCAGAGTAATAAAACGGACAACGGGCACGGACTTGAAAGGCCAGATGTTTTACTGATCTGGCCTTTTGTTTCTCAAGATCCATGAATTTGAAGAGAGTAAACGAGGTAAAACGATGAAACACAGCAACAAGGTTTTCGGCTCACTGTTGGTACTCGCATTCTGCAGTAGTCAATTGGAGGCGCAGCAGGGGAATGCCCGTGAACCGATCGGACCAAGCCCCTACGAAGTCGTGTCGCTCTGGCACCAACCCTTTGCGGAAGAAGGCTTCGCGTTTGGGGGAGCCTCCGGAGTTTACGCTGCGTCGCCGGATCGTATTATCCTGGCCCAGAGGGGAGAGACTGTTCTGCCCTATCCAATCCCGGATGATTTTCTGGGATTCGCCGGCCACGTTGGCATCAATGTATTACGTGAGACAAACCGGCGCGTATGGAAGAACTGCCTTTACACTCTTAACGCGGATGGCGAGGTGCATGAATTGTGGGACCACCTGGATTACCTGTGTGAAGGTTCCGAGGGTCCTGGTCCGCACCGAATACGCGTAAGCCCTTATGACCCGGAACAGCGCCTCTGGCTAATCAACGAAACTTTTCATCAGATATATGTGATCGCCAATGACGGCAGCGAGGTCTTGGCCACCTACGGTGAGAAACTGGTTTCCGGTGATGACGAGGCTCATTTCGGGCGCCCTCAGGACGTTGCGTTCATCTCCGATGGCCGAATCCTGGTTGCAGATGGACTGGACAACAATCGCATCATCGTTTTTGATAACGACATGAACTACATCACCGAGTTTGGCAGTGCCGGGACTGGTCCCGGAGGAACTAACACCATCCACTCGGTTGCAGTGGGTCCGGACAACCGTATATTCGTTCTGGACCGCGCGGGGGGCGGTGTCAATATCTGGCGCTACTCGGACGATCCGATGGAATACACCTTCGAGCGGCGAGTGGGTGACCTGACGCTGCCACTTGACGTGATTGTCAATGAGAATGATTTCTGGATTACCGACCTTGGACCGCTGCGATTCGTAAATTATGATTTTGATGGCAATCTGAAATACACCTGGCTGGTGCCCGCTGAACTGCCGGATGGCTATATCGAGGTTCATTCCTTCAGCATCGATTCAGACGGTAATCTCTATGGTGGGGATAACCAGTATGGCCGCCTGCAGAAATGGATACCTAAGCCTGATGCCGGCCCCGAGTTACTGATCGAACAACCCTGGAACGCCAACTAGGGTTTTAGAGGTTCAGATAATTTTCCGGTGATTTGGTTAACTGCAGCGCCAAGCTGTTTTTACATTAGAGGAGTTGATATGCAACACCCCATGATAAAAAAATGTCTACTGGGATTGGTTCTGTTGCCATGGGTAGCCCTGGTCAGCGCCCAGGACACAGTGGAATGGTTTACTCTGGGTAATGACTTCGCGCACACACGCTATACCCCGGCGGCGCAGATTACTGCAGATAATTTTGAGAATCTGGAGGTCGCCTGGCAGTGGGATGGTGCCAGTTTTGGCGCGGCCAGCGGTCGCTCCACTCCGTCCTATATTGACGGTTTGCTGTATACGGTCGCAGGTCCCCTGCGCCACGTCATTGCCATCGATCCGAAGACTGGGGAAACTGTATGGTCTTACCGGGAACCCAGAACCGGCCGCGGAAATTATTCCATGCGTGCAGATTACGGCAAGGGAGTGGGATTCGGCTATCTTGACGGTCGCGGTATTGTGTACATCATTTCACCAGGCTTTTTCCTGACGGCACTGGATGCCAAGACTGGTACCCCGCTGCAAGGATTCGGAAGACCGGTTCCCATCGACGGATTTCCGGACACCGGTGTGGTGGATTTACTCGCCGATCTAGGTCATCCCTACGATCCATTTGAGGGCATTCCTCTGGAAGTTGGTTACATCACTTCCTCCTCGCCGCCAATCGTGGTCAATGACACAATTATCGTTGGCAATTCTGCGGAGCAGGGTTATCACCAGTCCCGCATTGAAAACGTGCCGGGTGACCTTCTTGGGTACGATGCGCGTACCGGTGCATTCAAGTGGAAATTCAATGTTATTCCGCGACCCGGGGAATATGGTCATGAAACCTGGGAGAACGACGCCTGGCAATGGACCGGTGATGTATCTTCCTGGGCTCCAATTTCTGCGGATCCCGAAAATGGCCTTGTCTTCATACCCACCAACGGCGCCACCATCGATTACTACGGAGGTTTCCGCCCAGGTGACAATCTCTTTGGCACCAGTCTGATCGCTCTTGATGTGGAAACCGGCGAGCGGGCCTGGCACTTTCAATTCGTACATCACGATATCTGGAATTACGATACTCCGACCGCGCCCATTCTGCTGGACCTGAATATGCCCGGACGCGGCCCGGTTCCGGCAGTTGCCCAGGCCACCAAGCAGGGATTTGTTTATGCGTTCAACCGGCTTACCGGAGAACCACTGTGGCCGATCGAAGAGCGACCTGTGCCCCAGTCGATCGTGCCCGGGGAGCGTTTATCGCCGACCCAGCCTTTTCCGACTCGACCGGCACCTTTTGAGATGCAGGGCATCACCGAAGACGATCTGATCGACTTTACGCCGGAGATGCGTGCCCAGGCTTTGGAGGTGATGGAGGATTACCTGATGGGCCCCCTGTTTACGCCACCAATTCACGATACCAACGAGATGGGCAAGTTCGCGACCATGAATTGCCCCGGCGGTGCGGGTGGCGCAAACATCAATGGTCCCTCAACGGCAGATCCCACCAGTGGTGTCATGTTCGTGGCAACTCACAATTCCTGTTTTGCCCTGCGGGTCATACCCGGTGAGGAGTCCGATTTGCTCTTCCCCGAAACAACCGGTGTGACCTTCTCCCGCTATGCCAACTCGGCTCGGGGAGCGACGGCTCGTCCGCCGCGTCATCCCAGTGGTTTGCCCATTGTTAAACCACCTTACAGCAAGATCGTTGCCATTGACATGAATACCGGCGATCACCTCTGGGAGATTCCCACTGGTGAGACTCCTGAACGCTACAGTAGTGTTCTTGCGGAGGCTGGTGTAGATCTGGACGATGTTGGCAACACAGGTACCGGCGCCCTGGTACCGATGGTGGTAACAGCTAATATGCTGATCTATTCCGATGCTGCCAGTGACGGCACTCCGATGCTGTGGGCGATCGACAAGAACAGCGGAGAAATAGTTGGCGAAATTGAGGCCCCGGCCCGTAGTGGCTATGGTATGAGTTCGTGGGTTCATGAGGGGAGACAATACGTCATGCTGCAAACAGGCTCCAGCCTGACAGCGATGGCGCTGCCCGAGTAGCCCACTGCCATTGCTGCGGTTTGATCCCGGCAACAACTAAAAACCCGCGATCGTTGGATCGCGGGTTTTTATGGGTCGCTCCCCGGCAAAGTACCGGTCTCTCCGCGACGCTCCAATCGATTTGGATATGACAACACTAGCCAACCTGATCTGGGTCCAGACTGCAAATGCGGGTCAGTCCTCTTTATCTTAATCAATACTGACTAGGTGGACCCTTCCAATTGCTTCGACTGAACGCCGACTTCGACAAACGCGTGGTGGTCAGCATTGACGATTACCACTGGGTGAACTCACCGATACCGGGAATCAAACGCATGATGCTGGACCGTATCGGCGGCGAGGTGGCGCGGGCCACGTCTCTGGTGCGTTATGCGCCTGACAGCGAATTCCCACTCCATCGACACGGCGGTGGCGAAGAGATTTTCGTGCTGGAAGGCGAATTTGCGGATGAACATGGGCAATATCCGGCGGGATCCTACCTGCGCAACCCCATTGGTACCCAGCATACCCCCCGGGCCGGAGCGTCCGGGGCGCTGCTATTTGTCAAGCTGCACCAGTTTGCCGCGGACGATAAGGATCAAAAGGCTATCGATACAGGCCTTCAAAGTTGGCGGCCGGGTCTGTTTGACGGCCTATCGGTGATGCCTCTCCATCAGCATGGCAGGGAGCAGGTGGCCCTGGTGAGATGGGCCTCCGACACCCGATTTGGTTCCCATTACCACGTCGGGGGCGAGGAGATACTGGTGTTGGAGGGTGTCTTTCACGACGAGCATGGCAGCTACCCGACCGGAAGCTGGCTGCGCAGCCCGCACATGAGTCGGCATGAGCCTTTTACCCGCAGCGAAGGTGCGCTTATTCTGGTCAAAACCGGCCATCTGGCCGTTGTGAACGGCTTTAGCAGTCAAAAGCTTGACGCAACCTTGCACCACATTCCCTGAGCGCTTCAAGAGATTTGTCCACGTATCCCGGTTGCGTTATGAAGCCATGCAGCATGCCCTCGTAATGGGAGTAAGTTACGGGCACATCCGCAGCCTTCAGTTTGTTCGCGTAAGCTTTGCCTTCATCCTGCAGCGGGTCGAAGCCTGCCGTGATGATGTGAGCCGCCGGCAGGGCGCGATGATCTTCAGCAAGCAGGGGCGAACCTCGCCAGTCCAGGCGATCTTTGGCCTCGCGCAGATAATTGGTGCGAAACCAATACAGCAAACTGCTGGTTAAAAGATAACCGTCGCCGAACTCGCGATGAGAGGGAAACGATTCGGTCATATCAGTGCCTGGGTAAATTAGCAGCTGAAAACAGATATAGGGAAAACCGGCCGCTCGGGCATTGAGACATGTGACGGCCGAGAGGTTACCACCAGCACTGTCCCCACCCACTGCCAGGCGCGTCGCGTCGGCACGCAGCTCATTGGCATGCCCGGCAACCCAGTTGAGCGCACTGAAGGCGTCTTCAACCGCAGCGGGAAACTTGTTTTCCGGTGCCAGGCGGTAGTCGACCGATATCACGAGGCAGTCGGCTTCGACGCACAGATGGCGACAGACTGCGTCATGACTGTCAAGGGACCCGATGGTGTAACCGCCACCGTGGAAAAATAGCAGAATCGGTAATCCCGATCGTTCCGAAGACCGGTAACTTCGGACCTTCAAATTGTTGGCGGGGCCGGGTATCGTGAAATCCTCGATCAGATAGGGTTCGGGCGGCTCTCCGCGGGCGACTGCACAGGCTTTGTCGTAGTATCTGCGTGCCGCATCGAGCGGCAACGACTCGTACGGAGGCACGCCCGATTCCTTCACTTTTTGCAGTAACGCGATGGCTTGAGGATCAAGGGGCATAAACGGGCTCTCGCTGTTCGAAGATACAAGAATAAGTCAAGATGCTATCTTATTGCCAGTAAAAACAATGGTTTAGCCTTCCTCCTGTAAATGTAGTAATCACCTTGGCACTGGCGAGTCTGCGCACGGGAAATCAGTAATTACTCGACTGGATATTGCCAGATATTGATTTTTCCCTGCGTAACATTCAGCCGTCAGCAAATCGCCTGAATATCTCTTAACACATTGAAAAAAAAGAAATAAATTAAAATCCTGCCAAGTTGTGCAGCTGTATTCTGATAAAGACTGGTGCTGAGACTTGTTGATTACTGGAGACGGAGGAGCCGATATTATTTTTTTTACCGAACGAACGCTCGCATAAATTGCGTGCTTGAGACCTAAACTGATATACTCCGCGGGTTAAACTGTTGAACTCAACCAACTCCTGCACCAAACGCACTGAAAGCATTTAGAGCAATTAACAGTGATATCCGGCATTTAGTGATCTGTAGTAACTGTCGGTTAGTTAGTAAATCGGGTTAAAGCAGGAAGTTCAAATCTAACGGTTTTCAGAAAAAGTTACATATCGAGGAGAAAGATTAATGGTAACTAAACTCACTACCTCCAAATCGGGTTCGCCCTTTGTGAGGAAAACCCTCAGCGCCGCAGTTTGTGCAGCGGCTCTCGCGCTGAACGTCTCTGCGTTCGCTCAGAGCACTGACGGCTCGGTCCGCGGAACAGTGCAGGGTGCCAACAGCGGCACTACAGTTGAAGTTGTAAGCACGGCGCGCGGTACATCACGCTCGGAAGCTACGCAAGCCGACGGTTCATTTGACATTACCGGCCTGACCCCGGGGTCTTATGAGGTGCGCGTGCTGCAAAATGGAAATGTTGTCGATACCCTGGAGCTGTCTGTATCTCTGGGCCAGGCAACAACCGTCAATCTGGCCACCAGTGCGTCCGCGGTGCAGGAAATCGTTGTTGCAGGCCGCCGTATTTCAGCACTCGATACCAGCATCGCTGAATCGGGATTGGTGATCAATTCCGAGGTCCTGCTGGAAATGCCTATTCGCCGCGACCTGACGTCTGTTGCCCTGCTCGCGCCGGGCGCCAACGCAGGTGATAGCCGATTCGGTAATCTGGCCTCCTTCGGTGGTTCGTCAGTCGCTGAGAACACCAGCTTCATCAACGGCCTTAATACCACCAACTTCCGTACTGGTGTCGGTTTCTCCAAGGTCCCCTTTGAATTCTACGATACCATTCAGGTCAAAACCGGCGGCTACTCTGCGAAATTCGGTCGATCTCTGGGTGGTGTGATGAACGCAACCACCAAGAGTGGTTCAAACGAGTGGGATTTTGGCGCAAACGCTTACTACAACGACGAACTGACCACTGTGCCCAACACGTTTGCCTCCGCGAACAAGGTTGATGAAAACACCAGCACTACCTACGACGTTTACGCGTCTGGTCCAATCATCCGGGACCGCCTGTTCTTCTATGCGCTCTACAGTAACGATGACCTGGAGCAGCGATACGCAGGGCTAGAGAGCGAGCGTGATTACAGCTACAACGTGGATGAGGGTTTCTGGGGTGTCAAGCTGGATGGCTACATCACTCCGGATCACCACGTCGAATACACTCATTTCACCGACGAACGCACGGGTGTAGAAGGTACTTATCTTTTCGACCCGGTCACCTACGCGCGGGGTGATTATCTGGGTGATACCAACTACATTCAGGGCGGGGAAAACTGGGTAGCGAAATATACCGGTAACTTCGGTTCCGATCTGCAGGTATCCTTCACCTATGGTGAGAATGAAGCGAATCGAACAACTCAGCCGGCAACAGCAAATCTTCCGGTTGTGTATGAGGTTGTAGCGGGCTCCTTCTCTGCCATAGGTGACTGGACGTCCTTTACAGTCTCGGAAGGTACCGACCGACGTGAAATGACCCGTGCCGATATTACCTGGACCGGATTCAACAACCACGAAATCTCCTTTGGTATCGACAACGAAGACAACTTCGCTGACGAGGCGACGATCAATTCCGGTGGCGTTTACTGGTTGCGTAACCCGACCGACGACTACTTTTTCGTCTGTGGCGCAGATTGTCCGCAGGGAGCGAAGGCACGGAAACGTACCTACTCCGTTGGTGGTTCGTTTGCGACTTACTCTGAGTCCTACTACATTCAGGATGTCTGGGAATTTTCGGACAGGCTGACTTTCGAGCTTGGCTTCAGAAACGAGACCTTCGAAAATCAAAACGCCGATGGCGGTGTATTTGTTGAGGTTGCCAATGAATGGGCACCGCGTTTTGCTGCGGTATTCGACCCGTTCGGTGATGGGCGTCAAAAGGCCTTCTTTAACTGGGGTCAATACCACCTGCCAATTGCGGCTAATACCAATATCCGTATGGCCGGTAATGAGACGTACATCCAGGAATACTTTGATTGGAACGGTACCAGTGTTGACGGTAACGGAGTACCTACTGGACTTGGGCCGGTCGTCCTGACGCAGACCTTTGGCGATGGCACTGTGCCCGATACTCGGTCCACTACCGACGCCAATCTCGAGGCCATGTATCAGGAAGAAGTCATTCTGGGTTACCAGTGGACTCTGGATTCCGGTATCGAACTGGGCATCAAGGGGATAGACCGACGACTTGCGGCCACCATTGAGGACGTGGCAATTGACGCGGCGGTAATCAGTTACTACAACACGACTGGTTCGTGGAGTGGTAGCGATACGGTTGAAGACGTTTTCACGGGCTTCCACCAGTATGTTTTGACCAATCCGGGTCAGGACATGAGGATCTATATCCCTGAACAGGACCAATTCATTGACCTGACTGCTCAGCAGTTGCGATACCCTGAAGCGAATCGTCGCTATCGGGCAATCGAACTGACGATGCACAAGCCGTTTGCCGACAACTGGTCAGCTGATTTCTCTTACACCTACGCGCGTAGTAAGGGTAACCACGAGGGCTATGTGAAGTCCGATAATGGTCAGGATGATGCGGGTATTACGCAAAACTTCGACCAGCCGGGCCTGGTGGATGCCTCATTCGGCCGATTGCCGAACGATCGCACTCATACCGTGAAAGGCTGGGGAAGCTACCAGTTCAACAATGGCCTGCGAATTGGTGCCAACCTGCTGTGGCAGAGTGGTCGTCCAATAAGCTGTTTTGGCTATCACCCGACTGACGGTTTTGCCTTCGCGTACGGTGCGTCTTCGCACTTCTGCGGCGGACAGGCTATTCCCCGCGGCTCGCTTGGTACTACCGACAACATCACCCAGCTTGACCTGAGTGCGCAATATGAACTCGATATCTTCGATTCCAGTGTGCTGTTGACATTGGATCTGTTCAATATTGCTGATATGGACAATGTTGTTCGAGTCTCAGAGGTCGGCGATCAGTCTTCCAGCGCAGCCGATCCGGACTTCCTGAAGCCGGTGCAATATCAGAGTCCCCGTACTATGCGGTTGAGCGCGCGCTTCAACTTCTAAGTTAGAAGTTCACCGTTCCTGCTATAAGGAACGGCACTATGAAAAGGCTGCTTCGAGAGAAGCAGCCTTTTTTAGTTCCGGGTTCTGGAAAAGTTCGCGCCAAGCAAAAAATTATTTTGACCGGCATTTCTACACAGAGGCCGTCATGTTGCGGCGAGGTTAAGTGGACATGCCCCTCGCAGAGACTTGCCAGACTGCCTCCACCCGATCATCACGAATGGCATACATCTGGCTATAGAGATTGACCACGGGGTCGCAGTGGGACACGATCAATTCGAGTTTGTCGCCAACCGAATAGCTTCTTGAGGCGCTATCTTCGTAGACCAGAGTGCCAAACTCGTCGGATCCTGAGGTATAGGACATACCTGTTTCGCCTTTGACTAGCGCCCATGGTCGATTGATTGTGCAGGCCTTGGCGCCGGCGTCGGTGGTCACCCGGCCGTCATACTGATCATTTAAAACCGTTGTTAGTATGGTAAGAGAAGGCGCAAAATCCGAATACTCACGGTCATCGTTCTGGCCGCCAATGGCCAGATACTGGGCGTCCATGAACACATAGCTGCCGACTTGCACATCAGTGAGTCCCCGGGTTTCATGGTCGATGTTATAAGTGCCTGTCCCGCCGCCACTGAAGATTTCCGTGCTGAGCCCCGACTGGTTCATCAGGTCGAATGTTTCGGTTGCGGCCACCAGTCTCTCCAGCGTCTGGGAACGACGCTGCGTGAAGCCAGCAACATGCTGCGATCCACCGTCATAACACAGCAGCCCCCGCAACCGCAGTCCTGGAAGCTGATCCACCAGTTGTGCGAGTGCAAGCGCCGGCTGTCCCGGTGTGATACCGGTGCGGTGCCCGCCAGAATCCACATCTATTACCACGTCGGCCACCAGACCGAGTGCATCGGCAGCAGCAGATAGATCGCGTGCGTTGCGAGGCGAGTCGGTAGCCTGGATAAAGCGGCTGTTTTGCTGCCGCAACATCATGGCCCGGCGAATCTTGGTTGGCGTGACGTTGGTGGTGGTCATCAGGATATTGCCGATGCCATGTTGAAACATGACTTCCGCCTCGCTGACTTTTGCGGCGCAAATACCCACCGAGCCGCGGTCCATTTGCATCTGCGCAATAACAGGAGTTTTATGCGTCTTGGCGTGGGGTCGGCTGGCGATACCATTCCGTAACATGGTCGCCTGCATGGTGTCGAGATTGGCTTCCAGAGCGTCGAGGTCTACGCAAAGCGCGGGTGTATCCAACTCCCACTTCGATACATTAACCTGCATCTCTCCGTCTACGAAGAATGAGCGCATCTCGGCGGGTGTGTAGCCAGCGACGGCTCCGGGAATTGCCATAGCGGCGGCTCCTGTCGATTGCAGAAAGCGTCGACGTGTCATTGACTGAGCTATCGATCTGCCTTGCGGTTGACGCTTCATTGATTATCTCCCTAGTCTCGCCCGATTGCCCGCGATCGTTACCCCGTCGCGTAGAGGTTCGTGTCCCTGGTTGTTACCGTCCTTATGATCAGGTACAGGACTAGCCCGGCAGGACCCAACAGGAAAGTCAGCAGCAGACAGGGGATAACGAGCCAGTGTGCAATGCCTTTGTTCTGCGAGTCGCGCACTTCCCAGCTGCCAACGAACAGGTCGAAAGCCAGGTAGTGAATCCAGCCCGCGGTAAGCAGGTAAGGATTGCTGAACAGAATAGAAACCGCCTCCACGGAACCGAAACCGCCCCCGGGTTCGCTGCTGAATCCCTGGCTCAGGAAAATTCCGATATAAACCAGACCCAGCAGAAAGGGAATCAGTCCGGCGCTAATCAGGCCGAGAGTCCATTTCCAGCGCGGAAGAAAAAGCAACAGTGCCCAGCCGGGCAGCACTGCCATGTTGCAGATTGAAAATATTGTCTCCGCCGACACCTCGTCACTCCGTATTGTTTGTTTCGGCCAATCAGAATTCGCCGTTTTCCTGCTGTCACGGAACCAGCACGATGGAACCTGTGGTTTTGCGCGCTGCCAGATCGCGATGGGCTTTGGCTGCGTCTTTTAGGGCGTAATGATGGTTGACTTCGATCTTTACGTCTCCTGACTTGACCACCCTGATCAGGTCGTTGGCCATACTGCGCAGTTCCGCCGGAGTGCTGGCGTAACTGAAAAGCGTTGGCCTGGTCATGAACAGCGAGCCTTTCTGTGCCAACAGGGCGGGAGGAAACGCTGGAACCGGACCGGAAGCATTTCCGTAGGTCACAAACAGGCCCCCTTTGCGTAAACAGTCAAGGGAAGCCGGAAATGTTGCCGCACCGATGGAATCGTAGACTACCGGTACACCCTGGCCTCCGGTAATGCTCTTCACCCGCTTGACGAAATCCTGCTTGCTGTAATTTATGGGATAGTCACAACCATGGGCCTTTGCCAGCTTCGCCTTGGCTGGTGACCCGACGGTGCCGATAACGGTCGCGCCCAGAGATTTTGCCCACTGGCATAAAATCAGTCCGACTCCCCCGGCGGCAGCGTGAACCAGGATGGTTTCCCCTTTTTTGACGCGGTAAGTCTGGCGGATTAGATATTGCACAGTCAGACCTTTCAGCATCATGGCCGCGGCTTCGTCGTCGGAAATCTCCTTCGGTATTTTTACCATTCGGCCGGCGTCGATATTGGCGAATTCCGCATAGCAGCCGGTGCCCGCTGTTCCGGTTGCCACTCGATCGCCAACCTTTAAATCTGTGACACCTGCTCCCACGGCAGTTACCTTGCCGCAGAGTTCGCCGCCGGGTGTGAATGGCAGGCTGACAGGATACAGCCCGGTACGCTGGTAAATGTCGATGAAATTGACGCCGATGGATTTCGCCTGCACCGTGACTTCTCCCTTGCGGGGTTTGCCCACGGAGACTTCTTTGAATTTCATGACCGACGGTGCGCCGATATTTTCAACTACAATTGCTTTGGGCATGCTTGTATCCTTAACTACACTAAATTCTATTGATGCTGATTGACCAATTCTCGCTTAAAGCTCAACTCGAGCCAGAGCAATCCCCGCTTCGCCCCCCACGGTATAGAGCAGGTAGACCACCCCGTTTTCCTCGAAGATCGCCGGATCACGTAGCTGATTGACGCGACCGTAGGCTGTGCTGCGGACCGAAGGTTCTACTGGTGCTGATGCGCCTTCCCAGTCGAATTCGGGCCTTAAAACTTCCACCCAGTCCGATTCCTGCCAGTTCATCCAGTCGCCGCTTAGATCCAAGGTACTGAGCTTGATATGCTCTGGCGCATCACCAACCTGGGTCCAGAAGATCAACAGGGTATCGTCGCGCTTCAACAGCGCCGCGTGGCGCATGTTGGCGTTGAACAACAGCGGGCCGGATTCAAAATTCGTGAAGCCGTCTCTGGAACGATAGAACTGGCCTGGCATCGACATGGCGTAAGTCATGCCATCGTGGGCGAAAGTACGCATGTAGGTGCGGCCCAACTCCTGCGGCTGAGCGGTGAAGTTGATGCCGTCGGGTGAGGTTGCCACGCGAGTCAGCTGGCGTCCCGGCCCGTCCAGTCCGTGGAAATACATGATGAAACGCCGATTCGCTTCATCGATATGGACATCAGGAGAAGCGATATGTGGCTGGGTCAGTTCAGTAACCCAGTCGTGAGAGTAGGCAACGCCGCTGGCCTCGTTTCTTGCCACCAGCTCCGCAAGACGTTCTTCGGAAATTGGTGGCGGTTCACTGGGGAAATAGGATTCGCCAATCTGCAGACTGCCGGGCACATGTACACGCCAGGGACCGGTCAAATCATCGGCATATGCGAGACGGATGTAGCTCCCTTTATGGTCGGCAAAGTACAGGTAATAATCGCCCATCTTACCCTGTACCCAGTCTGGAACCCGCACCAGGGAAGGGCCCTGGATATTGATGCCAATACTTGGATCAAGTTCCGGGCCAATGATGGGCCGGTTCAGCAGTCTGGTAATTTGAACATTTTCGATTTCCGTCTGGGCCTGGCTGTGAATTGAGAATAACAGCAACGCTGCCAGCAAGGTCGTCAGGGAGTGTTTACGCCCGGTGCGGCGCCATTTGATTGAGTACATAGCATTTGTTCTTCAGAGTAAATGGTGAGTCTATTGATTGTGGACCGGTTTTCACGCCGCTCCGTAATTGCTTAATCTATGGTCTGGGAGCGCGGGCGTCAACCGCATCTCCCAAGTAGCTAGCTAGTTCTGGCAGCAGTGTTCACTCTGACGGTTTGAAGGCCAGCAACACATTGCCCGGCACCTGGCTGAATGAGCCATATCCTGAGCCTACGAACACCATGCCTGATCCTGCCGCGATGGAATGGCTGTCGATCGATCCGCCGTATCCCTCGACGCCGTTGACGGTTTCAAAATCAATCACGGTATCGTACTCAAACAGAATCTCACCGGAGCCGGAGTCAAATACGAACAGGCGTCCGTCAAGCCCTGCTGTAATAACTGCGCCATCCACTGACAAAGGCGTAGCGGAAAAGCCGGACCGTGATTCACAATTTCGCAAGCGTTCGCTGCGATGAGGACCACAATCTGGCTGCACTTCGTAGTACCAGCTTGATTCGCCGGTACCCACAAAGTAGGTGTACAGTCCAGGACGGCTGTTCCGGCCCATGCCGCCCGGATCATTGATGGTCATAAAGGCGCGCTGGGAGTCTGTGGCCACGCCCCAGTGGTTGCCGCCAAGCGCGGTGCCATCGCCGATACGCTGGTTCCACACCAGCGCGCCGCTGTCCGGGTCCAGCGCCCAGAGATCCCCGGACTTCTGACCGGCAATCAGCAGCTCGCGCCCACCCGCGGATACCAGCATGGCGGGACCCCCGAAATCGAAATCCACGGCATTGGTGTCATCGAGGATGATACAGTTGGGGCCAGTCTCCCGGCCGCTGCAGCCGAAATTCCACATGTCGTTTTCAAGCGCCTGGAATACCCATTTTTGCTCGCCCGTTTCAAGGTCAAGGGCAATGACGGCATCACTGGTTACGGTAGTGGGGTGCGACGTATTTTCCCCGGTAGTAACATAGACCTGACTGCGCTGCGGGTCTATGGTAGGAGTGCTCCATATAGGCGCGCCGGAAGGACCCCGCTGTCTGACGCCGGTCGCGCTCACCATCCCGTTATAGTCCGCCGTCGGCATGGTGTGATACTCCCAAAGCTTTTCACCGCTGCTCGCAT
Source organism: Pseudomonadales bacterium (assembly GCA_038134485.1). Classification (GTDB taxonomy): domain Bacteria; phylum Pseudomonadota; class Gammaproteobacteria; order Pseudomonadales; family Pseudohongiellaceae; genus NORP240. The sequence goes on from JAYPVG010000001.1 coordinate 89,929, forward strand.
CAAGTGCAGTAACGGCACCGTGGTTCACACAGCATTCGAAGCGCGGATTGCCGCCGGCGGTCACACCGGAACCAGATAGCGGAACGATAATCCTGCCATCATGAATCACCGGGGTACCGGTAATCATGGCCTGGTTGTCAGAGGCTTGAGCGCTGGCGACCCAGATCGCTTCGCCGTTTTCCGCGTTAACGGCGTGCACCATGCCCCGCGGGTCGCCAAATACCAGAGTCCCCCGACCGTCGATTACCGCATAGGCCAGAGACGAACGCAGGCGCGAGCCGGCTTCGTAAACCCAGCGAGCGCATCCGGAATCGATATCGAACGCAAACACGCGACCGGAGTCAGTGGCGTTGTAAAAAATAGTCGAGCCGATAATGACCGGTGCCGCGCGCATGCTCGAAGTTTCGGGAAATGCGACTGCCCACGCCAGCTCCAGCCGTGACAGATCGGCTGTGGTCAGGCCCGCCTCAGAGGCTTCGAGATGACGCAGGTTGTTGCCGCCGGCATCCGTGAAGGTAAAGCTCACCGGCTGTTGCAGATCTACTGAACGATTGTCCGCTGTGCACAGGGTGTCAGCAATCCAGTCCTGATTCTTAAGGTCCTCCGTGGTCTGCTGTTGAGCTGCGGCCTGGCCCATGCTTAATAACAGGGCCAGCCACAGCAATGTTCCATGTACGCGGAAAAACCTGAATATTGATCGTGACCCCGAGGTGATATGCATAAAAATCCTGTGTGCTGTGATTAGTTGGAATTACCTTGAGATTCTAGCAGGTCGAATGTGAAGCCTGCGTGGTCGATGAGTCGTCGTATCAAATTTTCTCCCATTGCCGTCGCAGGCGTCCAGAATCCTCCGGGCGTTTCGTCAGCAGGAATGTCCCGGGCCAGACAAAGCCCCGCCTGGGCGAGCATCTTAGCTGTAGATCCGTATCCGGGGTCGCGATCACCGGTGACGCGGACGGCGATCGACTGGCCCTGTTCGCCCTGGCCGAAAAAACGCAGGTCAAAATGCCCCTTGCGTTGTTCCTCTGGAGACGGCCCCTCACCGGGCTTGGGCAGGAACTTCAGCGCCAGCCACCGCAGCGGCCGAACCGCCATGGCCACGGTCATCAGGGTCATGCCCCTGGCGGTCTTTTTTGCGCGCCGCTTGCCGGCGGACTCGTCCCCGGTCAATATGCCTTCGTCGTACAGGAAATTCCTGTGAAAGGGTGGATCCAGCAAGGCGTTGGTGCGCAGTACCACCCGCGTGTTGATAGCGGCCATCACAAATGGAGCTACCCAGGAGGAGAAATCCTTATCGTACGCCATGCCGACCAGGCGCTGGGTGGGTCTGGCTTCAGCCGAAGGTGGGCAAAGCGAGTATAGGTCACCCAGTTCCTGCCGCAGCTGCTTATCTCTGGCTACTTCTTTATACACATTCACCATGCTGGCGATCGTGCCGCCGGAGGCGCCGCCTTTCAGCCCCTTGACCCGCATTTTCACCTGTTGGCAATATGCGCCCAGCTGCTGCTTGGCAAGCTGTTGCAGAAAATAGGTGCCCATGTCCGAGGGGATCGAATCAAATCCGCAGCAATGAACAATACGGGCGCCAGTCTGACGGGCTGTTGCCTGGTAGCGATCTATCATTCGCCTGATCCATTGAGGTTCGCCAGTCAGATCGCAGTAGTCGGTGCCGGTTTCGGCGCACACCTTTACCAGGGTTTCGCCGTAAAGTGCGTAAGGTCCGACGGTGCTGAGCACGACTCGCGCCTTATTGCACATATCCCGCAGCGCATCTTCATCTTCGGCATCGGCGACCAGATAGCGAATGGCCTCGTGGGGTTTTCCAAGGCTCAGCCTGACCTGATTCAGTTTTGATTCGCTGCGGCCAGCCATAGCCCAACTGGAATCAGGAAAATTAATTTCCGCCGCCAGGTATTGACACAGAATCTTGCCGACAAAACTGGTGGCGCCATAAACGACGATTTCAAATTCGCGATTGCTCACAGTTTCACCAGCTATCTTTTCCTTTACGCGCCTGCTGCGGGGGATCTAAAAAATAACTCTGCCACGGTCCTCTTCAACCAGCAGCCGGTCAAGTGAGATTCGAGGCTTAGTTGACTGACCTGTCCTGGCCTTCCCAGTAGGGCGCTCGTAGTTCCCGCTTTAAAACCTTGCCCGGCCCGGACTTGGGAAGCGGTTCCTCGCGCAAATCAATGCCCTTTGGCACCTTGTAACCGGCAATCTTTTCCCTGCAAAAATCCACCAATTGCCCGGTATCCAGGGTTTCATGTCCTTCTCTTGGTACCACGATTGCCCACACCGCTTCGCCCCATCTTTCATCAGGCACACCGAAAACAGCGGCTTCCAGTACTCCCGGATGCTGGTACAGGGCTTCTTCAACTTCCGTCGAGTAAACATTTTCGCCACCGGTAACGATCATGTCTTTGCTGCGATCCACCAGAAATAAATAGCCGTCTTCATCGAAGTAGCCCAGGTCGCCGGTCCAGTAGGCACCATCTTTCAGTGCGGCCGCGGTCTGCTCCGGCTTGTTCCAGTAACCCCGCATGACATTCGGGCCGCGAACGACTACTTCGCCGATCTCTCCCGCGGTCAGTTCCACACCCTCCGGATTCAATATTCGGACCTCATTTCCTATCACCGGGCGTCCGCATGAGCGAGCTAGCGGCGAATCAATAATCAACTGTTCATCCGGCAGGCAGGTGCACAGCGGGGAGAGTTCGGTGGCGCCGTACACCTCGCTAAGCCGCGCCGAAGGGAAGGCCGAATGAGTGCGACGCAGCACCTCAGTTGCAATTGGAGAGCCCCCATGGCCTATCAATCGAAGGCTGTCTACTTTACGTGGTCGCACGTGCTGTTCTTCAGCGATTGCTGCCAGCATGGTGGGCACACCCAGGGTAATGGTCACCTCGTGTCGTTCAATCTCATCCAGCGCGGCTCGAGGGTCGAAAGCTGCCAGCGGAACCTGACAACCCAGAGTCCAGATACTCGGTAATATTGCGATTGATCCGGCAGCATGGAACATTGGCGCCATTACCAGCATGACATCGTTCTCGTAATGGGGCGTGCATATGAGGTAGTGAAGGCTATTGGCGATCAGGTTGCGATGGGTAAGCATCACACCTTTGGATGCCCCGGTAGTACCGCCTGTATAAAAAAGACCGGCAAGATCGTCTTCAGTAACGTGCTGCCCCAGGGTAGCGGGATCCGCATTAGAAAGCAGGGCCTCGTAGTCATCGGGGATCATGACTACCCGTTCCACAATCTCCGCCAGCGCTCCCGGATCGCGATCGCAGATCAGTACCCGGGAACCCGAATCTCGCAGTGCGTACTCCAATTCCGGCATCGCGTGCCGGGTATTGAGTGGCACAACCACGAAACCGGCTGCAGGTATGCCAACGTAGGTTTCGATATATTGATGACTGTTTGCCGCGAGAATGGCTACCCTATCACCTTTGGTCAGACCCATGTCGGCGATGGCGTTAGCTAGTCGCCTACAGCGATCCTGGAGCTCAAGGAAGCTGAAAGACCGACCCTGGTCAATGACCGCCGTCTTGTTTGCGGCATTTCTGATTGCGGTGGCTAACGGATCGGCAAAAGTATGCATCAAGCGCCCCTTTTTTATTGTAATAGATAAACCAGAGTAATCGGGAATGAGCCGTATGTGAAGTTTATAATTGGATTTCCAATGGCTATACTCAAGCGACTTTCGGTCAATACAGGAATTCTAATGTGAACAGCACGTATATCAGAGCTATTTGCTTTCTGGGCGTGGCAACTTTACTCCAGAGTTGTGAACCGTCAGATTCAAACTCGGTCTCTGCCCAGTCAGCCAACCAGTCAACGCTGTTTTTCGGCGCCCGTTTACTGATTGGTGATGGCAGTGTCATCGAGGATGGTGCGCTGCTGACAGAGGGCTCCACCATCACCGCGGTAGGCGCCGCGCTTGACCTTGAGGCACCTGCAGGCGTCAATCGGGTAGATCTGCGAGGCAGGACTGTTATGCCCACCATGATTGATGCCCACGCACATCTGGGCTACGAGGGCTACACAAGTTGGGGTGCCGAACATTATTCTCGCGAGACACTCATAGATCACCTGAATCGTTACGCCTACTACGGCTTTTCCGCGGTTTTTTCCGCTGGCAGTGATCCAGACGACCTGTCCTTGCGGCTTCAGGCCGAGCAGCGCAGTGGCGATGTCGGCGGCGCGCAGTTTCTTTTCGCGGCGGGCATGGGTCCACCGGGACAGGGTCCCAATGATCGGTTTCTTACCCATGCATTATCGATCCAGGAAAGTACCGGCATGATGGTTCTTCGTGGATTGGAGAGTCCGGACCAGGCTCGCGCCATGGCACGTGAGGTGGCAGCCAAGGGTATTCCGTTTATCAAGATCTGGGTTGACGATCGCGGCGGAAGCCAGGACAAGCTGACGTCCGAGCTCTATCGCCCTCTCATTGACGAGGCCCGGCAGCAAGGTCTCAAGGTGTTCGTGCATCAGCAATTTGCCTCCGACATGCCGGGTCTGTTGGCCGCAGGTGTTGACGGATTCCTGCACGGCCGCCTCGGTCCCGAACTGGACCGCGAGTTGGCGGATCAGATCGCGGCTGCTGGTGCTTTCCTGGTGCCTAATCTGGGGCTGGGAGAATTGCGTCAGGAGCGGGTTGCCAGTGACGCATTCATGCAGGAAATAGTACCCCAGAGAGTAGTGAACCGGCTCGGTGAGGCGTTCGACCAGCGTCCTCCGTCTTCAGCAGGCAGCCATCAGGAGCAGGCCTTGCAGGAATCCATGGCGCACCTGTTGGCAGCCGGGGTGGATATAGTGCTGGGGACCGATGCCGGGGCCGTCCCGGATCATTTTTTCGGTTACACGGGGCATCGGGAGCTGGAGATTTTTGTCAGGCTCGGTATGACACCCATGCAGGCAATTATGGCAGCTACCAGCAGACCTGCCCAGCGACTGGGCCTGGATGAACTGGGTACCCTGGCACCGGGCAAGCGAGCCGACTTTATCGTACTGGCCGAGAACCCACTCATGGATATCCGCAACACCCGTTCTATAGCCAGTGTGTACCAGGCAGGCAGACGGGTGGATCGGGACGCCCTGCGCGACAACTGGCTCGCTGCCGCGGCACGGTAATATGGAGTCTTTGGGCTACCGCATAAGCGCCGTCAACGATGCGCTGACCTCGGAAAACCGCATTCACAGTGACGACATTGCCAGAAAATACGGTTTTAGCGGCGCTCTGGTTAGCGGGGTCAGTGTATTTGGTTATCTCACCCGTCCCCTGGTTGCTGCGATAGGTCAGAGCTGGTTCCGCTGCACGGTGGCGGACGTCAGGTTTCTCAAACCTGCCTACGAAGGCGATTTGCTCGACATCCGTTTGCAGCCATTGCAGGCCGGTCAATCTGATCATTGTCAGGTGGTCGTAAGAAACCCCGGCGGATCACTGTTGGCGCAACTGGACTCACACCGACCGGAAATCATGGAGCCCACAGATCCCATGATTGACCTGCCTCCGGCCAATTGCGCGCCAGCCAGGCCCGAAATAAGCTGGGATCTGGTCGAGCCAGGGGTCGCGGCGCCACGCTACGAATTTGTGGTCGATGCGGACCTTCAGCAAAAGGCGCTCGATCTGATGCGCGATGACCTGGAGCTATATGCTCAGGACGAGAATCCGCCCGTTCATCCCTACCTGCTGCTTAAAGAATGTAATCAGGCACTGATGCGAATGTTCATTCTGCCGGCGTGGATTCACGCTGGCAGCCGCCTGGTGCTGCGAGAACCGCTGACAGTGGGTGAAATCTGTGAAGTGATTACTGTGCCAATCGAAAAATGGCTGCGCAAGGGGCATCAGTTTATCCGCTTGTACATCGCTTTTCGCGGCAGCCATGGGATCGCCCTGGAGGTATACCACACCGCGATTTTTAAGATAGCGGGCAATTGATTTAGCTTGAAAAATTCGGCTTACCGGCGTAACTTTGCTGGGTTATGCTGTCAAAACCTCTATAAGAAATACAAGTAGAATCACCAGTTGGAGGATTCAATGAAAAAGCAAGCACTTGCAGCTTTAAGCCTGGCCTGCGGCGGAATGCTGTCAGCCTCTGCTCTGCTGGCCCAGGATGCCGGGGTGCCCCGCACAGAGTATGGCCACCCTGATTTTCAGGGGACTTACACATTTCGAACCATCACGCCACTCAATCGTCCGCCGGAACTGGCTGACAAGGCAACCCTGACGCCCGAAGAGGCCGCAGAATGGGAAGCGTTTGAGAACCGCCGACAGAACCGCGATCTGATCATCGATTCGGTCGGAGGTGCAGGTTATCCACCTGGCGTAATTTCCTACAATGAATTCTGGTACGAAAGGGGCGATGAAACGATTGAGTCGCGTCGTACTTCGCTGATATACGATCCTCCCAATGGTCGCGTGCCGCCAACTAATGCGGTGGGCAACCAGCGTCGCGCCGAATATCAGCAGATGGTATTCGAAAGTGCGGGCCCTGAAGGACGCACCACGGTCGACCGTTGCATTACTGGATTTGTCGGCGGACCTCCCATGATCCCCGGCTCGTACAACAACAACATGCAGATCGTGCAGACCAGGGATCATGTCATGATCCTGAACGAAATGGTCCATACGGCGCGGATTATTCCGTTTGCCGACCAGCACAGCACCAACCAGCTGAAGTGGGAAGGTGACTCTATAGCCCGTTGGGAGGGCGATACGCTGGTTATCCACACCCAGAACTGGTATCACACCTACAACCTGCGCGGCATGTCCAAGCAGGCAATGGTAACCGAGAGAATCAACTGGATAGATGAGAACACCCTGGATTACGACTTCACGGTGGAGGATCCCTTGTCCTGGGATCAGACCTGGTCGGCTCGGGTCCCGATGCGGCGTTCAGCGGATCCGGTTTATGAATATGCGTGTCACGAAGGCAATCACGGCCTGCTGGGTATCCTTGCCGGCTGGCGTCGCTATGAGGTCATGGGCTTTAACGGTGACGGCTCGCCCAAGTCCGATTCTGGTGTAGTGCCGACCGAAGAGTAGGGTGCGGCCCGGCGTAACCAGAGCTGGCAGCTCTCCTGTACCTTGCAATCAAGAACGGCAGCTTCGTAATGAGGCTGCCGTTTTTTATTCAGTCGGTTACAAAAGTCGGGTTACAGTTGGCGCAGAATTTCTGCAAAACGCTCGTTGGCCGGGTAGCGACCTGCCGTCCATCCCAACCTGACGATAACCACATCCCTCGAAGGCACGATCATTATCCATTGCTGTCGATTGCCCTGAGCGGCAAAGGCGTCTTCCGGCAGATCCGGCCAGCGTAACCGGCTGTCTCCACTATTCAGCCACCACTGGTAGCCATAGGCTCGCTCATTTTCGGAGCCGTTTGGCGATGTGCTCGCCTCTATCCAGTCGCTGCTGATCAGGCGTCGGCCATTTATTACCCCGTCATCCAGCATCAACTGCCCCAGTCTGGCCCAGTCTCTGGCGGAGGCGTAAAAATAGGAGCTCCCCATGAACACGCCACTGGCGTCTACTTCAAAAATGGAGTTTTGAAATGCCATTGGCTCATGGATATTGGTCATGAAGTCACTGTAACTTGATTGCGGAGTCCCGCCGGCATTGTCGAAATAAACCTGCGACAATAAATTGGCAGTCCCGGAACTGTAGCTAAAGTAGCGGCCAGGTTGTTTGGCCAAAGGCATCTGCAGCATGTATGCGGAGGCGGATGGTTCGGTGAACAGCATTGCAGTCACGTTGTCCCCGGGCTCGTACTCTTCAGAAAAAGCCAGCCCGTCGGTCATGGTCAACAGGTCTGTGAGTTTAATCTGTGCCCGTTCGTCATCTGCCCAGTCACTGAATACCGGATTGGCCGACAGATTCAGCTGATTACGGTAGATGAGATTGCCCAGCATTATCGATGTAAGGCTCTTGGCCATAGACCAGCCCAGCAGTGGAGTATCCTCGTTTGCTCCCTGATCATAGACCTCGGCAACGATGTTGCCACGATGGACGACCAGCAGAGCGCGGGTATTCAGGCCGATATCGTTGTCCTGGATACGCTGTTGTTCAAGCAAGTTCTGAATTGCCGCTTGCGGAGGGTATACCTGATCACCAGCAGGCCAGTGATTGCTGCTGGATGCGGATTCGCGAGCCACGGACTCAATCCGGACGTTGTATTCTTCATAATCGATGCTGCACCCGAGCGCCGGGGTATAGGAGGCCGTAGTTTCACTCAAACCAAACAGTGACGTGGTGACGACTCTGGCCGCGTCATCGTAATCGATTGTCAGATTGGCAAGAATTGGTGAATACTGCACCAGGTCGTCAAAAGCCTGCGCTTCATCGAAGCCTGATACGTAGCGCGCGCTGCACAGCAGTTTCGCGCCGATTCCGGTGCCCACCCCGGGCGCGGCAGCCAGGTAGGCGGGTGGATAACCAGCCAGCGCGGCGAGCCCGACCAGTCCCGCCAGCAACACGCCGGTGGTAATTACAAGATTGCGGATAATTTTCATTACATTTTAAAAAATCGAGACCTATGACTGATTTAACTGAAGACATTATTGAATTGCAAACCAGGATTCACTTCCAGGAAGACACAATTCATAAACTGGACGAGGTAGTGATTCGTCAGGGCGCACAACTTGACCAGATACAGCGCAAACTCGCGGAACTCGAGGATCGCATTGAGCAGTTAGGTTATGAGCGCGGCGCTGCCGGAGGTATGTCCCCATCCGAAGAGAAACCTCCCCATTACTGAGAGTTACTGAGTGCTAGTAAGCTCGCAGTGATTATTACCCGCCCTTGCGGATATTCAGGAGGTGCCGCCGCTATAGAATCAGTCTGACGCTAAGCGCATGCCAACGCCTGACATAATGAGCCCCCGGTGCCGGTCAGCGTTCCTATTCATAAGCGGTTTAATTCCCCGAGATTCACCAGTGGTCAGAAACGGATTCTAAGCCTGAGTTTCCTCTAACCTACCGATTATTTCTGAGTGCGGCCAGCACCAGTCTGGCCATCTCAATATGGCCCTGAGCAGTGGGATGATAGCGAATGCCCGTCTCACCGGAGCCGGCACCGTTCACCCAGCGCTCTGCCAAAGGGGCACACGGTCCATGACCGGCCGCTTCGACATAGGCATCTGCAATCAGGATATTACGGGCAGACGCAACGCCGACGAACACGTCCTCGAGACTTTGACCGAGGTCCGCCAGATAAGCAGTGTCTTCAGCGCTCAATTCAAGCTCACCACAATTAACAGCATCAACTGGAAACACTCTGGGATAGGTAACAAGTACAATTGTCGCCCGTGGGGCTTTGGCTTCGATTTCATCAAACATCGCACCCAGTTCTTCCGACAATTGACTCAACGCGGCATTGATCGTGCTCTGATCAAGGTTGGCGGTACAGTGTTCATCGGCTGCCGTTCCGCTGCAGGCAAAAGTCGAAGAAGTGTAGTTGATGTCGTTTCCGCCGATCGTGACAGTCACTAGCGCCGTATCAGGGCTGATAGCATTTATTTGCGGAGGGACGTCACGTTGCGGTGTGTCACGAATATTGTTAATTGTTGCGCCGCTACAGCTTACGTCGGTAAGACTCAACTGCAGCGATGTGGCCACCAGGTTTGAGTAATTTTGGTCCGAGCGTCCACAGGCCCCTAACTGCTCGGGGATCCCTGGCCCGGCCGCGAACGAGCTGCCCAGCGCGACATAACCGGCGCCTGGCACCAGCTCTCGTGGTGATTCCTGGCCGTTTACCAAAAAAGCGGCAAATAAACTGTAACAGAGCACACTTACTTTAATTTTCGCTAACATAAATTACTCCCTGTGTCGGTTAAAGAGGTAGCTCTCTCTGAAGCACCCTGTGCATTGAAGCTGGCATTGTATTTATCTCCGCCGATCAGTTTCATAGCCGGAGTAGCCGTGCGTGATAATCATGGGGACACAATGGCAATTCCGTCCATTCCATTCTGGCGCTCCAGTCTGGTATCGCCTGAGGGAAAGCCCCGTTCCGAGAGGATGTACGCAATAATGTCCGTATACTCTGCGTCCAATAATGAGCCTGGATTTTCCGAAGGCATTTCCGCAACTATGGTGAACCAGAAATCCAGCAGAGGCTTGCCCTGCCAATAATCCCAGATGTCTTCATAAAACTTCATATCGTGGCAGGACCCACAGTTCTCATCGTAAACCAGTTTACCAGCCGTCGCCTGAGCCTCCGTGAAGACTCCGTCTTGTACGGTTCGTTGCTGAGCCTGGGATACCGGGCCAATCAGGATGGGTAAGAGTAGTATTGCTGCGAATACGGTCCTGAACCTGTCGAACATCTGAGTTTCCTTAACATTGACCAATGGGGTTTTACAAGGCGCCTGGCTCACCCTATCAATTCTTGTGCAGATTCAAAGAATCTCCTTATTAGTTGCGCTAGTCAGTATCCCACTGAAATGGGGACAATTCTACTGCTCCAGTGAGGCAATAAAAGCGTCGGATTATTTAAAACCCTCTCAAACCTGGGTGCGTATGCCGGCTATCAGATGATTCTGACTGCATGCCAGGTGCCTTTCATTTTTAAGGACCTGTGGTAATGTTTCAGTCAAAATGTCCGGCCAGGCCATAAATCCGATCGTGGCTCGCTGCATCAAGTGCAGTGATCAGGGTTTCGCAGGAGCGCAAATAATATGCAGTTTAAAGGCGCATCCTGAGCTTTAAGGCGCCTTGCGCAACTGGCGATCGTGAATGCAGCTGAATATGAGAATTCTCAACGAGAGGCAAGAAACATGAAATTATCACTATCACTTTTCTTTTTGTCTGGCATTTTGTTTATGCAGGCGGGTGTTGGGCAAAACGCAGATCAATGCGAGCCGGACGGTAGCATTCAGTTCGTTTGTGGCCCCATTAGCCCCGAGGATCTGATTGCGATCCCCGAATCGTCCTGGGTCATAGCCTCGGGCATGGAAGATGAAGGTTATCTTTACCTTGTTGATGTAAACGAATTCGTTGCGACCACGCTGTTCCCCACTCAATCTTCGGTTCCACGTCATGACAGGGCTACCTATGGTTCGTGTCCTGGCCCAGTTTCCGGTCAGTTCAGGCCCCATGGTATTAGTCTGCGTCCGGGCAGCAACGGCATCCATACCCTCTATGTGGTGCGGCATGGGCAGCGGGAGGCGATTGAAGTTTTTGAGGTCGATGCCAGCGACCCGTCGCCTTCCCTGACCTGGATCGGCTGCGTTGTGGCGCCAGAATCTGCCAGCCTCAACTCCGTTGTAGCATTACCCGAAGGTGGTTTCGCGGTCACCAATTTCCGCATGCCTGCGGGCGAGTTATGGGAATGGCATGCTGATTCTGACTGGGTGCCGGTGCCGGGAAGCGAGACCTCCGGACCAAACGGGATCGAAGTGTCACCGGACGGGCGCTGGTTTTACATCGGCGGCTGGGGCACCCGCTCGCTCATCAGGCTCTCCCGGGGCGCGAGTCCGGTGCAATTCGATACGGTAGACGTTGGTCATCATGTCGATAATGTGCGCTGGGGGCCAAATGGTTCGCTGTTTGCCGCCGGGCATCTCGGGCCCATGCAGAGCTCCATCGGGCAGTGCATGGGGCAGGGTCAATGCGAAGGTGTAACAACCCGTGTTACTCAGGTTGATCCGCAAAATCTGACAGCCAGAGAGATTGTGCGTTATGCCTCGAACGATTTGCTGATACTGGGAACGGTCGCAATACAAGTGGGTCAGGAGATCTGGGTAGGAGGTATTGCAGGCGGAGAGAGAATCGCCCGCTTTCCAGCGGCATCAGGACAATAGTAAACTCATAATTTGATGCATCGGCGAGCCGGGTAAAGCTAGCAACAGCCGCTCGAAAGTCTGGACAATTAGCCCCCGCGGAGCTACCTTTAACAACCCCTGAGAGCAGCTGAAACGACCGCAAATTACCTAAACGCCGCCTGCGCTCATATCCCTTTCAGGACGGGCAGGCTTGACTAAACCTTGATCAAGGCCCGGGGTTGAGAATAAAAATAGGAGAGTCCTAAATGACTAATACTGGAAAACCACTTGCTTCACTGATGATTGCCGCTTTAGCGATGGCCTGGGGGTCATTGGCAGTGAGTCAGTCCGGCACCAGTGTGAATGAGGGCGACTGGCCTAACATCCACGGAAGTACAACTGCCGACCGTTACTCGCCGCTTGACCAGATTAATGCAGACAACGTAAGTGAACTGGAAATCGCCTGGCAGTTCTCTACCGCCAACTTCGGTCCTGCAACGGATTTTGTTAACCCGTCTACACCACTTGAGATCGACGGCGTGTTGTATCTAAACATAGGCACTACCCGAAATGTGGTCGCTCTTGATGCAACGAACGGACAGGTGCTGTGGCTTTACCGATATCAGGAAGGAGACCGCTTTGACGAGGCGCCACGAAAAGGCGCTGGCCGGGGTGTCGCATTCTGGAGCGACGGCAACGAATCCCGAGTTATTGATGTCTCCCCGGGTTACCAGCTGGTGTCTCTGGACGCCGATACTGGTATTCCTGATCCAAATTTCGGCAGCAATGGCAAAGTTGATTTGTATCAGGGACTCAGAAATGCTGATGATCCGCGTTACCCATATCCCGATATCGGCTTGTCTGCGCCGCCATTCGTGATGAATGACGTAATTGTTGTTGGTGCGGCGCACCGTACCGGCGGCCGACCGAGATCCAAGCTTAATACCAAGGGCGATATCCGCGGATTTGATGTGCGTACGGGCGAATTGTTGTGGACATTCCACACTATCCCGGCGCGCGGCGAGTATGGTTTCGAGTCATGGCTCTCTGGGAACGACATTACCGGTAACTCGGGAGTTTGGGCAGCCATTTCCGGCGATCCGGAACTGGGACATGTCTACCTGCCGATCGAAGACCCGACCGGTGACTATTACGGCGGAGACCGTCACGGGGACAATCTCTACTCCAGCGGTCTGGTCGTACTCGATATCAGAACGGGTGAGCGTCAGTGGCATTACCAGTATATCCATCATGACATCTGGGACTGGGACGTTCCTTCGCCGCCGATTGTCACTGATCTGCCTAACGGTCGACAGGTAGTAATGTCGGTCACCAAGCAGGCCTGGGTTTATGCCTTCGACAGGCTAACCGGCGAGCCAATCTGGCCGATTGAAGAACGGCCGGTGCCTGCAGGCGATGTGCCGGGAGAGTGGTATTCCCCTACCCAGCCTTTCCCAACGCGACCTGCGCCATTCGATCGGCAGGGATTTACCGAGGACGACATGATCGACTTCACTCCCGAATTGCGCGCTTTGGCTTTGGAGTCTGTCGAGGGTTTTCGCCTCAGCCCCTCAATCTACACGCCACCCTCTCTGCAGGATTCACCCGACGGAACCCGTGGATTGCTGAGCCTGCCATCTTCGACCGGTGGCTCTAACTGGGAGAGCTCTGCCCTCGATCCGGAAACCGGAATATTGTATGTACCCTCGAGAACGGTACTGCAAGTGCTGTCGCTAGCTAATAATCCCGAGTCTGATATCGAACTTAGCCAGGCTTTCGGAGTGCGTGCCCCGAGGGTGCAAGGTCTGGATATCGTCAAGCCTCCTTACGGTCGTGTCACTGCCATCGACATGAACAGCGGTGACCACCTGTGGTGGATAGCCAATGCCGATACTCCGGAACGAATTACCAATCACCCGATGCTGCAAGGTATCGACATTCCCCGAACCGGAATTCCGACGCGAGCCGGTGTCTTGCTGACCAAATCCCTGTTATTCGTGTTTGAGGGAACCGGGGGAGCAGGGGCAAGCCCGATATTTCGCGCGGTTAATAAGCAGACCGGAGATATCATTGCCGAGCTGGATTTACCGGATAATCAGACCGGGTTGCCAATGACCTATGAACACGATGGCAAGCAATACATTGCCGTCTTCGTTGGTGGGGGAGGTCAGCCCGCTGAGCTGGTTGCCATGGCATTACCCTAGTTTCCGGAGCAAGCCCGGCAACTGAACACGGGGGACGAAGGGATATTGGTATGTCCTTCGTCCCCTTTTCATTCCACATGGGCCGATGATCGGCAACAGCGGCAAGCCTGAATGGCGCATCGAAATCTACTCCAGGAATGGTAATGAGAAAGTATCTGATTATTTTAGGATTGCTCATCTCGCCCGTGACCGGCGCACAGGAATTTGCTGTGGATGATTACCTGGTTCGGTGGGTGGTCATGAGTGTCGGCAATACTGACTTTCGCGTAATGAAAGATGAGGAACGCTCGTTCATAAACGTTTATCGAAATACCGGACTGGTTTCGGTCGCCGCCCGAATGCCTGGTCCCGATGCTGTGGCTGTTGGTGAGGTGCTGGCGCGGACTCAGGAATTTTTCGACGCTCAACAGGGCGCATCGGATAACGTGGCCGAAAGTATCGAGGCCGGCAATTTCACGGTGACGTTCAGAACCTCCGTGTTTTCAGGCTTCACCGTCGTGATCCAGGAAAATACCAGGAATAGCACCAATGCAGTTACCCTTTCCAGAGAAGAAGCGATTGGGGTGCAGCCGGAGCTGCTGAAATCCTTGCAATACATTGAATTTTTAAACAGTAAGGTGCAGCTTTAGTAACACAAAATCACAGCCATCAAGTGCGTTCCAGATTAATCGGAACGCTTAATATTTCTTTTTAAAAAGCTGTTTACGAGGAGTGAAGTATGATTAAAAAAGTAATTACTGCTGCTGCCATTGTGGCGAGCACTAGCTTCATGCTGGCGGTTAACGCCCAGGACCCCACACCCCAACAACAGGCCGAACAGGCGGCGGAAACCAGGCAGTCGGTATTCCGGTTATTTCGCTACAACTTGGGAGCGATCAGCGGGATGGCCCGAGGCACCGTTGAGTTCGACGCAGAGGTTGCCGAGCGGAACGCCCGACGCATTGCTGCGATGGCGCCAATGATTCCGGAATTGTTTGCGGCCATGGACACCCGGGAATACACCCTTGAGACCGAAGCGTTGCCGGTCATCTGGGAACAGTTCGATCTTTTTCAGGAGCGAGCCCAGGCCCTGGTAGACGGTGCCAACACCTTCGCCGACATCGCAGCTGGTGGTGACCGCATGGCGACTCTTGGAGCCATCCGCGCTCTTGGCGCCAATTGCGGCAACTGTCATGAAACCTTCAGGGTGGATAACTGAATCAGTTGACCCGACCCAACCCGGTCGCGTCCGGCAGTGAAGTATCAATGTCACTGTCGGAGGCGATTGCGAATCAGTTTTCTCTCAAGAAAAATGCTGCCAGAGCCTCCCGGTCTTCCTGGGTCAGGGGACTGGTGTTGTGTTCTATCACCGGCTCCATCTCTCCTCCAACAAATTCGCCGTCTGGCTTGATGCCCAGGAAGAGGAAGAAGGCAAAATCTTCCTCGCTCCAATCAGCCAGGGCGGTGCGAGTGATATCGTCTGCCTCGCCATCTGCCAGGGGCGCGCCGCTGAACTCGCTCTCGTAGCGAGGGATTCCCAGGCCGTTCCTTGGCGTGTGGCATTCGCCGCAGTGCCCCAGGGTCCTCGCCAGATAGGCTCCACGACTGACCTGCGGATCGGTGTAGTCGTTTAAGCCTGGTTCAGCCAGATTGGCCAACTGGTTCCAGAATGCAATTGCCCAGCGGTTAACGTAGAGAGGTAATTCGTGCGATGGTTCAAGTGATTGAACTGGCTCCTGTGCCATCAGGTAGGCGGCGATGTCCAGCACATCCTGATCCTGCATTCCCCTGTAGGCTCGGTAGGGGAAAGCGGGGTAGTAAAATGCGTTGTCCGGGGATCGTCCATGCTTGAGCGCGCGAAGAAAATCAGTACCGCTCCATCGGCCGACACCGGTCTCGACATCCGGCGTAATATTGGGGACGTAAAAAGTTCCAAAATCCGACGACAGTGACTGCCCTCCGCTCAGGGCAGCGCTGCCGCCAGGGTCCAGGTGACAGCCGATACAGCCAGCTGCGTGAACCAGATATTCGCCGCGGGCGATCGAGTCCTCCGATTCAGGAATTGCCTGTTCAGTCAGCGATAACGGCCGGTACAACAGCCACGTGGCGCCGGCAATAGTTATCAGGATGATCAGTATAAAACGTGCGTTCACGCCTCTGCTTCCGGTTGATTGAAAATGACATCTCAAAAAAAAGGCCGGTGTAATACAGTGCCGGCCCTTTTGCGTTGTTGCGCTTTCTATATCACCGCGCGACTTTCGTCGCAGTATGATCGGGTCAATCCCTCAGCGCGAAGGTAAATACCACGTTGCCAGCAGCGATGGTGACAAACTGCTGCCCGTCAACCGAGTAGGTCATAGGCGCAGCGTGCACCCGGGCACCGAGAGAGATATTCCACAATTCCCGACCATTTTCAGCATTCAGGGCGTAGAAGTAGCCGTCCACACTGCCGCTGAATAACAGACCTCCAGCCGTGCTCATGATGCCCGCTGTCGAACGAGGTTGAATGGGGAACTCCCATTCTATCTCAGCAGTGGCAGGGTTAATTGCACGAATGGCGCTGGAGTAGGTGTCGATTGGTTGAATGTACTGTCCGCCACCACCGGTAAACCGTTCGCCTTCCTCGTAGTCTTCATCGCGCTTGAAGAATTCCTGCTCGCCGTCAAAGGCGTTCACGTAAAACAGGCCAGTGTCCGGATTATAAGCCGGTGAGAACCAGTTGGTGCCGCCGCCAATGGATGGTGATACCACGACCCCTTCATAAGTAGGTGCCATGCCGGGCACCCGGATGGGGCGACCATCGACATCAAGCCCCTGAGCCCAGGTCTGCAATGCATAGGGCTTGCCTTCCATGAAATCGCCGTCGGTGCGATCGATAGTGTAGTAAAAGGCATTACGGTTCGCCCACATCATGACCCGGCGCTCGCTGCCCTGATAGTCGATATTCGCCAGTATTGGAATCTGGATCGAATCGTAATCATGAACATCATGAGGTGTGAACTGGAACCACCAGGAGATTTCCCCGGTGTCCGCATCAAGCGCCAGCGCCGAGTCGGAATACAGGTTATCCCCCAGACGCACGTCGCCGTTCCAGTCCGGTCCCGGATTGCCGGTTCCCCAGTAGATCAATTCCAGATCAGGATCATAGGAGCCGGTCAGCCAGGTTGCTGCCCCGCCGGTTTCCCAGGAATCGTCTGCCCAGGTGGACACATTGGGATCGCCGGGTCCGGCAACCGCATAGGTACGCCACACTTGCTCACCGGTTTCGGCATCGTAGGCGTCGATGAATCCGCGGATGCCAAATTCACCGCCGGCGATTCCAGTGACCACCATATCCTTCACGATCAGTGGCGCTGCTGTTTTGCTGTAACCCTTCGAATAGTCGGCAACCTCCACGTCCCAGCGCACGTTGCCAGTGCGGGCGTCGATGGCCACCAGATGCGCATCCAGTGTGCTCATGTAGAGCGTTTCGCCAAGAATTGCCACACCGCGGTTGTTTCGGCCGCAGCAAATCCGCAGGTCGTCCGGCAGTTCATGGTCATAGCGCCAGTACTGTCGCCCGGTTACCGCGTCAACTGCCACCAGATTGCTCGGTGCCTCGGTAATGAACATGATGCCGTCCACCACCAGCGGCGTGGTCTCCGCCCGGTCGATTTCCGGAATCTGGTAGGCCCATTTCAATTCCAGGTTGGACACATTGCCGGTATTGACCTGGGTTAGCCTGGAGTGCCGCTGGGCATCCAGAGTGGCCGAATACATCAACCAGTTTTCCGGTTCGTCCGCGGCGTTCATCAAGCGTTCCCAGGAAACCGGGGTGAAAGCCGGGGTAACAGGCGCCTGCAGTAGCTGCTGAGCCTGGTTCTGACCGACGAAGACAGTTAACAGAAAAAATAGTGCGATACGTTTCATTCTCAGTTCTCCTTCCGAAGAGAGAAGAGATAGGCGACCAGATGGTCGATTTCATTCTCGGTCAATGACTGGGCGTAGCCGGGCATGGTTGACGATTGTTCACGCTCGTACGAGTCGACCTGGTTCTTCTGGAACGACCAGAGGTTGGCATTTACGTCCATTACCCTTATGCCAAAGGTATCCTCGTCCATGCGCAGGCCTTCGACGACCGACCCATCTCGTTGTTGCACCCTAACTGTCCACCAGCGTGGCGCGACGTCGGCGTCGGGATCGGTCAGCGCGGTGGCCAGTTCATCGGGATCCAGCTCTTCGCCGACGAAAGACAGATCTGGTCCCAACCGCCCCCCTTCGCCGTTGATCATATGGCAGGACGTGCAATTGCCCTTGCCGTTGTAAAGTGCAAGCCCCTGACTGGCGATTCCGGGCAACTGAATATTGGCCGGATCCGTGCGCAGGGAATTGATGTAGGCGACAGTTTGCCAAACCGTTGGATCAGGCGTATCAGCAGGTACCGGTAACATGGCTGTACCGGTGATGCCTTCGCGCAGAATGCGGTAGATACCTGCGTCGGTGCTAGCCCGGCGCAGGGTACCCGTGAGATCAGGCGCGCCAGTTTCGTCGCTCCCCTTGGCGTCCTGGCCGTGGCAGCGAGAGCACTGACGTTGGAAATAGCGCTCGCCAAGGCGCACGTCTACGCCGGTGTTGTAGAGATTGCCCTCGTCCTGGGCAAGCACTCCGGGGCTGGTGCCTATACCGACACCGACAAGCACGATCGACAGGCAAGCTGCCAGGTGCGATCGCTGCAATGGTCGCCGCAAAAGGTTTAGCCAGAGCATGGAGCCTCCTTTTTTATATTGTTGTAGAGCCTGAGATTACGGTGCTCACCGGAATAAGTCAAAATGTGTCGATAATCTTGGCAATGGGCTTCAAGCCGAGGGAAGCAGGGTAAATCGTCACGAGAGTCAGCATGCCACCCAGGCTTCGTTATCGACAATTCTTTGACTCCTAGTCGAACACTACATTCCGAATTACCGCGTAGTAATCGCCAATCGCCTGCCTGAAGGCGTTGACACCCACCTGCTCGTCATTGCCGTGAACGCCGGTATGCTCACCGCTTTCGGTAATCAGCGGGTTAAAGCCGTAGCTGACGATACCGAGATCGCGGGTGAAGTGGCTGTCGGTAAAGCCCGTGCTGACCGATGGCAGAACCCGCGAACCCGGATACAACTCGCCAGTCACCCGCTCGATGGCTTCGAACAGTCGGGTATTGGTCTCGGAAATGGCCGGAGTGAATGCCATGATGACTTCTACCTCCACGCCGGTGTCGGCGATCAGTTCCCGCATCTCACCGATAAATTGTTCTGCCGGTTTGTCCGGCAAGATACGACAATCGAGTTCGGCCCAGGCTTCGGGCGGAATGACGTTGATCTTGCTGGAACCCTCCATGCGGGTCAGGGAGCAGGTGTCCCTGATCAGTGAGTGATGCCCGGCTCGTGATTCATGAAGCCTCTGTACGAACTGCGGATCGAGGATAGCGCGGCTGATATCTGCGTAAGCGGGTCCCCATTCCTCATCCATGGTGACCGACAGAGAAGCGAAGTAGGTGGCCACCGGAGGAATGGCTCGGGGCGGGAAGGGATTCTCGAGAATGGTGTTCAATGCTCGAACGATGCGGGTGACTGAGCTGTTGGGCCGCGGCGAAGAACCGTGACCTGGTGTATCCACCGCGTTCAGACGCAGCCAGACCGGGACTTTCTGGGTCACTTCGGTGCTGAACACGATTTCCTCGCCATCACGACTGCCACCACCACCCTCGTTGAGCAGGAAGCCGACACCGTCAAAGATCTCCGGTCGATTCTCGATTAGCCAGCCGACCCCGAAGTATCCTCCAGCCTCCTCATCCGCCGTTGCCAGGAATATGACATCGCGGTTGAGGGGCCGGCCGGAACGATGCAATGACAGGAAGCTGGCCAGCTGGGTGATGCCAAGTCCTTTCATATCCCGCGTACCACGGCCTAGGACGTAGCCGTCCCGAATTTCTCCCGACAGCGGCGGAATGGTCCAGAATTCCTCGTCCGCCGGTACCACGTCAGTGTGCTGTAGCAGTATCAGTCCCGGCTCGTCGCCTCCTTCCAGACGGGCCCAGATATTTCCCCGTCCAGGAGCGCTCTCGGCAGTCTCGTACGTAATGCCCTCAGCTTCGAAGATGCGTGCGTAGAAATCCACCGCGCGCTGTTCATTGCCGGGGGGATTGATGGTGTCGACACGGATGAATTCCTGCAGCCAATCAACGGCCTCGTCCTCCAGCGTTTCGATATTCTGGGCGCTAGCGGCGAAAGCTGTGCCGGTTAGCAACAAAGTGGACAGGATTAATTTGGTGCGCATGAGCATGACAACCCCTCGTGAATTTTCGCTTGCTACTGGCTCGCGCCAGATCCCCTGACTTCGAACTCCATGGCGACGCCGGGAATGCTGGTGGTAAATACCAGATTGTTACCGTTACCGGAAAACGCCTCAATGTTCCGCAGATTGCTCACGAAGTGATTATGCAGCGTGCCCGGAGGACACATGTTATTGGTGGTGACGAACTGCTCCAGGATCAGATTGCTTCCTTCCTGGGTCCAGGTTGCCCCGGCGGTGTTGCAGTCAGATTCCGCAACCATGCGACTTTCGTCGCGAAACCGTATCACATAATCACCTCGATCCTCGGGAATAAACTCGAAGCCTCCCAGTGCTGTAATTTTGACCAATTGCCAGGAGGTGCCTTCCAGTAACACCGGCTCGGAGTCCGGCTCATTGAGTTGAGACTGGTCTCCACAGCCGGGAAGAATCAGCGAGGCAACCAGGGTGGCTGTTGAAAGAGATAGTCTGAAGTGCATGGTAGACAACCTGTTTTATATGACCTTAGTGGAGCTGATACGAGTCACAATGCTCCAATCGACATTAGATGGGCAAGCATATCAATTGCTGCTTGTTAATCAATGGTAGCGTTAGGGTTGGACTTGGGTGTAGTAAGCTTTTATCCTTGCTTGATAGTTACGAGGAGCGCAAATCATGGCCTACGACCTGATCGGCAAAGATTTTTTACCCCCTGACGTACATGCCAAGGTAACTGGTTCTGCCAGGTATGCTGAAGACTTCAAAATGGACGGCATGCTCTACAGTCGCCTGCTAACCAGTCCGGTTCCGCACGCCCGCGTGCGCAGTATTGATGTTTCCGCGGCCCTGGAAATCGATGGTGTAATTGCCGTGCTTACGGCAGACGATGTGCCCCAGGCGGAAGGGGCCCAGAATCCGATACTTACCAACAACCCTCGTTATGTTGGCGACCCGGTGCTTGCTGTGGCAGCAGTGAATGAACAGCTTGCAGAAGACGCTATCGCGGCGATTCAGATCGATTTTGAACGACTGCCCTTTACAGTAGATCCCCTCGACAGCCTGCGTCCAGGAGGCAGTAACGCACACGTGGACGGCAATATCGGTAATTCCTCATTGCAGGAGGATATCCGCACGCTGCGCTGGACCGAGCGCGATTTTGCCGAAGCCGGAGACCGGCTGCCGCAGGGCGAAGCAGTGCGTGAATGGAGTGTGGGGGATCTAGATACCGGGTTTGCCCAGGCAGATTTTGTGCTGGACGAGAGCTTTGTAACTGCCAGCAACTCCCATTTATCCATGGAGCCACGTTCGGCCATGGCCTACTGGGAAAATGGTAAATGCTTCCTGTACGGATCCAGTCAGAGTCAGAGTTTTCCAGTTCCCGCCATGGCGGCGTATATCGGAATTCCACAGGAAGACCTGGTATTTATCGCGGAGTTCTGTGGCGGTGGCTTCGGTTCCAAGGGTGCTGGCTACCCGGCCATGTCGATCCCGGCCCACTTGTCCCGCCTCACTGGACGACCGGTTATGCTGCGCGTCTCCCGGGAAGAAGAATATTACATCGGCTCCGCACGTCATGGATTTCAGGGTCGGGCGAAGATCGGCTTCCGCGCCGATGGCCGCATAACTGCGATGGATCTCTATGTGGTCCAGGATAACGGTGGCAATGCAGGCTTCTCGGACTGGTTATCTGCTGGCGATGCGGTTTCGCTGGTCTATCAGCCGCAGGCTATGCGGTTCAGGGGTGTGCCGGTATTTACCAACACTCCGATGAAAGGACCCCAGCGCGGGCCCGGGCAGAACCAGATCGCAGTGGCAATAGAGCCCCTGCTGGATAAAGCTGCGCGGGAACTGGGACTCGACCCGCTGCAGGTGCGTGCGATAAATGCGCCGGAGTCAGATGCCCGTTATGGTGGCTCTCAGTCCACGGTAACCAGTGCCCATCTGCCGGAAGCACTGGCCAAGGGCGCAGAGCAGTTTAATTGGCAGGAAAAGCTCGCCACCAACGGTCAACGCAATGGCAGCAAGGTGATAGGTGTCGGCGTCGGTCAGGCATATCATTCGGCTGGCAGTAATGGATTCGATGGCTTGGTACGCATTACTCCAGATGGCAAGCTACACATTCATACCGGGGTAGGCAACTTGGGTACTTATTCCCACACCAGCACCTCGAGAGTAGCGGCCGAAATACTCAAGTGCCGCTGGGAAAACTGCATAGTTGAGCGCGGCGACAGCCGCCGCCATCTGCCCTGGAACCTGGGTCAGTTCGGCAGCAACACATCATTCACCATGACGCGCACCAATTACGTGGCGGCTATTGATGCAGTGCAGAAGCTAAGGGAGATTGCTGCATTGGATCTCGGTGGAACACCGGAAGACTTTGAAATCGGTGACGAGCGGGTGTTTTCACGCGCGGATCCTACTCGTTTCCTGACTTATGCCCAGGCAGCCAATCGGGCGATTGAGCTGGGTGGCAAATACAGTGGCGAGATTCCGCCAGAGGGCATTAATCCCATGACCGCGAGATCGGTGGCTGGACTCGCCGGTACCGGTCTTATTGGGGCTGCCCGGGACAATCTGCCAAAGGAAGGCACTGTTCCCGCCTTGGCTGCAGGGTTTATCCAGATTGAACTGGATCTCGAGACCGGGAAATTCCAGGTACTGGACTACGTTGGCGTGGCCGATTGTGGCACTGTGCTGCACCCTACGGGACTGCGAAACCAGGTGTTCAGCGCGGCTTACATGGGATTCGGCATGGCTGGCTTCGAGCGACATGCCTACGACCCGCAGAATGGTCTGCCGGCCAATACCGGATTGTGGCAATCCAAGCC
Organism: Pseudomonadales bacterium; assembly: GCA_038134485.1. GTDB lineage: Bacteria > Pseudomonadota > Gammaproteobacteria > Pseudomonadales > Pseudohongiellaceae > NORP240. The sequence continues at coordinate 112,993 of JAYPVG010000001.1, forward strand.
GCCTACCATTATGGACGCCACGCCGACCATGGACTGGGCAGCAATCGACAAGGCAGATCCGCAGAATCCGGTGGGAGCCAAGGGCGTCGGAGAGCCGATTCAGGGCTGCGCTGCAGCTGCTCTTGTGTGCGCAATTTCCAATGCGCTGGGCGGACACCTTTTCAACCGGGTGCCCGTGACTGCCGATATGATAGTTAATGCTGTAAGCGGGCGACCCCAGTCGCAACGGCCATTACAGACTAACACTGTCTGAGTGGGAGCTAGCCTGTTTTGATGCGGCTCCGACGAACAGTGAGTCGTCAGTCAGGCCGGCTCACTCCTCGGAATCCATGGCCTGCGCGTCTGCTTCCTGATCTTGATCGGAAACCTCAGGGAAGATGGAAGGATTCGTCTGATCGACAGTAATGCCCGCTTTAATCGCACGTCTTTTCCAGTGCTCCCGGGCGACCGCTCTTATGCCATGCGCAGTATCGCTCTCGTCTGCGATATCCATGCCCAGGAGGATTTCTATGACATCCTCCATCGTGACAATCCCAAGCATGTTGTTCTGGTCGTCCACCACCAGGGAGATATGTTCCCTATTTTCCAGAAAGCGGTTAAACAGTTTCGGAATCGGGTAATGCTGTTCTACCGTTATAAGGTCTCGGCAAAATGACGCCAGCTTATCGTCGAGTTTGCCTTGCAGGCCCGCCGCGAGGACCTCGTCTTTCAGCACATACCCTATGATGTCGCCCTCTCGCTGCATCGGGTCCAGCTTTTCGTATATTGGAATGCGGGAAAACCTCAAACCCTTCTCCGCTTGAATGAATTCGCTGACCGTCATGATTCCCGGCTCGCTGTGGACATGATTTCGGGGTGTCATGACATCCACTGCCTCAACTTCGTTGAAGCTCAGCAGTTTGCGAATGATTTCCGATTCCTTCTGTTCGATGACCCCCTCCTTTTCGCCGATCTCGGCAAGTGCCAGAAAGTCGGAGCGGGACAGGATGCTGCGTTTTTCATCTTTCCGGAGAAACTTGGTCAGCAGTGCACTCAGCTTGACAACCGGGGCCAGGACGACAAGCACGATACGGAGGGAATTGACGGTAAAGGGCGCGAATTCCTCCCAGTGAACCGCGCCAATGGTCTTTGGAATTATTTCTGACAGCACCAGAATTGCAATTGTCATGACCACCGGCACAGCAAACCCTGTGATCCATGGGCTGGTGTCTGACCAGATTGCAATGGATTGCGCGCCCACGCCTACCGCGCCGATGGTGTGGGCAATGGTGTTGAGGGTCAATATAGCCGCCAGAGGACGGTCGATGTCTTCCTTGAATGCTTCTAGACGTCGACCTATGCGCCTGCCTTCTTGCAGCTGTATCCGCGCATAGGATGGCGTGATGCTCAGTAATACGGCTTCCCAGAGCGAACAGAGGAATGACGTGATGATGGCTACCAGAAAAAAGCCAATCAGCGCGCTGTACATTTATAATTTTTCCGCGGTTAGTCTTATCAGTTGACTGCCTTCAGCATTTTCCTGGTCAGGGACCCGCGATCGAATCCCTGCCGGCCGTAATCAAGGCCCCCTCTAACGATGATCATATTATGTGAGGCTACTACAATAGTTTACTGACCGCGATTGCCCGAAGTCGAGTAGGTATCCAAAAGCACATCTTCCCAGCCTTCGCGAACCAGATCCTGTTGTTGTACCCAGAGCATAATGTTATTTTTCCGCGGGTCAAAGTAATTTTCGATGCGATTGGGCCCTCGGATAGGATTTTGGAGGCCGGATGACATCACTGAGTAATGACGTGGCGCCGTCTTCTAAAACCCTGATTTTGTGGCCTATCTAACTACCCCCTGCAGCAGAGATTAGACGGATACTTCTGGTTATGCGCGATAATCCAGCTGAATTTGTTCTCGATCCGCGACTGGCTGCAGATTGTTATCAATTGGGTACCATTGACGGCCTTCTTGTGCTGCTTATGGATAATGCGCTGGTTCCGTGGTTCATTCTGGTGCCGCAAACCACAATCACGGAGTTGTGCGATTTGCCGACGCCCGTTTACGATTCCCTGAACAGGTTGACCAACCGGTTGTCTCAGCACGTGAGGGAGAGCTGGTCGGTCGAAAAATTAAATGTGGCGGCCATCGGAAATATGGTCAGGCAGCTGCACGTGCATGTTGTGGGGCGTCACGAGCGGGATTATTGCTGGCCGGGCGTCGTCTGGGGAAGGACTGAAAAACAGGCTTACCGACCGGAACAGGTTGAACAGATTCAGAACGCTCTGTCGATCTCTCTCGGTGTCGGTTTCACCTGCCTCCCGCTACGTCGAGGATTGAGCCAGTGACGTATCCGGCCTGATCTGACAACAGCCAGAGAATGCAGCTGGCAACTTCTTCCGGTGTGCCGGTTCGCTGCATGGGCACTGAGGGCGCCAGGCGCACGGGTCTTTCTGCATCGCCAGTGTCAGCGTGAATATCAGTGTCAATCAGTCCCGGTCGTACGGCGTTGACCCGGATACCCTCTGCTGCAAGCTCCTTGGCCAGACCTATTGTCAGGGTATCGATGGCGCCCTTGCTGGCGGCGTAGTCGATGAACTCACCGGGTGAACCAATACGCGAAGCTACGGATGACAGGTTTACGATAGCACCTCCTTCACCGCCTTCGCTTGTCGCCATGCGCCTGACTGCTGCGCCAGCGCACAAAAAACTGCCTACGATATTTATCTGGAACATTCGTTCCAACCTTTGTTGATCCATGTCCTGAATGCGGACGCTGCGGTCAATAATGCCCGCATTATTGACCAGTGCATCGAGGCGACCAAAGCTGTCATCGACAAACTGAAAAAGTGCCTGCACCTGGTCCTGTTGCCCGACATCCGCCGCAAAGCAATTGGCCGAGCCGCCGCCGGCCGTGATTCGCTCAACCAGAGCTTGTGCTTCTGCCTGTCGGTTACGGTAGTTGATGCAGACTTGCCAGCCTTGAGCTGCCGCGGCCAGAGCGGTTGCGGCGCCGATGCCGCGGCTGGCGCCTGTGATAAGAATGACTTTATTCGACATGCGAATCCTCTGGGTAGGGTAGTCGGTTAATAAATACTTCAGCGGATCCGCGACAGCGGGACTCTTTTCCTTTACCGGATTCTCTTCGGTGCTGAGCCGTTGACCCCCACTTCATAGACGCCCTGATGTGCGCCATTGAAAGTACCGCTGCTAAGCCATTCCAGTGATGCCCGGTGCAGGAATTTATACTGCGTCGTCTCCCAGACCGAGAAGTGGGTCGAACAGGCCATGGTTACCAGGACCTTGTTGTCGATTGCGGTCAGGTCATCGTATAGCACGCCGCGGCCCTCAGGGTTGTCCTGGGCTCCGACGACGATTATGGTCGGAGAAGCGACCCGTGCTGCGCCCTCGCGGTTCCAGAGTGGTCCATTGGGTACGAATGGTGCGCTGGTGCGTACTCGCATGACTCCGTGCTCGGGCCCCCAGACTGCACCCAGTGGATCGAAAGCCATGATGGTACTCCACACCGCGTCACGCACTCCGGGGTCTACCTGATTGTCGCAGGCGACGTTTTGCTGCCAGCGCCCCTGGGTAAGAGTCTCGTAGGTCTGCAATCGCATCGGAACCCCGGGATCCTGCTGCTCGCGGTCTTCTCGACTGTAGCCCGGCGCGTACAGGAATAGCTTGTCGACCTTGTCGGGATTGCGTGCGGTGTAGCCGCCGGTGCGGGTACCACCCGCTGACCAGCCGATCAGACTGACCTTGTTTACTCCACGGAGTTCGCGAATATAATCAACCACGGTCGCAATCTCTTCCCAGTCCGACTGCGTAGTCGACAGGCCACCTGTAAAGTCTGGTTCGCACGCTTCTTTCAACGGATGCGGCATTACCAGCCGCTGGTTTTCAGAATCCATGTTGCAGGCGTTATCCATTGTAGGTCTGGGCGAGCGGCCGTAACCGGTATGATCCATGGCGAAGGTATCGAAGCCAGCTTCCGCGAGGTATTCCATCCAGCTGTAATCCTTGTACTGCAGGTCGTAGTCGGGGATGGATGAAACCGAACCACCGTGAACGAATAACACCACTCGCCCCTCTCGGGGCTGGCCTGTTTCCCAGCGATCCGCCGCCGTTTCACTGTAGCGTTCTCTCAGATAGATGCCGACGCGTTGACCCTTGTTCGCGGGTGCAGTAGAGACATGGGGAACAAAACGCTCGATAGTGACGATGTCTGATTGAGCTTGGCCTGCAGTCGACATAAACGTAAACAGAGGTAGTAATGCGAGTTTCAGTAAATTGGCGCGTAAAGGCATGGTTTTCGCCTCCTTGATCGTTATTTTTTTACCTGTCGTGGAAACCAGAACCCGCTGACCCCGAGATCGCCAGATCAACGTGCTTTATTAAGTTGACAGGCGCTCGATGGTATCGCAATAGTCAGTTATTAACCATCGCATCGCTCAAATCCCGCGAGCGCTTCTCGAACAATCTGTTATCAGATTAGATCGGTGGACAGATGGCTGGTCGGCTTTTATGCTGTTTGACACGCCAGCCCGACGCCTGTCAGAAACCCGGTTCAGCTATGGAGGCATATAACGGTGAACCTCAGAACGCGATTTTTTGAGATAGGAACCTTAGTCCTTGTTGCATTATTTCTGCCTGTGAGGGGGCAAGCGCAGGTTCCACAGACGATGCAGGCCGTCGAAATTCGCCAGTTCGGCGGTCCGGACGTTCTGACCTTGCAAGAGGTTGTTACGCCCGAACCCCAAGCGGATGAATTGCTGCTGAGGGTGCATGCTGCTGGCGTCAATCCCGTCGATACCGGTGCGCGTTCCGGCCGTTCTGCCGCCTTGACTAATGCTGCTTTGCCTTATATCCCCGGATTCGATGTCAGTGGCGTAGTGGTAGCCGTTGGATCTGCGGTGAGCGGATTCAGTGTCGGCGATCCTGTCTATGCCATGCTTGATCTGCGACGCGGAGGGGCTTATGCCGAATATGCGCTGGTGAAGCAGAACGAGGCAGCCTTAAAGCCGGGAAATCTAAGCTTCGCTGAGGCGGCAGCATTGCCGCTAGTGGCGCTAACCGCCTGGCAGGCTTTGTTCGATACTGCCGAACTGCAGCCCGGTCAGACGGTATTGATCCATGGTGGCGCTGGCGGTGTCGGGTCTATAGCCGTTCAGCTGGCAAGGTGGAGAGGCGCCAGAGTGATCGCTACCGGTTCCGATTACAGTCAGGATTTCTTGCGTGAACTGGGAGCGGATGTGACTGTGGATTACCGCAATCAGCGGTTCGAGGATTATGCCGACGGTGTCGACGTGGTGCTCGATACCGTGGGACGCGATACCCAGGTTCGTTCTCTGGGCGTTGTTCGGGACGGAGGAATTCTGGTCTCGCTGGTGGGGCTGGTACCTGAGGCCAGGAATCCTCCGGCGGGGGTTCGGGCTATTTCCATTCTGGTTCGGGCCGATGGCCCGCAGCTGGGCCAACTCGGAGAACTCCTTGCTGATGGTGTAATTCGCCCCGTAGTCAGTTATCGGTTTCCCCTCACAGATGCGCCCGAGGCACACCGACAAATCGAGACTCGCAGTACCCGTGGCAAGATCGTGCTTGAAACAGGCTTCTGAGCGACGCCGCGCTTGACATTCATCCGGCTTAAAAATACTGTACATATATACAGTATTTTTAGTTGCTATCATGGCCACAGAATCCCCCCAGGAAACCGGGTGCGAGTATCTCTCTGCACCTGGAGAGAAGTCGCCGCCTTCCGATTTGCCAGCCTGTTCCGTCGCTAACTACCCCGGCTATGCCGAGCTGCATTGTATTTCCAACTACACTTTTCTGCGTGGCGCCTCGTTTCCCGAAGAGCTGGTAGAGACTGCCAGTAACTTTGGATACCGGGCACTGGCAATCACTGACGAATGTTCTCTAAGCGGTGTAGTGCGTGCCCATGTGGCGGCGAGGGACAGAGGACTCAAGCTGATAGTGGGTTCGGAATTCACCGTCAGCAGTGGAGCCGCACCAGCCGCCTGTCATGACTTCGAGCTGGTGCTTCTGGCAACCAGCCGCATCGGCTATGGTCAGCTTAGCCACTTGATTAGCTGCGCGCGGCGCGAAACCCGTAAAGGCGATTATCGTCTTGACCGTGAAATGCTGGAAAGTAACCTGCCCATTGAATGTCTCGCACTCTGGGTGCCGGATATCAAACAGGCAGCTGAAACCACCGTTTCGCAATTAGTATGGCTGAACCGATTGCTGCCCGGCAGGCTGTGGATTGCAGTCGAGCTGTTGCTGCGGGGCGACGATAGGAAGAGGCTGCACTACCTGCAGCAACTGGGCCGGCAGTTTGCCGTCCCCCTGTGTGCTGCCGGCGGCGTCTACATGCACAGCCAGCAGCGGCGTATTCTGCAGGATACGGTTACGGCTATTCGTCTGGGCAGGCGTATTGATGAGCTGGGTTTTGATGGTGAGCCCAATGGTGAAAGACATCTGCGAAAACTGGAACAACTGGTCAAATTATATCCACATCAATTACTGGAGGAGACGGTCCGAATAGCCGACCGCTGTCGCTTTTCTCTCGATGAGCTCCGTTATGAATATCCAAGGGAGCTGGTGCCGGATGGCTATGCTGCGCATGCCTGGTTGCGCGAATTGACCGAGCAGGGCATTCGCCGACGCTGGCCCGGTGGAGCCACGGCTGAGGTGCGTAATATCATCGAACATGAGTTGGCACTGATCAGGGAGCTGCGTTATGAACACTACTTTCTCACGGTTCATGATCTGGTGGATTATGCCCGTAGCAAGGGCATTCTCTGTCAGGGCCGTGGGTCTGCTGCCAATTCAGCGGTCTGTTACTGCCTGGGTATCACCGAGGTAGACCCGGCAAGGGTGGCAGTACTGTTCGAACGTTTTATTTCCCGCGAACGCGACGAACCACCGGATATCGACGTGGATTTTGAGAATGCTCGCCGCGAGGAAGTCATTCAGTACATCTACTGCAAGTACGGCCGCGGCAGGGCAGCGCTGGCGGCTACCGTCATTACCTACCGCTCCCGTAGCGCTATCCGTGATGTTGGCAAGGCACTTGGTATCGAGAATGAGCTGCTGGATCATGTATCCAGGTCCATCTACTGGTGGGGATCCAGTCTCGAAGAACAGCTGTCTGATTCGGGAATCGATTATTCCGACCCGCGCATCAGGCAGCTGGTATACCTGACCGGTAACCTGATCGGTTTCCCTCGCCATCTGTCCCAGCATGTGGGGGGATTTGTCATCAGCCAGGGTCTGCTGTCACATCTGGTGCCTATCGAAAATGCCGCCATGACGGATCGCACGGTGATTCAGTGGGAAAAAGATGACCTGGAAGCACTGGGTTTGCTGAAGATCGACGTGCTGGCGCTCGGCATGCTAACTGCAGTACAGAAATGCCTGAAACTAGTGAGCGAGTACAGCACCGAGGAACTCACGATGCAGAAGGTTCCCGCTGAAGACCCCCTGGTATACGAAATGATGGGGGAGGCGGATACCGTCGGCGTGTTCCAGATCGAATCCAGAGCCCAGATGAGTATGCTGCCCCGGCTGAAGCCTCGTAATTATTACGACCTGGTAATCCAGATTGCGATTGTGCGACCTGGCCCTATTCAGGGTGATATGGTGCATCCCTACCTCGCGAGGCGCGCCGGCAAAGAGGAGGTTTCCTACCCGGGTGATGAGGTTAAAAAGGTTCTGGAAAGGACACTTGGGGTACCGATTTTTCAGGAACAGGTTATGCAGCTGGCGATGGTGGCGGCCGGCTTCAGCGGCGGCGAAGCGGATCAGCTGCGTCGTGCGATGGCTGCGTGGAAGAGGAAGGGGGGGCTGGAGCCCTACCGTGACAGATTGATCGAGGGCATGCTGGAGCGGGGTTATGAACGGGGTTTTGCCGAACAATTATTCCGCCAGATACAGGGATTTGGGGATTATGGTTTCCCCGAATCGCATTCTGCCAGCTTTGCCCTGATCGCTTATGTGTCTTCCTGGATGAAGTGTTATCACCCGGCGGCTTTTTGCTGCGCGCTGTTGAACAGCCAGCCTATGGGATTCTACGCACCGGCTCAGCTTATTCAGGATGCGAGGCGCCATGGTGTTGAGGTGCTGCCGGTGGATGTGAACAGGAGTTTTTATGAATGTACGCTGGAATACACCGGGGACCTGGGAGCAGTATCCGCTGTTCCAGTTCCTTCCCGGACAGAATGCGTCGACAAAGGATGTGATTTTACCCGCAATCCGTCACCGTCGCTGCGTATCGGTTTCAACCAGGTAAAGGGATTATCGGAAGCTGGGGCCTGGGCCATTGTAGATGCCAGGGAAAAGGCAACCAGTAAGGAGAGACAAGAAGCAAATACAAATATAAAGGCAAAGACAAAGACAAAGACAAAGACAAAGACAAAGACAAAGACAAAGACAAAGACAAAGGGGCCCATTTGTCGCCAGCAGATAGCTGCTACAGGTGAACAATTTGGCACGGTAAGAGATCTGGTTTTCCGCAGTGGTATCAATAAAAAAGATCTGGAGGCGCTCGCGGCTGCCGATGCGCTGCGTGGAGTGAGTGGTGACCGGCATCGTGCTTTCTGGTATGCCGCCGGTGTTGAGTCAGAAAAAAGCTGGTGCCCGGTTGTAGAATCTGTCCTGCGGTGCGCCGCCGATAATGAAATAAAGACCGCGGGCAGGGTAATGTCCGGCAGTTTTTATGCTGACCCGAAATTCGATAGCGAACCTGAAGTGGATGTCTTGCTGCCGGTAGCTTCGGAGGGTCAGAACATCATGGCAGACTACGGTGCGACCGGATTTACCCTGCGCCGCCACCCGTTGGCGTTATTAAGAGATCATCTGCAGGATTACCAGGTAACCTGCGCCAGCATGCTTGACGAGGCTGCCAACGAAAGCGTTGTCAAGACGGTTGGAGTTGTGACATGTCGGCAGCGTCCCATGACAGCATCAGGTGTCACATTTATTACCATGGAGGACGAAACGGGTTGTGTTAACGTGGTGATCTGGCCAGCGTTGGGAGAGCGACAGCGGCCGGTGGTGCGCCAGGCCAGGTTGCTGGGGGTGAGTGGTCACGTGCAGCACAGTGATGGAGTGACTCACCTGATAGCCCGAGAGTTGGTGGATCTCACCCACTGGTTGGGAGCCATGCAGCTGTCTTCCAGGGACTTCACTTGATGCAGCCGCCAATTGTTGATTCACAATACGAGACTACCAAGTCAGCACATTCATGGAAGCAACAGAAAGGCTTGGATAGCTGCTAAAATGCTTGTCACTACACCAGGATTAACTAATTTGGATAAAGGGACTGGGCATCGTGTGCCATGACCGTAAGCCTATGGATAACAATCAACTGTTTCTCAATAATGCCCAGATAACTGAATTCAATGAGAAAGGATTCCTGGTAGTGGACTTCGGCATTGATGATCGCCTGCTCGAAGCGATCAGGTACAAGGTTTTTCCCTACTACCCCGACGAATTCAAGAATCAGCCCACTATACCTGCTCGAGTGCAGGACGTGTGGCAAAAAGTTGACGAGGTACGTCAACTAGCGGTTAACAGAGACATACTGCAAGCACTGGAACAACTGTACGGTCGCAGACCACTGCCGTTCCAGACCCTGAATTTCCCCGTGGGAACTGCGCAGCTGCCACACTCGGATACGATTCACTTCAATTCGATTCCGGGAGGCTATATGGCCGGGGTCTGGGTTGCGCTGGAAGACATGGACGAGAACAACGGGTCTCTCATTTACTATCCCGGTAGCCACAGGCTTCCCGAGCTGAATATGCAGGACCTGGGTCTCGGTAACGGTTACGAGTATTACAAGGAATACGAACAGTGCATCCAGAAATTGATTGTCGAGCGTGGGCTGAAGGAAGAATACGCGATAATCCGCAAGGGCGAAGCGCTGATCTGGCATGCCAACCTCTTGCACGGAGGAGCGCCTCGCAAGGATCCATCCCGAAGCCGTCACTCCCAGGTGACCCACTACTTCTTTGCAGATTGCAGGTACTACACGCCAATGCTCAGCAGCGAAGGTAATCTTAGCTACCGTGATCCGGTCTGGATTCCCGAGTCTGCTGACGAAGTACCACAGGTATTGAGGAAACTGTCGCCAGGTCTGGTCCGGCGAGTGTTACGCAAGCTGGGCCTGGTTGCCGGAATGTAATCCGATTATGGGGCTTTCGGGAGGGTACCAGTGCGACGCAGCCCTGCTGTCTGATTGGGATTCCGCTCTTATCTGTCATGCAAAAATACCGTGCAGAAACCAGCGTCGGTCACCGGTCTTCTCTCGATAAATCCAGAGGCGGCTGCCGTTATCCTCCTGAGCCACGTAGTAGTCACGCCGTACATCAGTGCCTGACCACCAGCGGGTTTCAATGCGTTCGGGCCCGCTAAGTATACGCAGAGATTCGTGATGATAGAGTTTGCCGTTGCACACCTTCAGCACCTGTGGCTCTGGCAGTAACCACAATGGTCTGGGGTTGTCGGTGCAGGGATGGTCGGCCGCCCGCCTTGCTGCTAATAGCGGGTCCTGTTGTGAGGTAGCGTATTCCGGACAGTGTTCTGCGACACTGGCAATTTTCCTCACTGGTTCTTCCCCAATTCGTGCCTGCAGTTGCTCCATAAACAGGTCCAGCCGCCTGCTTCCAGCACTGGTTTTACCACTATCGTGTAACAGTTCGCCCGACTGCCCCAGGTAGGCGTCGAAGCGTACGACCTGCATTTTTAATGCAATAACCGGTGCTGGAACAGCCAGGTTATTAAAATGAATCTCCAGCAACTGCAGCAAATGCTGGCGACAGCGACTGGGCTGGCGCAGCCCCATGGTTATCGAGGTGCAGCTCTGTCGTTCATGGATCAGTGATACAACCAGACGGCTGGTGCTGAGATCGCGGCGGCGCAGAAAATCCACCAGCTGGGCCAGAAACTCCTCGAGAACCGGTAATAACAGCTGCACATTTTCAACCTCGCAGGGCAGATCGTAGCTGCTGCTGAAGGCTGGTGGCGGTTGGTAATATCTCTGTGGCTCCGGTCGTTCACCCAACGCTCTTTGCAGTTGGTTGACGAAGCTGCTGCCGAATCTTTTGCGCAGACCATCGGTTGGTAGCCGCCAGAGATCCTGCAGGCGACGGACTCCCATGTTGTAAAGGCGTCGACGCTCTTCCCGGTTCAGTTCCAGCACATCGGTAGAAAGGCGGCCGAGAGCGGAACGTAGGTTATCTCGGCGATGAACCAGAAGATTACGGTCGCCACGCGCCAGCAGCAGGCTGCCGGTCACGGTGGGGCTTGCCGCGTACCGGAACCGGGGTTCCAGGTTCCAATCCTGCAGTTGTTTCACTATTCGGGGTGCCAGCAGCCCGTGCAGCGCATTGATACCGCCAAAGTAGCGCAGGCTGCTGCGCACTTCGAAAACCAGAGAACAGCAATGAAAACTCACACTGGAGCTGACTCCAGTTGCCAGTTGGGCCAGCTGCTCAAGGTACTGCTGCTGAAGCTTGTCCGTTAGCTCTGCCAGTTGTGGAAGGTGCAGGGCATACCAGAGACTTGGAGCTTGCGTTTGTTCCGCTGCTGTTGGAGGTGGTTGTTTTGCCCGACCATGAAGTGGAATTATCTTGTCTGCAGCAGCAGGGCTTGGCTTTATTAACGGCAGCCCCGGGGTGGATTCTTGTTCTTTCATGGGTTGTTATACCGATCGGGCTGCTGATGAGGCAGGTTTTCCGGGTACAGGTTCAGTTGTACCGACAGGGGACGAAAGTTGCCTCGTGCTTTAAGCACGACGATTTCTGTCTTGTGGCAATAATCGCCCTGTCTTGTCTCAACCCAATTGCCAGCCAGCTGATCTCTTTCACATCGTTTTCCTATCCTTCTTTGCTGCTCTTTATTGTTCCTTTTTTTTACCTCGAGGCGTAAGAAAGACTGTGAGTACTTACTGATGCGATGCTGAAAAAGCACGCCCAGGGTTTTCCCGGTTTCTGCTGCCAGCTGTAACCGGCGTACTACCCTGTCCGGCAGCCAGTTCTGCCAGGCCAGCACCAGACCGCAGCTACCAGTTTGCAATGCCTTCTCCATGCTCCACAGCGCATCTTTACAGGAGGTGTTCAGGTTGATTACCAGTATCTGTTCGGGGTCGATACCCGCCTGCAGCAGGGCCGGGCTGTTAAGCAAGTAGGGAGGCGATATCCAGAGAATCCATTTGTCTTGCCTGACGATTTCCCGCATTAGTGGTACCAGTAACTGCAGCTCTCCCATGCCCCACTGTTGGCTGACGATTTCCACGATTGCATTATGGGGCCAGCCCCGACCCGGCAGGATATCGTCCAGTTGTGGGTAGCCGGTGGGCTGACCATAGTTGCCAAGGCCGGACATGTCGCAGCCGCGCCATAGAATCGGGTTGCGTGTCAGTAACTCACCGATTGCTTCGTCCCTGTAGGCCTTGGTTTTACTGGTCTTTGTGAATTCCCCGTGCGTTTCATTTATTGTTGTCATCGGACTTTTTATGTAGCTGCAGCATGGCGGCTTTATCATCAATAACTGTATATATATACAGTATTATAACCAGGATTTTTTTTTCAGCAACAGCCAGTGCCGCTCAGATTCAAGCCGCTCGGGAGAACAGCTGTGCGGCGTCAGTTTTCACCCAGCCGGTAGCGTGAAAGAAGACCGATGAAACAGAAGATCGACGAAGGTAATGTCCTGATTTACTTGAATTATTAAAGGATTGTGACTAAACGCCGTTAACTCCCCTGACGCAAGGGAGTCCTGTATACAGGGGTGCGTATTTGCAATTCACAACAAGACATTAGGAGAGGAGTCATGGGTAAAAAGCCAGATATGGTAATTGTGGTCATCACTCTGTTCGTGGTCAGCGTACTGGCCAGCAGTGTAGCGCAGAGCGCTCTGTTCTAGCCTCCGAGTAATTGCCGGCCCACGAAGTTTGCAGATCAGCTTCTTTACTCAAGACCAGAGTAACAGACCGCCCGGCTACACCAGCAAGCACCCGCTGCGCTGGTAAATTCCCGATTCAGTAATCACCGCATCCAGCGGCACGTCCCAATCACTGACAGGAATCCTGTCCACTTTTTGATTTTCGTAAGCCAATCCCACCAGTCGCGGACGCTGGAAACCCAGCCGCTGCCGGTACGCAAAGGTACGATCATAATACCCCTTACCCATACCCATACGATTGCAATCGGCGTCGAATCCGACCAGAGGAACGAAGACCAGATCCAGCGACAGGGGTTGAGCGAGTCGGCTGATCAATTGGTCTGGTTCGAGGATGCCCCAACGATTGGGCAATAGTCCGTCACCGGCTCGAAATGGCGCAAAGCTGACCTTGCCCGGTCGGTGGGCGCTCAATACCGGCAGGTATACCCGCTTACCCGTCTCCAGTGCTTGCGAGAGAAGAGCGAGGGGATCCAGTTCATGGTCGCAGGCTAAATACAACGCCACGCGTCGCGACCGCCTGAAGAAACTACTTGTAACGATTTGCTGACAAACCAGGTGGGCTTTTTCCTGCCGTTGCATTGCCGAAAGAGACCGACGCTGCTGACGTAATTTCTTGCGCAAACTGATGCGTTCAGAATCAGTCATCGGAGTTCGGAAAGAGTCGGCTGCAAGGCGGTACGCGTCTCATAAAGACGGGTGTTAAAGGTAAGTTCCCCAAAACACCGCTACCAAAGTTGCCCTGAACCGAAAGGCTCAGGTGGTGGCCCCCGCGACGTATAAGGCTTTCCGTCTGGCGGACATGCGCAACAACATCTGGCGGGCAGCCTCCGGGTTTACAAATATCGGCTCAAGAACATGTTTGATTGGCAAATGTTCCAGGAAACTATGCCGCTAGTATAGCTTCGACTTGGTCCAGACGCCAGAATCCGGGAATCATGCTGTTGAATGAGTAATACGGATCGCTGGTGAAAGAGCAGCGTAATCGGTAATGAGTTGTCGCAGGCCGGGTTACATCTCCAGTTGGCGGCTGCGTTGCAGCGCCTGCTCAATCTTTTCCTCCAGCCGGTCGATCTGCTCTCCGTTAACCCGGCGGTATTCGGTTAACAGACGGTTTTTCTGTAACAGTTCATAGGTAATGTTAAGCGCCGCCATGACCGCCACTTTCTCGCTGCCGTGAATATTGCCGCGCTCTTTGACTTTGCGCATGTTTTCATCCAGGTAGCGAGCAGATTTCAGTAGTGCTTCCTGGTCCGAAGGGGGGCAGTTTATCTGGTATTCCTTGTCGAGAATTCGTATTTGCACTGATGAGCTTTTGTCGGACATGAAAGTTTTCCAAGCTTGGTAATTTCGCGATGCGAGTAGGAGCCTGCCTTATTGTATACCTAACGAGAATTGCCTGGACACATGAGCGAGTTCAGACGTCATTGCAGCTATTGAGTTTCCTCCAGTGCCTTCAGTCGGGCCAGAATTGATTCCAGTCTGGACTTTGCAATCTTGTTTTTCTCCATTAATTCCCGTTTCTCGCCTTGCCAGTTTTCCTCGTTGGCTCTAAGTAACTGGTTTTCCTGCTTTATCTCTCCGCATAGTGCTATCAGGGCATCTACCTTCTCTTTCAGGGATTGAAACTTATCTTCGCTCATTGCTTGAATCCATGGGCCCTTGGTTAATTTTTAGTGAGGGCAATGCGTTACCGAATCTTGTTCAGGTTTGCGATAACTATAGAGGGCAGGTCGAGAAGGGTCAATGATACACTTCTCAAAAATGACATGGGGTGTCCTGATTGCCAGTTGCTACCAGTAGATGCGCAATTTCTCCTAGTTTCTGCTTCGCACTCGTCTGGAAGCTTGAGTATCCATATAATTAACCGGTGCGTCTCTTTTTGCCGCGCAAGACCCGAATACAAAGAGAGAAATTTATGACAGTCGATTACCGCGAAATGAAGCGTCGCCGCAAGGAACTGATGGCTCAGATGGAGCCCAACAGCATTGCGATTGTTGCTGCTGCGACTCCAAAAACCCGCAACAACGATGCCGAATACCCCTATCGTCAGAGTAGTGATTTTTATTACCTTACCGGTTTTGTTGAGCAGCAGGCGGTACTGGCACTGATGCCTGGAAGGAAGCAGGGTGAAGTGGTGTTGTTCTGCCAGGAAAAGGATAAGCTGAAGGAACTCTGGAACGGAGTGCTGATGGGACCCGCTCTGGCGAGCAAGGAACTGCTAATCGACGATGCTTTCCCAATTTCGGATATCAATGAAATTATTCCTGGTCTGATAGAAGGTCGCGAACGGGTTTACTACTCGATGGGTAGTGATCCCCAGTTTGATCAGCAGGTCATGGATTGGGTGAATGTAGTGCGAAGTCACAAGGGGCTGGGGGTTCACCCCCCTGGAGAGTTTCTTGTGCTGGATCATTTACTCCATGAGCAGCGGCTGGTGAAAAGCAGGGAAGAAATCAGGTTGATGGAGAAGGCGGCTAAAATCTCGGCTCGCGCTCATAAGCGTGCGATGCAGGTCTGTAAACCGGGTGTGCACGAGTATGAGCTCGAGGCTGAAATGCTGCATGAATTCTATCGAAATGGCAGCCGTTCGCCGGCATACAATTCCATTGTCGCGGCGGGAAATAACGCCTGCATCCTGCACTACGATACCAATAATGCACAGGTCAAAGACGGAGACCTGGTGTTGATTGATGCTGGCTGTGAATATCAGCACTACGCCTCCGACATAACCCGAACCTTTCCAGCTAACGGCACTTTTAGCGCCGAGCAGCGTGCGATCTATGACATTGTCCTGAAGGCCAATCTGGCGGCAATCGAGGCAGTAAAACCAGGCGTTCCCTACGATGAGCCTCACAACATTTCGGTGAGAGTCATTACTTCCGGATTGATTAAGCTGGGCCTAATCAAAGGAACCCCGGGTAAGGCTATCAAGGAGCAAATCTATCGCGACTTTTACATGCATAAAGTCGGGCATTGGCTCGGCATGGATGTCCATGACGTTGGAGACTATCGGATCGATGGAAGCTGGCGATTGCTTGAGCCTGGCATGGTGACAACCATTGAGCCGGGTATCTATATCGCGCCTGATAACCGCAAGGTGGCAAGCAAATGGCGCGGCATCGGAGTCAGAATCGAGGACGATGTGCTCGTTACCCGCGGAGGTCACAAGGTGCTGAGTAATGATGTCCCGAAAGCGGCTGATGAAATCGAAGCACTTATGGCTGGCAAGCTTCACTGATCGAGTTCATTGCCATCAGGTACGAATATGATCATTCAAAAACCGATGGGAAAATACGATTTGGTGGTCATTGGCGCCGGTATGGTCGGCGCCAGCTTTGCCCTGGCGTTGGCAAAGTCGCTGCGAAAGGAATGCGCGGTGCTTATTGTAGAAGCTGCCCATTCTGACCCGGACCGGTCAGCTTCACCGAGTTTCGACGATCGTTCGACGGCGCTGTCCTTTGGAAGCAGCTTGATACTGAAGAATATCGGTCTCTGGGATTCAATAGCAGATTCAGTTACTCCAATTGACAAAATTCATGTCTCGGATCGTGGCCACTTCGGATCTGCCGTGCTCGATGCTGTTGCCGAGGGAGTCGCCGCGCTAGGGTACGTGGTTGAAAATCGTCGGTTCGGCGACAGCCTTGGCAGGGCATTGCGAGATTCAGAACGCCTGGCGCTTCTGGCGCCTGCCAGGGTGGAGTCCATCAAGCCGATTGCCTCCGGTATGCACTTGCAACTGAGTGATGCGGGCGGCAATTCGTTTCAACTGGAAAGCAGTGTTGTGGTCTTGGCTGATGGGGGCAGGTCTCCTATTTGTAGTCAGCTGGGAATCGCCTCCGATAGAGAACAATACGGTCAGCAGGCTATGATTGCCAATATTGCATTCGAAAATTCTCACCATAACGTTGCTTTCGAACGATTCACTGACAGCGGACCACTCGCCATTCTTCCACTACAGCCGCTGGATGGAGAGAACCGGGGCGCGCTCATTTGGACCATACCGAATGACGGCATAGCAGACTACATGGCTCTTGATGACGAGCAGTTGCTAGAGCGTCTCCAGGACCGATTCGGTTTTAGGCTTGGTTCTATAACCCGTATTGGACAGCGTTTTTGTTATCCATTGAGTCTGCAGGTGGCGAGAGAACAGATCAGACCCGGGCTGGTCCTGCTTGGAAACGTGGCGCACACTTTGCACCCGGTTGCAGGGCAGGGGTTTAATCTGGCATTGAGAGATGCCGAGGTGCTTGCTGGCGTTTTGGCCGAAGCGATCAACGCCAATGTCGGACCGGGTGAGATGCAGGTACTACAGAAATTTGTGCAGCGTCAGGCGAGCGATCAATTACGCACGATAGGGTTTTCGCACTACCTGACTCGTTTATTTTCCAGTAACCGGGGCAGCCTTGTATGGGCTAGAAAGTTTGGACTTGCCTCCATCGATATTTTACCGCTGGTAAAACATGAGTTTGCCTATGGCGCTATGGGGCTGGCGGACCATTAGCTGGTAAAGCCAATGGCTTGCCCTATGGCTTCGCGGTTAATGCCGTCCTGATGCTCTCGATCCGCTTGCGGTTCACGCCCATATCGCTGTAACCGACGCGTGACGCAGATCTTACGTGAGTTAATCCACTGCCTGACTCGTAGAGAAATTCCACATCGTCAACAAAACCCATGAGGCGACTTGTGAATTCGGCGTACAGGTAGTTCCCGTCGGAGCTGATAATACGTGCTTCGGGTAATCCAATCAGAACCTGTTGTACCTGAGCCAGGTTGGCCTGCAGAGGGGCGATGGTGTGGCTTTCGCGCGTTTCGAAACTGCACACACAATTTGGCGAATCCGGACAACCTGCAAGGCGTCCATCGAGGTTGCCAATATCCTGGGGCGGTTCTCCTGCACAGGCCGACAATAACGGGAGGCAGGCCAGGGTAAATCTTCTCTTCATGCGATTGGATCCTTCAAAAAAGAGTTAACACTCATACCTCTGTATTTACTGTCATAGGGAATTATTGGATTACTGTCATACCCAACCATTCGGCTATCAATGCGGGTTTTTCCTCGCCCTCTATTTCGACGGTCACAGCGTGTTTCAGCAAATAGCGTCCCGGCTGTTTCTCACTGGCCTCCAGGAGGGTAAAGCGGGCGCGGATGTTACTGCCCACCCTGACTGGATTGATAAATCTTACCTTGTCGAGACCGTAATTTATGCCCATGACTGCGCCTTGTAATTTGATGCCGCCATTATTATTGCTGAACATGCTAAGCAGTGACAGCGTCAGGAAACCGTGGGCAATAGTGGCGCCGAATGGAGTTTGAGCAGCCCGCTCCGGGTCGATGTGGATGTATTGAAAGTCTTCCGTGGCCTCGGCAAAGTGATTGATGCGGTCCTGGTTGACCTGAAACCAGTCGGTAACACCGACTTCTCTACCGAGATGATCGGTAAGTTCAGCAGGATCGATTACATTGCTCATGATTTTGTTTCTCCATAGATGCGGCGACAGAGCGGCCTAGGCTATCACAGGGCGGACTTTGAGCGCACCATGCAGGGCAGTCTGCTGTTACCGCGACCCATGCCAGCCTATAATGGTCAGGGATGATTACAGACGCGCAGAACAAGCACTTTGATATAGCAATAGTCGGTGGCGGTATGGTCGGAGCCTCGCTGGCCTGCGCACTCGCGGATACTGGCTTGCTAATAGGTCTTTTTGACCAGACCCGGTTCGAACCGGACAAGCTGCCCTGTATCAACTCTCAGCCGCTGTTTGATCCAAGGGTTAGCGCCATCGCGCCAGCATCCCAGCGTTTTCTCAGCGATCTGGGTGTGTGGGAGATATCCCAAACGGTGCGAGTGTCACCCTATACGGATATGACTGTGTGGGATGCCGAGGGTACTGGTTCAATTCATTTCTCGGCCGCGGATATTCATGAAGAATGTCTGGGCCACATTGTCGAGAATTCCGCCATCGTCCTCGGTCTTTACGAGCGGCTTCGTCAGCATACCAATGTATCTCTGCTGTCTCCGCTGACGGTGATCAGTTTTGAACGGTTGACGGACGATCCGCCAGGCAGTGTGAAAATCGTTACCAGTGACGGTAAGGCCTGCATAGCCACCCTGCTAATCGGGGCCGATGGCCCCGGGTCTCGAATTCGTCAGCTCGCCAACTTCCAGACCCGCGAGTGGGATTATCAACATCAGGCGATCGTTACGACGGTACGCACTGAGAAACCTCATCAGGCCACAGCCCTGCAGCGATTCATGGGAACCGGGCCGCTGGCATTTCTGCCTCTGTTGGATAGCACTGCGCCGGAAGGCGAGCAGCAGCATTACTGCTCTATTGTCTGGTCGAATGTGCCAGATCAGGCCGAGGCGTTGTTGCAACTGGATGACCAGGATTTTGCCGCCAGGCTCGCCGCTGCGATAGAGCATCGCCTGGGCGATATCGAATGGGTCGATCGTCGTCTCAGCTTCCCCCTTCGACAGAGGCATGTTTCTGACTATGTGCAGCCTAACATTGCTCTGGTAGGTGACGCTGCGCACACCATCCACCCGCTTGCCGGTCAGGGAGTGAACTTGGGGTTCAGTGACGCCAGAACGCTGGCCGATCTGATCCATGCGGCGCTGCGGAGGAACCGACCATTCGGTGAGTATTCCGTTCTTCGTGCTTATGAAAGAGCTCGAAAAGGTCAGAATCTGGGGATGATGGGGGTCATGGAAGGGTTCAAACGGCTATTTGCTGACGATGCTCTTTCCGCCAGATGGCTCAGAAATGCCGGTATGAGCGGACTGGATCGCCTGGGCTTTTTAAAGCACCGCTTGATGCGCCAGGCGATGGGACTCCACAGAACGGATAGCAGACGATAAGCTCACCTAGCTTCCCGCAAATCGGTAAGGCTGTATTCCGAAGTGACTACTAGGGCTTGCGGAATTTTAGTGTCATGCGGTCGCTTTCACCGATTGCGGCATATTTCTCGCGATCCACGTCTCCCATTCTGAACTCCGGAGGCAAGGTCCAAACCCCTTCCGGGTATTCCTTGATATCCGCCGGGTTGGCGTTGATTTCCGATGAGGCGACAAACTCGAAGCCAGCCGCAGCCGCAATCTCTTTGACATATTGCTCGGTGACGTACCCTGTGGTCTGCATCACCTCCATACCGGCTCCCGGTTTCGCCCGGTGTTCTACCACACCAAGAATGCCACCGGATTTTAGCGCAGCGAAAAAGGCTTCAAAGTATTCGTGCTCCAGGTCCGCCATGATCCAGTTATGCACATTGCGAAAAGTCAGCGCCATGTCGGCGCCTTCCGCAGGCCCGATGACAATCTCGTCGGGCGGCAGGAGGTGACGAATCGTGGCTTTGCCGTAAATATCGGGACGAGCCCGCATTTTTTCTTCAAAACTTTCCAGACTCCGACGGTGATAAGCCATCGCCGAATTGGGCGAGAAATGCGCGCCGAAATAGCGACCCTGTTGACGCATGTAGGGCGCCAGAATTTCTGTATACCAGCCGCCGGAAGGGCCGATTTCTATGAGCGTCATGTCGGGTCGCAAGCCAAAAAATTCCAGCGTCTCGATCGGATGACGCGACTGGTTTCGAGAGATATTGGCCTCACTGCGATGGTCTCCAACCATTATTTGTGCAAGGTTTTGCTGGGCTTCGCCATGATGATCGGCGACTGCATATTGCGCATAAAGCACTCCGAGACAAAGCGGCAAAACTGCGAGCAGTGAGCGAACGAATTTCATCTGAAGACACTCCGGTGAATAATGAGAGCAATAATTCTTGCATGAATGGAACAGCTTGACCACCGTTGACGGGATGAAGCCCGAAGCCGTTGACGGCAGCATGGCGCTCAGGCTGTGTAGACGGTGTAAATACCGATGGCGATGAAGGCCACCCCGGCGACATAGTGCAGGATCTTTTCGTTGAGATAGGCGGATAGCAGGCTACCTGCCAGCACCCCAAGCGCGGAGGCAAGCACCAGTGCAGCGGAGGCGGCAAGAAATATGGTCACCTTGCTGACTTCGCGGTCAGTAGCGAACAGCATAGTTGCGAGCTGAGTCTTGTCCCCCAGTTCTGCAATCAGCACCGAGACGAATACCAGGGAGAATACTTTCCAGTCCATCGAGGTTTAATACATACAGAGGGTTTGGCTGAATTTCATGCTGCATTATAACGGATATGGTTACACAGAGGCTCGATATAATGGCCACAGAATCGATTCGGATGGGACGCCGTTACAACGCTGATTAATTTTGAAAGCTGAACCTGGCATTGAGCTGCAACATATCGTTGTTGCGGTACGCTGAATAGAAGGAATTCTGGTCGGCGCTATAGTCTACCCATAATACGCCAAACTTCAGGTTGTCCGACCAATCATAGTCGATCGATAATCGGGTCAGGTATCCCTGATCGTTCGCCAGCTTGTTCCAGACCGACAACAGCTGTAGTCGGTCGTTCCACCCGATCCAGGACAACCTGGTCCCAATGCTGGTCTGGTTTCGCTCAATTCCGAGATTGTTGATATCACCGCGGGTATGGCTGTTATCCACTTCCAGGCTAACAAGAGTGTTGCTGAATCCGTTGTATTCGATACCCACGACCCCCAGCACCCGGCTGCGTTCCTGCCACCCATCTCCGCGCGCAAAGTCCTCCAGCTCCAGCGGCATAACGGGGCTGTTGCGGTGCAGACCCAACTCTCCGAACACCAGCCAGGAGCCGGCTACCCGGTTGGCAGCCATGCCGAGCGCCTGCATGCGTTGTTGAGAAAAATGGAACACCGGGCTGGCGGACTGCATCTGGCTGATACCGTCCAGGCTTAACTGATTGTTGTTGAATTCACCGGCGACTATCTGTATATCGCCGTCAGCATAGTGCGTTGAAGCACGCAGAAAAACTTCGGCATCGTTATCCGGGTCCTGTCTATCGATTAGCCAGTTGTCCTGGCGCAGGGTAATGAACTGATCAAACTCGTCGCCATCCGGCGCCATATCGTTGTAGCCGGCGTGGTAGGTGAATACGCCGTCAATGACCCAGTCCTGAAGCGAGTAACTCAAGTGCAGTGCTGGAACCTGGAGCCTTATGTTCTCGAGGTCCTGCTGACCGAAAGTGTACTGGTCTTCGGTATTGATCAGGTCTGTAACTCGCAGATATTCCGCAAAACCCCAAGCCTGAATCTGGTGTCCGGCTTTGAGATAGAGGCCATTGTCGAAGGTTTTTTCCAGATAAAAATCCCGCACTTCCGTGCGGGTTCTAAAGAGATTACGTTCGGATTGAGTAAATGGCGTATCTTTTTCGATATCGTAAACCCCGTCACGATAAGCTTTACCACTGAAACGGAAATTCAGCGTGTCTGACGCTTGCCAGTCAAATTGCGCATACAGACTTGTTTCAAGCTGGGACAGCTGTTCACGAGTGCGGCTGAACGGAGGACCTGGCTGTTCGTACCCATAGGATGCTTTCTGGGTGACCCACCCCAGGATTGAATAGGGTCTGTCGCGGTCGCTGCTGTTATCTGATTCCACATCGAGATCGGAAAAAAAGTCTTGCTGTCCGCTGGTATTGATAGGGCTTAGCATCAGGCTTACCAGCATTGCCCGGAAGCCTGCAGATTGAGGGAATTTATGTGGTAATGAAAACATCGGTAGATGACACCAGTCAGTCAAGACCGCGCTGCATATACTCGGTGGTAAAAATTTCGTCGCCCAGTTCCACGTTGTAGCTGATTTCTTCTACTTGCAGAATGCTGGCATGTTCCTGGCGATCGTTACGGGTTGTAACGACCTGCATGCGTTTTATCGTCCAGATGCCGTCAATCTGCTCAATCTCGGACGAATTAAAATATTTGATCCTGTTGCCTCGCAGTTCCCAGGCCTGCGCGCGCTGCTGCAGGAAGTTGTCTTTTCTGATCCACGTGCGTAAGCGTGAATAACCGGTCGCTTCTTCAGCTTTCTCGCGGAATTCCGGTTTGGCGACTACGTCGATAACCCAGCAATCCTGGCCGTCCACAATTTCACTCTCACTGAAATAACTATAGTCGTACCAGCTGGTTTCCAGTCCGTTGATATCCGCGTAGGTAAAGTCGCTGCCAAGGAATGAATCAGAAGTGTCGCTGGTGGCGATGCGCTTGACCCGCTGCAGAGAGGGCAGATAGAGCCATGAATCATCATCGGTCTCCGGATCTGCCCAGTCAAAGTTCAGGTACGCAGTTCCCCGCAGGTCGGCTGGCGAGTCGAATTGTGACAGCGAGCGTGTATCCTGGTCATAATCCTTTGTATACATGCGCAGGTTGCGCTCTCGCTGTCGACTACGGCGATCAATAAGGATAAGTCGGTAGTCAGTTATCGCAGTGTCACCGTCATACAGATTGTCATGTCGGATAATAACTTCAGTGGCGCTCAGCTCTGCAGCTAACCCTGACTGCGCCGGCATCATCAGGCATGCTACCAATGACAAGCCGGCAATCTTCACGCCCAGATTAATATGTGAACTGTTGAATTGATATGCATTATTCATAGCGACAGCTTAAGCCTATTCCCTCAAGTAGTGACATCGGATACTTGTCCGGTTTCATTAGCAGGCGCGTCGCCATCCAACCAGTAAAGAATAGCCGGCAATAAAATAAGGTCTCCTATCAGCGCGAGGAACATGATGATTGAACCAAATAGTCCTACGTAAACAATCGTGGTGAACGATGCGAGGCAAAATACACTAAATCCCGCAATAAGCACCGCGGAGCTGAATAAAACCGCCCGCCCGGATTCGGTCATGGCGTGTTCAATTGATCGTCGCGTGGAAGCTCCAGTCTTTTTCATTGTCAGATAGCGATTCATGACATGAATAGAGTCATCGACCGCGATCCCCATAGTCATCGCGCCTACCAGCATGGTGTTTAAATCGAGATAAATTCCCAGTAAGCCGGCAATTCCGCCGGTCAGCAAAATGGGCAGTACGCTGGGAATTATCGAAAGCATACCGTATTTGAACGAACGAAATAAAATAAAGAAGAAAATGCTGATTACCAGTAATGCGGTCAGAAAGGATCGAGACATACCTTCGGCAGCGTATACGTCCTGAGCAGTCCGCAAATCCATTCCTCCGGTCAACAGAGGTTTCAGGGCAGGATAATTATCGTTGACGTGGGATTCAATGGTTTGCAGCTCAATGCGGGCATCAGATGCAGCCATATTCACTATTGGCACAATCAGTCTCAGATATCTGTTGTCGAAATCTTTCATGTCCGACAAATCTTCATTGGCACCCGAGCTGTCGTATAACAAAAGAAATTGAGCTGCCATTTCACGACTGTCGGGCAGGCGGTAGAAGGCAGGATTGTCACCATTGAGAGCCTGGTTGATTTCTTTCAGGTAATCCACCAGTGAATTAACTGGCCCCGTTGAATCCCGAGTTTCCAGCCAGGCCTGGAACTCTTCTACCTGACGCAGAAATTCAGGATTTTTAATTCCCTCCGGTGTTCCAGAGTCCAGGATTATGTCGAGGGTCAGGACACCCCTGAAAGTTCTATCGAGGTACAGGATGTCCTGGCGCACCGTGCTGTCCTGCTTGAACTGGGTGACATAGTTTGTGTCAACCTGAATCCTGGGGACGGTATAAATGGCAAATAGCAAGCAGGCGCCGCCGCACAGGAGAATACGATTGCGATGTTTCTGGGT
The DNA here is from genome assembly GCA_038134485.1 of Pseudomonadales bacterium. Classification (GTDB taxonomy): domain Bacteria; phylum Pseudomonadota; class Gammaproteobacteria; order Pseudomonadales; family Pseudohongiellaceae; genus NORP240. The sequence continues at coordinate 137,614 of JAYPVG010000001.1, forward strand.
GAAATCTGGGATAGCCTTGATAATTCGCGTCACCAATCCTTCCGACAGGGCACCGAGAGTCCTGCCAGGAGTTGGCGCGGTAAAACTCAACAACACCGGCAGAAGTGTCATCGCCAGAAGAAATAGAATCGCAGGGCCGATCGCACCAAGGAGAGCGAAGTCCCGGATCGTGAGAATGCGAATGACCGACAGAGCCAGAAATCCGGCCGATGTGGTTATGGCGGTGAAGAATGCCGGTTTCCAGAGACGCAGCACTGCCTGACGGGCAGCCGCCTGACTGTCTGGATTCGTTTGCAGGGCGTGATAAAACTCAACCAGTACATGGACGGTAATTCCGACACCGATAATTATCAGGGTAGGCAGCAGCGCCTGGTCTACAGTGGAGTGAGGAATGTGCAAATAGCTCTGAATCTCATTAACGCCCAGCACTCCGACGGCGATTACCAGGCCAGGCAACACGGAAGCAACAAGTGACCGAAAACTCAGATAAAGCATGACCAAAAGCAGGATCCCCATAGCCGGAATCAGCAGTTGCAAGTCTTCCTGGACCAGAGTCTCGAAACGTTCGCTTAGCAGCGGGAATCCTGAATAGTGCAGCCGGTAGGGACCATCTTCCAGATTCTGTTCGTCGATGAATTGGTAAAACTCCTGTGCCAGAGCCACTTTGTGGGACGCGGTGTCGTCGCGATATTCGACGCGCGCGGTGATCCTTGCATGGCGCAGGTCTTCGCTCACCAGGTTGCCCAGGGCGAGATTTTCACCGCGTACGATATTTCGGATGTCGTCCAGCATTTCCGGCGCTTCAGACAGAATTGCCGGATTTTCGATCAGATAGTCAGTGCTCAGATCGTCACCGTCCGCATGGGTGAACTGGTAGTTGGTCAGGGAGCGCACCTGGGTGACAAATCGATGAGACTCAAAAAATCCGGTAACTTGGTCGATGGCTTCCAGAGTCTCGACGTTAAAAATATCGCCATTGGCGGGAAGGTACTCGATACCGACGATCAGGTATTCATAATCTCCAAAAAGATCAATCAGGTATTCAAATTTTACCAGAGCGGGATCGTCGGTAACGAAATAGCGCTCGGTAGTATTGTCGAAAGGAATAGCTGGTCCCCTGAACAGCATAAGGGGTAGCAGCAGTAAACAAAAAACAAGAATAAAGTAGCGCCAGGCTGTAATTGTCCGAGCCCACGCTTTAATAAAGGCTGTCATATTGAGCGCACTGTCAGCTATTTCCCTATTTGTTACGGCCAGTCCCTGAACTGCTTGACGATGCCGCAAGTCTATTTTGCGATGCGGAATCTGGGAAGATTCCGCCCTTTGCCGTCAGAACAGTTACTACAAAACAAAAAAAATCATAAATTAGAATTTGTTATGAAGTTTTCTTAAAGTCAGTCGATAGTATTTCTGGCATAAAGACTTATCAGGTTTCAGGCTGGAATCATAAACATGACGTTCGAAGAACTATGGCCGTTTGAAGTGGATTTGAGCCTGCTGGATACCAGCAGTATTACCAATATCCTGGCAGATATCGAGCAACATCTGCCGCTGATGGAAACTGACGATGATGTCAGCGAGTTACTCAAGGTAAAGGAAATCTTTGAAAAGGAACTTATGGTTTCTCACCGATTGCACTAAGAATAACAATCCTTACCTTAGTTAGTAAGCCTGATGGCCGCTCTGCCCAGCGGCCTTTTTTTTGCCTGCAGAAGAATTCTGTTGGCGATGCAATTTCACTCGATGAAACCCACGAATCAACGGGATGCTGCGATAATTGACAAAGGTCCACGGGCTAAAGTTACATTCACTGGTTTATGCTTGGAGGAATTTTTCCAATCCCCTTTAACTAGGTTCAACAAGGTAATCATTATGAGGTCGATCGTTTCTTTATTGACAATTTCCTGCCTGATCTGCGGCAACGCCTCCGCGCTGGACATCGCCGCACTCGAGCGCGCCATGACCAATCCGGAGCGCCCGGCGGAAGACAAGGCTCGCGATGCCAGTCGCAGGGCGCCGGTGGTGCTCGATTTTTTCGGTGTCGAACCGGGTATGACGGTGCTGGATATCAATGCCTCGACGGGCTGGTACACTGAGGTGCTCTCATACGCGGTTGGATCCAGCGGCAGGGTATTGATGCAAAATCGACCTGATAGCCGTGCTGTTGAGGCTGCTACCGTCAGGGCCGATCGACTGGGTAACGTCGAACAGATTGGAGCGATCTCCGAGACCGCGCCCGGTTCGGTCGATTTTGCGATCACAGCTCTGAATTTCCATGACTTCCACAATCGGGATCCCCAGGTTGCCCGCGATGTCCTGGCACAGACCATGGCTGCCCTGAAGCCGGGCGGCATCCTCGGAATCGTGGATCATGAAGGCACCCCGGGAGCGGATAATGCCGCGCTGCACCGGATCGCTTTCGATGAGGTGGTAAGGGCAGTTACTGCAGCGGGTTTTGCGGTAATAGGCGTCAGCCAGGCGCTGGATAACCCTGCCGATGATCATACCCTGTCCCCCACCGATTCCAGCCTGGGACGCAATACCGATCGTATCGTGCTGAAACTGATGAAGATCTGATCGCTCCCGGCACGCGTTTTTCGTATTGCAGAGGAGGGGTTCCGGTCAGGAGCCCCTCCTTGTTTGCACTGCGCTCTGCTTACCTGAATAGCACGTGGATGGAGTTTTTGTGACGCGCAGTACTCATGCGAAACTGCACCCGCTGTTTTTAGCGTAGAATAAACACGTCCTCGTCGTTGAATCGTCTCAAGAACGCAGATTTCCTTGAAGCCAGAAAATTCTGAAAACCGGTTAGCTCGCTACCTGTCGGTATTCAAGTACAGCAAGGTGGCGCTTCAGATCGTCTGGGGTACCAGCGCCGCGCTTACCATCGTGCTGGGCCTCGCCAATCTGGTTGCCGGGGTGATGCCCGCGGCCATCGCCTTTGTTGGTCAGTTCATAGTCGATTCGGTGGTAGCTGCCGTGCAGCAAAGCGGCGCAGCCAGTGAGCAGGCCCGCAGCGACGTACTGTTTTACGTGCTGCTGGAAGCCGGGCTGGTGGTGATCATGACCGGTGCGCAGCGAATCAACACCGTTTGCCAGTCGATATTAAGGGTCCTGCTCGGCAACAGGGTGAACGTAATGATCCTGGAGAAGGCCCTTACTCTCGAGCTAGCGCATTTCGAAGATTCGGAATACTACGACAAACTGGTGCGCGCCAGGCGCGAAGCCTCCAGCCGTCCCCTCAGCCTGGTTACTAAGACCTTCGACGTAATCAAGGATTTCATTTCATTACTTACCGTCGGCGCACTGTTATTTCAGTTTTCACCCTATGCAGTGCTGCTTCTGGGACTGGCCGGGGTACCGGCTTTTGTCGCCGAAGCCAGATTTTCCGGAGAAGCGTTTCGAATTTACCGTCGCCGCTCGGCCGAACGGCGCATGCAGATTTACCTGGAAATGGTGCTGACCCGGGAAGATGGCGTCAAGGAAGTCAAGTTGTTGCAGTTGGGCAAGGTATTCCTGCAACGTTACATCGATATTTTCCGGCGCATTTACCGGGAAGACCGCAACCTGGTTCTGCGTCGCGGTTTCTGGGGTTACGTGCTGGGTCTGCTGGCCAGCGCGGCATTTTATTTCGCCTACGGATGGGTGGCGTTTGCCGCTATCGCCACTACCATTACCATCGGTCAGATGACCATGTATGTAGCGTTGTTTCGCCAGGGCCAGACCGCCGTCACCAGCAGCCTGACTGCCATCAACGGCATGTACGAAGACAATCTTTACCTGTCCAACCTGACCGAGTACCTGGATCATCAGATACCCGAACCTTCGGGCGACAGGGTGGCTGGCCCGAAACCCGAGGACGGTATCCGCTTCAAAAACGTCAGTTTCTCTTACCCAGGCAGCACCAGGCCCGCACTGGAGAACATCAACCTGCATATTCGTCCAGGCGAAAGTCTCGCCATCGTCGGAGAGAACGGCAGCGGCAAGACCACCCTCATCAAGTTGCTGACGCGACTTTACAGTCCCACCGAAGGCTCCATCACCTTCGAAGGGCTTGACCTGCAGGAGTGGGACGTGACGACCCTGCGCCAAAAAATCGGAGTCATATTTCAGGATTTCGCCCGTTATCAGCTGCTGGTCGGGGAAAACATTGGTGTTGGAGATATTCGTCATATCGACGATAGCAACCGCATTGCGGAGGCAGCTGACAAGGGGCTGGCTGCAGACTTCATCGAAGATTTGCCCGAGGGCTATAGTACTCAGCTGGGGACCTGGTTCCGAGCCGGTAACGAACTCTCCGGAGGGCAATGGCAGAAGATAGCGCTTTCACGCGCCTTTATGCGCAGTGAAGCCGACGTCCTGATACTCGATGAGCCGACAGCCGCCATCGACGCCAAAGCGGAGGCGGAAATTTTTGCCCACTTTCGTGACCTGACTGCCAACCGGATTTCAATTATCATTTCCCACCGGTTTTCCACGGTGCGCATGGCGGACCACATCATCGTGCTGGACAGGGCGCGGGTGATAGAAGAGGGCGATCATCAAAGTCTGCTGGCTGCCGCCGGCCAGTACGCGAGACTTTTCAAACTACAGGCGGCCGGGTATCAATAGGACGGTGTTTTGATCGTTAACTTTCTGGTCGGCGCGTCGGTATGTTTTGCCGGCACTCTGCCGTTCGGCCCGATCAACCTGACAGTCGCAAAAATCACCATTGAAAAGAGCCGGCTTCGAGGCTTCGAAGTTGCCGTGGCTGCTGCCGCGGTCGAAACTTTCCAGGTCTTGCTCGCTGTCTGGTTCGGCCTTGTGATCGGCACGTTTCTGGAAGGTAACGTCATATTCAGGGCGGCGGTGGCAACCGCCTTCCTGCTGATCGGCGTGGTTGTATTCCGGCGTCGGCCGGCTGAGAGCCTGGCTGCGGACGATCATTCTTTCGGCTCGGAATTCAAAACCGGGCTGCTGGTCGCCGCACTCAACCCCCAGGCTATTCCTTTCTGGATTGTCGCCCTGGCAGCGATTAACGACTACACGGACCTCACTTTCCAGGGGCTGGAGCTGGCGTTGTTCCTGGCGGGCGTTTTTGCTGGTAAGGTGCTGGCGCTAACTGGTTTCATCATTGCAAGCGATTATCTCAAGACCCATCTGCAACAGAGCGGTAAACTGGTCAATTATGCACTTGGAAGTGTGCTGATAATTATCGGTGTTCTGCAATGGCAACGCCTTTTATAGGATGTCCGATACCGTCACTTCTTAACCGGCTGTAGCATAGTCAGAATTGTCTCAGTCGTTTATGCGACAGACCAGCCCTTTCAGGTACTGGCTTTCCGGGAATGCCAGGGCGATCGGATGATCGGGCGACTGATGCAGGTATTGGATAATCTCACCCTCGCGCCGCGCATCGAGCAGGGCATCCGCAGTGATTTTCTGAAACAGTTTCAGGTCGATTCCGCCTGAACACGAGAATGTGATCAGCAGACCGCCGGGCCTGATCAGTTTCACTGCCTGCAGAGCCAGGTCTTTATAGGCGCGCGAAGCCTTCATTACCTGGTTCTTGTGTTCGGCAAACTTGGGTGGATCAAGGATTACGATATCGACCTGGCGATTCTGTTTCTGCCAGTCGCGCAGCAGGTCTCCGACCCGGGCTTCCTCGGTGGTGTGACGCTCTTCATCGAGGGCATTGCATCGCAGGTTACGCTGCAGGATTTCCAGTGCCGGCCGGGAGGAGTCGACACTGGTTACATGACTGGCGCCGGCCGACAATGCGGCGACCGAGAACGCGCCGGTGTAGGCGAAACAGTTGAGTATCTGCTGGCCAGCACAGTAGCTGCGGATCAGATTGCGGTTTTCAGCCTGGTCCAGGTAGAAACCGGTTTTTTGTCCGGTACGGACGTTTGCCTCCAGCTGTAACCCGTGTTCCTGAATGATCAGGGAATCTGGCGGTTCCTCGCCCCACAGCACTCCTTCTGCGGGTGTCAGTCCTTCTCTTTTGCGGGACGCGCTGTCCGATTTTTCGTAAATACCCTGACAACCGGTCTGTTCTGCCAGTAACTCTGCCAATAGTGGCTTCCAGCTTTCCAGTCCTGCAAACTGGAACTGGCACACCAGGAAATCGTTGTACTTATCCACTATCAGTCCGGGCAAATGGTCGGATTCACCGTATACCAGCCGGCACGCACTACGATCCGGACTGTCCAACAGAGCTCGTCGCTTGGTGATCGCAGTTGTCAGGGTTTGCCGGAAAAAGTCTTCATCGATTGCCGTGTCCGCGAAAGTGAAAAGTCTCACGCGGATTTGTGAGTGCGGAGAATAGCCGCCGAGACCAAGAATCTGTTGGTCGTGACTGACAACCCTGACAGTTTCTCCAGCCTCAGGAGTATCTTCTACCGCCTCGATCGCGCCCGAAAATACCCAGGGGTGATGTCGCAGCAGAGACGCTTCGCGACCTTTTTTTAGGCGGACAGTCAACATAGCTTTAGGGCCCTGGACGCGATAAGATGCCACGGGGGTGCCGGGCAAAAAATAGGCGCTACTCTATCGCGTTTTACCACAACTGAAAAGCAGCCAGAGATAGCGGGTATTGCAAAAAAACCGCTACCAGCAGCGCAGTGATACGGCAGCAATAAGAGCGGCTAGCGAGTGACGAATTGTAACGGGGATTCTCCCGACCCGCAGGAAACTGCCAGAGAGCAGTCAAGACAAGATCAGCAGTTGCACAGGATTAACCGATCGCGTAGCCGGTTAATGGTGTGTTTCTATACCCTACCTCTTTATGTTGGCGCCCTCTTTTTGCTTTTGAACGAAGGTCGTGACGTGATCAATTTGATGTTCGTGTACATGGGAGTATACGCGCTGTTCGCCATTGATATGGTGATCAGGTCCTGTCCCCGTTGCGACCAACAATTTTTCGTCAAGGCGTTCTTTTTGAACTTTGTTACGCGTCGATGTGTACACTGCGGGTTGTCATCGCGTTTGGGGCGTGGAAGCGATTCCACTGCGGAACACAGAAATTTCTGAATGCTTTTCGGATTATCCGAATATTAATTGGAACAAGATTGTCAGGGAAAATGACCGTTGGTAGTCAATGTCAGACAGATTACCTGTGCCGATGATCTGCGGCATTTGGTTGCACAGATTAATCGGGCCGAGTGGGGCCGGGATAATGATGTAGATTCCTACTCCGTTGTCGATCTGGAGCGATTCCTGTCCAAGGAAGATACTGTCTTTGTTGCGGCTTTCAGTGCGGATAATGACCATAATCTGGTGGGCATGGCTTCGGGACGCATCGAATCGAAACCCTATACCCAGATGAAATGGCTGTTCATCGATGAAGTCGATACCAGTGCCAGTTGTCGACGTCGTGGTGTAGGGAGGGCATTGATGGTGCGCCTACTGGAGATCGCGAGGGACTCCGGTTGTCAGGAGGTGTGGCTTGGCACCGAGAGCACAAACAGCGTGGCCAACGCGTTTTACAAATCACTGTCGCCGCGTGTCGTCGACGAGGTAGTGGGATATACGTTCGCTGTCACTGGATCAAAATCCTAGTGGCTGTCAGTGCGCATCATGCGTAGTAATTCGAGAATCCTTGGCGGTTGGCCGCTACGCAGCAGCCCCTGTCTGAAGACCCGCCCCGACAGCCACATTACCAGCAGGATACTGAGCAACAGCAAGAGGGAAGTGCCGAGCAAATCGATGAGCGGCGGATTCGCGGCGGCCCGATTGATCATCAGAAATGGAGTAAACGGGGGGAACCAGGAAAGCGCGCGGAACAGTGTGCCATTCGGATCCATCACGACAAAAGGAGAAATCGTGATGGGGATCATCATGGTTATGAAGATTGGAATCATCATACCCTGGGCTTCCTTTAACGTACTGCACAAGCTGCCGATGGCAAGAAAAATGCCGGCGTAAAGCGCATAGCCTGCAAGGCAGTAAAAGATAAACCAGGGCACCAGTTCTGAGCTTAGAATAATGCCGATGATCTCAACCAGAGTGCTGGTTTCCGCACTCTCGTAAAAATTCAGTATCAGGAACAGCGACAAAAGCCAGGCAGTCAGAGTGGTTACGCTGCTAAGGCCGATACCCAGCATCTTACCCATCAGCAGCTCATTGGGCGTCACCGATGCGAGCAATACCTCAAGAATTCGATTGGATTTTTCTTCGATAGTGTTGGTAAGCAGATACTGCACACTCTGCATCAGTGCAAGTAGCATGAAGTACACAAATCCCACAGGAGCGTACTGGCGAAACGTGTCCGCCATGCTTACCGCTTCCTCTCCGTCATTCGCAAGCGGATCGAGCTTGCTGAGCGCTAAGCGCGTTCGCTGAATATTGCGAACGAGGGCGTTATCGACCCCGTTGCGGGCAAATTCTTGACTCCGTACCCGCGTATTCAGACTGCGCTCGATCGCGTCGGGTAATCTGGTGTCGGTAAGATTGCGACCCCAGTATTGCACGCCTCTGTATTGCGACTGATCTGTAGAGGGCATGGTACCCGGGCGCAGGATGTGATCGTTGACATCGCCCGGCACCAGAATCAATGCAAAGATCTCGCGATTCTCGCCTTCCACGGCGATACGACGCTCGCCCCGCAGGTATGGCCGAAGTTGCTCTATCAGTAATGGCGGAGCCAATGTCGGATCGACACCCTCCGGCAGCGGCGCCTCTATGAACAATTGCTCCGGGCTCTCGAACGGTGGGGCATCTTCCTTCAGATATGGCGTAACCAGGGTGAGCGCAAAGTTCAGCCCCCCATTCTCGATCCATTCATTCAAGGCTGACGTTTCATCTTCATCTATGTCGTCGACCAGCTGGTCTGCAACCGACCTCGCGTTTGCTGCAGTCAGCTCCAGGTCTCTTTCTTTTCGATTGTCCAGCAAATAATTCATGAAGGATTGCAGCACCCGCCGCTGATGCTCCAGCTCGACGGCGGACTCCACGGTGTCCCGATACTGACCGCTCTGGTCGACCAGCAGGTAATATCTGGTAGGTGCAGATTCAGACAGCGTCGACTGAATCAGAAATACTCCGGTAACCATGAGAGGTAGCAGCAGAATTCCGGCCCAGAAGCCTTTCGTGCGGACGTTTTCCAGGTATTCACGCCATGCAATCAGCCTGATTACGTTCATCCCGGGTTCTGCTCCCTGCCGGTCTTGCCGACCAGATTGACGAAAACGTCATGCAGACTGGATTCGGCGAATTCGAAGCGAGAGAGCGGGATACCCTGGTCGAAGCAGTATTTCAAGATGTCCTGGGGGTGGGCTTCGTTAGAGATTTCTACCAGCCATTGGGGATCTGTGCCCGGCTCGTTTTCAATCGCAATCATTTTGACCACCGCGGCAAGATTTTTTAGTCCGCTGACATCGCCCGCGGTTTCCAGCAGCACTCTGCGTGGTACTAGCGATTTTGCTTCCGTCACCGAGCCGTCAAATATTTTACGGCCTCCGGCAATCAGTAGTATCTGGTCACAGAGCCTTTCAGCATGCTCCATGATGTGTGTGGAAAAAATTACCGTTTGACCATTGTCGCTTAAATTATTGATCAAAACTTCCAGAACCTGCTGGTTAACTGGATCAAGACCGGAGAACGGCTCGTCCAGAATCACCAGTTCCGGATTGTGAGCCACGGCGGCCAATACCTGAACTTTTTGTGACATGCCTTTTGATAGCGATTCTATTCGGGCATCGGAATAGTCCTGCAATCCGTAAGTTGCTAACAATTCTTTAGCTCTCTGTTGCGCCGCTTTTTTGCCCATACCTTTAAGGCAAGCAAAGTAGGTGATCAGGGTGGAAACCTTCATCTTCTTGTATAAGCCCTTCTCCTCCGGCAGATAGCCGATGCGGTTTCTCACCTCCAGCGCCGAGCGGTGTCCAAGGATGGAAATATTCCCCGAGCTCGGTCGGATAATGTCAAGAATCATTCTCATCGTTGTGGTTTTGCCGGCGCCATTGGGACCGAGAAATCCGTAGACCGAAGCTCGGGGGATTTGCAGGCAGATGTCGTCAACGGCGGTGAAACTACCGTATTGCTTGCTGACATTTTCCAAAGTCAGTGCTGATTCGTACATGTCAGTATTGCCGTATCGCGATTTAATTAGTGACCATTTGTTTAAACTATTAGCCGCTTTTTGCTGCAAGTCTCCTGGTTAACGCCTTGGCAAATGATTCCGGGCTGCTGTTTCGAATAACTATACCTTATGGCGTGAGGCAATGCAGCGAAGGTCGTCTGCCGTTACCGTAAGGTTTTTTGAATCCCATTTCCGTAGCAGGAATTTCGCTACCCTCTGGCATCCAGTTCGACAGTAAATCTAGGGCAGGGCGGAAAGACCAGGATAGCATTCATAATCGAATCAACCGGTTATGGTAATCCAACAGGCTAAAAGATCATGGACAATTACTTGTCGGAATCATATCCTTCAAGACTCTCCGTGTGCCTAGCGCAGTGGGAATGCTGAATCAACAATAATTAAAGGAGTCGACATGACCACAGACGCAACAGCTTCCACCGAATCTCTTGATGAAAACACCCGCAAAAGTATGCGGAAAGTGGCTTTGACGGCGCTTGCAGGCACCAGTATTGAGTGGTACGACTTTTTTCTCTACGGTACTGCCGCTGCGCTCGTGTTTCCCGCGGCCTTTTTTCCGCAGGACATGCCGGCAATGGTGGCCCTGATCGCTTCGTTCAGCACATTCGCCGTGGGTTTTATTGCGCGACCTCTGGGAGGCATCATTTTCGGCCATTTCGGAGACCGCATTGGCCGAAAACGCACGCTGGTCATTGCATTGATGATGATGGGTGTAGGCACCACACTTATCGGCTTACTGCCTACTTACGCAACTATCGGTGCACTGGCACCACTAATGCTTGTGCTATTGCGGTTTATTCAGGGACTCGCGATCGGCGGTCAGTGGGGCGGTGCCATGCTGCTGGTGACTGAAAATGCGCCGGCAGATAAACGCGGCTACTACGGAGCCTATGCTCAGGCAGGAGCGCCGGTAGGGGTGATACTGGCGAATCTCGCCTTCCTGCTTATTAGTGGCACCGTTTCCGAGGAAGCGTTCATGTCCTGGGGCTGGAGAATTCCATTCCTGGCAAGTGTTGTCCTGATCGGCATAAGCATGTATGTGCAGCTAAACCTCGAAGACACACCCGCTTTCAAAGAACTGCAGAAGTTGCAGCAGGAACATCCTCACGAAGGTGAGGAAATCATGCCGCCAGACGAAGCCTTTGAGGCTGTCGCTGCGGAAAAAGCGTCGCAGGGACAGCGGTCTCCGGTTCTGGAGGCACTGCGGCTTTATCCGGGTCGGATTGCCCTGGCGGCCGGGGCTTTTCTGTCTATCCAGGTGACTTTCTATATTCTTATCGCGTTTGTGGTGGCGTATGGAAGTAATGCTGCGGGTCTGGGTCTGCCCCGCAATACCATGCTGGCGGCTGTGCTGATCGCTTCGGCAATTCAGATCCCCTTCCAGTTCTGGGCGGCTGCCTACTCGGATCGCCACGGCCGCAAGGGCATATACCTTGTCGGCGCTCTGCTTTGCGGCATCTGGGCGTTCGCGCTATTTCCGTTGATCGATACCGGCAATTTCCTGCTTATTATTCTGGGCATTACCGGGGGTCTCGGATTTCTCGGCATGCAATATGGCCCTCAGGCGGCGTTTTTCACTGAACTCTTCAGCACCCATGTGCGTTATTCAGGTGCTTCCCTGGGTTACCAGATTGGTGCGATTCTGGGCGGCGCGCTGGCGCCCACCATCGCGGTGCTGTTGTGGAACGAATACGGCATTGTTTTTGTCTCTGCCTACATCGCGCTGGCCTCGGTGCTGACTATCATCTCCGTTCTTATGTTGACAGAAACCAGGGGTACCGATCTGCAGTCGGTGGAATAGAGGTTGTACATGCGTAGGGCAGAGTTAGCAGCAATGAGCAACGATTCAAGGCTCCTGCCCCGGCACTGCGTGGGTAAATGATTGTGGCTGAGGTGCCAGTTTTGCAAACACCGATCAGTCCACCGATGTTCAGGTTTGAATGGGCCTGGCTTGGTGCGCTAGTACTATTACTAATGCTGCCCAGCCGGTCCTCTGCCCAGGCCACGGCGATCACCGACGTCACAGTAATCGATGCGGTCAACGGCCTCAGATCCAGCCAGACGGTGATATTCCAGGGCGACCAAATCACTGCTGTGCAACCGGTTGGGCAGGAATTTTCCGCTAATCAGGTAATCAGTGGCTCCGGCAAGTTTCTGATCCCCGGGCTGTGGGATTTTCACGTCCATCTCAGTTACGACGATCGTCTGACCCAGGCCATGCCGGGTCTCTTTCTTTCCTGGGGTATCACCAGCGTCCGCGATACCGGAGGACTCATTAACAAGATTGTGCCGATTGTGGAAGCGATGCGCGCAGAAGACGCGGTTGCGCCGCGAGTATTTTTTGCCGGACCCCTACTGGATGGTAATGACGTTGTTTATGACGGCAACGGGCGGCCGGAAATTGGCATTAGCGTGCCGACTCCGGAACAGGCGCGCGCGACCGTCAGAGAGCTCGCCAATCTGGGTGTGAATTTTATAAAAGTTTATGAAATGACCAGCCCGGAAGTATTTGCCGCGCTCGTCGAAACTGCCCGGGCCCTCGATCTGCCGATCGATTCCCACGTGCCGCTATCAATGCGTGCCAGCGAGGCAGGACCTTTTGTGGACTCCATAGAACATTTGCGTAATATCGAGATGGACTGCGCCGGCAATTCTGCAGAGCTGCTAAGCAAACGACTTGAACTTTTGCAAAACCCCGATGGCATTCCCGGCGCTGAACTCCGATCCCTGCTGCATAATCTTCAGCGGCTGCCGGCGGTAGCGAATTACGATCAGTCTGTTTGCGATAGAACGATCGCCGCGTTAGCGGATACCATGATGGTGCCGACCCTGCGCCTGAATTCCATCACGGCAGCACCGCCGTATCTGAAAGAGGATTGGGATGAAGCGCTGGCCAGGGTGCCCGATGCGGTGCAGCAGGAATGGTCGGCGCAGGTCGCCACTAGCCGGGCCGCAGGCGGCGGCGCCACACCCTTCGCTGAGTGGAGCCTGTTTCTCACCAGACGCATGCATGAGGCCGGTGTGCCGATTGGCGCGGGAACCGATACACCTATCAATATTTCTATTCCCGGCTACAGTCTGCATTCGGAGTTGGAGATGCTGGTGCGAGCAGGCTTGTCCCCGCTGGAGGCACTGGGGGCAGCAACACTCAAGCCGGCAGAATACTTTTCGCTGGATGCGATCCTCGGTTCTATCGAGGTTGGGAAGCGGGCCGATATGGTTCTACTGGATGCCAATCCCCTCGATGATATTCGCAATACCAAGCGTATCTCGCTGGTAATCTCAAAGGGTCAACCTGTCAACTGACGCATTTTGGTGGGCCACCGGAGCACCCGGCGTTGCCAGACTGCAGCCGAAATTATTTCCCCCCTAATTTTGGGAAAGAAAGTCGTTTATCGCCGCGGCTGGCAGTCGTCCCTCATCAATGGCTCGCACGACCCGCGTTTGTCCGCGGCGGCAGTCGCCGGCAGCAAATACCTTGTCGACACTGGTACGGAACTCGCCATAGTCAGCTTTGTAGTTAGAACGCTGGTCCAGCTCCACGGCCAGCGGTTCACTGACATAGTGCTCCGGCCCAAGGAAACCCATGGAAAGCAGGATCAGATCCGCCTCCCAGAACTTGATAGTGCCAGCTATCTCCTGAAAGTTTGAGTCAACTTCAACAGTATTGATGCCAACCAGTTTGCCGTTGTCATCGATCACGAACTCTTTTCCAGAAATGGAATATACTCTGGGATCGGTGCCCTGAACGGCAGTTGCCTCTTCGTGGCCGTAATCCACGCGGTAGATTTTCGGCCATAGTGGCCAAGGGTTGTCATCAGCTCTTTCGGACGGGGGCCTGGGCATAATTTCGAAATTAACCAGTGATTTGCAGCCGTGTCGCAGCGATGTGGCAATGCAATCGGTGCCCGTATCACCTCCACCGATGACAATAACATTCTTGTCTTTTGCACTGATGAAAGCTCCATCCGCAAGCTCTGAGTCAAGCAGGCTTTTGGTGTGAGCGCGCAGAAAATCCATCGCAAAATGAACACCGTCTATTTTTCTGTTGGGGATATTAAGGTCCCGGGGAGTAGTTGCACCGGTCGCCAGTAAGAGAGCATCGTTGGCGTCAATCAATTGCTGCACTGCGATGCCATCAGGTCCATCACCACCGACGTCAGCACTGGCTATAAACCTGACACCTTCTTCCTGTAACAGATTGACTCTTCGGTCAACAATGTCTTTTTCCAGTTTCATGTTAGGGATGCCGTACATCAGCAATCCACCAATTCGATCGTCGCGTTCATAGACGGTCACCTCGTGACCCGCCCGATTTAGCTGGTCAGCGGCTGCGAGTCCCGCTGGACCAGAGCCCACGATGGCAATTTTTTTGCCGCTTCGCGACGAGGGTGGGGCAGGGACCACCCAGCCTTCATCGAATCCGCGATCAATAATTGCACACTCGATATTTTTGATAGTCACTGCGGGTTCGTTGATGCCCAGGACGCACGAACCCTCGCACGGAGCCGGGCAGACCCTCCCGGTGAATTCCGGGAAGTTGTTGGTTTTATGGAGTCGCTCAAGGGCTTCTTGCCAGCGCCCTCTGTAGACCAGGTCGTTCCATTCCGGGATCAGATTGTATACTGGACACCCCTCGCCGGACTGACAAAATGGCACGCCACAATCCATACAGCGCGCTCCCTGGGTGCGCAGGTGTGACTCCTCGTGAGGCGTATAAATCTCTTCATAATCCAGCAGTCGCTGCCCGGGATCGCGATATGGCTCCACCTCGCGAACAAATTCTTTGAAACCGGTAGGTTTTCCCATTGCTACTTCTCAATCACCTAAATCTTCTGACGCTTTCTTTTATTCGATTGGACTATGCAGCAGTGGCTGCCGCGTCCCTTTCGGCCAGTACTCGCTTGTAATCGGTCGGCATCACTTTAACGAACTGAGAGAGGCTGACTTCCCAGTTGTCGAGGATTCTTGCTGCGACCGGCGAATCCGTATAGCTGCTATGATTTTCTATCAACTGTTTTAGTTCTGCGATGTCCGCTGCGATACTGACTTTTTCCAAATCGAAAGTGCCCATGTTGCACTGGTTTGGAAATTCGCCGTCGGGGTCCCATACGTACGCGATCCCGCCGCTCATGCCGGCGCCGAAATTACGGCCGGTTTTGCCAAGTACGACCACCCGGCCACCGGTCATGTATTCACAACCATGATCGCCTATTCCTTCTATCACTGCACTGGCACCACTGTTTCGCACTGCGAAACGCTCTGCCGCAATACCACGAATATACGCCTCGCCGCCCGTTGCACCGTAGAGGTTGACGTTGCCGGCTATGATGTTTTCCTCTGCCACGAATGTACTGTTCCTGGGTGGATAAAGGATAATCTTGCCGCCTGACAGACCTTTACCTACATAGTCGTTGGCATCGCCCTCGACGGTAATTGTGATGCCTCTGGCCAACCATGCGCCCAGGCTCTGACCCGCCGAACCATGCAACTTGATGTTTATAGTGTCATCAGGCAGCAATCCTTCGCCATGATGTTTGGCCACCTCGTTGGACAGCATCGTACCAACTACGCGATTCGTGTTGATAATTTGATGCTCGATATAGACCTTTTCACCATTTTCCAGCGCCGGCGCTGCCAGCTTGATCAGTTCGTTATCTAAAGCCTTGTCAAGGCCGTGATCCTGCAGCATGCATTGATGCACTTCTGTGTCCGGGAAGATCTTCTCTGCGGGCCGCAGTATGGCAGACAGATCCAGACCTTTTGCCTTCCAGTGATCGATGGCGATATCGGTATCCAGCAGGTCTACCCGGCCAATCATTTCGTTGACCGTGCGCACACCCAGGCTGGCCATGATCTGTCGCATTTCTTCGGCCACCATAAACAAATAATTGACTACATGCTCTGGTTTGCCCTTGAATTTCTTGCGCAGCTCCGGATCTTGCGTGGCAATTCCGACTGGGCAGGTATTCAAATGGCATTTGCGCATCATGATGCAGCCCAGGGTGATTAGCGGCGCAGTAGAGAAGCCGAATTCCTCGGCTCCAAGCAGGGCCGCGATGGCAATATCACGTCCCGTCTTGAGTTGGCCATCGGTCTGGAGCACTACCCGCGAACGCAAATTGTTCATGACCAGAGTCTGATGGGTTTCCGCTATCCCCAGTTCCCAGGGCAGGCCCGCGTGTTTGATTGAGGTCAGAGGAGAAGCACCAGTGCCGCCATCGTGCCCGGCTATGACAAGGTGATCGGTCTTGGCCTTGGTTACGCCGGCAGCAATCGTGCCCACACCGATTTCCGAGACCAGTTTGACGCTAATGCGGGCGGCACGGTTGGCGTTCTTGAGGTCGTGAATCAGCTGCGCAATATCTTCAATGGAATAGATATCGTGATGCGGGGGCGGGCTGATCAGTCCGACTCCTGGAGTCGAATGGCGGATCTTGGCGATGTAGTCGTCAACCTTATGGCCAGGTAGTTCGCCCCCTTCGCCGGGCTTGGCGCCCTGAGCGATCTTGATCTGCAGTTCATCCGCGTTGGTAAGGTACCAGATGGTTACCCCAAACCGCCCCGATGCAACTTGTTTGATGGCAGAGCGCTTGGAGTCGCCGTTTTCCAGCGGCTGAAACCGGACAGGGTCTTCGCCACCTTCACCCGTATTGGATTTGCCGCCCAGCCGATTCATGGCCAGCGCCAGTGATTCATGGGCTTCGGTAGAGATGGACCCGAGGCTCATCGCGCCGGTAGCAAATCGCTTGACGATTTCGCTGGCGGCCTCGACTTCTTCGATGGGGACCCGGGGCTGTGTTTCAGTTCTGAATTTCAGCAGACCGCGGATCGTGCATTTGCGGGTTGCTTCTTCGTTCGCAGATCTGGCGAAGGCCTGATAGGCGTCGGCACTGTTATTCCGGGCGGCTACCTGTAGATTGAATATGGTGCTGGGATTCCACATGTGTTGTTCGCCACCGGTACGCCAGTGGAAATCGCCAGGGTTCGGCAAGACCGGAATCAGGTCCTGCTGCAATTTGGGGAACCCCAACTCATGACGACGCTCGGACTCTTCAACCAGGACTTTGAAGTCAATGCCCTGAATACGGCTTGCTGTCCCCACAAAGCAACGCTCGATTATTTCTGAAGCGAGGCCAACAGCCTCAAAAATCTGCGCACCCTTGTAGGAATGTAAAGTCGAAATGCCCATCTTGGCCATTACTTTCAGCATTCCCTTGGCAACGCCTTTTTTGTAAGCATCAACCAGGGAATCCTCGTCTGGATAGGCGTCGCCAAGCAGGCCCTCTGTATTGGCTTGCCAGAGTGCCTCGAACGCCAGGTAGGGATTGATAGCGTCGGCGCCAAAACCTGTTAACAGGCAATGATGATGGACCTCGCGCGCCTCCCCGGTCTCAATCACGATACCGATTCGAGTCCGCAGATGGTTGGCCACCAGGTGGTGATGGACTGCTCCGCAGGCAATGAGTGCGCTTATAGCAATGCGGTCCCGGGCGAGATTTCGGTCACACAGGATGACAAAAGAATAGCCTTCATGAATAGCCTGGGCAGCCTCGGCGCAGATACGATCAAGCGCTTTGCTGAAACCTTCCTTTTCATTCACATCGTAAGTTATGTCGATTACCCGGGAGCGCATGCCCTGGTAATCCATGGATTTGATTGTGGACAATTGCCTGTTCGAAAGTATGGGGTGTTCCAGACTCAATCGATGAGCGTGGGATTCCGTCGTATCTAGCAGGTTACCCTCAGGACCGATGAAACATTTCAGCGACATCACGACTTCTTCCCGAATCGAGTCGATTGGGGGGTTGGTCACCTGGGCAAACAGTTGCTTGAAGTAGTCATAGATCATACGCGGCTTGTCGGACAGACAGGCCAGCGCCGAATCGTTGCCCATGGAACCGAGTGGATCCCTGGCTTCGGTGACCATAGGTAGCAGCATGAATTGCATGGTTTCGGTGGTGTAACCAAATGCTTTCATGCGCGCCAGAATGTCGTCGGCCTCCAGTGAGCGGGCGGCACTTTCTTTCGACAGATCTCCCAGCGTGACTCGCTGATTGGCCAGCCATTCCCCGTACGGTCGCTTGCTGGCGATAGACAGTTTGAGCTCCTCGTCGGGAATCAGCCGACCCTGTTCGAAATCCAGCAGGAACATCTTGCCGGGCTGCAGGCGACCTTTGAGTTTCACATTCTCGGGGTCTATCTGGAGCACCCCAACTTCCGAGGCCATGATGCAGCGGTCGTCATGGGTTACATAGTAGCGGCTAGGACGCAAGCCGTTGCGATCAAGCACGGCGCCGATATAGTTGCCGTCCGTGAACACGATCGAAGCCGGTCCGTCCCAGGGTTCCATGATGGCAGAATGGAATTCATAGAAGTCTTTTTTAGACTGCGCCATATTGATGTCTGACTGCCATGCTTCTGGAATCATCATCATGACCGCTTCCGGCAGGCTGCGCCCGCCCAGCAACAGGAATTCGAGTACTGCATCAAAACTGCCTGAATCGGAGCAGTCGGCATCGATGATCGGAAAAAGGTCTTGCAGCTTGTCACCGAACAGGTCGGTTTCCAGGGTGCCTTCCCGCGCGACCATCTGGTTAACGTTGCCACGCAAGGTATTGATTTCGCCATTGTGGCTCATGAACCGGTTCGGTTGTGCCCGATCCCAGGAGGGGAAGGTGTTGGTGCTAAAGCGGGAATGCACCATGGCGAGGTGAGTCTCGCAAGCCGGGTTGGTAAGATCCCGGTAAAACGGAAACAGTTGGCCGGGCGTCAGCATGCCTTTGTAGACGATAACTTTGGTTGACAGGCTGCAGGCATAAAGCTGCTTGGCTTCGGCCAGAGTCTTATCGCCGCGCAAGGAATGGGTAAAGCGCTTGCGAATTATGTAGAGGACGCGCTCGAACTGTTCCTGTTCGAGTCCATCAGCAGCACTAATAAAAAGTTGTTCAATTCGAGGCTGTGCCATTCGAGCTGCGGGCCCCACGTCCGCGCCGAGCGGATCGATCGGAACTTCACGCCAGCCGATAAGAGTCTGGTCTTCTTCATCAATTATGCGAGCGATAAGGTCGCGGCATTTCTGGTTCTCCTCTTCGCCCTGAGGCAAAAAGATATTGCCAACCGCATACTTACCCGGAGGCGGCAACTCGGCGTCCAGTTCATCGCGGGCAATTTTTTTGAAGAAGCTATGTGGCAGTGCCATCAAGATGCCAGCACCGTCACCGGTATTGGCTTCGAAACCGCAGCCTCCGCGGTGATCCATGCGGGAATTCAGATGATAGGCATCCAGCATAATCTGGTGGCTGGGGATACCCTTGATATTGGCGACAAAACCCACGCCACAGGAGTCTTTCTCATTGGCCGGGTCATATAGTCCTACTTTATCGGGAAGCCCGAATTTCGGTGGGACGAACTCATTTGTCTTCATAGAATTCAATCGTCTCTCGCGCAAGTCCGCGGGGCTGAATCTTCTGCTTTCTGACCACCTTCAACGGCACACTTGTGCCAGCATCGGCAGCTCGCCAGGGTGATTTCTGGCACCGTTAGTCTCCCTCAACAAGGGCATGGACCTTGCTGGTCTCTTTTGTTCCAAGAGCTGTTGGGGTGTCCTGACGAGGCTCGGTATCTCAACCTGTGTCTCCTCTGCTGAAGCCAGGAGTTGCCTGCTTAACAGAGGGCCGATCACAATACCATCGGCAGAATATATGTCAAGTTCCGTGACTGCAGCGCAAGCACTCATTTGAGCCCTAACTAACTGAAAACAAGTGCTTTTAGATGATTAGATCGGTCATCAGTCAGTGGCGGTCCGGAGATTGGCGCGAGGAAGCCTGTGAGGGAGCTCCACGGAACAGCGAGTGACTTGGCCTTGAACACGCGGAACAGCGGTTCACGAGGTCGCTGCGCCAGTGTTGCCAAGGCCCGGTCTAAAACGGTAGCCAGCCGGCCAGAGGCCTCTATTTTTAAAGAGTTTGGGCGTCGGGCAATTACTTGATAATTGCCCGGAGGTGATTTACTCTAGCCGGTCTTAGCTACACCATAAGTGAATTCTCCAATTAGCCTGCAAAGCCAAATTCCAACTCTAAGGAGGCGAAACAGCCGTGAATCCTAAACTAACGCGTAGGCGCTTCATCAAGGGCGTAATAGCCTCTGGTGTGGCAGTCTCCTCTTCAACGCTGTGGTATTC
>JAYPVG010000001.1:157884-188776 GCA_038134485.1 Pseudomonadales bacterium
GGTCAATCCCGACCGGCGGGAGCGGTTGAGCGACTTATCCGACTCAACGTTAACGGTCAGACCCGCAGCGTCGACGTGGCGCCCAACGAAACGCTGGCGTCCACACTTCGCTACAAACTGGGGCTGACAGGCACCAAACTCGGTTGTAATAGAGGAGAGTGTGGAGCCTGCACAGTACTGGTTGATGATGTACCTAATTACGCCTGTTCGGTTCTTACCCATTCGGTGAAAGACCAGCGAATCGAAACCGTGGAAGGCCTGGAGTCTCCGAACGGAGATCTGCACCCGGTTCAACAAGCGTTCGTTGAAGAGCTCTCGCCCCAGTGCGGGTACTGCACGCCTGGTCAGGTCATGGCCGCTGTCGGGCTCTTGAGGGCCAACCCGAACCCTTCTCGGGAACAGGTTCGCCAGGGGCTTTCTGGCAATATTTGTCGCTGTGGCGCTTATGAATCGTACATTCGTGGCGTCATGCGCGCCGTAGAGATAGGGTGATCACCATGGCATATAAGCATATAGGAAAAGATTTTGTTCCACCCGACGTGCCTGGGAAAGTAACCGGCCGAATCAAATACGCAGAAGATTATGCCCGCGACGGCATGGCTTATGTCAGGCTGTTGACCAGTCCTATTCCCCACGCCCGGGTGGTCGACATTGATGCGTCTGATGCGCTCTCGATGGACGGGGTGTTTGGTATTCTCACAGCGGATGATGTGTACCCGGACGGAGAACAGAACAGCACCGGTCTGAAGATTCTCACCAACGAGCCAACCTTGATCGGGGAGCCCATCCTGGCGGTAGCGGCAGTCGACGAGAAAACGGCTGAGAATGCTCTGGAAGCTATCTCGGTAACCTTCGAGCGTCTGGACTATGTGCTGGATCCACTGGACAGCATGCAGCCAGGCGGTCCGCAAGCCTACAATGGCGGTAATACTTTTGTCTTCCGCGAGGGATTTGTTTCCTACAACTGGACTGCCGATCAAATAACGGCGTTCCGGAATGGTGCCGAACCAACGGCAGAGGCGCAAACAGAATGGTCCTACGGAGAGCTGGAAGCCGCTTTCGCCGCATCCAGCTACGTGTATGAGAGCACCTTTACTACCGCCGGCTATCCCCACATGTCGATGGAGCCTCGCAGCGCCTTCGCATACTGGGAGAACGGCAAGTGTTACCTGCACGGTTCGTCCCAGAGCATGTCGGCAATTGCTCCGGGAATGGCGCAGATCTGCGGTGTTCCTGTCGAAGACTTTGTCTTTATCAATGAGGCGACCGGTGGTGGTTTTGGACAGAAAGCCCGTGCCAATAGTGTTCCAAGCATGGCAATTCCGGTCAAGATGTCCCAGAAGATCAATCGACCTGCAATGATGCGCATTAGCCGTGAAGAAGAAAACTTCATTGGCGGAGCGCGGGTTGGTTTCCAGGGATGGATCAAGGCCGGGTTCAAGCCCGATGGCACGATGGCTGCGCTGGATCTCTATATCATTCAGGATAACGGCGGAAAAGGCGGTGGCGGCGACCACTCGTCGGCCGCTGACGCGATCAGCATGCTGTACCAGACTGAAGCGGTTCGTTTCCGCGGAGTTGGAATCGGCACCAACACCGGCCACAGAGGCGCACAGCGTGGACCTGGTCAAAACCAGATTGCACCGATTATCGCGCCGATCATGGACATGGCTGCTCAGGAGTTGGGCATGGATCGGCTCGAGATCCGCCGCGTTAACGCAGTGGAAAATGGCGATACCCACGGACCACGTCGCAGCCCGGTTACCAGTGCTTACATGCCGGAGACCATCGCCATGGCGCAGGAGGCCTTCAACTACAGCGAGCGCATAACCCGTAGTCGGCAGCGCAATGGCAGCAAGATCACAGGCATTGGTATTGGTCAGGGCTATCACGATGCAGGTCGCAGCGGGATGGACGGCATAGTGCGCCTGACTCCGGACGGGCGACTGAAAATCCATTCGGGGGTTGGCAACCTGGGAACCTATTCCTACGCGTCGACTTCGAGAGCTGCGGCGGAATTACTTCAGATGGAATGGGATCAGTGCGATGTCGTGGCAGGACGTACAGACCGACACACTCCCATCACCTCTCCGCAGGATGGCAGTAATTCCATCTTCACTAATACGCGAACTGCATGGGGAGCGGCTCAGGATCTGCTAGGCAAGATGAAGGATATCGCCGCTATGGATCTGGGTGGTGTCGCGGATGATTACGACATTGATGGTACCCGGGTGTTCCGCAGCGCCGATCCGAGTGTCGCGATGAGCTATGCTCAGGTCGCCCAGCGCGGAATCGAACTGGGCGGTCGTTACAGCGGTAACGAGTACCCCGAGGAACTCGATGATTTCACCAAGCTGTCGGTTGACCGCCTGGCAGGTTCAGGACTGATTGGTGTCTTCAACGATCCGAGGCACGAAGGTACTCCGCCGGGACTTTGTGTATCCATGATGGAAATCGAGCTGGATACCGAAACCGGCAAATACGAGATCAAGGACCTGGTTAACTTTGCTGACTGCGGGACAATCGTGCACCCGAAAGGATTGGACAATCAGCTGCGGGGTGGTGCTACCTGGGGGATCGGTTTGGCAGGCTATGAACGCCACCTCTACGACCCGCAGAATGGGCTACCGGCCGCCACCGGATATTGGCAAGCTAAAGTGCCTACTCTGTTGGATACTTCCGCTGAGATTACGGTTGGTGCCGTTGACTTGCCAGATCCGGAAAATCCGGTCGGAGCGCGTGGTGTTGGGGAACCTGCCCAGGGTTCAGTTGCGGCAGCACTGGCTTCGGCATTGTGGGATGCGACTCAGGGACATATGTTTAACACTGCGCCGGTAACCACAGACATGATCGTTAATCACTATGCAGGAACTTCCGAATCAGCGAAGGGCCTTGCTCAGAATAATTTCCGAGGTTGATATGGTAGCAACTAGTCATGACGTAATGCCCGACATCGATCTTTATCAGCCCACTGATGAAGAGAATGCACTGGCGCTGGCTTCGACTCTGGGCGAAGGCGGCTGGCTGCTGGCTGGCGGCCAGGATACTTATGGTTGGCTGAAGGATCGAAACAAGAGTCCAACGGCCATGATCGAGCTGACCAAGATCGATGCCTGGAAAGGAATCCGGGAAACAGCCGACGGCATCGAAATCGGAGCGCTTACCACCTTGCGTGAAATCATAGACAATCCTCTGATTCAGTCTCGCTATGGTGTGCTTTCAGCGGCAGCCAGCAGAGTGGCAAGCCCGCAAATTCGCAATGTAGGCACGCTGGCTGGAAATCTGGCTCAGGATGCCCGCTGCTGGTACTACAGGAGAGGCCTCGATTGCTATCGAGCCGGTGGCAATATCTGCTACGCCGATGCACCCGAGAGTCTGAACCGAGAGCACGCGATCTTCGGCCAAAGTCGCTGCGTGGCGGTCAGTCCCTCTGATACCGCTCCCGCTCTTGTCGCGCTGGATGCCACCATGGTGATCAGCAGTGAACGGGGACAGCGAACTGTCGCCGCCGAGGATTTCTTCGTCGGACCGGCCGTGGATATCGAAAACATGACCGTCCTGCGGGCAGGTGAAATACTGACGGCGGTGCGCATTCCAAACACCTGGGCCAATGCAGAGTTCTATTTCGAAAAAGTCGCAGATCGGAATGTCTGGGACTTCGCCCTGGTTAGTGTGGCGTCCGTGATGAAGGTCTCCGGTGGTATGATCGAGGATTCACGAATTGCTTGCGGTGCCGTAGAGTGCGTTCCGCGCCGGCTGACTGCGGTGGAAAATGCTCTGCGCGGCAAGCCTCGAAATGCAGATACGGCTGAGCAGGTAGCTTCAATTGCCAGCGAAGGAGCCAGGCCCTTGAACTACAACCATTACAAAGTGCCATTGATGGAAAATCTGGTTAAGCGCGCGGTTCGCGGCTAGCCGGGAAAATAAGATCAGTAGTTGTTCTCAAACTGAATAACAAGAATGTGAAGGGGAAGTAACGTGGGTGAGATAGTACGCTATAAACGCGATGTTTGGGGTGAGGAGGTAATCCTTGGGGTCTCCTGGGACCTGCTCTGGGTCGTTGCTGTTGCCGTGCTGGTATTACTGGCTGCACATGCGATCATCATGGCGGCTCTCGCCAATAAAAAGATGGATAAGCCATCAGCGGAAGGGCGACGGGTAAGTCGCCACGAGGCTATTGACCGGGCGTTTCACTGGGTCATGGCGCTTGCCATATTTGCCCTGATCATCACCGGAGTTGCTCCCATAATCGGCTGGCGATTTGCCTGGCTCAATCTGCACTGGATCTCTGGGCTGATTCTGACTTTTGTGGTGGTTTTCCACATTATCCGTTCCATTTTCTGGCAGGACTTCAAGTCCATGATCCTGAGCCCCAAGGATTTCGGGGAGCCTTTTGATTCTGCCAAGAAACCGGGCAAGTACTCCTTTGAACAAAAGGGAATGCACTGGGCCGTCACCATAGTAGCCGGTACCGTCATCGTCACGGGCGTGCTTTTATTCATGCAGATTGATACTCCTTTCTGGGATCGAACCAACAGCATGGCCGAGAGCACCCTTGGTCTGGTGTTCCTGCTCCATGGCTTGTCCACCCTGGCGCTGATTGCGCTGGCCTCAACGCATATTTACTTCGCACTGAGACCGGAAAAGCTGTTCTACACGCGCTCCATGGTTCAGGGATGGATTTCTGAGGAAGAAATGACTGCCAATCACGATACCGCCAAGTGGTCTCCAAAAGAAGCGGAATGATAAGCGACGACATCGAAACCATCGAGTCTGGCTACGAATTCCTGCTGGCGTTTGCAGCTCAGGGACGCCCGGCGAGCCTTGAAGATTCGGGCCCCGGACCTCACGCTCGACCGACTCTGGAAGCCATGAAGCTCGCCATGCAGAATCTGGTGCAGGAACTTTCAGGTAGTGCTGATAATTTCGAGCAACTCATCGCAGATGACTGCAAAAAGGCGGGAGCTGCGCTGGGCTTTATCCTGGCACAGAAAAAAATCGGTTCGGAAATCGTGGATAATTTGAATGCCTCGATTCACCTGCGAGCTGTGCTGACAGATCTGTTCCTGTATGGTGAAGCACGAGAGCCCTTGGCTGACGAACCTGAAGAGCAACCGATGTGGGAAGAGGCCAAGCGCTAGAGGGCTACATAATCTGCTCGACGGTCCTATTTGGTTGGTACGCTATCTATCTTGCATTTTTGCCTCGTATTGTTCATTCCGAAATAAGACCCTAGCGCCCTCTGGTCTTGTTGTGACCGAATGAGACGCTACACATTCCTATGTTCTCCTTCTTAAAAATGGCTTTCTTTGCTGCGAATCGAATTTCGATGTCACCTCTGATCTGTACTCGGTAATGGAACAATTTCCTATGCAATGGCCACCGAGGCTCGAACTTGCGAATACGCCCACCCCTCTCCGGCATCTGGAGCGCCTCTCCAGGCAACTTGGGGACGTTGATATATGGGTAAAGCATGATGAACTGACCGGTATGGAGCTTTCAGGCAATAAAATCAGAAAGCTCGAGTTCAGCATCGCCCAGGCACTGGAAGAGGGTTGCGACACGCTGATTACTTGCGGCGGAGTGCAGTCCAATCACTGTCGGGCGACAGCGGTCATCGGAGCCCGTCTTGGACTGCGTGTCCACTTGATATTGCGCGGCGAGCAACCGCAGGAGGCCGACGGAAACCTGCTGCTGGACCATCTCTCTGGTGCCGAGGTCAGCTATATTCCAGTTCAGGACTGGGGCGGGCATACCTCCATGGCCAAAGATCTGCAGGATCGCTACCTGGCAGAGGGCAGAAAAGCGTTTTATATTCCGATTGGTGCCAGTGACGAGATTGGTTTGTGGGGATACGTTTCTGCCAGTCTTGAACTCAAGCAGGATTTCGAAAAACAGGGTATCGAACCCGATGTCATCGTGGTGGCAACCGGTTCAGGGGGGACCCAGGGGGGACTGATTGCGGGTAAGGCCCTCTTCGACATACGCGCCGAAATAGTCGCAGTCAATGTCTGCGATGATGCCGCGTACTTTAGTAAAAAGGTAGCTAGTGATCTGGCGTTATGGTCGGAACGTTATCAGATGAACCTGGACACCTCCAGCTTGCCAATCAACACATTAGAAGGATACGTCGGACCCGGATATGGTCAGGCCGGTCCGGAAATTTTCGAGACTATTTCCGAGTTGGCCCGCCTGGAAGGGCTATTCCTCGATCCAGTCTATACAGGTAAGGCTTTCCATGGCATGGTTAGTGAAATTTTGAAACGCAAGGCAGGTAGCAATTCAGCTCTTCCGGAGGGAAAGACCTTGGTGTTCATCCATACCGGAGGCCTGTTTGGATTGTTTCCCCATAGGCAGGGGTTTGTAAAATAGCGACATCGGGTTAGTGGGTGGTAATTGATTATGAAAATGGACCTGACAAAAATTCTTGCAGTTGCGCTCGCAGCGCCGTGGATTCTGGTAGCTTGCGACGATCAACGGTCTGTGGAGACGCAAATAGCCGCGCCATCTGCCCCCGCAGACGGTTACAGCGCCGCGACTGCCTACGCAGGGTCGGAAGCAACGGCTGACGGTACCGCAGGAGCTTCTGCATACAGCGAACCGCCGGTGGCCAGGGGCAATCTTGATGACAACGAGGCGCGGCTGTTGATTAATACCCACCAGCTTATCACTGCTGGAGCCCGTTCCGGAGAGGGGTATTTCAGTGCCGATGGCAGCCAGTTTATTTACCAGAGCGAAGTCGAGGGTGACAATCCCTTCTACCAGATCTTTATCCGGGACCTCGCCACAGGAGAAACCAATAAAGTCTCCCCTGGTGTTGGCCTGACCACCTGTTCTTGGATTCATCCAAGTCTCGACCGGGTGATTTTCGCCTCCACCCATGAAGATCCGCAGGCACAACGGAAGCAGGCTGATGAAATTGCCTTTCGCAATAGCGGTGAGCAGCGAGCTTATGCCTGGGATTACGATCAATACTATGATATTTACCAGGCCAATCCGGACGGCAGCGGGGTGATCAATCTAACCAATACTCCTGGGTACGACGCGGAAGGATCCTATTCTCCAGATGCCACAAAGATTCTATTTGCCTCCAATCGTGTAGCCTACCAGCGTACTCTGAGTGAGGCAGAGAAGAGACTGTTCGACGACGACAGTTCTTACTTCATGGATCTCTACATCATGGACGCTGACGGGAGCAATGTGCAGCAATTGACTTTTTCTCCTGGATACGACGGCGGGCCCTTTTTCAGCGCCGATGGTGAAAAAATAGTCTGGCGCCGTTTTAACCCGGACGGCAATAGCGCCGAAATTTGGACCATGGACGTTGACGGCAGCAATCAGCGTCAGCTGACGGCAGAGGCCATGGTCTCCTGGGGTCCTTATTTCCACCCCAGCGGCGATTACATCATCTATTCGAGTAACGTCCTGGGTCACGCCAATTTCGAACTTTTCATGATTGATGCCGAGGGTCTAAAAGAACCGGTGCGGGTAACCAGTACCGAGGGAACGGACATTTTGCCCGTGTTCTCACCGGACGGTTTTCAACTGGCCTGGAGTACCACTCGAACTGCAGACGGCAGTTCGCAGATCTACATGGCCGACTGGAACGACCAGCTTGCCAGAGAGCTGCTGGGAATTGACTGATATCCTGGTCAGGTGATTACCATGACTGATTGGCAAAGGATTCGGAGATTGTTGCAGCTGGCGCTGTTGGCCTTTTTTCCGCTTTTGTCCAGCGCTCAGGATGAGGATCTGGTTCATCACAGTCTTCGGGTAATTCTTGATCCACATTCCAGTTACATCACAGTAACAGATACCATCACCCTGCCGGATGGTGCTGCCAGTGGGTCGAGAGCGTTTTTGCTTAATGACCAACTCAGGGTTACTGCCAGTTCGATCCCGGTCGCCATTGCTGGCCGCAGCGACTCCAGTACGGCGATAGGAATCAACAGCACCGGCGCAGATTTGGCAAGCAGTAATCGCTATCAATTCACAATGCCGGGCCAGGGAATCCGGCAACTAGAGTTGAGCTACGAGGGCAGTATCTTTCAGGCTGCGCAACAGACTTCCGCCCAGTATTCCCAGAGCTTCTCTGAAACTTCCGGCATTATCAACGAACAGGGCGTGTATCTGAACGGGGCCAGTCTGTGGGTACCGAATTTCGAACAGGGGCTTATAAGTTTCGATCTCAGTGTTGAGTTCACACCCGCAGCTGAAGACTGGACCGTTGTGAGTCAGGGGAGCTCTGACGGCGAAAACCGCTGGGTTGAAAACAACCCGATGGAAGAGATCTACCTGATTGCGGCTGATTTCACCCGCTATGCGGTGGAATCAAATGATATCGATATGCTGGTTTTTTTGCGCCAACCCGATTCCAACCTGGCTGCCAAGTACCTGGACGCGACCGAGCGATATCTGGCTCTGTATGAGCCCCTGCTCGGTGATTACCCGTTTGACAAATTCGCTCTGGTGGAAAATTTTTGGGAAACCGGTTACGGAATGCCCTCCTTTACCCTGCTGGGCTCGCAGATAATCCGCTTTCCTTTCATCATCGATTCTTCCTATCCTCACGAAATTCTTCATAACTGGTGGGGCAACGGCGTCTACCCGGATTATGACAGCGGCAATTGGAGCGAGGGGCTTACGGCGTACCTGGCAGACCATCTGTTCCAGGAAATGAATGGGTTGGGACACGAATATCGCAAGGACAACCTGACTCGCTATCGCAATTACGTTGCAGACGAAACAGACTTCGCCCTGAATGCCTTTACTTCCCGCAGTTCCGCAGCGACTCAGGCAGTGGGTTACGGCAAGACTCTGATGCTATGGCACATGCTGCGTGATCAGATAGGAGACGAGCTGTTTATCGAGGGGCTGCGTCGTCTTTACGAAGACTTCAGGTTTCAGCAGATTGGGTTTGCAGAAATTGCACTACTTTTCTCCGAGGTTGCCGACCGGGACCTGCAGCCGTTTTTCGACCAGTGGGTAAATCGAGTGGGCGCGCCAAAGTTGGCTTTGTCGGTTGAAGAGGCCAACGACAATCAGGCTCGCATAATGTTTACGCAGGTGCAGAGTGATGCCCCCTATAATTTAACAGTGCCAGTTGCACTTTATTATGCCGATGAGCCAGAGCCCCAACTCTATGAAATCGAACTGTCCCAAAAATTTGAAGGAGTAATGGCGGACGGGTTTGACAGTTTGCAGGCAGTAGTCGTGGATCCCTACTTCGACCTGTTCAGGCAGCTAGACCGGGAGGAGATTCCGCCTACAATCGGACAGCTATTCGGCTCTTCCAGAATCAGCTTTGTCGTGCCCGAGCAAAACCGGGAGCACTGGTTGCGCATGGCTGAATCCTTTGGCGCGGGCGCAGATGCCGAAATACTGATGGCAGAGGATTTGCAGCGGCTACCGACGGACCGTCCTGTTTGGATACTGGGCAAAGACAATCCGTATTCTTCTGTCATTGCCGAGTCTGTCGCTGTGTACGACGCACAGATTACGGAGACCGGATTGAGTCTGTCGGGCATCCCCGTTGAGTATGCAAACCGCAGCTCCGTGCTTACCGCACGCCATCCGGCGAACGCGGAGCTGGCAATTGGCTGGATCCATATTGATAATATGGTGGCCATGCCAGGAATGATCGAAAAGCTACCTCACTACGGCAAATATTCTTATCTCAGCTTCATCGGAGACGAACCTACTAATGATATAAAAGGGAATTGGACCAGCACTGCGTCCCCCATGGTTTGGATGGCAGAGGTTCTGCCTGCTGGCTATAAGCTACAGGAACTCCCGTTACTGGAGCCATTGGCTGAGCTTCCGCCCAAGTATCTGCCCGAACAGCTGCACCGTCATGTCCAGTCCCTGGCGTCAGAGGCAATGGAGGGACGCAAAACCGGCTCACCAGGAGCTGACATGGCAGCTGAGTACATAGCCAGCCAGTTCAGAGAGCTTGGGCTGAAGACACTCAATGGATCGTATTTCCAGGAATGGCAAGAGAATGTGACAGGCATTGGAAGGGTGACGCTGCGCAACGTGGTAGCCATGATTCCTGGAAGCGACCCCCAGTTAAGCCAGCGACCTGCAATCCTTGCCGCGCATTACGATCACCTGGGCACTGATGGTGGTTTGCATCACGGTGCCGACGACAATGCTTCCGGCGTCAGCATCATGATCGAGATCGCTGCCAAGCTGAATCGTGCCTTCACACCCAAACGGCCGATACTTTTTGTTGCGTTTGATGGCGAGGAGGAGGGCTTGCTCGGCTCCCGCCGCTTTGCTGCCAGGCCTCCCGGATTTTTCGAGACTGAAAATCTGTTCGCGGTCGTGAATCTGGATAGCGTTGGGCGCCTCGAGCAGAGACCTATCCAGGTATTTGGTGGCGATAGTGCTTACGAATGGCCATTCATGGCCCAGGGTATAGGCTTCACAATTGGAGTCGACTCAACCATGGCTGAGAATGTCATCGCCAGTAGTGACCATATCCCCTTTCTCAATAGCGGCGTTCCAGCCATTCATTTATTCGCAGGCACCCATCCGGATTACCATCGGCCCACCGACACGGCAGAAAAACTGGACTACGCTGGTATGTCGGATATTGCGCTCTGGGTCGAGGAGGCGATGGTGTTTCTTGGTGATCGGGACGCGCCGCTTCGAGTTACACTTGATAACGCCCCGGTGCAAGTAAACGAGGGTGCTGTAACCGCTCGGGAAGCCAGTCTCGGAACGGTGCCGGATTTCACCTACAGCGGGGATGGGGTAAGAATATCCGGAGTGACGCCGGGAGGTGCTGCTGCAGTGGCGGGATTAAGTGCCGGAGATATTCTGCTAAGTTATAGCGACCGGGAGATCCCGGATTTACAGACCTACTCAAATCTGATCAGGGAGTCATCACCGGGTGATGAGATTCAGCTGCTGATACGCCGGGGCGAGCAGGAAATTCTGTTTTCGGTCACCCTGCAGGCCAGGTAGCAAAATAGCTGCGCGTCTTATTGAAGTATCCGTTATCTCAGCTGAGTCAGGATCACTACTACTCCGAACATCAGTACTGTCATCAATATGAGAGTGCGCTTGCTCGCACCGGTCCGCGCCGGCGCCCAGTTATAAGATTCTTCCTCAACGAAGAGGCAGTGTTGTAATTTTTTTGAAAACTTCACGAATGGCTCCGTTGCAGCTGAATTCACCCTTTAAGACAAGTCAGGATTGTGCAGGAAACGGCGGGCGCTCGCCTGCCGACATAGAGGCAATCTGGCGAACAATTATGGCCAATTATGGCAGTGGCTCTTCGTCGCCACCATTCCAAGTGCCAGTTAGAAATTCCGGCCGTAGTGATATCAGTCAGGCGTGCTGCAGCTTTTTACCTGATCTGTTCTTCTTGAATTAGATAGCCATTGTCACGCAGCCGAAACCATGGTGAGATAGGTTCAGGTGACTCAGGAATCGTTTAACGGAGTTATACTCATGCGATATTGCAATTTACTAAGCAGGATTCTCGGGGTGACATTAATGGCAGCTGCAAGCGGTGGCGCGGTGGGGCAGAAGATAGTCGTCGCGCATCGCGGCGCCAGTGGCTATTTGCCTGAGCATACACTGGAGGCCAAGGCCATGGCGTACGCCATGGGCGCCGATTTTATCGAACAGGACGTAGTCATGACTCGAGACGATCAACTGATTGTGCTCCATGACATTACCCTTGATCGCACCACTGACGTGGCAGCGCGGTTTCCCGGACGCGCGCGGGATGATGGCAGGCATTATGTGGTCGATTTCAGTCTGGAGGAAATTCGCAGCTTGCAGGTGCGGGAAGGGGTGCGCAACACTACCGGGCAAGCAGTCTACCCGCAGCGCTTTCCGGTAGGAAAATCCAACTTTACCGTCAACACGCTGGCAGAAGAGATCGAGCTAATCCAGGGGCTAAATCGATCTACCGGAAAGGACATCGGCATTTACCCCGAGGTAAAGTCACCGGCGTTTCACCGGCAAGAAGGCAAGGACCTGAGCAGAGCTCTGGTCGCAATGCTGAAAGAGTACGGATACACCAGCAGGCAGGACAAGGTATTCATCCAAACTTTCGAGTTTGATGAGTTACGAATAATTCATGATGAAATTCTGCCGGCGGCGGGTGTGTCTCTCCGACTGGTTCAACTGGTTGGCGACGAGGAAATCTATCAGTGGATGTTTACCGAGGAGGGCATGGCACAACTGTCCGAGTATGCGGATGGTCTTGGCCCGGAAAAGGGCCTCATCATTCCCTATCAGGCGTCCGCGGGGAATGTCAGTCCATCAAACCTCGTGGAACTGGCACATGCCAACGGAATGCAGGTACACCCCTATACCTTCAGACTCGACGAGGGTCAGGTCCCAGCCTATGCGAACAGTTTTGAGGAGATGCTAGACTTGTTTTACTTTGAGGCTGGTGTGGATGGTCTGTTTACGGATTTTCCGGATCGGGCGGTCAGATTTCTGGAATCGCAGGAGAAGGCGGATTAGATGTCGCAGAACTCGGATACAGACAGTGGCCACCAGACTGCCATTGAGCAACCAAGAGTGAGGCAATCAAAGGAATTAACCTGGTGGCAAACATCCTGATTACCGGCAGCAATCGCGGAATTGGCCTGGAATTCGTATCGCAATACCTGGATAGGGGAGACATTGTATTTGCCTCCTGTCGTGATCCCCGGGGTGCAGATCGCTTGCGCGCACTGCAAACCGACGACGCGCGGCTCAGCGTTATTGAACTTGATGTCTCCAATCCCGACAGTTTTGTCGACTTCGCCGCCAGTCTTGGAGGTCAGGCAATCGACGTATTCATCAATAATGCCGGGGTTTACGGACCTAGATCGGCGGGATTTGGCGAGATTAGCGCGCAGGATTGGCTATCGGTCTTGCAGATAAATACCATCGCTCCGCTGCTGCTGACTCAGGCTCTGATTGCCAACATTAAAAGGGGAAACGAGGGCAAGCTGGTCTATGTGACTTCCAAGATGGGCTCCATAGCAGATAATACCAGCGGTGCCAGTTATATTTACCGGACTTCCAAAACAGCGCTCAATCAGGTGGTAAAGAGTCTGTCCGCTGACCTGGCGGCTGATGGGCTAACAGCGGTGGTCGTACACCCGGGGTGGGTACAGACAGACATGGGTGGACCAAACGCGCTGATCAATGCGCAAACCAGCGTCAGGGGAATGATTTCTGTGATAGATGGTATCACCAGGTCAGACTCCGGTCGCTTCTTAAACTACGACGGAATTGCTATTCCCTGGTAGGCATTATTCGCAGCAGGTCGCCCGGGGCCACTGAAACGTGGTACCTTTGGCGCCTCGAAGATTCCCGTAACTCCCCTGACTGGCAGTATGAATCGACTCTCACGACTGGCTTGCGGTGCAGTTCTTGCGCTGTTTTTACTCGCCAACCAATCTGTATACGCCCACGGGGGCGTAGTGCTTGACGAAGACGTCTGTGTTATCAATATCGGATTTCTGTCCGCCCACTTCACTGTGTACCAGCCGGAGACCCGAGCCAACGAGGAATTCTGTGAAGACATACCTGATGTCACCAACAGCGTATTTGTGATGGAGTATCTGCATGATTTTTTGCGAGAAATGCCGGTGGACTTCAGGATTGTTCGTGACGTCAATAAGGTCGGAGAGTTTGCTCGATGGGAGGATGTCCAGGCAATTGAAGACCTGGAGGCTGCGACCGTCTACTACCGGGCACCGGCAATTCAGTCTGATGGCAACTACATGGCCGAATATGCCTTTGATCAAAAGGGCACGTACATAGGTGTGGTGACAGCGCTGCATCCGGATGGCGAGCGTGAATACAATGCAGTGTTTTTCTTCCAGGTAGGAGGCCCGGATCTGGGAACCATTCCACTATTTTTGGGAATGATGGTGTGTCTGCAACTGGGTTACTGGTGGAGCAACGGGGGTTGGAAGAAGCTGAGAAGCAGAGTCGCGGGATCGGATGCAAGCCAATGAGAGCCAGATCAAACAGATTGCTAATTGCGGCGACACAGCTGGCAGTATCCGCTGTGGTTGCCTTCGTGCTCATACCGGACCAGTGGTACTCCGACACCATGAGAGTTCGCCTGGCGCAATGGTTTGGCACTCCAGCTTATGAATCCTTCGGTGCCACGCTTCCCGATATGGCCGCGGCAATTAATGAGAATGAAGCGGGCGCACAAATTTGTCCTGAGGATCTGGGTGGATGGCGTCAGCCCCAGCTAATTGAAGGCATTGAAATCAAGGAGTCACTCGCCTGTCGAGTGGACAATCCCCATGCGGTAGCAGCCTTTGTTCGCGGAACTAACAATGTTTCCGTCGATACGCTACTGAGTGCAGGCCTCAGCCGGGATGCCGTGGAGAAGGGCGCAGACCTGGACGGAGACGGCGATCCTGACGTCATCCATTTGCGACTGGAAGTGGTAGAGCTCAACGGAGGTTCGCCGGATTCCGCCTTGCCTGTGGTCACCTTCGACATTGCACCGGGTGTTAATCCGGGACTATGGGTGTTCGCGCCAAAATCCTTTGGTATGGCAACAGAGAACTTTGAGTCCAATGTGGCCCGAGATATCCTTCGCGCCCCGTCTCCCACCATTCGCGTCGAGCAAGGGGACCAGGTATTTATTACCCTCGAAAATACCCACTATCTCGGGCACACAATCCATCTGCACGGCGTCGATCATTCGTTTCTGGATGCTGACGGAGAAGGTAACGACGGTGTTCCCGTGACCAGTGAATTACCGGTAGCGCCGGGCATGGCAAAAACCTATGAGCTTCAGCCCCGGCAAACCGGCACCATGTTCTACCATTGTCACGTTCAGGTGCAGGCTCACGTGATGATGGGCTTGCAGGGTATGTTCGTGGTCGAAGAAAACCGCCCGGACAACTGGCTGCAAACCCTGAACGTTGGTGCAGGGCATGTCAGGTTTCCCTCGCAGGCGATCAGAGATCGGTTCGATGATGAATATGATCTTCACTTCACCGACCTGGATTCAAACCTGAATAACCGCATCCAGCAGAGCAACGATGCTGGGGAGGTCGAACGGCTGGTTAACAGGGAATACAATATCACTGACGCGAGCAGCGACTACTTCCTTCTCAACGGCCGTTCTTTTCCGCTGACATTTCAGGAGTCGCTGATAATCACCGAGCCTGACCGCTTGCTTAAACTCAGGGTCCTGAACGGGAGTAGTGTCGGACTCGCTCTCCATACCCATGGTCATAAACCGACCGCGACGCACTATGACGGGATAGCGTTACCCGATGGTGCTCGAATAACGCGGGATGTGTTCTGGCTGGCGAGTGCCCAGCGCACCGATCTTGAACTGGATACGACTAATGACGGTCTGCACTCGTACGGCAGTGGGGTTTGGTTGCTGCACGATCATCAGGCGCGAGGCGTTACCAATAACGGTCTGGGACCGGGTGGAAATTTGGGAGCCATTGTATACCGAGATTTTCTCGGTGCTGATGGCTGGCCGCAAACCATCGGCGAAGACCTCGCTCCGTATTTCCGAGCAAACTATTACCGTAGATCTGATCCTGCGCAGCGAAACTCCGGTGCCATGACGGCAGCACTTTTTCTGCGGTTGATTGGATTGGGCATTGCCATCGGTGCGTTGGTGGCAAGCCTGATCGCCATGTATCGGGCATTGTTTGACGGGACGGCCTCGGGCGATGGCGGGACGTGATGAGGAGGGTTTTATAAAGTGAGTAACCTGGCACGTATATTCATCCCGTTAATGTTTCTTCTGCTGGTTGCTTCCACTGGATGGGCCCAGTTCGACTCCACCCGGCTTCACCGGGAGGAGTCGGGTCACGGCATGTCGGAAATGCGTTTTGACGCGACCGGCATGGTAATGAATGCCAACAGCCATGAACTGCCCAGAGACTGTGCAGAGTTGGCGGGGGACGTTGAATTTACTGTACAGGTCGGAAAGACTTACGCCACCGATTTTCCCGGCACCGTATTTGGAATGAGTCAGCACGAGTATCGCGTAACTCCGTGCAGCAGGGTGACGATTACTCTAGTGAACGAGGACGAGGTGCGGCATCAATGGATGTTGCACGGGTTGCCTCGATATCTCTATTCTCAGGGTATGTTCCACCTGGAGGCGGCGGGTGGACAATCCCAAAGCGGGAGCTTTATAGTACCCAGCGACGATCAGACATACCTCGTTCACTGCGATATGACCCAGCACATGGAAAAAGGTATGAAGGGGCAACTCATCGCGGGTTCGGGTAGTGGCAATCTCTGGAGCATTCCCGGTGTCAGTCAGGAATTTCGCCAGCAACAGCGGTTTAGCTTGCTGGGTGTTTCAATCGTTGCCAGCATGGCAGTGATGAGTTTCCTGGTGCTTCTGTATCTCGGGACTTCGAATCCAAATAGTTAGCCTGCTTGCTTAGCTATCCTGGCCCGCAAATCTGCGGCTTTCTATGCACTTCGACGTTGACTAATGTTCATTCGTCACGTGGTGGAAAAAATACGCGTAAATCTCAGGCAAACTAGGGACCGATGGAGACGTCTCAGGAAAGAACCGGCACCGTCGATAATATTGATATGCCCTTGGGCCGGATGGCCCCGCGGTTGTGATGTGAGCAGCAACGCTATGTCCGTTTCGGCAAAAATTCTTAGATTGAATAAAGCCGGCCACCCGGTTTCCTGGCTTACTCGCGAGGAGACGGCGACCCTCGTGGTCAAGGATCAGGTCATCTGGTCTCTGGGTAAGACGGTTATGGAAATTCGCGGTGGTTATAATCGTCAGGGTATTCAGACTGTTCTTAAGCTGCCAAGCATCGTAGCCTGCGATGGGAAGGTCCACATAGAAAGTTTCAATCCTCCCCTCGAAAACAAGTTCCTGTTTCGTCGGGACCAAAATATGTGTCTTTACTGCGGAGGCACTTTTGCGACTCAGGATCTTTCCCGGGATCACGTCATGCCGCTATCTCGGGGTGGCCGGGATGGCTGGACCAACGTGGTAACTTCCTGCCGACGCTGCAACAACAGAAAAGCCGACCGCAATCCGGAAGAATCAGGGATGGAATTGCTCGCGGTTCCATTCGTGCCGAATCATTACGAGTTCCTCTACCTGTCCAATCACAATTTGCTTGCGGACCAGATGGAGTTTCTGAAGGCAAAGTTTTCCTCCCATATCAAGCTTTCCTGAATTCAATCGGCCTGTCCCGAATGTCACCGTGGCGCTTGCCGACCCGGAATTCGTCGGAATCGGCATTAGCACCAGTGGATGTCAATTTGGGCGTGCAGGTACCTCATTGCCCGCTATCCACACCGAATCAATGCTGCGAGTGTTTTCGATATTATTCAATGGACTATCTTCGAGGATAATCAGGTCTGCCCATTTGCCTGGCTCGAGAGTGCCCAGGTCTCCCAGGTTCATGCATTCAGCTGCCTTGCCTGTTGCTGAATGAATGGCTTCCAGAGGAGACATGCCGGCTTCAACCATCAACCATAATTCCATGTGCTCGAAATAGCCCTGAAATCGCGCCGGTGGTCCACTGTCGGTGCCCATTGCGATTCCCACTCCGCCTTCGTTGAGCAGGTTTAGATTACGCATTGCCACGTCGAGTGCCACTTTATATCGCTGGGCCGAAGCGCTATTTCGCATGCGGGACTGTCGCTCTGGTAACAGCAATTCCTGCAGCACTGCCGGATCCGCCTCCTTGAGAAAGAACGGGTCGGAAAAGAAATCGGGTTCACTTTCATAGACAAAAGTCGATATTTCGCGCGTGAGCGTTGGAATGTAGCAGACTCCTCGTGCATTGATCAGGTCGATCAGTTCCTGGTCTACGGGCAGGTCGCGAACACTGTGGGCAATAATATCGCCACCCGCCTCCAGTACTTCCTTGGCATCTTCGAGGTAAAAAAGGTGCACGGCTACCGGCAACCGGCGAATGTGGGCCTGGTCGATAATTGCCTCATAAATTTCCCGGGCAGGTTTGGGCGTGTTACCCAGGTTGTCATCGACTCGGGTCTTGATGAAATTTGCACCAAGATCGGCGGCCCGATTGACAGCTGCGCGTACTTCGGTAACTGAGTTGCCGCTGATGACGTCTCCGGCTACGTAAAGTCGGGAGTAATCGAGATCCGGTCGTTGCTGTGAATCACGCAGGTTGAATCCTGCTTCTTCGTCGTCTCCGAGGCTGACTATGGTTGTCACCCCATAGCGGCCATAAAGCGAAAGCTGCCGCAGCACATTCTCTCGGGAGTAACGCCCTGATTCCAGGCCCAATGTGCTTCCTACGTGGCCGTGAGCATTGATCATGCCCGGCATGATGGTCTTGCCACTGGCGTCGATCACCTCGGTATTGTCCGGCAGGCTTACATCAGCGGCCGGTCCCACCGCGCGTATCCTGCCGTTGCTTACCACGACAACGCCATTCTCAATGACGTCAGACCCGGTGCCATCAATGATATCGGCGCCGACGAAGGCCAGGTTCCCCTCGTTGGCATTTACAAGGCTGGTGGTAAGTACCGCGGCGA
The DNA here is from genome assembly GCA_038134485.1 of Pseudomonadales bacterium. GTDB lineage: Bacteria > Pseudomonadota > Gammaproteobacteria > Pseudomonadales > Pseudohongiellaceae > NORP240. The sequence continues at coordinate 176,389 of JAYPVG010000001.1, forward strand.
GGAGTAAACCGCAGGCTCTTGGTGAAGTCACGCTTTGCATATCAGGTCTCCTGTGTGGGCGGACCACGGTAGCTCCATTGGAGCTAATTGGTGGATAAAAATCAATATCATTCAATTGGGAAGATCAAGGGGTTTTAATGCTAGCATCGCGCCCTGAGGTCGACGCCTCGGTATAGTCAGGGAACCCTCATCGCCATGCACACTCCTTCGGGAAAGAATCTGATCGGTTTTTTACTCTCGCTGAATACGGCTTTTCTATGGGGTATTCTGCCCGTCGCGGTGAAAGAGATCATCGTGACCATGGATGCTTACACCATTGTCTGGTATCGGTTCGTGGTCGCATTATTGATCATTGGGCTTTACCAGGGGGTTCGCGGACAGTTGCCGGCCATATTGGCAACCGGTGCTAGAACTTACACCCTGCTTGTCATAGCCGGCATAGGATTGTGCGGAAATTACGTACTTTTCGCGCTCAGTCTGAATTTCCTGAACGCGGAAACCACTGAAGCAATGATTCAACTCACGACCCTGTTTTTGCTTATTGGTGGGGTTGTGATTTTTCGGGAACCTTTTGATCGCTGGCAGCGCCTGGGAGCCGTGCTGATAGTTGTCGGCCTGGCCTTGTTTTTCAATGGGCGATGGTCCGAACTGTTTGCCGCATCTTCCAATATGGGTCTCGGTGTTGCGCTGGTTATTGCGGCGTCAATTACCTGGGTGGTTTATGCCTTGTTGCAGAAAAAGCTGTTGCAGCAGTTCAACTCGGCCCAGATACTGTTGTTCATCTACGTGCTGTCTGCATTGATTTTATTGCCGTTGGCAAAGCCTGCAACGTTGCTTGATCTCTCTGCCGCGCAGACTGGGCTGCTTTTGTTCTGTTGTCTGAACACTGTGCTAGCTTATGGATCCTTTGCAGAGGCAATGGTGCATTGGCATGCCTCCAAGGTCAGTGCGGTATTGGCGCTGGCGCCACTATTTACTATCGCCGCCCTGAAGATCATCGTACACATCAATCCGGCGTATTCCTACTCTGACCATCTCAATGGGCTCGCGGTTTTCGCAGCGGTGATACTGGTTCTGGGTTCGGTCATGGTGGCATTGGTACCGCTGTTGCCTGAATGGTCCCTGCGGTCTCGTCAGCAGCAATCCGGAAAGAGTGACGTGCGATAGTAGCTGGCTCGCTGCATCAATCGTTCAGTCGGGACTGCAGCAGATTGACCTGACTGACAAACTGTCATAGCCTGCTTGCCTGCTTTTTAGAGCCTTATCAGAATAATATAACGCTACAGTACCCTTGCGCCGGCTGCAGTGGAACCGTCGGATCGGTGCGCAGGAGGATCCCAAAATGAAAGCTTTTGAGTCGCTAAAATTCTCCCGATTCCTTTTCGGCCTGCTGGCGATGCTTGCCTGTTATGGCGCCAACGGAGAAGTGACGCGCATTGAAATCACCGAGCGCGAGACTCTCAGTTCAAATGCCGTCGACTATCAATATGAAGTGATCACCGGGATCATGCATTTCACATTGGATCCCGATGCGGTCGGCAATGCATCAATCACCGACATAGAGTATGCGCCGGTTAACCGCCAGGGACTGGTGGAGTTCAGTGCCGATTTCCAGATCATGGTGCCATCGGACAATATCGCCAATGGTTCGCTAATCTATATAGTCAACAACCGGGGTCGGCCCTCCGGAGGGCCAGGCGCATTTCCTGACGATCCGATGTACGCCCGGGGTTTTACCTATCTGCAGACGGGCTGGATCAATGAATTGGAAGCTGGGGGCGGGAGACTGCTCCTGAATGCACCATTGGCAGGATCAGAGGCTCAGCCAATAACCGGTCAGGTGCGCTATGAAATCATCGTCGGTCGGCAAACAGAGAGCGAAAATATCGCTGGCAGCGGACATCTCGCTTATGAGCCCACAGCGCAGGGGCTGGAGAATGCCACTCTGACCCATCGGGTGAATCAACAGGATGTAAAAATTCCTATCGAGCGCTCCCGGTTTAATCTTGACGTCGCGTGGCCGGAGGGTAGAAATCAGCCGCTGGTCACTGTGAGTGTGGTCGGCGGCCTGCAGCCGGGGCATATCTATGAACTCGTGTACGAAGCGCAAAATCCGGTTCTGGCGGGAGCCGGTATGGCTGGAATACGGGACAGCGTGGCACTGATCCGGCAGGGGACCGATAACGCAATACTGACTGCTCAGCTTGAAGACCTGGGGCTGCCGGAGATAGAGCATACAATAGCCCTCGGTAACTCGCAGAGCGGGCGTCTGCTGCGCCTGTTCCTCTATGAAGGTTTCAACGCCGACCTGGCAGGGCAGCAGGTTTTTGATGGCGTTATTCCGGTTATCGCCGGTGCTGGTTTTGGCATGTTCAACAATCGCTTTGCGATGCCGACCCGAACCAACGGTCAGCATGAAAACCTGCTGTTTCCTAATGATCTTTTTCCCTTCAGTTACGGTCTCAGTCTCGACCCGTATTCGAAGCGGGTGGACGGCATTCTCCTGCGCGCTATGGAAAGCAACACTGTTCCAAGGATCATGCACATCCAGACTTCCAATGAATACTGGATTCGTGGAGGATCGCTGCCCCATACCGATCCTTTGGGTACCGCAGATGCCGATATACCAGACCATGTGAGGTTTTATTCCATCGGCGGTTCCCAGCATGGTTCGGGCGACGGCCGCCCCCGAGAAGCAACAGCAGGTCAACTGCCGCCCAATCCCAACATGTGGGCACCATTCAGCGCGTCGCTTCAGGTTGCAATGCATGAATGGCTGGCAGAAGGTCGGGAACCACCAGCAAGCCGCTATCCTACAATTGCCGAGGGCACACTGGTTCCGTCGCATCTGCCAAATGGAGAGATTAATCCACGGGCCTGGAATCCATTGCCTTTCGTCAATCACCCCAAAGACATGTACAGGGTGGCCTATGCAGACTACGGTCCAGAGTGGCTTGAGCACCGCGTGATAGGCCATCATCCGCAGTCGTCGGAGAATCTCTATGGGGTTCTTGTGCCTGCGGTGGACGACAATAATAACGATTACCCTCAAAGCACTCTGTTGCCTCCTCTGACGGAGGTGCCGCTCGCGACCTTCACGCCCTGGAATCTGAGAAACCCTGCCACTGGCGCAGAAACCGAACTGGCGCGATTGTCGGGAGGATATATCCCCTTCACGCGATCCAGAGCTCAATCCTCGGATATGCGCAATACCGTTGATGAGCTCTACAGCTCCTTCGCTGATTACCTTTCAAAATACGAGGCGGCGACGGACCGCCTTGTAGAACAGCGCTACCTGTTACCGGAGTTCAAAGAAACCTACATGGAAATAGCTCGCGCCAACCGGGGTATTTTCGAGTGATAGCGCTCGTACATCCCGTATGAGCAGCAATGGCAGGCTACCCGAATTAATTCCTGATCAGCTGGATCCGCAACAGCGGTCGGTTTACGAGGCTATCCTTGCTAGCCGGGGGGGAAGTATCGCCGGGCCGTTTGCGGCATGGTTGCGCTCGCCGGTGCTCGCGGATCGGGCTCAGAGCCTGGGGGAATTCTGTCGTTATCACACAAGTCTTCCCGCGCGACTGTCAGAACTTGCGATTCTGATCACCGCCAGGCAATGGCGGGCGAATGCCGAATGGCAGATACACGCCCCTATCGCCAGGCGTGAGGGGCTGAGTGATGAGTTAATTTCTGCGTTGCAGGCTGGGACGGAACCGGCCTTTCGTTTTGAGGATGAAAAGATCGTTTATCAGCTGGCGATGCAGTTATATGAGTCACGCCGAGTTAGCGCGGCAACCTACCAGGCGGCAGTAAACTCTATCGGGGAGACTTCAGTGGTGGAACTGGTGGGTCTGCTGGGTTATTACGCGCTGGTGGCGATGACTCTTAATGTCTTCTATATGCAGTTAACGGACCCGGCAAACCGGCCTTTTACGGGATGATTTCTTAAAAGATAGCATTCACGGTCAGAAAAAGAACGGACGGCCCCAGCAGGCAGCCTACGCCAGTATAAAAAGTAGCCGTCATGGCGCCATAGGGAACAAGCCGGGGATCGGTTGCCGCCAGTCCTCCCGCTACCCCACTGGTAGTTCCCATCAGGCCGCCAAATACCATGGCTGACTGTGGGTTATTCAGGCCGATATAGCGAGCCACCATCGGTGTGCCGATCATCACCAATATCGATTTAACCAGTCCGGCTGCCACGCTCATGGCGATTAATTCGGAGCTTGCGCCAATTGCGGCACCGGTAACGGGACCCACAATGTAAGTCACAGCGCCAGCCCCAATGGTAGTAATGGCAACCGGATCAGTGTAGCCAAACAGCACTGCCACCAGCCCGCCGACCACGAATGAAACAATTACCCCGGCGAAGATGGAAATTACCCCAGCCAGCCCGGCTTTCTTGAGTTCACTGAGGTGTACGCCAAACGCGGTTGCAACAATGGCGAAGTCACGGAACATGCCCCCGCCCATGACACCCACGCCGGCAAGGAAAGTGATATCGGCTACCCCTGTGTTGCCTCCGGTCATGAGACCGCCTATATAGGCAGCCACGAGACCCAGGGTGATAGCAATCGCCGAGCCGTGAATTCGACCGGCGGTCAGCTTGGCGGACAGCCAATAGGAAAACCAGACTGTGAGGCCCACAACGGCAAAGGCCACCACCAGGCCATTACGACTGAAAGTTGTTTCCAGAACGTCCATCACTCAGCACCCCCGTCCTGGCTTTGAATCGGTTCCGGTGCCGCACCAATACGGCTCAATACTGGCACCAGCGCGAAGCTGACTACAACAGCGGCGATTCCGGCAACCAGGGCCAGCAGTCCTCCATCAACGGCAGCAACCACGTTCTGGCGTGCTGCCATGGCGACCACTATGGGAATATACATGGCGCTCCAGAATTTGATGCCGTCACCGGAAACTCCGTCCACCATTGGTTTGAAGCGTTCCATGTTACAGGCCAGTACCAGAAGCAACATGGCGATTCCAACACCACCTACATTAGCCTCTACGCCAATTAGTACGCCCAGATATTCACCCACCAGCATGCCCGCCACCAGGCAAACCGACAGCATTGCGACGCCGTATATAATCATGGTATTTCCTCTTGTTATTACCCGCGATGATATGATGGACACCGGGATTTCGCAATTTGCAACAGCGGTCTGCGAGTCGTCGCAAATCCTTGTTCCTTATTGTTGTGTGCACCAGGCTCGTTTGACTTGCGGGGGTTGTTTATAGCTTAATTAGGCTCCCGGACGGCGAGGACACGGACGCTTTCCGCCCTGTCGTTGAGAAATCCATTGCTAACCTGAAATTTGGGGGATTCGTCTTGAAACTCGCATACCACAAGCTCGGCACTTTAGCTGTTGCTATCACTCTTATCGCGTATTCCAGTCTGGCCACAGGTCAGAACGTCACTACCGAGATCCTGGAGAACGCTCAGGATTATTCTGATCGCTGGATCACCTATGGTCGCAATTACGGAGCGTGGCGCTACATGCCCGATGACCAGATTAATCGGGATTCGGTGAGCAGTCTCAGGCCGGTCTGGATCAAGCAGACTGGTGTTACCGGGGGTGCCTTTGAAGTAACCGCCCTCGTAAACGATGGACGCATGTACCTGACTACAGCCAATAGTCACCTTATCGTGGTAGACCCGCTAACCGGGGCAGAGCTCTGGCGCTATGACCACGAGTTCGAGAATGTCGATCTTTGCTGCGGTCCGCACAATCGGGGTGTGGCACTGTACGAAGACATGGTGTTCTGGGGAACCCTCGATGCTCATCTTATGGCCTTCGATGCTGCTACGGGTATTCAACTCTGGGATGTCGAGGTAGGGGATCATCGGGAGTCAATCTCCATTACCGGTGCACCTCTGGTCGTGAAAGATATGGTGCTGATAGGAATCGGTGGGGGTGAGTTCGGTATCCGTGGCTACATTGACGCCTTTGATGTGAACACCGGTGAGCGGCGCTGGCGTTTCTATACTACCCCTGGTCCAGGTGAGCCTGGTAATGAAACCTGGCAAGGAGATTCCTGGCGCACTGGCGGCGGGCCAACCTGGGTGACAGGCACTTATGACCCTGATACCGACTTCGTTTTCTGGGGTACTGGCAATCCTTGGCCGGATATCAACAATAATGTTCGCAGCGGCGATAATCTGTACACCAACTCGATTGTTGCACTGGATGCCGATAACGGACAGCTGCGCTGGTACTTCCAGACGTCACCGCGTGACGAATTCGACCATGACTCGACAAGTGAGCCGATGGTGATTGATGAGATGATCAACGGTGAGATGCGGAAACTGATTGTGCAGGTCGCGCGTAACGGGCACGTATACGTTCTTGATCGGGAAAATGGTGATTTTATATTTGCAGAGGAATACACGCGGGTTAACTGGGCGGAAAGGGACGAGACTGGTAAACCGGTACTCAAAGAAGAACTTTATGATCCGGCCGGAACCATGGTATTCCCCGGTCTCTATGGTGGTAAGAACTGGCCGCCAGCTTCCTATAGTCCCGATACGCATCTGATCTATATTCCTTCCAGCGAGTGGGGTACGGAGTTTATCCGCCGCGAGGGCGAAGGACGACCTGGAACGATGGATCTGGGCGGTATTCCCAGGTTTGATTCGCAGGGCAAAGAGCAGTTGGTTGCCTATAATCTGCGCACCGGCGAAATCCAATGGCAGCGGGAAATGGCCGGTTCATTCAACTGGTCCGGTACCCTCGCAACTGGCGGCGGACTGGTATTTTCCGGAAGTGCCGATGGCTATCTGCGCGCTTTCAATGACGAGACGGGTGAAATGCTCTGGGAGTTTCAGACGGGCAGTGGCGTTTACGCGCCGCCAACCAGCTTTACCATAGACGGTAAACAATATATCGGTATTGCCTCCGGCACTCGTGATCCGGCAAGCAGGGCCGGTGTAGCAACCGGTATATCGCCAGGCAACTATATACTGTTTGGTTTGTAAGCAGTCAGGTCGAAGGTGCGCTTGAAATGAGTAAGAATTGCCTGTTATTCGGAAGCCTGGTTTTCTGGCTAGTCTCAGCGGCGAGTTTCGCAGGCGTAGGCGAGGGCCAGGAACTATATAATGCCTATTGTCAGGTTTGTCATGGAGGTCTGGGTGAAGGTCAGACCATGGGTAAACCGTTGAATGACAGTGCGGCCCGCAATTTGTCTGACGAGGATTTGCTAGCGGTGATTACTGGCGGACGCGCTGGAACGGGTATGGCGGCCTGGGGTTCTTCCTTCACTGAACAGGAAATTCTCGATGTTGCCAGTTACGTGCGGATTTTGCAGGGCGGTAGCGGATTGAGCTCGGTTGATGAGAACGCCGCATTAAGCGATGATCCGGCGGTACTGGCGGGCGAACAGTTGTTCAATAGCACTGCGGGATGTGCCAGCTGTCACAGCTATCGGGATCAGGGTGGCAATGTTGGACCTGCGCTCGACGGGGTTGCGTCACGACTGGGTGAAAGCGGTCTGCTTCAGGCTCTGAACAACCCGTCAGCTTCCATTGTAGCGGGCTACGAGGCCAAGGTCGTAGAGCAGCAGGACGGTTCAATCGTTCGCGGGCGCTACAGGAATGAATCGGATTTGGCGATACAGATACAAATAGCTGATGGTTCCCGCTGGGTGACCTTTTTTAAGGAGAGGGTGAAAGCAGTTCGTGATGCAGAAGAGTCGCTGATGCCTGAAATATTCAGCGAGCTTGGAGCCTCCGAGCAGGAAAATTTGCTGGCATTTCTCAAGTCTTTGTAGGGTGGAGTTAGGGTATTGCCAGCCGGGCCATCCATCGGTTGAGCATAAATCATTTGGCCAGAGCCTGATTTGGGTCAGAGTATTGCCACAACTGCGATTGCATAATTGTGTCCGCACGACGAATTCTTAGAATCGATAACCCGGTGTAGTGGGTAATGATCCAATTCAAGTTCGCTGTCATTCCATTCCTCCTCCTTCTGGCAGGCTGCTCATCCAGCCTGAACAGGAATATGCCGGTTTCGGATTTATACTGCGATAATTTTCTCATTTACGATATGTGTGCTCAGGACCTTGATCAGGATGGGCGAGTGGAGTTGGTTTATTTCACCGACACTAACGAGGTATTTCTTTACCGGGATGGATCGAAAGACAGCCTGCCCCAGGGGCTATCCATGCATCGATGCGCACAGCCAATGAACGACGACATAATCCATCACACGTCCCGACTGTTCTACCTATCAGATGAAACTAGCTATCTGGAACGCAGTGATATCAGGAGCAGTCTGATGATGAACTATGTTGTATTCCTGCCTAGTATCGCTCTATGTACTGATGGTGCTCGGGGGGATTCTGAAGAACCGATCGACGAGTTTGATTTTGAGCTTGAATTCTGAGGCGCGCTGGTTGAGAGCAAGTTCACTTCATTATGACTCAGTAGATAAAGAATCCTATGAGCATGAATACAAGGGCACCAGTAATCAATAATGCCCCGTAGCTGATACTGATGGTAAAGAATTTCACCGCCGTGACAAAATAGCCCTGCCCAAAGAACAGCCGAAGACTAAGGTACAGGTACGCCACCGCCCACAAATTAAGCAACGATCTCAGAAATCCGGCGATGGCGGGCAGCACTCCGAATTCTGTCCGGATGATGAGGTCCAGTAAAAACGCCAAAATGAAGCACATCAATAAAAAACTGTGATTGTGAATCGTAAGTATCAGGTGTTCCACATAGTATTTTCCTGAACCCAGGTAAAAAAGTTTCTGCAATAGTGCGAGCACCGGCATCATAAGCAACAGCAATGCGGGAATGTTTTCCAGCAGGCCATTGAAAAAATCGCCGGGATCTTCGCTAATCGCCTCGATATTGTCAGAAGCGCGTTCCTGCAGGAGAGTCACGAACCGCCGGTTATTTTGTTCGGAAAGGAAAGGTACCTGGACATTCGCCAATACTCTGGACACGCCAGCCTGGAATTCGCTCAGATTTGTGTCTGGCGTAAGCGTATCGGTTCGCTCTTCGTTATCGACACCCAGCTCATTCGCTAATTCATCAATTGCGGCGGTGAATTCCGTTTCCAGTTGCTCGCGGTCGGGTGCTTCCAGCTGTCCGCTTTCCTGACCCATGTCAATAACGAGTGTATTGAGGAAAATTTGCACGGAAATTGTGAACAGAAAAGCGAGCAGGAAAACTATAAACAGTCGCATTGGCGCGAGGTAACGAACCCTCCGCCCGGCCAGGAACTCCTTTGTGAGAAACGCAGGCCTCGTAAGCAGAAAGCCCAGGCTACGATAAGTTTTTGAGTTGAAGGCAAACAGCCCTTCGAATGCTTCCAGCAGAATTGTGGGGAAAAATCGGATTACCGTGGTGTTCTGCTGGCCGCAATCGGCACAATAGTCACCGCGCAAGACTGCGCTGCAGTTGAGACAGATCCCCAACTCCGAGTTCTTGCCGGTTGGCTCAAGGCCCGGAGATTGGTTGCTCGATTCCGCCATATCTTTTAATGGTCCACCTGATGAAGAGTCTCTCTCGAATCAGTTTATAGAAGAATGCATGCAGATGGGGAAAAAGATTGGTTTTTTGACGGAATCAGGGTAGCGGAAAAGAGAATCTTGCCCTCCGCGAGTGAGCTGGATTCCCGGAGGGCAAGATTGTTCAAGGAGCACACTGACCAGCATGGGAGATTCTGGGCGCCGAATACAGCACTGATTACAGCGGCGTATTTTGGTACTCAAAACCCTTATCTGGTGCAGTGATCGTAACCGTACCACTATATATAGTTAAATACAAGGCAAAGTTTGTTTTGAGGAATAGCCTGGATGACGGTATATATCGCCGATCAGTCAGGGGCTGTGCAGTCCGGCAGCCTGCCCTGGTTTCTGGCCGCAAGCCACAAGATTTCAGCCTCGGGGAGCAGGCGGTTCAAGTCCGCAATTCGGGTACTCGGGGAGGGGTGAGTGGATATAAACTCGGGAGGACGGGAGCCGCCGGCCGCTGCCATATTATTCCAGAGGTTGATGCTCTCCTGCGGATCGAACCCGGCTCTGGCCATTAGCATAATACCTATTTCGTCAGACTCGCTTTCCTGAGTGCGATTAAAAGGCAGAAAAAAACCCAGGCTGGTACCAAAATCGATAAGCCTCAGAGTATTATCGGATACTCCAGCCTGTTGAGCGGCTGCAATCCCGATATTGCGAAGCGCAGTCTGGCTGGCCCGCTCATTGCTATGACGAGCGAGCACATGGCCTACTTCGTGCGCCATTACCGCTGCCAGCTGGTGTTGATTGGTCGCGACCTCAAACAAGCCCGTGAACACGCCCATTTTGCCGCCCGGCAAGGCAAAGGCATTCGCCTGTTCATCTTCGAATACAGTCACTTCCCAGTTATTGCTGCCTCTCTGCTCTGTTGTCAGTGCGTCTACAATGTAGCCGGTGATGCATCTGGCGTAATTATTTTGTCGGGCATTACTGGCAACGGGAACTTCGGACTGAAGCTGCTGGTAGGTGGCAACGCCTTGCGTTGCCATGTAGTCGTCTGAAAAAAGCACCATCTGGCGCCGTGATGTTGGCGAGCTGGTACAGGCACTCAACATCACCGTCAGGAAAACAACTCGAATTAATCGCCCTTGTGTGGACATTTCCTACTTGTCATCCGATTCAGTGGAGAACGGCGTTCTCTATGTTACGGGCATTTTCGGCAGCGTCAATCATCCATCGGGAGTGGTAAATAAAATGTCGAACAGGAGTGTGACTTCACTGAAACTGAAGCATTTCCATTGAGTCACTACTGCAGACCCTAAAAGCTACAGACCGATGGATCCAACTCTATCCGCATCTCGTTTCCAGTGCTGTTCATACCGATCTCATAACAACGCTCCGACAGGTCGCGTAACAGGCGACTCTGTAAACCACTGGTTCTGGTTACCACGGGAGAACTCTGTATAACTTTCACCCGGGAGGTCTGCGGAGAGGTGTAGCTTTCATAGCGAGGCGCTGCTGTACTTCGCCCAAGAATCGATCCAAGCACGAAACCACCCAGCAACGCCGCGCCATCCAGTCTCCGATGCCCGTAATGATTGCCAAAGGACAGGTTCCAGTAGGACCCGCCAGGTTGATAATAGCTTCGATAACGGGCTGGAGAACGGTATCGGTTGTAGCCGTGGCCTCTGAACCGGTAGTGTCCACCATAAAACCCGTAGTTGTAATATCGATCGTAACCGCGACCGAAGCGACCGTCCGCACTTGCAGCTGGTGCAAGGAACAAGATTCCCGCGATGACTGTGCCAAGAACGAGGTATTTCATGCTTTTCCCCCGGGGGTTCTTCTTAATCTGCTGGTAAAATCCATTTGTCCTTATTGCAGTTTACTGATACTTGCTGAACCTTGGCTGAACAGAATTCGCCAGAGTCAGACCTGATATTAAGTTTTAGCACGCGGTAGAATGCCACGCGTCAGATTTGACCTCGATTGAGAAACCGGTCTGGTAAAAATGGTACGAATCCGACATCAGGGGTCCTCGCACAGAGACAGCGAATGGGCCACGCCCTGTCGGTATAGACGGAGATAATATGGCAGCGAAAAACAAGCCAGCTCGTATTGTTGAAGAAATTATTCACGCTAAATCCGCTTCCGATGGCGACGGTGTCCGCCTGCTGCGGGTTTTCGGCGGGGACAATCTTGCCCGCTTTGATCCTTTTTTGATGCTGGATGAATTCGGTTCATTCGAAGTCAGTGACTATATTGGTGGTTTTCCATCGCATCCGCACAGAGGCTTCGAGACGGTGACCTACATGCTGGAAGGCAAGATGGAGCACCGTGATCACATGGGCAACGTCGGACTGCTCCAGCCAGGGGATGTGCAATGGATGAAAGCGGGAGCCGGTGTGATTCATTCGGAAATGCCAAAGCAGGAACAGGGTCGAATGCGCGGGTTTCAGTTATGGGTCAATCTTCCTGCCGCGGAAAAAATGACACCTGCTGCCTATGATGATATCGCTGCTGAGAATATCCCGCTTTACTCGTTGCCTGGCATGCAGATCAAGGCCATCGCCGGCAGTCTCGGAATTAATAATCAAGTTCTGAACGGTGCTGTTGCCGGACGCAGTAGTGAGCCGGGCTATCTCGACATACAGATTGGTGACGATCCACAGGAATTAATTGGTGATGTTCCGGATGGCCATACGGCCCTGATTTATGTCTACGAGGGCGGCGTTACTCTGGGTCGGCAGACGCGAGTGATGGCAAGACAGATGGTCAGGTTATCCAGAATTGGCACTGTACAGCTTACTGCTGAGGCTAACAGCCGTCTGCTGTTAATTACGGGAAAGCCGATTGGGGAGCCGATCGTGCATTATGGGCCATTTGTGATGAACACTCGCGATGAAATCCTGCAGGCGATAGC
>JAYPVG010000001.1:188786-198408 GCA_038134485.1 Pseudomonadales bacterium
ATAGCTGACTACAACGCCGGCAGGCTAACGGGATAGGCGATCCTGCAAGTTGAATGTGGTCAGTGCTTTGCTGATAATGCCGGTTTAGCCCGGTTAACAGGAAAAAGGACTAACGGTCATGATCTACGACAGTATTCTCCAGACCATTGGCAACACTCCGGTGGTCAAACTGCAACGCATAGGACCCGCTCAACAGCACATTTATGCCAAGCTTGAGGCGTTCAATCCGCTGTCGTCGGTAAAGGACCGGCTGGCAATTGCAATAATAGATGATGCCGAGAAGCGTGGTGATCTGAAACCGGGTCAGACGGTAGTGGAAGCGACCTCTGGCAATACCGGCATCGCCCTTGCCATGGTTTGTGCCGCGAAAGGTTATCCGTTCGTGGCAACCATGGTCGAAACCTTTTCAATTGAGCGTCGCAAAATCATGAAGGCACTGGGCGCAAAGGTGATCCTGACCCCGGCGGCAGAGCGAGGCAGCGGGATGGTGCTACGAGCAGAAGAACTGGCCGGGCAGCATGGCTGGTTCCTGGCCCGGCAATTTGAGAACCCGGCCAACCCGGCTTATCACCGCAATACCACCGGGCCCGAGATTCTCCGGGATTTTGCTGGTCGGGAATTGGACTACTTTGTCTCCGGCTGGGGTACCGGCGGCACCATGACCGGTGCCAGCCAGATGATCAAACTGGCAAGGCCGGAAACCAGGATAATTATTACCGAACCCGAGAGTGCGGCATTGCTGAGTGGCAACGAATGGCAGCCCCACAAGATACAGGGCTGGACTCCAGATTTCGTGCCCAAGGTGCTGGATCCGTCGGTGGCTGACGAACTGGTCCTGGTATCCGATGATGAGTCCATTGCTACCGCCAGACGGCTGGCGGCAGAGGAAGGCATTTTCTGCGGCATTTCTGCCGGTGGCACCATGGCCGCCGCGCTGAAGGTGGCAGAAAATGCCCCGGCTGGAAGCACCTTCGTAGTCATGTTGCCCGATACTGGCGAACGTTACCTGTCTTCGCCACTATTCGCCGATATAACCGAAGAGTCTGATGACGCCTGGCTGGCTTCGCTGTAGATACGAAGCCGGCGTCTATGCAGGCTGACTTGACTGTCCCAAATTCCTAGACAGGGATACCCAGAATAGCCAGCAGGGCGAGGCCGCAAAGCACCATCAGAGCGACAATACTGGCCTGAAAAAGCCGCTTGCGCATCTGCACCACATTATTGCCAAGGTGAACCGAGGCGTGCGCAACCCTCAGCAGTGCGTAGGCCAGCGCTGCAAGCTGTGCGATTGCAGTTGCGGCTCCAAGCTGCCACAAACTGATCACCAGTACGTAGAAAAGTACCGGAGTTTCGAACTGGTTTCGGATGTTGTTGTTTACCTTCAACACATAATCGGGCCAGGCGTCGTCGTGCAGCGCCCTTCTGTTCTGGTCCACATCGCCACTTTTGACTGCCCGTTCCTTGACCTGGCCTAGCCGGATGAAAACGAAAAACGTCAACAGGACCTGAATCAATATGGGAATAAAGATCAAATCGGGATTCATTGCTTGCCGCCTCGCTAACTGATTTGAGCTTTACTGTATGGGAAAATCGAAATAGCGATCAGTATAGGGTTCATTGTTCAGAGTATAGTGCCACCACTCCAGAGGATAGTTCGTGAAGCCGGCCGCTTCCATGATCGACTTTAGCAGCTGTCGGTTCTGTCTCGATTCGATGCTTATTCGATCATTGTCAGTGTGGGAGAGTTCGTCGAAGCAGTCGTAACCAGTGGCCATCTCCAGGCTGTTATCCGGATAACGCAAGGATTTCGCTTGCCGGCAGTCGTAACTATCCGACTGGGAAATTGTAGAAGGTTGCCCACTGCCCAGAGGTATCAGGGTCAGGTCGACCGTACTGCCCCTGCTATGGCCCGAGCGTTCAGCGATGTAGCCGCGGGCGAAGAGTTCGTTCTTGGGTACTGACGGATAGAAGCGGGGTTGTTGTGAAACGTCATCCGGGACTGCTGCCCAATCTACAAAATCATTTACTGCCTGCTGGGGTCGGTAGCAGTCATAGACCTTCAGGGCATGGCCTCGCGCTTCTGCGAGACCCTGAGCCACCATCAGTGCGGCCGCTGCGGACCTGGTCAGTACGCAATCAGGGGCCAGGTATCCTGCTATTGGGCGTCCGATGAAGTTGTTTTCAGAGGCATAGCGAATATCCAATTGCACAGCAGCCGTTAATTTCGCCAATGACACAAAGTCATCAGGCAGAGTTTGTATGGCCGGTGCCGTCCTGTCACAGCCCTGTAATGACAGGGTGGCAACAGCGACAACGACAACAGCAGGCAATAGAATCCTCATCACAGCAGTTCCTGCATGGACTCCCTGTTAAACTCAATGATTTCCTGTTCCTGACCGGCCCTGACCTTGTTTGCCCAGGCAGGATCAGAGAGCAGAGCTCTGCCCACCGCTACCAGGTCGAATTCGCTATTTTCCATACGGGTAATTAATGCGCCGATGTCTGCCTTGCCGGCTTCCTGACCTCCAAAGCTGCGCAAAAAATCATTATCGAGGCCGACGCTGCCCACTGTGATGGCTGGCTTGTTGCTCAATTTTCTAGTCCAACCCGCCAGATTAAGATTGGATTCTTCGAACTCGGGCTCGTCGAAGTGTCGGGTGCTGCAGTGGAAAATATCGACTCCGGCCTCGCTCAGCGGTTTTAAAAAAGATTCCAGTTCTTCAGGAGTGCCCGCCATCTTGTGGTAGTAGTCGCCGCTTTTCCACTGTGAGAAACGGAACACGATCGGGAAATTCTCGGGCACCTCGGCGCGCATTGCGGCGATGATTTCGGTGGCAAAACGCGTGCGCTGCGCCAGGTTGCCGCCGTACTTGTCGGTGCGCTGATTAGTGGCGGCCCAAAAAAACTGATCGATCAGGTAACTGTGGGCGCCGTGAATCTCGATCCCGTCAAAACCCGTCTCGTGTGCGTCTCTGGCAGCCATTCCGTAGGCCGCCACGCAGCGGCTGATTTCTTCCTGACTCAGGGCTTTTGGCACCTCGGCACCCTCGGGCGGTTCACCCTGAGAAAGGTGGAAGGGGTGCATGACAGCAGAGGGTCCGACGATTGCTTCATCGGGGTCCGGTCCCATGCCTTTTTTTCGGATACTGCCGACGTGCCAGATTTGTGGAATGATGTAGCCGCCGGCTTCATGGACCTGGTCGACAACGTGTCTCCAACCAGCCAGTGCATGCTCGCCGTGGAAGTTGGGTACATCGGGATAGCCGTGTGCACCGACGAAATCAGGGTGGGTACCCTCCGTAACGATTAGCCCCACGCCTCCCTCGGCTCGCCTGCGATAGTAGGCGGCAACGTCCGCACCGGGAACGTTACCTGCTGATTTGCTGCGGGTCATCGGTGCCATGACAAGGCGATTTGGTAAAGTTTGCCGTCCGAATGGGAAAGGAGTGAATAAAACCTCCACGTTTTGTGTGTGGGTACTGCTCATAACTTATGGATCCCCTTTAGAACTGCTCGTTGAAGTGCCGCTCGTTGCTGCGCGGCAAGTATACCCCGATCGCGGTAGGGTGGCCCACCGGTCCACTTGGCTTGACTCTTCGGAGGATCAACAAATCTGCTGCCAGGTTAGTTAGATGCTGGAGGCAACCGATCAATGGTGTTCTAATACGCTTTTCCATAATCCAATCACAATTTTTTATGGGCGTATTTTATGCGGATTAAAAAGACACTGGTTCGATTGACGGCCACATTTCTGGTCGGTTTTTTATCTCTGGTTTCGGTAACTGGCAGCGCCGAGATTGATCAGGCCCGACTCGATGCCATCGCCACTGACCTGCAGGCCCGAGTCGACGAGGGCAAACTATCCGGGGTGGTTGCCATGGTTGCCCAGAACGGCGAAGTCAAAATGCATCGTTCGTTTGGGTATCAGAACGTCGAAGACCGGGTGCCCATGAGCAACGATACAATTTTCCGTATCTTTTCCATGACCAAACCGGTGACCGGCACGGCCTTGATGATTCTCCACGATGAGGGGCTGTTTCAGTTGGATGACCCGGTGGAGAAATACATGCCCGAAATGACTGGCGTCGAAGTGTTCGTGTCGCAGAACGATGACGGGAGTTTCATTACCGAGCCCGCGAATCACCCCATGACCATCCGCGAGTTAATGAGTCACACAGGGGGCCTGCTGTATACTCCACCACTTTCCCGAGGCCCCATTGCTGAAGCTTACGCCAGGGCGGGCATCATGAACCTGCCGGGTGCTACCCTGGCGGAATCAATGCCCGCACTGGGGGACATTCCCCTGGGGTATCAACCGGGCAGCCAGTGGGTTTACAGTATTTCTGTAGATGTGCAGGGCTACCTGGTGGAAATCCTGTCGGGCCAGTCCTTTGATGAGTTCCTCGAAGAACGTATTTTCGACCCGCTGGGTATGGAGGACACCGGATTTTATGTGCCAGCGGAAAAAGCCGATAGACTGGCGCGTCAATACGCACCGGGAGACAATGGCCTGCGCCGTACCGACAGCGGCGCGTTTCTGAGTCCGCCCAAGTTTCTATCCGGGGGCGGTGGGTTGACCTCTACCGCGGCAGATTACATGAAATTTGCCCAGATGCATCTGAACGGCGGTGAACTCAACGGCAAGCGGATTCTTTCGGAGGAAGCGGTGCGGATCATGCGGACCAACCACCTGCCCGAGGCTGTGCCAAATATCGGTCAGCTGTACCCCGGAAACGTATTTGGTGTCGATTTCGCCATTGTCGATCAACCAGAACTGTTTAACGGCGCGCCCAGGGGTACCCACTGGTGGTGGGGTATTGCAGGCTCATGGTTCTGGATCGATCCGGTCGAAAACATCGTTTTTATCGGTATGATTCAGAATGACGATATTTTTTACTCACTGCAGGTGCACGCTGCCGCGAGGGAGCACCTTTATCGCTAGAGCATCCAGACAGGCGTGGACTCGCGTTCCTGCCATTTCGAAGAAAACCCTCGTGACAAGTTGTTGATGAGGATTTAGCTGTGCGATAGCGTAAGTGCTCGTAATAATTAGTTGAAACTAATCGTGCTAAGATATTGTCTTTAATATCTAAAAAAACTACCATAAAAACGTCGCAAGTTTATGCTAGGGCTTTGCTGAGGCGGAGTTGCGTGAAAACAGTGGCTAAGTCAGAACTAGATTCAATTTTGTTAATACTGAAGGGGAATTGATATGAAATTACTTTCTTTACTGAAGTCGAAGCGAGAAAAAGGCGCAACATTGGTGGAGTACGTCATACTTGTGGCACTAATTGCTCTGGCAGTTATAGCTGTGGTTGTCTTACTCGGTGCCCAAATACAGGGTGTTTTCAGTCAAATTGTGGCGTCGCTATCCACAGTTAGCGGCGTTTAATGCGCAGTTTCTACCTCTAACAAAGGTCCTTTTCCTGCTCGTGATGGCTCGCTCAGGGTAGCTGTATCCCTGAGCAGTCCGCGGAGGAGATACGGCTATCGCAGCGAGAGAATAAGAGCTCTGGCCGCAGCCACTACAGCGTTTAAGGTCAATCAACAGAGGGAAAAGGTACATAATGGGATCCAGAGCCTATCCATTATTCCTGCTTGCTGCGATATTCGGGCTTGCAGCCGCGTGGCTGGTCCGTTCTCTCTTGAACAACCCGTCAGCGCCCATTACGACTGAATTGCCGCCTTCAGACACGAGGCCGGTTGCAGTCGCTGCAGTTGATTTAGTCGCGGGTGCGGAATTGACCAATTTAAGCGTCAGTGTGGTTGACTTGCCTGTTGACGCCGTGCCTGACGGGGCTTATTCGACTATAGCTGGCGCGCTCGCTAATAATCCATTTGCGGTATCTGATATAGCGGCTCGCGAGGTTTTACTTCCGAGCAAACTGTCGACCGGGATGGCAAGGCGGGTACTTACCTCTCGTATTCCGGATGGAGAACGCGCCATTACAATTCCTGTGAATGAAATTAGAGGTGTCGGAGGATTTGTATTGCCGGGAGACCGGGTTGACATACTGCTGACTACATCAGTACCTAGCGGACAGCCGCTGACATTCTCAATACTGCAAGATATGACTGTGCTGGGGGTCGACCAGTTGAGTTCGCAACCAGATGAAAGTGATGCGGTTGTTGTCAATGCAGTGACTTTGCTGGCTGATCCGAGCGAGGCTAAGATACTCACTCTTGCCCAGCGGATAGGGGATCTCACATTGATGCTTCGTAACGAGGTTGATGCCACCCCAGATTTATCCTCCAATATAACCCTAAATGACCTTTGGGAATACGATGTGGAGAGCATTAGGTCTACGATCCAGGAGATCTTTCCCACCGAACAAGGTTTGGAGATCACCACAGCAAACGGTCGGGTGATAATCAGTGGGGAAATTTCAAGTGAGGAAGCCAGGTCGTCAATTCTTACAACTATCCGTGTTTTCGCCGCGAATGACGCGATCGTCGATTTGACGCAAACTCGTCCGCCCGCACCCACACGCCGTATTAGCGCTACGGTACAAGTATTGCGGGGCCGTGATTTGGAGGCTAGGAACTTTGAAGAAATTCGTTAGCCTAGTGCCAGAAAAAGGAATTATACTCTTGCCTTTGAATCTTAAGAGACGAGGCTGAAATTGATGCGTCTCATATCTAAGGTTTTATGTCATTCGTGTTGCATGGTTGTTGCGTTGGCGGCATGTTTTAATGGCACCGCGCAAGCGCAATCTTCTTTCACGGTCGGATTGAACGGCAGCCAGGAGATGCAATCCATCTCGATTCCAGTCGGCAAGTCGCAAATCATAGAATCAGAGCAAGCTCTCACGCAGATCGTTATTGGAAATCCCAGTGTGGCTGATGTCACGCTGCTAAGCCCAAACCAGTTCGTGGTGGTTGGACAAGCACCCGGCATTACAAATCTTATGTTCAAGGATAATTCAGATAGAATCGTCGCTGCATTAGATTTAGAGGTGAACTACGACCTGGAAGCAATCCAGCGCAGTATCGATGGCTTATTGCCTCGTGAGAGTAACGTTTCTTTAGCTTCTGCAAACGGGCGGATCGTTGTCAGCGGCCAGATTTCAAACGCACTTGATCAGACCGCTCTTCTGCAGCTTCTTTCCATGTTCGCAGACGAGGATTCCATCGTTAATTTTCTCGAAGTAGGCGGTGGCCAGCAGGTAATGCTCGAGGCGCGTATTGCTGAGGTCAACAGAACCAGATTGCGTGATCTCGGTTACCAGACTGATATCTTGGGTGGATCTG
Organism: Pseudomonadales bacterium; assembly: GCA_038134485.1. Taxonomy (GTDB): domain Bacteria; phylum Pseudomonadota; class Gammaproteobacteria; order Pseudomonadales; family Pseudohongiellaceae; genus NORP240. Next base: position 196,038 of record JAYPVG010000001.1, read on the forward strand.
GAGTTGAAACCGGCTTTGAGATAATTACCGGGCGGTCTGCGCAGTTTCTCGGTAACTCAGCCGGGCTTTCGCAGGCACAGAGCACCCTGATTCCGGGTCAGGCCGGACTGATTGCAGGGAATCCCTTGTCCAGCGATTTTGGAGGCGTAGTCCTCAACAACTCCAGTCTTACTCAAAATCTCAATCTCGCCTTGTCAGCATTGGTTCAGGAGGGCGCCGCTCAGGTTTTGGCAGAACCCAATATTGTCGCCATGTCAGGACAGCAGGCCAGTTTCCTGGTGGGTGGGGAGTTCCCTGTACCCGTTGCCCAGGGTGGAGGTGGCGGGGGATTCGGTGGAGGACTTACGGTTCAGTACCGACAGTTCGGTGTCGGGCTTGAATTTATCCCTTCGGTGTTATCTTCCAATCGCATCAATCTGCAGCTAACGACCGAAGTGTCCGATCTGGACCTGGCGTCGGGAACATCAGTTCAGGGTACCACTGTGCCCGGTCTTCGCACCCGAAGGGTATCAACTTCTATCGAACTCGGAGACGGGAACAGCTTTGCAATCGCCGGTCTGCTGGAAAATAACATTGGCTCGCTGGTCAACGAATTTCCTGGCCTTGGGTCGCTACCTATCATAGGAGCACTCTTCAGAAGCACTCAGTTCACGAGAGACGAAACGGAGTTGGTCATAGTAGTTACGCCCCGTCTAGTATCCTCAGTTGATGCCAATTCTATCTCTTTGCCTACAGATAACTTTAGACCGCCAAGTGCGTTTGATCAGGTGATTTATGGAAGGATTGAGGCTGAGCCAACGCCTTCTGACGATTCCGGCGGCCAAAACGGAGACGAACCCGGGCTGGATGGGGCGCAAGGCCATCAGTTTTAATAGGAGTAAAATCATGCGCAGTCATTTTTGCTTTCTGGGAATATTGATGCTGACTACGGTTGCCGGGTGTGAATCCCGCGAAGCCTTGAATATCAACAAGAATTTTGGCGATGCAGTTAGATCAAATATTGCTGTGCAAACCATGAATCCGATGGCTACCGGGCAGGATTTGTCAGCATCGACTAGCGGGCTGCAGGCTGAGCAGACCGTCCAGAGGCTCTTTTCCCGCGACAATCAGGCGCAATCCAGTACCTTGATTCAAGACGTCGGAAGCACTGGAAATTAAGAGTGGGGGAGATTCCATGTATAAACCCCCAATTTCTCAACGGGGCATCTACCTCGCAGTTTCCTCACTGATAATCGTCGTATTAATAGGAACTGGTGCCCTTGCAATAGATCTGGGGCGCCTGTTTCTTTTACGCTCTCAGATGCAAAATGCGGCCGATTCCGCCGCCCTGGCCGCCGCCGGTGAATTATCGGGAGGCTCAGGAGCGCAGATACGGGCCATTGCAGCTGCTCGTGCTGCTCTGGACTATCAATCCCGATTAGCCAGCGAATCAGAACTATTGGGAAACAATATTTCGTTTCAATTTTTTTGCGCAATAAGTTCCGCGAACGATCCGGATGATTCGACAGCCCTTGCCAATTATTGTGGAGGATCGACCGTTGTTGAAAATGGCGTAACCAGATGGCTCGCTACAGGGGACGAGGACACGCACTATGTTCGAGTGATAATGGATCAAAGTCAGTCTTCAATTGCCTATTCGACACGTCTGATATTTCTGCCAGTGCTGCAAGTGTTCGGTTTGAGCCCCAACCAGGAGGTTGCCTTGCAGGCCAGAGCAATGGCTGGGCGCAGCTACCAGTACTGTTACTACGCCCCATTAATGATGTGTAACCCATTTGAAGACGATGGACTGACATTTGACGAAGCAATGGATCCAGGAGATCAATTAAAACTTGTCGACAGTAACGCTAGCACTGCCTGGAATCCCGGGCAGGTAGGTTTCCTGCAGTTGGGGGGGACTGGTGTAAATGCAAACGCGCCGTTTCTTGGAGCGCCAGAAGACACCGGATGTACAGAGCCCATAATAAGTCCAATGACAGGTGACGCTCTGAACCCCATGGGACGAGCGGCAAACACCCGTTTCGACATTTATTTACCTTTAAACAACCCTCAATACGAAAGTTCGGCCTATCCCCCGGATATCAACATCATGGATTATCCAGAGGATCTGACCTTCGATCCGGACCCTCCCGGCCGCGTTGGTCATGGGAATTGGGATCGGACCACCTACTGGACAGCGTTTCATGAATGGCAATCCTGGGGCGGAAGTTTGCCGCCAGGGTACAACGAGATGACCCGATTCGAAATGTATGAGTGGGAAAATAGTCAGTCTAAATTACCTGTGCGTAATCCTGATATCGCTTACGATAGTGGCGGCGGCGGAAATGGCGGCGGCGGAAATGGCGGCGGCGGAAATGGCGGCGGCGGAAAT
>JAYPVG010000001.1:198508-224236 GCA_038134485.1 Pseudomonadales bacterium
CGGCGGAAATGGCGGCGGCGGAAATGGCGGCGGCGGAAATGGCGGCGGCGGAAATGGCGGCGGCGGAAATACAGTTTGTACAAATATTTCTACCGGTGACACATTTCCTGACTGGGTCTGCGACAGTCCGTCAGACAGCATTCCAGACAATGAAACGGGCGCGGAGGATAGGCGTGTACTGAGTGTCGCTGTGATCGAGTGTTTGGCTCAGAATATAAGCAATAGATCGCGTTCAATCCAAATGTTCGGCAATGACGGCTTTGCTTCAATTTTTCTTACCGAGAGCTCGAAGACAGAAATCTGGGGGGAGTATATTCGCTGGAATGATCCAACAGATCGCGAGGTTAGGCTTAACGTACAGCTATACGAGTAGTGAGGCGAGAGACTGATGAAGCCTTTTCAAACAGGCGCAGCGCTTGTTGAGTTGGTGGTGCTGACACCTTTCTTGATTACATTGCTTGTTGGAACGGCGGAGCTTGGTAGGGCGATTCTGCAGATAAACACATTAAACAAGGCCCTGATTGGCGGCGCCCGAGTTGTGGCGAGGTTCGATAATGCGGTTAACACTGCCGATTGTTCGGAAGGATCTGCGTGGGCTCAGGCGACCGCTAGAGGGGCGGCTATCATTCAGTACGGCCCTAGCGGACAGGGAGACGTGATAATGCCCGGTCTCGATCAGAACGGTGCTGTAGTGTTTTCCAGTGGGCTCTCGACTTCCGCACTACCCAGCTCGGGTTCTGTTGGGGTTTGCGTAGTAACTGTTCGCAGTGAAATTCCTTTTGCAGCTCTTTTTGGGGCCTCATTGGTGCCATTTGTTCAACTTACGCCACCTAATATTGGGGCTAAAGTCGAGGAGCGCTATTTTGGCAGCTGATCGAAAAATGCACGGAAACCCCCAGTCTGGGGCAGTTCTGGTAGAGTTTGCTGTGAGCATCTCGCTATTTTTGCTGCTAACCCTCGGAGTGATTGAGATATTGTTACTGGTTTTCGATCTGGCAAGAGCTAATGAAATGACGCGGCAACTTTCTCGGATTGCCATAACCTCAGATCCTGTCTGCGATATCTGGAATGGTGACTGCGGGGGCAGCGGTTCCTCCGGGCTGACTTGTCCGGTCCCCGGTGGGTCCGTGGTTGTAAATCTCGGCGAAGTTGATACCTCGGCTCAAGGACAAGGTGTGATGCCTACCGGTGGTCGTATGTTGGAGAGAGCGCAGATATTTCTTCCGACTGTGCAGCCTAGTCAGATTCGTGTCACTTATGCATGTTCGGGCTCGGGCTACGCGGATCGACCCCGGCCTATCCCGCTGGTGTCAGTTGGATTGCAAAATTATACGCGTCCTTTTCTTCTCGGATCCTTTATAGGGGTAGGGAATGGTATAGAATTTCCCGCATTTGAAAACACTCGCCTTGGCGAGGATTTATACACAGAAGGTTAAATTAATAATGAGTACGTTGAACGAACAATCTGGTCCCGAAGGAGAGTTGCCAGGGAAACTCAATCTAATAGCGATAGCTACCGGCCAAAAAACGGTGAATGCACTGGAAAAAGCGCTTTCAGCGAAAGCCACAGTAGCTTATCGTGTCTCGCATTCCATCGCATCAAGGCCGCTGCGCGAACTTGTGGAAAAGGGCTTCAGAAGCGAGGCAGTTGATGTCGTCATTGTAGAGGTGGATGGAGAAGAACTTTCCGAACAGATGGATGACATTCGCTCGTTCGTGGAGAAATTCGGAGAAGAAACCGATCTTGTTGCGACATTTCCGCGAAAAAATATGCAAATTATGCCTGATCTGCTGAGGAGCGGTGTACGGGACGTGCTGCCGCTTCCATTGAGCGAAGAAGATCTGGATCATTGCATCAACAACAGTTTGGCACGCAACCGGAAAACTAGTCTGCAACCGCGAAAAGGTTCCGTGGTGTGTTTTCTTAACACAAGATCGGGGGCTGGAGGACCTTTCGTGGCCGCGAATCTGGCTCATTCGTTGCAGTTCGAGTTGGAAAAAAAGGTGGCGCTTGTTGATCTTGACATCCAATTTGGAACCGTTGCCTACGATTTAGACATCAAATCTGATGGGGGTATCGTAGAGGCATTGAGGAATCACGGTCGTATTGACCAGGTGTTTGTCGAGGCGTTGATGGCAAAACATACGAGCGGCGTCGATGTCTTGGCATCCCCGGCTGATTTGACAACCTGGGAAGGTCTTTCACCAAAGGCGCTGGAGAGGTTGATTCTCGTTTTACAGCGGAGCTATGACCACGTAGTTATCAATCTCCCGGTACTAATCAACGACGTGACATTGAAGGCGCTGGCTATGTCTAACCCGATATTCCTCGTAACCCAGGGCACCATTTCAATGATGCGAAACCTTAATATGGTGGTCCATCGCTTGCCTGTGATGGGACTTGGGCTGGAGAACATGGAAATTATTCTGAACCGTGCCGGGACCGAAGATAAAGATTTGAAATCTTCCGATATGGCATCATTCTTTGGTGATATCCCGCATCACAGGGTACGAAGTGATTTCAAGATAGTCACCAAGGCTGAAAATGAAGGAAAAGCAGCTTGTGAGATAGATAGCAGAGCTGGATTGGTCGAAGACATCAGGGCCATTGCCCAGCATGTCGCAGGACTCGCTGGTGAAGGCAAAATAGAATCGCCATCCAAAAAAGCCAAGCGTCGATGGTTTTTCTGAGGGTCTGATAAAGGCCAGGCTTTATGGATAACACAGCTACTCATAGGGGCAATCAGAATCAGTTTACCGCTGACTCTCGCAATGTTCAGAGGGAGGTCAAGTCCAAAATCCATAAGGAGCTGTTGAATCGTCTGGATCTTGCCTTCCTTGATCAACTTACCCGATCCCAACTAGATACCCAGATTGGGCAGATTGCTCGCGAAATCATGGATGAATTGCAAGTTCGCTTGAACAGTCTGGAGCGGGCAGAGGTAATTAAGCAGGTTCAGGATGAAGTGTCGGGGCTTGGTCCGATTGAATCCTTGATATCGGACCCGACCATATCCGACATCCTTGTTAATACGTGGCGGGAAGTATACGTTGAGCGCTATGGTCGCTTGTCTTTGACCGATGTGCAATTCCAGAACGACGGTCATTTGATGGGCATTATTGACAAGATAACCAGCACAATTGGTCGACGCGTGGATGAGTCTTCACCCATGGTAGATGCTCGACTGAAAGATGGCTCTCGCGTCAACGTAATTATTCCGCCAGCTGCGGTGGATGGTCCCATAATGTCCATACGCAAATTTAGAGCGGATCCGCTGACACTGGAAAACCTCGTAGCTACCAGAGCGCTCTCACCGCCGATGTTCGAATTCTTGAAAGCAGCGGTTAAAGCGCGAGCAAACATACTCATAAGTGGGGGTACTGGTTCTGGCAAGACAACCTTGCTCAATGCGCTCTCCAGGTTTATTGCCGATGACGAGAGGGTCATAACAATTGAGGACTCTGCAGAGTTGCAGTTGCAAGGAAAACACGTGGTTCGACTGGAAACCCGGCCCGCTAATATTGAAGGAAAGGGCGAAATTTATCAGGGAGATCTGCTAAAAAATGCATTGCGTATGAGACCTGACCGAATCATCGTGGGTGAGGTAAGAGGCGGAGAAGCGTTAGACATGCTTCAGGCGATGAATACGGGTCATGATGGATCGATGACGACAATTCACGCGAACTCTCCTCGTGATGCGCTAACTCGCCTCGAACACATGGTAGCTATGAGCGGAGTGCCCATCCCAGCCTTAGTAATCAGGCAGCAGGTGGTCGCTGCGCTGCATATTCTTATCGATGCCGAGCGCCTGGCAGATGGAAGACGTGTGGTCACCAGTATTCAGGAAATCACGGGTATGGAGCATGAGACCGTTGAGATGCAGGAAATTTTCAATTTTGAAAAATCCGGCGTCGACACGAACGGGATGATTGTGGGACGGTTCACCGCCACAGGAATAGTTCCCCGAACTAATGAACTTTTAATACGAAGCGGCGTAGCACTCGATAATTCAGTTTTTAACCCGGAAAAAGCGTATGAGTAGTTTCAATAACTCCGCAGCCGTAAGGGATTGTTCATGAATGATCTCGTACTGATAGCCGCACCAATATTGGCTTTCCTGTCCTGCTTCTTGTTGGTCTTTGCGTGTCTCTTGCTATGGCAAGACGCACAGGAATCTGGAAGGGAAAAGGTTAAATCTAGGATCAGGCGGATTTCCCCTGTTCAGAAACAAGAGCCTAACGCAATCCAGTTGTTAGCGCTGGTCAGACAAGAAGGAATGACCAGATTAGGCCGCCTGATTACCAGGCGGCCACATGTATTAAAAACTCTCGACAAGTTTTTGAAGAAATGTGGGGTGAAACTGGCTCCCGAACTTTATTTAATAATCTGTTTGCTTGCTGGTCTGGCGGGAAGCGCGATTGTCTCACTCATGTTCAGGGAGGTCAGCGTATTGACAGTGGCCGTTGGTTTTGTTGCCGGGTCCCTGACGCCTTACCTTATTCTTCTCCAGCGACGACGAAAGCGTTATCAGAAAATTGTGGAGCAATTGCCCGATACGCTTGATTTTTTCGCCCGAAGTTTGCGAGCCGGTACTCCTTTCACCGCTGCAATTAAATTAGCCGCCCAGGAAATTCCTGCGCCAATTGGAGACGAGTTATTGGCTACTCACGATGAATTGAATTTTGGATTGGAGTTCTCCGAAGCACTAGAAAATCTTGTCAGACGGGTCGATGGCACTGAATTGCGCATGTTTGTGACGGCAGTGACGATCCAAAAAGGAACTGGCGGCAATCTTGCGGAGTTGCTTAACCGACTTGCCGATCTGATGAGAAAGCGCGTAGCAGCGTCGGGTGAAATAAGAGTACAGGCATCGGAAATGAAAACAAGTGCGCGCGTGCTGGCTGTGCTACCGTTCATTATTGCGGGTTTGCTGCAACTAATTAACCCGGGCTACCTGGAGCCAATGTTTGAATCAGATACCGGGCGTTCGTTGATGATTTTTCAGGTAATGTTTATGGTGCTTGGCTACGTAATCGTAAATCGTATGATATCAATCAAGGTATGAGTTATTAATCGTGGCTACATCTGTTGATACGCTATTACCCTACTTCGCAATTATCCTGACCTTTTTTACGGTCTTGTTTATTGCGCTGAGCATTTACGAGCTCGTTCAGGGGCGTAAGGATAGTCTGCGTAAACGTCTTGGAGATGTCCGAAAGCTCGGTGCTCCGGACTTCGGTAAAACCGGGTCATGGGAGCAAAATTTCAGGGTTCACTGGTTGAAGCCGGTAGGTGAGATAATAATCCCTGCAGAAGAGTGGCGAAAATCAGAGATAAGGAAGCGTCTCGTCTTGGCCGGTTATCGCGGTCATTCTACCCTCTATTTATTTTTGGGGATCAAGTTAGTGGCCGCGGTAGCTGGCCTGGTCCTTGCATTTCTGGGTTTTACATTCACGGGAAACTTTTATCTGCTTGGTTCTTTCCCTGGTATCGTCGCGCTAATTTGGGTTCTCGCCATATCCTTCTATCTCCCGGACTTTTTTTTGCGCTTCAGAGCGAACACAAGACGTGTGGAATTTCAGGACGGTTTTCCTGATGCGCTGGATATATTAGTTGTCTGTATTGAAGCGGGGCTGGGGCTGGATGCTGCGATTCAGAGAGTCAATGGGGAATTAAGAAAGGTGTATCCGAATTTGGCATCTGAGCTGACTGTGGTTTCTTATGAAATCAGGGCGGGTGGGGCTCGTCGAGACGCTCTCAAGAGTTTCGCCGACAGAGTCGATATCCCCCAAGCAAACAGCTTTGTTACGGTAATCCTGCAGGCAGAACAATTTGGATCCAGCATATCTTCTGCGCTTAAAACTTTCGCAGAAGAAATGCGCCGAGAAAGAATTACGTTGGTGCGAGAGAAGGCGGCCAAGTTGCCGGTTAAACTGGTTCTTCCAGTTGCTGTTTTTATCTTGCCCGCCGTATTTATTGTCGTACTTGGGCCCGCGTTAATGGAGCTAATGACCCTTTTCACCGAGGTTTTCTAGGGTAAAGAGTGACTCAAAAATGATGATGGAACTGGTTGGTATTGCCCGGCGATTGAAAATTCCATGGCTAGCGGTCTGTATTTCTATGGTCGTTACATCATGCGGCAGTGTATCGGTCAATGATCGATCCGTTCAGGAGTCGACGTCGAGCCTGTCCAATGAGAGCGCAAGTTCTAATCTCGCGTTAGCGCGGGAAGAATTTGGGCGTGGCAATTATGGCAACGCTATCGAACTTCTGGAAAAGGAACTCAGTCAAAGACCCACATCAATATCCGCTCTCAATGGATTGGGGGCTTGCTACGATCAGCTGGGTCGTTACGATATCGCACAGCGTTATTATTTTCGTGCTCTCGATCTAGCTCCGGAATCTTCGCAGACTTTGAGTAATCTCGGGTATTCGTATACTCGGCAAGGCAGGCATAGTGATGCAGTTGCTGTACTGGAACTGGCGTTACAGAAAGATGGAGGAAACCAAGTCGCGGCGAATAATCTGTCCATCGCTCGGTCCCGGCTGGGTATCGACGGGGAAAACGAGGCTACATTACCCGTTTCGTCAACCAATAACGCAGACCCGGCCGCATTGCCTGACACTTCGGTTAATCTTGCCGCGCTGCTTGGAGAAGAGGAGGCCGAAAGTATTATACTGACTTCGGATGGCGCGGCAAACGAAGAGGTAACTGTCAATTCTGTTATAACCTACAATCAGGAGACGCCAGTATTGCGGTTCGAGTCGCCCGCTGATACCGATTCTACCGCATCCGTGGAGATTCCAGATCCCGCAATTATTGATGACTCTCCCGAGACAGCCAGCAACAACCAGCAATCCGATTCCGATACCGAACAGGATGTAAATCCGCCGATCGAGGATGCCCGCGATATGGAGATGCTGGCAGAGCTTCTTCGCAGCGTAATTACGTTTAGAAATTCGCAGGTTGGTAATTCAGAGTCCGGCGAACAAAACGACGACCCTGCGAGTGCCGACGCGTCAGTAACATTGGCGAATACCGATACCTCTCAAAGCAGTCGCGATTCAACGGCCGATGCCCAGAGGGTTCTATCGCCCGCGATCGATAGAGACTCTGCGTCGCTGGTAGTTCTAAACGAAAGAATGGCAGTTGCAGGGCCTGGTTCGGCGTCTGTTAATGAGAATGTGCTCAGTCCAGTCCCCAGAGAGTCTACCAGGCTGGAGCCGGAAACTCTTTTGACAATAGATGATGAACCGCCTGCAGATCCTTTCGGTTCCAGCGATGAATTCCCTAACATATCGTCACTGTCCGAACCCCTTAATCTTGTTGTGAAAAACGCCAACGGCGTTCGTGGAATCGCAAATGCGACTTCGAACTGGATACGGTCTGAAAACGTGAATATCAATCGTATAACCGATGCCGATAATTTTGACTATCCGCGGACAATTGTTGAGTATAGACCTGAGTTACAGATTTACGCGGAAGAAATTGCAGCGCGCTTTAACGCTTTGAGTATCTCCTGCGAGTTAGTGCCAACGAATGAATTGGCTAACGGAGAAGATGTTCAGGTTTTTTTGGGGCATGATTTTGCGAGACAGGTTAGCGTTCGAGATGGAGATCTTGAAGTAGCCGAAATTCCGAGTTATGGCTATGTATTTTCAGCTCTTAAGATCGAAGTGTTGAACGGGAACGGAATTGAAGGGATGGCTAGAAGGACAGCAGGTGTTCTTGAAAGTCTCGGAAGCAAAGTCGTGAGGATAACAGACGCTGCCAGCTTCGATTTCGAGCAATCAGTAATTTATTATCGGACCGGCAATCGCGTTGCGGTGGAAGGGCTTATCGACCTGCTCCCAATAGCAAATGTCCAGTTGGTCGAGTCGGATGAACTCCATCCGTCCGTAGACGCAAGTCTGATCCTCGGAAACGATGATCTTCCTTACCGCTTATTGACAAATTAACGCCTGATTGCTCATTTGAGGGCAGGATGGACTATCCAGTGCTTAGGCTAAAAACGACTCTTTTTATTCGCCATGTTCTTTACATTGGCTTGATTGCGGTATTTGTTGGGTGTGCCTCGGCTCCAACTGAAATTGCAGCGATGCCCCCGGACGCCGCTCAGGTCGGCCGGGCGCTGGACGAAGGAAATTATAGAGGCGCAATTTTGTATCTTGAGCAGCCCGGTGTCAGCGCGCTTGCCGACCTGCCTCTGCTGATGTTGACAGCACGAGCCTACAAGGCTGCGTCTGACGATGTTAATCTTTATTCTGCCATCCAGAGAATTCTCGAAATTGATCCTTACAATGCCTTTGGTCTGGAGCAGATGGGCCTGATCAGTCTGTCGCGAGAAGACCTTGAGACAGCCGAAAAATTCTTGACTCTGGCCGTTTCAGTTGAGGCTGAGCGATGGATGAGCTGGAACGGATTGGGCATTATTGCGGACGCCGATGCCCGCCATGAACAGGCGCGAGAATATTTCAACAAGGCCCTGGAGATTATGCCAGGACACCCGAAGGTGCTGGCAAACCTGGGCTGGTCGCGATTACTTGATAACGATTATGAAGAGGCAGAATTATTGCTGCAACAGTCCGTAGAGGTAGCGCCTGAATCACGAACTACCCTGAGTAATCTCGCGCTCAGTATCGCGCTTCAGGGTCGCTACGAGGAGTCGATGTCTCTGTATGAACAGCTCTATGATAAAGCTGTAGCAGCCAACAATGTGGGATATGCCGCGAGGATGCGTGAGGATCTGGAGGCGGCGGACAAGTACCTGGCAATGGCTATTGAGCTGGATCCGGATTATTTCAAAAGAGCGGGTAATAATCTGATAAAGAGAGACTAGGTTCGTAACCCATTCACCTCACCAGGCATTAAGAACCATTAGCAGCTGCAAAGCTTTCCAAGGTCAATCAGACATTTTTCGCCATGATCGCACCGACTTCCCCTAGAAGGTGCGGGATAGTGAGCCCAGAAAATCGAGGAGTACCTCATTAGTTTCTACCGGGAGCTCCTGCTGAATCCAGTGACCTGCACCGGGAAATAAAACGACATCGCGCAAGTCAGCGGCGACCCGACGCATTCCGGCAGTCAGCCTTTCTGGATTGGCACTGGCGATAACCATGTCGCGCTCTCCGGCTATAAAAATGGTCGGTATTTCAATTGTGGCTCCGTCAAGCTGGGGAGTGATTTCCCAGTTGCGATGAAGGTTTCGGTAATAGTTTATGCCGCCGCGGAATCCAGCTTGTTGAACTTGTGATACGTAATAGTCGAAGACTTCCTGAGAAAGCCAGTCCGGCAGGCCCCGGGGAGCTCCCAGTCGCGGTATCCAGCCGCCAGCTGAACGCCGACGGTCAGTCACTTCCGGCGCTTCCCTTGGTGAATCCGGTGACAGGAAAAGTCGGCCAAGCAATCCTTCCGGATCAGCATCGTACTCTGCTTCCGCCACGCCGGGCTCCTGATGGTAAAGGATGTAGTAAAAGTTTTCGCCGAAGGATTCTCGCCAAATATCGATAGGAGAGCGCGCTGGCCGTCCTGTGTAGGGAACGCTCATCGCAACCAGAGCCCTAAAACGGTCAGGATGCAACAGCACGCTATTCCAGGCGACTATAGATCCCCAGTCGTGACCGATTATGATCGCCTGCTCCTCGCCGTAGGCGTCGATTAACCCGGTCATATCCCGTGCCAGGTGTTCAATATCGTAATCTTCCACAGCAAGCGGCGCATCGGTCTGCCCGTAGCCACGCATATCCGGGGCGACTACTCTGTAGCCCGCAGCCGCTATCACGGGAATTTGATGGCGCCAGGAATACCATGATTCCGGCCAGCCGTGGGCAAGTATCACCAGAGGACCAGTGTCACCCATCTCGGCTACCCGCATGCGTATACCGTTGGTCTCGATAAAATTAAAACGGATTCCTTCGAGTGTGCCAGGATAATTCATGGTTATACCTCCCCGAGAATAGGGGTCGCCGATAGACTTTACCGTACGTTCTCGAAATAATTGTCATCTTGCCACGTCTACCGTCCGTTTCAAACATGAATTCCGAGCAGCGTAAAAGGCTATTTATTGGCATCGGCTATAAGCCTGGCAGGGTTGTGAGGCAGATACTGTATGAATTGCGTGATATGGAAAAAAAGCGGCTACCCGGACTACGTCCGATCGCCGAAGAAAACTTGCATGTAACACTCAAGTTTCTGGGAATGGTTCCCGAACCCGAAATCGCAATGCTATGTCAGATCATGCCGCAAGTGGCTCGCCGCCATGCCCCGATGAAGCTCAAGCTTTGCGGATGTGGACGTTTCGATAAGTCCCTCTGGCTGGGCATCGCAGACCATGATCAGCTGCGGTTGTTGGTGAAGGACCTGGATCAGGCCCTCACCATCATCGGAATGGAAAGTGAGAAAAAACCGTTTGTTCCTCACATGACGATAGCCCGCCTGCGAGCGAATGCGTCTTCAAATCTGCCGGGCCTGCTGGCAGACTGCGGTGATCGGGAATGGGATGTTATCGAGGTAGAAAATCTGCATCTGTTTGAATCCGAAACCTTGCCGGAAGGCGCCAGATACACAAAGGTTTTTTCCGCTACTCTCGACTCGTGACCGGACGATGACTGGCAGGTAGAATGCCATTCTGGCGATCGTCCATGTCACCAGAATGGCATATCGATCTAAATTTCAACGTATAATGGTCTATCGCTCATGGATGAAATCCAGGAAATTCGCAACAGCCTGATACGCCTGTGCGAGCGCTTTCCCAATGAATACTGGCGCGAGCTCGACAAAAACACCGGCTATCCGGACGAGTTCATCAAGGTGTTGACGGAGGAAGGATTCCTTTCGGTGTTGATTCCGGAGCAGTACGGCGGCGCCGGTATGGGGGTTGCGGTCGCCGGCGTTATTCTTGAGGAAATCTCACGTTCCGGCGGCCACCCCGGCGCTTTTCATGCCCAGATGTATACCATGGGAACATTGTTGCGCCATGGCTCGGAACAACAAAAACAGAAATATCTGCCCGAGATTGCGAGCGGTCGACTGCGCCTGCAGGCATTTGGTGTGACAGAACCTACTGCGGGCACGGATACTACCTCGATCACTACTTTTGCCGAGCGTGACGGTGACCACTACCGGGTAAACGGGCAGAAAATATGGATCAGCCGAGCCGCTCATTCTGACTTGTTACTCTTGCTGGCCCGCACTCGACCCCAGCAGGAAGTCGCCCGCAAAACCGAGGGGCTAAGTGTATTCCTGGTGGACATGCGAGAGGTACTCAACAACGGCCTGACTGTCAGACCCATAGAAACGATGATGAACCACCACACCACCGAGCTATTTTTCGATGACATGAAAATACCGGTGGATACGCTGGTCGGTGAAGAGCATCAGGGATTTCGTTACATTCTGGACGGAATGAATGCTGAGCGAATTCTCATTGCCTACGAATGCATCGGTGACTGCAAATTCTTCATCGAGCGGTCCAGCGATTATGCCAGCAGCCGGGAAGTATTCGGTCGTCCCATAGGGAGAAATCAGGGTGTCCAGTTTCCTATTGCCCGGGCTTACGCGGATATGCGCGCGGCGGAATTGATGACTCAAAAAGCTGCCGAGCTGTTCGACAGCGGCCAATCCTGCGGTGCCGAGGCCAACATGGCAAAACTGCTAGCTTCAGAAGCGTCCTGGCAGGCCGGTGATGTGTGTGTCCAGACCCATGGTGGCTATGGATTTGCCAGGGAATTTGATATCGAACGAAAATTACGAGAAACGCGGCTTTATCAGGTGGCGCCCATCTCCACCAACCTGATCCTGTCCTATATCAGCGAGCACGTGCTGGGGATGCCCAGGTCGTACTAGCCAGCCGCTCTGGCTGGTGCTGAGGGGATGGGATAAATTGCGGTTTCGAGCGGCAGCAACTGGTGCGTCCTTCATACCGGTGAGATTTGACAGCTGATCCAATTACTGAAATTGAGCCGTTGCTTTCATGCACAGGGTACCCTCATGGTTGGTTATCCAAAGCTCAGATGTTCCAGCACCAGTCAGCTTGCCGCATGCGTTGAACGGCTGCCCGTCAAAAACCGGATTCAGCGCACGAAATTCGAACTTTTCCAGTTGGGTACCGGGTTTGCTTTCCTGAAAAAGTTCCACGAGAAGTGTTGCTAGCAGGGGACCATGAACGATCAGACCGGGATAGCCTTCCCTAGCAGTCACATATTCGCGGTCATAGTGGATGCGATGACCATTAAAGGTGAGTGCTGAATAGCGGAACAGCGAAACCGGGTCGGCACAGTGCTGTTTTCTGAAATCGAAGTCTATTGCCGCGGTGACCCCTGTTTGTTGAGCGGGCGGGGTGGATGCTGCTGAAGGTTGTTCCCGGTAAACGATGTCGTGCTCCTCATAGATAGCTGTCCCCGCGGGCGAAGAAATTTCATGGGCTACGCAGACAAAAGCAAGCTGTCCGCTGCGACCTGCTTTGAACTCGACGCTTTTTATTTCCGAACGCCTGGTGATTTCCTCACCGGCTCGCAGAGGGCGATGAAACTCCAGTCGCCCACCTGCCCACATCCGGCGTGGCAGCGGAATCGGCGGCAGAAAGCCACCCCGACGAGGATGGCCGTCTGCCGCAAGTTCGGACTGTCTGGCACTGGGAAGAAAGTAAAGCCAATGCCACAGTGGCGGCAAGGTCATGCCTTCAGCGATATTACTGGTACTGCCATCCAGCAGGGCTGTCATACCTTTCAATGGTGCAAGCTGAATGACATCTCGCTCCACCTGACTCTTTCCGACCCATTGTTTCAATTCATCCTGATTAAATGTCACCGATAAACTCCCGACATTCGGCTTGATTGGCCTGGTGCATGTTCCAATGATGCAGTGGTGCTGCAATGAGATGGAAATTATCCATTGGATGCGTGGGAAGCTTACCACTAAAATTATTATTGATTCACCGCCAATGCAGCGTCATTGAGCGGCTGCTATGATAGCCTCAAAATAGATACCCAAAATCTACGGAGCGTTCCTGTGACAGGACTGTATTTTGAAGAGCTTGAGGTCGGAAGAGAGTTTAACCACGAGATCCGGCGAACAGTAACGGAGGCTGATAACCTGCTGTTCACCACTATGACTCATAATCCCCAACCTCTGCACCTTGATGCCGAGTTTGCCCGTCAATCACACTATGGCCAAATACTGGTGAACAGTTATTTTACCCTCGCGCTTGCAGTGGGTATTTCGGTGGGCGAGACAACAGTCGGCACGACCATCGGTAACCTGGGGATGGAGCGAGTCGAGTTCCCCAACCCGGTCTTCATCGGCGACACGCTTCGGGTCCGGACTCGTATCACTGACAGGCGTGAATCTAAATCGAAGCCTGATCGTGGTATTGTCTGGTTTGAGCACGTGGCCCTTAATCAGCGTGACGAGATTGTCTGCGAATGCACTCGGAAAGGCATGATGCTGAAAAAACCGGTAGTAGAATGATGAGTACGTTGCGCCGCAGTCTCCATTTCGTACCCGGAATTAATGAACGGATGTTCAGCAAGTCGCTGACTCTCGCGGCCGATGCTTTGATACTTGACCTGGAAGATTCGGTAAGCGCCGAACTCAAGACACAGGCGCGGACACAGGTTTGTGATTGGCTGCAGGAAGCAGATTTTGGAGATCGTGAGAAACTGGTGCGGGTGAACCCATTGGATTCTCCCTGGGGGCAGGAGGATCTCGAAGCGGTAGCAAAGTGTGCACCTGACGGAATAGTAGTGCCAAAAGTCAGCGAAGCTGGTGACGTTGAGGCAATCGATGACCTGTTAACGAGTCAGGAACTGCAACTCGATCTGGCGCCGGGCAGTATCTCCTTGCTGATTATTGCGACGGAAACACCCGCTGCCGTTCTCAATCTTTCGCAGATGCTGCGACACCCGCGCATAGAAGGCGCCGCCTGGGGTGCTGAAGATCTGGCGGCGGAGCTGGGTGCGCGGGCCAAGTACGATAAGGATGGCAATTATCTGGAAGTTTTCTCTTTTACCCGATCGATGTGCCTGCTTGCAGCAGTTGCAGCCGAAGTGCAGCCGATCGATGCACCGTTTGTCGACATTCGAGACATTGACGGATTGCGGCGGGAATGCGACCTGACTGCCAGTATGGGTTTTACCGGCAAGTTGACTATTCATCCGTCCCAGATTGATATCGTTAACGCGGCATTCCTGCCTGACAATGAAGAGGTAGAGCGGGCCGAGGAATTGCTGGCCGCTTTTGAGAGAAGCCGACAAGAAGGGCGGATAGCGTTTACATTTGATGGCAAGATGGTTGATGTTCCGCATCTGAAAAAGGCAAGAAAAACCATTGAGCGCGCCAGAATGGCAAAGGATAAAAATTGAACTGGTCAGGGATACGGGGGTAAGTATGGATTTCCAGGAAACCGACGAGCAGCGGCTGATCCGGGAATCGGTGGCCAGATTGTGCGCTGGATTCGACGATAATTACTGGGAACAGCACGACCGGGAGGAAAAATTCCCCCAAGATTTTTATCAGTCCATGGCAGAGGCTGGCTGGATAGGTATCGCAATTCCCGAGCAGTATGGGGGCTCGGGTAAAGGAATTCAGGAAGCTGCGATCGTGCTTGAGCAGGTGGCAGCATCGGGCGCGGCCATGAATGGCGCAACGTCTGTGCATCTTTCTATCTTTGGTATGCACCCGGTAGTCAAACATGGCAGTGAAGAAATGCGGGAAAAATATCTGCCGGCTGTAGCAAGGGGCGAGTTGCACGTCGCATTCGGTGTCACGGAGCCCAATGCGGGCAGCGATACCACCTCAATCGAGACAGTCGCCCGTCGGGAGGGCGATTGCTATCTGGTCAAGGGGCGCAAAATATGGACTTCCAAGGCCCTCGAATCGGAGCGAGTATTGCTGCTGGTTCGTACCACGCCCAGAGAGCAAGTGCAGCGGCGGACCGACGGCATGACGCTGCTGCTGGCCGAATTGCAGAAGCCGGAAGTCTCGATTTCACCCATCCCAAAACTTGGTCGCAACGCGGTACGTACCTGCGAGGTAGTCTACGATCAGCTGGAAGTACGGGTTAGTGATCGGGTTGGCGAAGAGGGAGAAGGATTTCGTTACCTGCTGGATGGCCTGAATGCCGAGCGTATTCTGATTGCCGCAGAAAGCCTCGGCATTGGGCGCGCCGCATTGCGCAGAGCAGTAAAATACGCCAATGAAAGGATGGTTTTCGGTCGGCCAATTGGCAAAAATCAGGGTCTGGCTTTCCCGCTGGCTCAGGCGGCCACACAGCTGGATGCCGCCGAGCTGATGGTGCGTAAGGCAGCCTGGCTGCTGGATAATGGCGAGCCCTGCGGCCGTGAGGCGAATATGGCTAAATGGCTGGCGGCAGAGGCAGGTTTTTTCGCCGCCGACACAGCGGTGCAGACTCACGGCGGTTTCGGTTACGCCAGGGAGTACCACGTCGAACGCTACTGGCGCGAGGCGCGGTTAATGAAGCTTGCCCCTATCTCTCAGGAAATGATCCTCAACTACGTGGCCGAACACGTGCTGGGTCTGCCGCGCAGCTATTGATTGACGCTACAGGGTTATCCCGTTCGCTGCACAACTAAATGCCTGACAAACAAAAAAAGGGATTCCTCCCGGAACCCCTTTTGTGATGCACAGTGAAAACTCTATTCCCAGACGGATCGTTTTGTCAGCGGTATGTCCAGAGTGTTGCCCGAGCTCTGGCCCACATGAATGATGAAAGTGTCCGGATCGGGATGACTATAACCCAGTGAGGCCATTCCGCCCTCGGAGACGGCAACAAAGTGCACGCTGTTTTCGCTTATCTCCGAAAGTTCCATTGTTTGCGGCGTTGGAGTGCGGGCGACAAAGCCCGGATCAAACTGCTGTATGTTGAGAACCAGCGAACCATCGACCTCTTCGATGGTAATCATCTCGAACATGCTGGTGGCGTCATTGCCAGTCATCCGCACCATTGCCGCGATGGAGGAGCCCTCTGCCTTGATCCAGTTTTCTTCCAACTGATTAGGGCCTAGCTGACCAGCCCAGTTGCCGGTCATCCAGTTAACCTCTTCGATAGTTGCCGGCGGTCCTGCATAAACACCAGCGGCGATCAGGCTGAGCAAGGACACGGCGATTGATTTTCTGATGGTCATCTTATTCTCCCGGCTGGGGAATCTGTGTGGTTACTACGGGACCCATGCCCATGATCTGCACAATGACTTCCTCATCCTTGGCCATGTCGTAGTGATGAGCATCAGGAGGCTGATAGATAAAAGTTCCGACGGGGACCGAGTCCATGGTGTCAGGAGCGTAGACATCTGCCGCAGGCCCGGATTTTACCCACCAGGTGCCTTTTATGACGGTTATGTATCGAGCTGTGCTGTGGTAGTGAGGTCGGCTGCCACTACCCGGTGGAAAAGTAATTCGAATCACATACAACCCAGGTTCTGACGGATTGCCGATAATATTGACGGTACGTCGTCCTTCGCCCGGATGCAATAAGTCTGGCGTTCCGATCACGAAGCCATGCTCATCGGGAGCTACGACTTGCTGGGCCCAGACCGATTGGACGCTCATTAGCGCTAAAAACAGCAGGCCTGTAAAGCCCTTTGATAAAACCTTGGTAATCATTGACTTGCCTCCCTGGTGGCAATTGTTATTGGTCTAGCGGGGGTGCCGTACGAGCTCTGAATTTAATCCCCGACAACCCGGACTTCCCGAAAGATAGCATGACTGGAGATTTAGCGGAACTCGGTATTGCACCGCCGCTAGACCTTTAACAGGTGCTGTGAAATCATTATGGGCTGATGCGGCGCTGCTACTGCAAGCGGGGCGCCTCCTTCCCGGTCCGAGGTCAAGGTCCCGGACTTCCAATTCTGGAGGATCTTTTCGATATGTTCAAACTGGCTTTTGCCACCGGCGTATCTCTATTCCTGATGCTGAGCCCTGCGTATTCGCAATCCTCCGACGGTGACGCGGCCAATGACTGGCCTATGTACCGCGGCGGATTGACCGGAACCGGTTACTCTGCGCTTGGCGAAATCAATCCGAATAATGTGGCACAGCTCGACGCAGTGTGGCGCTACTCCTTGATGGCGGATGGATCTGAGGGCGGCGACCAGCGCGCCGCTGCGCCAAACTCCCAGGCAACGCCGATAGTGGTTGGCGGTCTCATGTATGTTCCTGCCGCCGATCGGGTTGTGGCTCTCGATCCGGTCTCCGGACAGGAGGTGTGGCGCTACAGTATACGCGAGGGTCGGCCTTCCCGCCGCGGAGTGGCCTACTGGCCCGGTACTCAGACCCTTGCTCCCCGAATTGTGTTCACTACCGGGGGTAAGCTTCTGGCGCTGAACGCGGTTACGGGAATCCCGGCCGCGGATTTTGGAGATAACGGCGAGGTGGAACTGGGAATTCCCTATCTTTCGGTTCCGCTGGTTTATGACAATATCGTGGTGGTAGGGGCGAATACGCCGCCCGGCGCTCCGGGAGGAATCGGCAATCCGCGGGCGTTCGATGCCCGAACTGGTGAAAAATTGTGGGAATTCAGCTCGGTACCGCAGCCTGGTGAAATCGGTCACGGGAGCTGGGAAGGGGACAGCTGGATCAATCGCCTCGGGGCCAATGCCTGGCCGTTTTACTTTACCGTGGATGCGGAGCGCGATCTTCTTTACCTGCCACTCGCCTCGCCGATTCCGTTTGCTTATGGCGGTGACCGGTCGGGTACCAACCTCTTCGCGAATTCGATTGTAGCGGTTAACGTGTATACCGGTGCGTATGTATGGCATTTCCAAACCATTCATCATGACCTGTGGGATCACGATCCCCCGGCACCGCCGACTCTGTTCGACATTCAGCGGGAAAACGGTTCGGTTCCGGCACTCGCGGTAACCACCAAGTCGGGGTACCTGTTTTTCCTTAATCGCGAAACCGGCGAGCCCTTATACGACGTGCAAGAGAGGCCGGTACCGGCCAGCGAGGTGCCAGGTGAGCAGGCATTTGCGACGCAGCCCATCCCCGCGATTACTCCACCAATGTCGAGGGTCAGTTACAGTGCCGCTGATCTGGTGGCGGCGGCCGATACCTCTGCGGACCATGCCGCAGCCTGTGAGGAGCTGGTTGCCAGCACGGGCGAAATCGTTAATGACGGACCCTATACGCCGTGGGTATATAGCCCCGAGGGATCACCGCAGCGATCTACCCTGCTGTTCCCGGGCCTTGCCGGGGGGCCCAACTGGGGCGGCGTAGCCTATGATCCGGCGTCCCGCCTGGCTTTTGTATTCGCTGCCAACCTTGGCAGTTTTGGCTGGGTCGAGGACGCATCGGACGGATCTGCTCTGCCATATCAGCGTGGCGGACCCCGGCCCGCGAATTTCCAGGTGCAGCTAAACGGTCAGAGTCTTCCCGGCCAAAAACCGCCCTGGGGTCAGCTAAGTGCCGTCAATGTCGAAAGCGGAGAGCTGGTCTGGCAGATTGCCCTGGGTGTTAGCGACTCACTGCCGTCAGCCAATCAAAATACCGGCAGGCCGGGGCGGGCAGGCGCGCTGGTGACCGCCAGCAATCTGCTGTTCATAGCTGCCACGGACGACAATCGGTTCCGGGCGCTGGAGGCTACCAGTGGACGACAGCTCTGGGAAACACAACTTGACCAACGTGGTAACGCCAATCCCATGACCTACCTGGGTAGCGACGAACGACAGTACCTGGTGATAGCGGCTACCAATGAAGTGGTGACTTACCGGCTTCCCTAGCGTGTGGGACATCAAAGTCGCGGGTCTTATTGAGAGCTGATAGTAATCCGGTCCAGCGCAGACTGATCGGCGATCAATTCGGCAGCGCCTGCCGGAAACTCGTTGGAGGCCAGTATGAATGCCAGCACATCGGCATAGGCCTGCTCTGTCAGGCTACCGGGCTGGTCGGTTGGCATTTCTCTGCGCATCTTATCGTAAAGTTCACCCAGGCTGCGGCCCTCCCAGACGAACATAAAACTCATTCCGAGCAAGCTGGGTGAGTTGCTGTTGCCCCGCAAGTCGTTGGAGTGGCAGGAGGCGCATCGCGCCCGGTACTGCTCGGCGCCACGGACCGCCTGCTCCTCGTTGAAGATACCGTCGCTGATTGAAGCGGAAGCGTTCTGGGCGCTGCTGACAGGCTGAAACCTGTTCGTTGCAGCCAGCAGCAGGCAAAGACCAATCACGGCAATGTGTTTTCTAGCGCGCATATTCGGGTAAAGCAAACACATGAATGGAATTACCGCCCCGAGGCCGACGCAGTTCAGGCGCCAGCTCTCTGGGCAACATTGCAGACCAGCTGGCACCCCCGGTGGCGGCTGGTATCGCTATGTACTGCACGCCATCGACCATGTAGCTGATGGGAAAACCCTGCACCGAGGTATTGAGCCGGGTTTGCCACAGCATTTCGCCGTTTTCGGCATCCATGGCAAATACCCGTCGATCCCAGTCTCCGATAAAAACCAGCCCACCGGCAGTCGTCAGAGCAGCCGAGTTGACAGGGGCGCGAGAGCGGTAGCGCCATTTTAATTCGCCGCTAGGTATGTCCAGCACCAGCAGTTCCCCAAGGTTTTCGCCCGCGTCTGGGTGAGGGTAATTGATGCGCCGCACAGGACCAGTTCCACCTCCTCCCAGCACTTGCTCGGTTGGCCCAAATGTCGCCAGCTCGCAGTTTAAGGTAATGGGAATATAAAGGGCGCTGGTCTGGGGTGAATAGGCCATGGCGCGCCAGCTTTTGAATCCGGAAGTACTTGGACACATGTCGATCTGCTGACCGATGCGTGGCAGCAGTCCGTCCTTGTAACTGACGGCGCCGGAAATCGGGTCAACATTCACGATTGTCTGGTAGCCGATGTCGGTGGCACTGATCATTTCCCCCGTGCTGCGGTCCAGTTGCCAGAGGATTCCCAGTTTGCCCATCTTGAATAGCGATGGCCGGTCACCGATGTCCACCAGCACGCTTTCGAACACTTCGTCCATGTCGTGGGTTTCACCCGGCAGATGCTGATGATGCCAGATTATTTCGCCGGTATCGGGGTTCAAGGCCAGAGTGGAATTAGTGTAGAGGGCATCGCCATCGGTGCCGCGAACGACACGGGCCCACGGCTTGGCCTGCGCTGTCCCCCAGTAGACCAGATTGAGTTCAGGATCATAACTGCCGGCGATCCAGGCATCGCCGCCGGCCCTGAACTGAAGTGGCAGATCACCCCAGCTGTCGCCGCCGGGTTCTCCGGGCTCCGCGATAATAGAAGTGCGCCATAATTCCTCGCCGCTATCCGGATCGTGGCCGGTAATGAAGCAGACGTCCTCCTTGTAGCGTTCGCAACCGGTAATGCCGGTAACCAGCTTACCATTGGCGATGATAGGGCCGGCCGTGTAGTGGTAGCCCAGAGCAGGGTCTGCGGTTGGTGACTCCCATACCAGCAGGCCGCTGTTAGCATCAATCGCTACAATGCTGGCGTTTTCGGTTGCGGCGAAAATTCGATCACCATAGATCGCGATGTTCTTTTGCACGCCGCGCCCCACGCCGGCGAATGCGGTGGCGGGCATGGCCGCGTCACCCAGCTGCTCAGGCCCCAATGGCACGGCATCCGAGCCTTCGGCAACGCCGCTGATGCCGGGTCGGTATTCCCAGACCAGGTCCCCGCTGGCGCCGTTCAGGGCCTGGATAACGCCCCGCGGTCCCGGCACATACATGATTCCGTTATGCACCAGGGGTGCGGCCTCTCCGGCACCGGTATCATCCATGGCCCAGGACCAGGCCAGCTGAAGCTGGTGCGCATTATCACGATTGACCTGATCGAGCGCGCTGTAGCCCCAGCTGCCCTGGTTACCGCGCCAGTTCAGCCATTCTCCCGCAACGCTTGCACGAAGGTCGTCGTCGTCGACGGGCTCGATGGGTGGGGTTTGAGCGAAAGCGCTGACACTTCCGACCAGAAGTGCCAGCGCCAAGGGATAGGATGAAAGGCGAAAATTTAACACTTTCCCCTGCTTTCCTGCCGGTTTGCGGGCAGAAAAGGACTGATCAGTTATTGGAGGCCTCGCCGGCAGCCATGCGCTCTTGGGCCCGGTGGCCGGACAGGATATTCATCATGCCGTAGTTGCCCTCGTGGCAGGCGTATTCATAGATATCGTCCGGCGTGTTGTCCCAGATAATCTCGCGCGTATACGGAGCTGTATAGGAACCGGGATCGTATGAAGTCAGCTGATACTGCAGGGAATCGTCGCTAATTCGGGTCAGTCGTTCGACGTTCCTGAGGCTCTCGGTATCGGGGGCTGAGCTACTCCTTTCTGAATAATTCGTGGTTTCAATGACTAGGGTATCGCCTTCCCACCAGCCGCGGGAATCACCATGCCAGAGCTTGATGTCTTCATCGATATGCGGTTTCTCTACCAGCGGTATGATGCGGGCGTCATGGGCCATTTCCTGATAGATGACCACATGGTCTCTGGATTGCACGATCTGCCAGTAGCTGTTGTAGCCGGATCCCAGCCGCGGCGCGCCGAATGAAACGCATCGCTCACCAAGGGGCCGGTCCACCCAGGAGTCGGCAGGATGGGCTTCCCGCCATTCCCTCAATTCCCGGGCTGCGGCGATAGACGCCTCGGTCCGCGGGGGGAACTGGCCGTTAGGAGGGTCGATGATCTGGGAGGTGCGACGGTGAATAGTGCGCTCGGCCATCCACTGGGAGTCATAGTTCCCGGTGCTGGGATCGTAGGATACGATCTCGCCGCTGAACGCCGCAGCCAGCACGCCTTCTCCAAACAAGGCATCCTCGCCGGCGGCATAGATCTCCTGCAGACGTCGCTGCAGGAACACCACGTCTTCGTCGGTCAGAAACTCCTTGTCACCAAAGATTTCCGGCCGCTCGACCGGCGTAATGGTGTTGTTTTCCCACACTCCCTGCAGGTCCGGTTGCCCGTCGACGGTTCTGGGCATAACCCACGCGTCATCCTGGGCAAAGGCCTGGGCGATTACAAGCAGAGAGCTGCAGATAATGGTTATTTTTTTCACGGCACAACTCCTTTTAAAAGTAGGAATTACAGGTAGCAACTGATAGCCGTATCCTTTACCAATTGTTCAATTAAATCAAGCCTTAAAGCGACGAAAAAATGTATCTAAAAGGGCTGACGGCAGCCCCGCAGGTCATGCTGCCTGAAACTGCAATGGCTCACTAGCCGTATCCCGCCCCCGCCACGCCTACATAAACCGAGTACAGCGACTGGCTGGCAGTCATGAACAGGCGGTTTCTGCGGTTTCCGCCGAAGCATACATTCGCGCAGCGCTCCGGCAGGCGGATAACACCTATTGTGTCTCCGTCGGGAGCGATGATGAGTACACCGGGCATCGCACCGGCCCAGATATTTCCGTCCACGTCGCAACGCATGCCGTCCGCGCCAGAGAGTTCGCCGGGCAGATCTGGCCTTGTAAGCTGCACGTGTCGACGACCGTTGCGCAGTCGGGCACCGTCCACATCCCAGACGCGGATTTCCCTGCCGGCCCCGGTATCGGCTACATAGAGCCGTCGGTAGTCCGGCGAAAAGCACAGCCCGTTCGGAGCGTCGATATCGTCGGTGACCCGGGTGATTTGACCGTTGTCGCCATCGACCCGGTATACGGCGAAAGGCAGTTCGGCGTCCGCCCGATTACCCTCGTAATTGCCGCGAATGCCGTAGGGTGGGTCGGTGAACCAGATACTGCCGTCGGGGTGCACCACCACGTCGTTCGGCGAATTGAGTGGTCTGCCGTCAAACGCATCCGCGATAACGGTGACCTCGCCGGAATGCTCGTAACGCACGACCCGGCGCCCGCCGTGTTCGCAGGACAGCTGTCGACCCTGCTGATCGAAGGTATTGCCGTTACTGTGCCCTGACGGACTCCGGAACTCGGTGACGTGACCATCCTCTTCCAGCCAGCGCAGCTGCCTGTTATTGGGAATGTCGCTCCATATCAGGTAACGGCCCACGCCGTTCCACGCCGGACCCTCTGCCCACAGGGTACCGGTGTAATGGCGCTGAATCGGCGTGTTAAACAGGATGTAAGGCCGAAATCGGGGATCCAGAGCGATAATATCGGGATCGGGGTAGGGAAGCGGGTTGGCGCCGGACCAGTCCCTGGGTTCATAGGGAGGCAGTCCGCTCTGCCCGCGGGCCAGGACCGGAAGCACGCTGGATGCTAGGCTGGCAGTAAGAAAAGTGCGGCGTTTCATCGCGGTTCGTTTGTTGTTCTGATTAGTTGAAATGTCTGTGTTATGTATCTATCGGATGCTAACCAAAGCCGTATTCAATGTCGAGAATTGCGCCCGCGTGGACTTCCTGGGAAATAGCTTTTATGCTCAATCAGGAGTCCGGAAATCTGATCTTGTCAGCGTATTCGCGAGCGCTGACGGTGCAGAAGGATTCTTGCAAAACCGGAGAGTAGTCGTGGCCGACTGGCAGTGGGATCGAACCAATCCGTTTGTAATCGAAGTTGAGGTGACCACAGAGTGCGTGGACGGGTACGGTCATGTTTCCAACCATCATTTTCTGCGCTGGATGACCGAATGCGCATTTGCTCACTCGGATGCCGTTGGTTTGCCCGCATCAACGTGCAGGGAAATGAGACGTGGTATGGCAGTGCGAGACATCAGCGTTCACCTGTCGGGTTCTGCCTATAAGGGGGACCGGCTGGAGGTAGCTAACTGGATATCGAAATCTGATGGCAGATTGCGCGCATCCCGGCAATTTCAGATTGTTAATGTAGCGAGTGGCAAGACTCTCGCCAGGGGAGAAGTGGATTTTGTTTGTACTAACCTCGACAACGGCAGACCGGTAAAAATGCCGGCGATTTTTGCCGCTACCTATGTGGTCCAGAGCTCGCCAATAGACAGTTCGGCAGAGGGAATACATTGAGCACTTTACTGACACTAAAAGACAATTTCAGCCAGCGGCCGTGGTGGATGAACGGCCTGCTGCTGTTCTGCGCGTATATGACTTTTGTCTATGTCCCCTGGGACCTGCTGTCCAAGCCCGTCAGCGATGCCCAGGAAGTGTGGTTCGGTCTCATGCTCACAGGCTGGGCAGCCAAGGCAACAGAACCGCTGCACTGGCTGATTTACG
Source organism: Pseudomonadales bacterium (assembly GCA_038134485.1). Taxonomy (GTDB): domain Bacteria; phylum Pseudomonadota; class Gammaproteobacteria; order Pseudomonadales; family Pseudohongiellaceae; genus NORP240. The sequence goes on from JAYPVG010000001.1 coordinate 222,603, forward strand.
CAGCGGGCATGATTGGCTTCTGGCATATGCGAAGCTGGATGCATCCCTGGGCAAGCCTCTATACGAGCCAGGTTGCGATCGGCATGCTGGTGTGGAACGTTTTCGACGAGCGCGGTCAGGGGATTGGCGGCGGACTGCTTAGCGCTCTACCGTTTCTGCTATTGGCAAGTTTACTCTGGGGATGCCGAAGCAGGTTCTCTAGCGCTTCCAAGACCGCCTCATAAGATGACCGAGATCCCGTGTTGAAGGCCAGCCCAGACCAGATTTTTGTACCCAGCTTTTTTCGCGCACTTGTGTGCTTTCTGGGGATAATCGCATTGCTTTCTGTGGGCTTGTTCGCGCTGGAGGTGGACCTTCACAGCCTCATGTTTCTGAGTCTGCTGTGGGCAGGACTCCATGCCAGACTGATGGGACACGAGTACGCCAAAATTCGGTCCATGATGAGTCAGGCTATCAGCCAGGCGCTACCTGCGATCTACATCTTTTTGCTGATTGGCATGGTGATCGCCAGTTTCATGCAGGCCGGCACGATAGCCAGTCTGATCTATTTTGGACTGCAGTTGCTCGATCCTTCCTGGTTCCTTGTTGCAGCACTGTTTCTGTGCAGTGTCATGTCACTGGCTACAGGGACTTCGTGGGGTACCGCCGGCACCCTCGGCGTGGTCCTGATTGGAATAGGAGAAGCGATGGGCATGCCACTACCTCTGGTAGCTGGCACCATAGTGGCAGGCGCTACTTTCGGCGACAAGCTCTCACCAATTTCTGACACAACCAACTTGGCGGCCATGAGCGCGGGAACCAGTTTGTACCGTCATATTGGCTCCATGCTCTATACCACGCTGCCTACCATCCTGATTACCGCTGCCATTCTGCTTGTTATAGGAGTAACGCAGGGATCCTCAACGATTCCGACCCAGAATATCGATAGCATCCGGGCTGCCCTATCCGGCAGCTATCGGGTACAGCCGCTGGTAACCTTTCTACCCTTGATTGTCATGGTGGTCTTAAGTGCGCGTCGAGTGGCGGCGGAAGTCACTATGGCGGCGAGCGTACTATTTGCACTTGTGATTGCGACGCTTTATCAGGGGACTGGTCTGGCCACAGTGTTGAATGCCCTGTGGCTTAACACTCCCGGAACTACTGGAATCGCCAGTCTGGATGAATTGCTGGGTCGTGGTGGGATTAACAGCATGGCCTGGACCCTGTTACTGGCTCTTATGGCTCTTGCCCTTGGTGGCATACTGCATGAAAGCGGCATTCTAAATCGGCTGCTGGCGGGGCTGTTGGTACGGGTGCAGCGAACGTATGCGCTGATAGCAACCACTATAGGTGCGGGCGTGGTAGGCAATATGGCGATGGGCGAAGCCTACATTTCGATTGTTCTGAACTGTCAGCTGTTCAAGCAGCATTTCCAGGAGAAATCTCTTGACGAGGCAGTCCTCTCTCGCAGTGTGGAGGAGGGTGCCACACTGACTACTGGCCTGATTCCTTGGACTACCGCAGGTGCGTTCTACACCGCGACCCTGGGGGTTTCGACCCTGGAATACGCACCCTACGCGTTTTTCAATTATATGAATGGGTTTGTTGCCATTATTATGGCGTTGCTGGGGATTGGGTTGCTAAAAGGTGCGGTG
>JAYPVG010000001.1:224246-229737 GCA_038134485.1 Pseudomonadales bacterium
GCGCCAAACTATTTAAAGAGCTTCTGACTATAGTAAAACGGTCGACAGTTAGCAAAGAGTTGCGGGTGTGTTTGGATTCAATTTCACTTCATTAATCTGGATAGCTGGATTCCTTTTAATTGCATTGATGGGTTCTCACTGGATCAGTTTTGACTCTGATCTTGTTCTACACATTCTCTACGGCAGGCAGATGATTGCAGGAGGGATACTGGAATCTGATCCACTGTTATTGGGGATCACAGAGCCTCCGATTCTGCAAGAGTGGCTATTTGAGATAGTAGTAGCCTGGATTGAAAGCTTGATCGGACTTCAGGGTCTGGTTCTGGTATTCGCCATTCTACTGGGTAGCCTGTTGGCCGGTGTATTCCGACGCATGCGCCAACAGGGGGTATGCTTGTGGGTAGCGCTGGTGTTCCTGTTTGTGGTAATTCTGACGCTGCGGGTTCACCTGATTATCCGACCGCACTTGATCAGTTGGGCGGCAATCTTTTTGCTGGCAGCAATTCTGCATGATTGGAACGTCGGTAAACGCTCTTTTTTGTCAACACTCCTGTCGGGCGTAATTATCATGTTGTTCTGGGCCAATTTACATGGTGGTTTCCTTATTGGCCTCGTGTTGACGTCCTTGTTCGTAGTAGACAATTGTCTGAATGTCAGTACTCGTCGAGGGTTAGAAAAATTTCTTCAGGCGCTTTTCTTATTTTCGGCGTTTGGACTGATCACTTTTCTGAATCCCTGGGGCTGGCACCTGCACGAGCATCTTGCCAGTTTTCTCACTAGCAACCTGATCATAGAATCCACTCCGGATTTTTTTGCTCCCAGCTGGGATAACGCGACTCTTCAAATTCTGATACTCGTCGCGCTTGCAGTCATTGTACCGATGCTAGGAAGCGTTCGTCGCATCTCAGTGGGAGACTGGTTACTTTTCATTGGGTTGCTTTACGCGGCCGCTACTTCCGTGAGGAATATTCCTTTCTTTGGCCTGCTTATGTTGCCCATTGCGGCAGTGCAATTACAGCAGATAATTATGAAATCGAGTCGGCCCTTGCCCCGCCTAATATTGGAGTCGTCTCAGCGCCTTGAGCATGATCAGGGAAATAATAACGGCATTGGTTGGCCAATTATGGTCGTCGGGATCATGGTGGGATTATTTCTGACCGGCGTCATCCGAGTGGGATTGACCTCTATAAACGTTCCAGCCGGAGCATTGCAATGGATCAACGCTCAGCCGTCGCTAAACCAACAGCCGGTATTCGCAGATTCTTTATTTGCCGGATTTGTTCTTTTTGGCACGCCGACTGAGCGGGTTTATTTGCACTCGCTTACCGCGAATTATCCACACTATCTGGTTGAAGATTATTTGAGGGTTGCAAGAGGCGAGAACGGATGGGAGGAAATAGTGGCAAAATTTAATTGGGCTATCGTGAAGACAGACAGGGCTCATGCCAGAACCTTTTCAAAATCGTTTTGCTGGAGGCTTGTTTATTCTGACTCCCAGGCTACTGTATTTGAGAGGGTCTGCGGGTTGAACAGGTGAATGCAAATTAAATTTGTTAAAAAGTTTGGCGCAATAATTCGATATTCATTTCCATAAGATAAAATGTTTTGTAATTAGGTTCGCGCAACGATGGTATTTAAAGTGATTTGAAAATTTTTTATCGTGAGACGAGTTTACTTAAGGTCTGACAATCTTTACCTTCAGCAGGTTAGATAAGAAGATTTGTATTAAACATGCGTCAGTAATCTCATAGTTACCGAATATTCTGACATTTTTCGGAGATAAGCTTGCAAAAAGGAGCAGCGGGCCATGTCGAAACACCTGATCGCCATAAGCTTCATCATTCTGGGTTGGATGCCGCAAGCTTATGCGTATATTGACCCGGTTACGGGCAGCGTCATTATTCAATCAATTGTTGCCGCAGTAGCAGTCGTACTGGTTGCTATGCGACGGCTCCGGGAAAGAATCGTGGGCCTTTTCAGAAAGAAAACTGAAAATGAGGATGATCAGCGGGACTCTGCACAGCCGTGATTTCAAGTCCCATACGCGATCCAGGATCATTTAGAGATCCGTCCGCTTACGTCTTTCACGACGGAAGTCGCATAGTTCGCGCTATCTGTGAATCGTCAATCAATGAATTTCAAAGTAATTTTGATAGCGGCATATATGAATACCTTGCGGCTAGGGGCTTGATGATCGATTGCCAGCGCATTGAAGTTGACAATCGGACGATTGGTGGACTGGAGGGTGCACGAGGAGAGAAGATTGCCGCACTTTTTGAACATCCAAAAATTCCATTCATCAGCTATCCTTACGAATGGGTTTTTTCTCAGCTAAAAGATGCTGCGCTTGCCCACCTAGACTTGCAACTTGCAGCTTTTGAGCAGGGATTCGTCCTCAACGATGCGACCGCTTTTAACATGCAGTTCCTGCATGGGCGACCAGTTCATATAGATCACATGTCGCTCAGTCGATATAGAGAAGGTCAGGTATGGGCCGGGTATAATCAATTTTGCCGACAGTTTTTGCTGCCCTTGCTAATCGAAGCCTGGTCCGGCGTGTCCTTCCAATCAATCTATCGAGGATCCCTCGACGGGATAAGTTTTGACGACGCTTTAGGTATTCTGCCTCGACACCGGATGTTTTCAAGCCCCAGCGCTATGATACATGTTTATCTCCACGCCAAAGCTATAAGAAATAGCGCTCGGTCTCAAGAAAAGCCAATAAATCCAACGAAACTAAGCCCCAAAAATTATCAGGCATTATTGCAGCAGCTCCGCGATTTCATTTCCGGTTTGCAATCAAGCAGACGTCGGGCAAGTTTATGGGATAAATACGATGGTTCGAATACGTACACCGAATCCATGCGAAGTGAAAAGGTGGCAGTTGTGAAGGATTGGGCCTCAAGATTCAAGCCGCCAATGGTCATAGATATTTGTGGAAATACCGGAGACTATTCAAATACCGCTCTGGAAGGTGGAGCGTCCTCTGTAGTGTTGATCGATAACGATGCTGCTTCGTTAGAAAAAGCGTATAGGGTTTATCGCAATTCCGATAAACCGGTGTTGCCGCTTCTGATGAATGTTCTGGACCCATCTCCGAATATGGGATGGCGGCAGATAGAACGCCAAGGTCTGGCTTCGCGCGCAGCAGCAGACGGCGTCATTGCACTGGCGGCGATCCACCATCTGGTGATCGGCGGAAATCTCCCTATGGCAGATGTGCTGCGCTGGATAATGGAGATGGCACCCACGGGCGTAATTGAATTTGTGCCGAAACAGGATCCGATGGTTGCTGGCTTGTTATCGGCTCGCGAAGATATTTTTTCGGACTATACGGAAGACTTGTTCCGCAAAACGATTTCACAAAATGGTGAGATCGTTTCAGAGCATTTTTTTGAGGAAAATGGCCGCCTTCTGGTCGCCTACAAAACGAGATGAAATTACTCAAAATCACAACGACGGGCATAGTCGCTTCGTCTCTACCAGTCAACCTATTGCTTGATTTTGGATATTCGTTTTTTAGTCTCGAGGTATTGGGCACGGCGGCATGTCTGGCGATTGCCGGAGCGGCGATAGGCGCAATGACCGCCCGCTCGTTTGCGTATGCATATTTTCTGGCAGTATTGATCTATTTGTTCACAGAAATTTACTTTTTTAATTGGGGGTTAGTTCAGGCATTAATTTCTATAACCGGGTTATTTCTACTTATATTCACATTGCGTAAAACGGGAATAAAACTATTGCCCTACATATTGGTATTTGCGGCTTTTTTTTCCATTTCGGCAATGTTCAAGCCACAACCCTCTATGCTTTTGACGACTAATTCTGGCCAATTTTCTGTTACTAACCAGACTCAGAGTTTGCTCCATATAGTGCTTGATGAATTGGCCTCGCCATACGCCAGCGCCTTTCCTCCAGCGCCGGGCCATCCTGCAGAAACAATGTTAGAAGAACTTTTTATGCAAGGTTTTCAAGTAAAAGCTCAGGCGTTTTCAATAGATACTCTTACGGTTCGTTCCTTGAGTGCTTTAGTTGCTCTAGATCCATTACACACCGAGTTCAATACCTTCCGGCCTGGGTCAATTATCGCAAATGCAGTAACAAACAATAACTATATGAAAACGTTGTCTGGATTGGGGTACAACGCAAAAATAATACAATCAAATTATCTGGACTATTGCAGTGAATTGAAGAACGTCTTGTGTCAGACATACTCGCGTGTAGGACACGTAGATTCGTTATCCTCAGCGCCCATCAGTGAAAGATTGAAAATTGCTTTTCTGACGATAAACGAGTCGATGAAATCGAATACCCGCGCTGGAGTAATGCCATATGCTATTATTATGAGCATGATTGAAGGTCGCAGACCTGTCCTTGATGCGTATGTTCCTTTGATTTCGCACGAGTTAATGCAGGGTATGGTTCTCAAGCAGGTAGAGTCAATAAGACCAGGAGAGGTTTACTATATCCATCTCCTGCTTCCACATTTCCCATACGTTTATGATGCAAATTGTGAACAACGCAGAATTAACGATTGGGGATATCCGGACCGCCATAGTGCAGAACAAAACACTGCACGCTCCTACGCAAAGTATTGGGACCAGGTCGCTTGCGTGAAGAATGTGCTTTCTAAGATTTTGAGCGCAACCGCCGAAAAAGACTTCTTGACTACGATAGTACATGGTGACCACGGTGCTCGCGTATTATGGCTAACTGATAATGAAACATTTGATGATAATCGCAAGACATTCGTAGCTGCGCGATCTTCCGTACTTGAGCCTGGGATTCATCTTGAGCCAGTCGAATTGCAGACATCGGTGATAAATATTTTAGAATCTTTCATAAATCGCAGTCGGACTCTCGCGGATCCGATATCAGTTGAAGTTTCTCAAACAAATTGATGCACAAATTTCTGGAAGCCCCAATACGAACGAATCGTCTCGTGTTGGACTCGAAAGTTGCTTTTCTGGTTTGTCTAAAATTTATATAGTCGATTGACCGATTGCCGCCAGGCGAGAACTTCCAATTGCAGCTGCTCTAAGGCTTCTGATCCCAATTCATGACGCTGATTGCTGAGCTCTGCGCCATCTCGAATAATGTCGTAATACTCTGCGTCTCTGCGGCCAAAGTGTTCAATGAACTTATTGTTGCCTCGAATAGAGGCCATGCATCTTAGCTCGTACCAGCAATGCGCAAAAAGTGTTCGATTAATATCAGAGTCCCAGATTAATTTGCCCGGAGGTTCAACTCCGACCAGGTCGTACCCCAGTAATTGCATAATTGAAGGTAATAAATCCAATTGGCTGACTGGAGGGCCCACTGCATTGCTGGTTTGATTTGCTGGATCATAAATCATAAGGGGCACATGAAGCCCTTCTTCCCACATGATATTGTCATGTTGCCTTCCTTCGTGCTCGCCGAAGGCTTCTCCATGGTCGCCAACAAAAACGAAGAGCGTACTTTCTAGCAAGTTTAAATTTCTGAATTGATC
>JAYPVG010000001.1:229747-266054 GCA_038134485.1 Pseudomonadales bacterium
ACGAGGTCGCGAGCAAAAATGTCAAGGTCCCTCACCGAATTCAGGTATCGATTACACTCGTCGTCCGAGGAGAATTCCTCAAACCCGTATCGATTAGCGGGGGCGAGGTAATCATGATGTGCTGTTCCGGTAAGGTAGGTTGCAATAAACGGCTTATTAGTTTCTCTAGACTCAAGCCAGTCCTTACTTTTTGGAAGCATCACGGCGTCCTCCAAAGCAAAGTAGTTGGCGCGTTCCCACCCGTCCTGATTCAGGCTCTCAAGCGGGAAGAATTCACTGAAACCCATGTTGCGGACCAGTCCTTCTCGCTCTTCAAATTGTTTGGTAGCCGATTGAAAAAACACGCTTTGGTAGCCGACTTCTTCGAGTAATTCAGGTATGCAACGTGCCGGTATTCCGGCCTCAGTCGCTTCTGTGATGGGCATAGTCAGATGCGGTTCTATGCCGCACAGTATCGCTATCAGTGCCTTTGAGGTATGGGGAACCACGGAATATGCGCGCTCTGCGAACAGACTTTTTGATTTCAGTGAGTTCAGGAATGGGGTTGTGGCAAGACCCTCATCATGCATTGTTGTAGCGCTGGCGCGAGTGGACTCCAGAATGATTATGGCTAAGTTTTTCCCGGGCACTTCCGTAGCGTTGGCAGTGAGTTGGATCGTACTGAGAGAATTACGGATGATTGGTATTACAGAAACATCGTCAGATATTTTGGGGACAGAGTAAGAAAAATTAATTAAGTTTGATCGATAAAACCCCTGGTACAAATGCATTGCGGATGGTGGAGCAGGCCAATTTACGAGCACAAGAGCCACGCAAATTATGAGCGAGGCATGTTTCCAGCCTAGCTCCGTTGTAACCTTGCTTGTAATCGGGGTACGCTTTATGTACCAGGGCAAGTACAGCATTATGGCTATCACTTGAACAAGGAGCAGGATAACGGCGCCAGGTAATTCGCTTGATATGACCTTACCTAGTTCGCCAAGCCTTTGCGCTGCAAACAGAGTTATGCCGAAGTCTATTGTAGACCCGGTGGCCATGTAGAATTGATGTGCAACAATTTCTATTATTGCCCACAGCACCGCTAAAAACTGCGCGAAGAAGAAGGCTGATTTACTGAGTTTTTCATTCAAAAAACAAATAAGGCCGGTGCTTGCAATCGCAAACAAAAACAACACTGCAATGTCTGAGCGAAAAACAATCGGTAGCTCGCCCCATATCTCGAAACCTTTGTATCCGAGAGCGCGCAGCAGCTTCAGCGCAAAAATTAGGACACTCAGCGGGCAAATTAAACCCACATATAACGCTCGTAATCTAAGCTGTTTATGGCTGTCTGAAGTCAGGATCATGCAGGGCAAGGTTTTGATAAATTACTATTGCCCTAGTGGTCACTTGTCTTGTTCTGAAATGTGTCTAGTCAGAAAAGGCAGATAAGGTCAGGCAATTTTACGCCGATTATAGCAATGTTGTTTTCAGATACTATCAGGATATACGTGGAGAATAATTCTAACAATCTAGGGTTGCTACGGTCTTTTTGCCCTGAAATTCATGTCAGAATAAGCGGGTTTGAGACAATCCAAAATAGCCTAGCAAACCATTGATGGATCATTGTCGGGCTGCCATGAGCGCTGGCCAGAAGGCATTGTTAAAGTTGACATCGTTCGAGCTTCCAGTGGCTCCGAGTCGGACCACGACCAGATCGAGACTGGGCACCAGATAGAGCTTGCGATCGAGCGCTCCCTGCATTGCCACCAGATCGTCCGGGGCTGCCGGAATCAATGATCCATCCAGTCGTCGTGCCCCGGCACCAGCGCCGAGAGAAAAGCCCTGGCCATTGATCCACCAGAGGAATCCGTACGCGGGATTAAGGCCTTGACTGGGCGAAAGCATCGCCTCCAGGTAAGCACGATCGGCGATAACTTCCTGGTCTTGCCAGCGACCGCCGGCCTGGATCATCAGTCCGAACCGCGCCAGTTCGCGGGCGGTAGTGGAGAACCCGGAGCCGATTGCGGCGTCGGCCCAGGGACGGGGAGTCCACGAGGAGTACTCCATGTCCAGTGGTTCGGTTATCCACTCGCTGGTCAACTGATTGCGATCCTTGCCGGCTACCTTTTCAAGGATACGCATCACGTAATGGTAGGCTGGCGTGTTGTAAAGCCACACGTCGCCGGCCGCAGCAGAGTAGGTCATATTAGCCGCCAATCCGCTGTTCATGCTAAGCAGGTGGCGAATGGTAATAGCCGCTTCCTGCTGCTCCGATGCCCGGCTCCAGCCCGTGCCGAGGTACTTGCTAACCTGATCATCAATACTGATGAGCCCGCGCTCCTGGGCAATGCCTGCCAGCACGGCAACAATGCTTTTCTGGGCTGATGCCACATCCTCTATAGCCCGGCCCTTGGCGTCACGACCCTGCAGGAAGTTCCGATAGCGTTGGGATGGATTTTCCAGTTCCCAGTATCTCTCCGCCATGATGTGCCCTCTGTGCAGGATTACCACGCCGCTGGAATCAAGTTCACCAGCCAGATCCAGTGCAGCTGACAACAGCGCGGTGTTCCAGCCGACGGTATCAGGATCGATCTGTTCCCAATGCTCGTCTGAAGTGGGGAAGTACAGCGATTGAGCCGATAATCCTGTCGCGCTCAGAAGCGCGGTTAGCGCAAGTAGCACAGGCCCAATAGAGTCTGCGATCACCAGATTCTTTAAAGATAGGAATTGCTGCATAGAACTTCAGTCCCGGGGCTGCCTTTTTTGGTGGCGTCCGGGATTGTACCCGGCAAGAACACTAAAATAACGCATACCTAGTGGAACTGGAACTCCCTGATTGGACATTGGCTTGCAGACAATATTGCGATGAGCGAAGCCGGACAGGGGTCAAGAGTAAAAGTGGCAGGCAAGAGCTGCCGGGATAAAAAAAGCCGGATCGCGCTTGCGCGAGACCCGGCAATGGGAGAGTAATGCTTGGAGTGGTCGCTTACAGCTCAAAGTCCATGGAGTAGCTCACCACAAATTTGATCTCGTCGTTGTCCAGGGCATCGGGACCCACATCATCGAGGTCAGTGTCGGTGATCATAAAACTGAATCCGTCCTTGGAAAGCGAAACGTTGTAGTCGATATAGTTACCGGGAACGCCATTGAATGCCTCATTGAAGTCGCCTGCGTGTCGACCGATGTGGAAGCCAAGTTCCAGACCTTCACTGATTTCTACCGCGTAGTCAGCGTAGAGGTAGGTGGCTTCACCAAAGCCGAAATCCTGGCCCGGACCTTCATCGGCCTCGGTATTTGCCAATACGTAGGCTCCGAGGGTAAAACCGCCGACACCGATTGAGCCATATATCTCGCTGAAGTCAAATTTGGCTTCGGGATCGTAGTTGTAGTACAGGTATCCAACATCCCAGGCTATTTCACCGGATTCGCCGGAAAACCCTGCGTAGAGATCGTGCTCGTAAGAGAATACGTCATCTGCTGCGTAGCTCACATTCGATGCCCAGGTTCCCGCGTAAAACCCGTTATCATAGGCAACATCAATACCGCCGGAGACAGCCGGATCGTTGATCGACTGGGTCAGTCCACGCCAAATATAACTGTTGGCCATGCCAACGTTTGCGCTCCACTCCTGCGCTTGAACAGTTCCGGCAGTTGCCAGTAAACCAGCAGTGGCTAAAGTTAAAAGTCGAATCTTCATAGCTAGTCCTATCCCTTGAAAGGTTGTACAAAAGGCACTGATTGCCCGCTGATATACCTTCCAGCAATAACTGAGCCAACATCGTGAAAGCCACTCTATTCGTGCCCTGCAGCGAATCTATGGTAAATATTATGAGTAATCGTTCTGAAGATAACTGCACCAAAACAGTGCAAACCTTAGGGTCGCGCTCGCTAATAACGCAGTCCGGCGCAAAACAAAAACGGCCGGGTTTTAAGCCGGCCGTTTCCGTTCTTGGGTAATGTAATCATTCAGGGGAGCACCGTCACCTCGAGATACTGATCGGTGTATAGCCCTCCATCATCGGCCCGCCCCCACAGCAGGTACTGACCCGGTTCGCTGAATGTGAACTCCACTTCATAGATACCGTCTTCCGGGATTTCGGGAGGCGTCCACAGGTAGCCCCAGGGTGAATTTGCCGAGGCTCGAGTGTCTTCCCAGGCCTTGACCTGGGGGGGATCAACTGTCACCTCGCCTGGTCCGCGAAACTTGTTCCAGGACAGGTACAATCCGTTTACTTTGCCAACCGTAGTTCGTCGGGGACGGCTCATGATGCCAGCTTCCCACTGTTCCCGGGTATCCGGCGTGAACGACGTGGAACTGCCTACTCTTCCGGGCTTCGGGATGCCGTCGTCGGTCACTCGCGTCTGGACCGTCAGCGTTTCGCCTGCCCGCACCGTCCGCACCAGGTCACCAATAATTTCAGTGCTTGGTGGCACATTGGCCCGTGATTCCGGGCTACTGGTTCCGGCACCCAGAGAACCGGTTTCGGAAGCAATGACAATATTGTCGATCCTATAGTCGATATTTACGGTTGCATAGGCTCTCCTGGTGACCCCGTTCGGAGAGGTCAGCGTCCAAACGACCTCCTCGTCGTCAAAGTCCTCGGACACAACAACCTCGAAGGTAAAGCGATTGCGACGGGGCAGGAAGTGGGTTGGTTGACCGCGGTCTCGGTCTCCCGGCGAGAAATAATTGTTTTCCCCAACAGGTATATTCGGAGTTTCCTCCCAGTTCTCGTTGAAGTAGCCAAAAATAAGACTGATAGTGCCGTCGTCATTGGGGCGCCAGCCTTCATAGGCGGGTTCTACATGCTGCCCCTTGCGGTAGCTCAGCTGAGCGAATGCTGCGCTGTTCAGACCGGCAGCCAGCAATAGCAAAGCTAGGCTCGTGCTTATCCATTTCAACGGATTGAAGCGCGCGATTATCATTGTTTACTCACCTGTGCAGCGTCTCAAGGAAGGCCGTTAACGCCAGCAAACGGATCTACTCGCAGCTGGCCGGCTATAAAAGTGAACCTCGGGGTCAGGGATTAGTTTCTGCGCCGTACCCGAATAATTTCAAAAACTGACGTCGAAGGAAAATAACACGGTTTTCGTGGTCAATAAACATCTCGTTTACCGGGTCTTGACTCTTCTCGCGAGCGCTGTGAGAGCTCTGAATTTTGAGAATCAATCTGGCAGGCTGAAGACGTATAGAGCATTGCCGCTGTTAGGATGGCGAATATCCGGTGATACCACGCGGGGCACAGTACGTGGGCTGACGCCGCGGGCCCCCATGGCTGTGGTCACTGCGATGTATTGCTTGCCGTCGATGGCGAAACTGACCGGGTGACCTTGCACGGAGGTGCCCAGTCGTGTTTCCCAGAGGATATCTCCATTGCGAGCGTCGAATGCCCGGAAGCGGCGATCGAGGTCGCCAACAAATACCAGGTTCCCCGCAGTGGAAATGGTTCCCGTGAGGAAGGCAGCCCGCTGTTCATAACTCCATATTTCTTTCATCTCATCGATGTCGAAGGCGGCCAGCTTCCCGAGGTTGCCGTCTGACCCGGGCATTTCAAACCAGCGTCGATTGGCAGCAGTACCGCCGGCACCCTCGACCAGGGGTACCTCGCGGGCAGAGATTTCCAGACAGGACTGGCTGAGAGGCATGATCAGCGCGGCGGTAGGTTCGTGGTAGGTCATGGAGTGCCAGTCCTTGCCGCCGGCTGTGCTGGGACAGACGCTTATCCATTCATCGATCTGGGCATTGGCGATGTCGCTGCGGTAAGTTACCGCGCCGGTGTCGGGATCGATATGAGTAAAAGCATTCTGAAAAACTGTCTCCAGGTGGCTGATGAATTCGCCGCTGACCCGGTCGTGTTTCCACAGAATGCCGTGTTTGCCAATAGAGAAAACCAGTCGGTCGTCGCCGCGGTCGATCAGCACCCGTTCAAATACTTCATCCAGATCGAGGGCCTCAGCGGGCACGTGCTGGAAATACCAGTCCAACTCACCGCTGTCCACATCGAGGGCAACCGTCGAGTTGGTGAAAAGCCCGGAATCGTAGATCGACAGGCTGCGGCTGGCGGGCATCCAGGGTTTCTGTTGCGCGGTTCCCCAATAAGTCAGTTGCAATTCCGGATCGTAGCTACCCGTAATCCAGGTCTCACCGCCGGCTCGGAAGAGATCGTCCAGAGCACCCCAGGTGTCGCCTCCCGGTTCACCGCTTTCGGCTACGGTGTTAAAACGCCACAACAGTTCGCCATTATCGGCATCATGGGCGCTGATAAAACAGTCTTCTTCTATGTAGCGAGAGCAACCTGCGAGTCCCTGAATTACCTTGCCATCAGCGACGATAGGACCGCTGGAATTTTCAAAGCCCTTGCTGCCGTCGGCAATCCTGGTTTCCCAGACCGGCTCACCGGTGCGGGCGTCCAGTGCCAGCAGTCGGGCATCGGTGGTGGCCTGTATAATTTTGTCGTCGTAAATGGCGATGTTACGCATGTCTTCGCTGTCGAACGGACCGGCATGATGTTCCCAGATCAGCTCACCGGTCGCCCCGTCCAGCGCCTGAATGATATTGCTGGGATTGATCAGATAAATTATGCCGTCATACACCAGTGGCGACGGTTCGGAATCGCCTTCGTGCATGCTCCACACCCACTCCAGTCGCAGATTCGCAATGTTTTCCGTATTTATTTGATCGAGCGGGCTGTAGCTCCAGGCCTGGAAGTTGCGCCGGATCATCGGCCAGTCGCCAGGTGCCGGGTCGATTAGCATGGCGTCGGTAATAGGTGTGAAATCCCTTACGGTGCCCGGCAGGATAACGCCTGTGGGTTGTTCGGGCTCCTGATCGGACTGCTGCGCGACCGCCGTGGGAGTTGGCTGTGCATTGCTGGTCAGAGGATAGTCTGAAGCTGCTGTAAGCGCAGGGTTGGTTGCGGCGACACCGTTGGTCACCATGATATGTGCAACGATATTGAGGTAGTCTGCTTCGGTAATACCGCTGTTACCACCCGGTGGCATATTGGCGCGCAGGTAGTTGTAGAGGTCGGCCGGCGACTGTGAGCCCCAGCGACTGGTGAACCCTGGTCCGCTTAGCAGTGGGCCCAGTGCCGTTCCTTGCAGGGTGCCGCCGTGACAGGTGGCGCAATTGCTGGCGTAAGCCAGCACGCCGGCATCAGCCTGGGCGTCGAATTGCACTTCATCATCGCTGCTGCAGGCTGCGAGTGCCAGCAGCAGGCTTGTGACCATCAGACTGTTGTTTATTTTCATTGTCAGTCTCCCCGGCCCCCGATAGCTGGTTAATTTAATCCGGCAGGCTGAATACATACAGCGCATTGCCGTTGTCCGGATGCTGAATATCCGGGGCGATGACTCGTGGCACGGTGCGGGGGCTCGAACCTCCAAGAGCGGCAGTTACGCCAATATACTGTTTGCCGTCGACGGCGAAGACGATCGGGTGACCCTGAACAGAGGTACCGAGTCTCGCCTCCCATAGTACATCGCCGGTTTCGACGTCATGGGCTCTGAAATAACGATCCAGATCGCCGGCAAAAACCAGGTTGCCAGCGGTAGAGACCGTGCCGGTATGGTAAGAAGCCCGCTGTTCAAACTTCCAGACTTCTTCCAGAGTGTCCACGTTGTATGCGCCCAGCTTGCCCATGTTGCCATCGGACCCCGGCATTTCGAAAAAACGCCGAAGGGACGCCAGTCCGCCGCCACCTTCCACGAGCGCTACTTCCCTGGCGTTGTTCTCCAGGCAGGTCTGGCTAAGCGGTGCGATAATGGTGCCGCTGGGCTCATGATAGGTCATAGAGTGCCAGTCTTTGCCGCCCGTGCTGCTGGGGCATACCGGTATCCACTCATCCAGCTTGGCATTTTGGATATCTTCCCGATAGGTCACCAGTCCCGTGTCAGGATCGATGTGGGTAAAGGCGTTTTGGAACACGGTTTCCTTGAAACCAAGAAACTTACCGGTTACGCGATCGTTTTTCCACAGAATGCCATGCTTGCCTATCGACAAGACCAGCTTCTGGTCACCACGGTCTACCAGCATGCGCTCAAACACTTCGTCCAGGTCCAGGGCCTCCGCCGGCACGTGCTGGAAGAACCAGTCGAGTTCGCCCGTATCCACGTCCAGCGCAATGGTGGCGTTGGTGTACAGGCCTACGTCGTTGATTGACATGTGGCGGCTTGGCGGAGCCCAGGGCTTCTGCTGGGCAGTTCCCCAGTAGGTTCGCCGCAGTCCCGGGTCGTAGCTGCCGGTAATCCAGGTTTCTCCGCCGGCACGGAAAATATCGTCCAGCCCGCCCCAGGTATCGCCGCCCAACGGGTCGTCAGACTGGGCAATGGTGTTGAACTCCCACAGCCGCTCGCCGGTGTTGGCATCATGAGCGGTAACGTAACAGTTCTCCACGATGTACCGAGCGCATCCCGCCTGGCCCTGGATAATTTTGCCGTCGGCAATTATCGGGCCGCTGGAATTCACAAAGCCCTTGCTCACATCCGCCACCACGGTTTCCCAGACTTTCTCGCCCGTCCGCGCGTCAAGCGCTACCAGTCGCGAATCGGTGGTCGCCTGAATTACCTTGTCGTTGTAGATAGCAATATTGCGCATATCCTGACGGTTGGCAGGACCAGTATGGTGTTCCCAGATCAGCTCGCCCGACGCCGCATCAAGGGCCTGGATGATATTGCTCGGATTGATCAGGTAAATCACGCCGTTGTAAACGATCGGAGCGGGTTCAGAATCTCCGTCCTTCATGCTCCACACCCATTCGAGCTTCAGATCGGCCACGTTATCCCGGTTAATCTGATCCAGCGGGCTGTAGCTGTGGTTGAAATGGTTGCGCCGCATCATCGGCCAATCAGCCGGGTCCGGGATGGTCAGCATGGCATCGGTTACCGGCACGAAATTTTCTACCGTACCCGGGATTACCAGCCCCTCGGGGGCCTCTGGCTGCTGGCGCTGCTGCGAAGCCGGGGCCGCGGACTGCTCCGCAACGTAGGCGGCAATCTCGATAGTGGAAGCAGCCGTCAATTCGGTCTGACCGCGAATCATCCCATTGGTTGCCAGGATATGCGCGGTGATACTGGCGTAATCCGCTTCACTCAGGTTTTCATTCCCGCCCGGGGGCATGTTGGCCTCTATATTGGCGATCAACGCACCGGCTGTCTGCGTGCCCCATTTGGCAAGAAAATCATCTCCGGACAGCAGCGGGCCCAGCGGCGAACCTTGCAGGCTGGCGCCATGGCAGGCCGCACAGTTGCTGCCGTAGAGCGCCGCCCCGGATTCTGCCTGGGCCGCAGTATAGGTCCTTGGACCGGTATCGACTGCTATCTCGGATGGCTGCTCCGAGCAGGCCGCCAGGGCCAGTCCGGCAAGAACGGCCAGCGCAGCGAATGGGAATTTCTTGTTCGTCATTGAAATCAACCTCTACATGTCTCTTGGTAGCAGCCAGCCTCGCAGTTCGCCGCCAGGATTGTTCTCACTGTGGATCACAACATACAGCTCCTCATTCTGCAGGGCCATCAGCTGTTCAGCGGACAGCTCGATACTGCCGCTTATTGCTCCGGTAGTTGCGGGAGTCACTTCTATAGCCCCGATGGGAGGCCCGTTCATAGCCTTGGGTGCATTATGGACATGGGCAGCGGTAGCTGTCGAACTCATGCCCTCGTAGGTACCTGTGATGCTGAGCGTTGAGCCGTTCAGGGTGGCAAGAACCTCCCCAACGCCGGTGATGGTGCGATAGGTCTGCGGCGTGACCGGAACCTCGGAGAGTCTGGCGCGAAACATGCCGGACTGCGCATGAGCCAGGGTAGCCAGAGTCAAACCGGCGGCCAGCAGAGCTGAAAACAAACGTGGGATTTTCATTGGTAATCTCTAGTTGAGGATTTACAGAAAGTTATCGAACCATTATACGCAATGTAGGCAATTAGCCAATCTTGATGCGCGCCAGTGAATTCGCTGGCTTCAGGGGTCCGCGACCCCCGAGTCAGCGATTCCCGGGCCCGGCTTGCCCACCTGCGCGGTATCAAATCCCCGGTGGCTGCCGTCGCAAAAGGGCTGATTATTGGTGTGCTTGCACTGGCACAGGTAGGCCTCGCCGTCTTCGGGTGCAGTAAAGCGCCGGGGCCTGAACCCGGTGCCAGCATGACTGCCATCGCAATAAGGCTGGATTGAAGAGCGCCCGCAGGAGCAGAAAAAATAATTCCGGTTCTTTTCCAGTGTGACCTTGATCGGCGCATTGGCGGCAATAATCGGCTTGTCCATACTCGGCTTGCCTCCTCCTGTCACTGACAGGTGAAATTTTCCGCGACCCAGTTAGCGGGGTTGTTTTCACCCCCGGCTGGACCGCGATAGCGGGCGCGCTGAGGATAGGGGCACAGCAGGCGCTCGTTATCTATCTGTCCTCCACTGCTGTGGGTTGCGATGATCGAGTCGGGCGCTGTCCCGTTTTCTACCCAGTCTACCAGCGCCGTCAGCTTGTCCCATGTGTTTGGTCCGCGACCTCCGGAACAATGACCCATCCCGGGTGCAAGAAACAGGCGGGCGTTATCTCCCGCCTCCGCAAAACTGCCGCTGAAGGTCGTATCGACCATGTCCGAAAAGTAGCCCACTGTTGCTTCCGCGACCGAAAGTGCGTCTGTCAGGCCATGGTAAACGATCAACTTGCCATTACGCTGCTTCAGGAAACTGCTGAGGTCCGGATCAGTTGCGTCCATGATGGCACTCATCAGCTGCGCGTTGCCGGCAGTAAACTCGTCTATGGTGAAGTCCATCCAGTGATATTCGGGGTTCATGCCGGTCCTGCGTGGTTGATAATTGGTGTCGTTGAGAACCGGAATGGCGACGCCGGGATCCTGTTCAAAAAACAGGTAGTTCACATGATCACCGGCTGGACCCCGGAGCATGCCCGGCAGGTTGTTGTTATGGGCGCCGGGCACGAACAGTCCGACCCAGTCCGGTTCCGATCCGACCATTTTCCCGGGATAAATTACGGTTCCGGTGCTGTCAGAGGGGCCGGTGTAGAAGTCGCTGATAGTCTGAATTTGCTGGTCGGTAAAACAGCTGTCGCTGCTGCCATCAGCGGGGCAACGACTGTCAGCCAGATCGACCGCGGGATCGAAATTGCAGCTGAAAGGATCATCGATGACGCCGTCTCTAATACCGTCACCGGCATCGCATTTATTCAGGACTGCATCGTTGAGCATTTCCACCAGCCGCACGCTGTCGCGACTGCCATCTCCATTGGTATCAACCGCCAGGTTGCCGGCCATGTCGTTCTTGAACATTTGTTGTAAATGCCAGACCCCCGCGGCATTCATGGCCTGGTAGAAATTCACCGGTGCGCCGGCCACGATACCGTCGAAGTCATTTGGATAGCGTTGGGCTTCCATCAAACCCTGCCGCCCGCCGGTGGAGCAGCCTTCAAAGTAGGAATACTCCGGACCCCGGTTGTAGTAGGCGTCCACCAGAGCTTTACCGGCCATAACGGTGAGGTGGACGGCCCGGTAGCCGAAGTCGATTTCGGATTGTCTGTTGTTGAAGCCAAAGGAGGATCCGGGCTCGGTTCCGGTGTCATGCCCGGTGTTGCTGTTGGCCACGGCATAGCCCTCGGCAACCCGATGGTCAGCCAGATCCAGATCGCCGTCCTTTCCGCCATCGCCCCATTGCAGGAATCGACCATTCCAGCGTTCGGGCAGCGGTAACTGTGCATGGTAGTGGATGGCAGGGTAGATGATCCCTCGCACGTAACAGTAAGGGGTACCGTCGGCTGTTGAGCGGATTCCGGCAGAGGTCAGGGTAAGGTTGCGAGTGTCCAGCAAGCCTTCACAGGTCGCGGTCTGCTGATCGGAGGCCGACTGGGCGCTGGCCACATTGCCGAGCAGCACAGCGACAGAGGTAACTAGGGGAATCAGGGCTAATTTCATGACAGTCTCATAATTGTTGTGGTTTTTCATTGCGCGCTCGTTGACTGCGTGGGTTGAGCGGATAATTTCGCGCTGTCGAGGACAGCATTGCGCATTTAGCCATAGCCTGCGATTGCCGTCCAATAGGGTCTTTGGTAATTGTGCGATAGACTGGCCCAGAATTGAAAGGGTTAGCATGATCATGGCACCAGTCATTGTGCTGGGGCTAAGCCGGAGGATGGCATGGAACGACTGGCAAGAAATTATTGCTTTAGTGGTGAGCAGCTGCGTTTTTCTCACCCCTCGCGGGCTCTTGACTGCAGCATGAGTTTCTCTGTTTTCCTGCCGCCGCTGGAACCGCGGCAAAAAGCGCCAGTGCTTTACTGGCTGTCGGGGCTGACCTGCACGGATGAGAATTTCGTACAGAAAGCCGCAGCGCAGCGAGTCGCGGCCGAGCTGGGCATCATCCTGGTTGCACCCGATACCAGCCCCCGCGGCGCGGCGGTGGCGGACGATCCGGAGGGAGCCTACGATCTGGGCCACGGTGCCGGTTTCTACCTGAATGCTACCCGGCCACCTTGGGACAGCCATTACCGCATGTATGATTACGTAGTCAGCGAGCTACCGCAGCTTGTCGAACAGAGTTTTCCGGTGCGCGAGGATGTCAGATCGATTTCCGGGCACTCCATGGGTGGCCACGGTGCCCTGACAATCGCGCTGAAAAACCCGGCTCGTTTCCGTTCAGTGTCGGCTTTTGCACCGATCTGCTCGCCAACCCGCTGTCCATGGGGAAAGAAGGCGTTCAGCAATTACCTTGGCGACGATGAGAGTACCTGGGACAGCTACGATGCGTCCTTGCTGATCGGCAAAGCGTCACGACAAATCCCGATGCTGATCGACCAGGGTGAGGCCGATCAGTTTCTTGAGCAACAGTTGCATCCCCATCTATTGCTGGAGGCCGCGCAGACTTGTGGCTATGACGTGATCTATCGGCTCCGATCCGGGTATGACCACAGTTACTTCTACATTGCCAGTTTCATCGAAGAACATTTGCGATTTCACGGTGAATATCTGCGTGAATCACTCTAAAATGACGCGACTCATCGCCATTCAGCGCGAGCTATCAGCCACGAGGGCCATTCAAAATGAATAACAAGATTCTTTCAATTTTCCTGATGACGGCAACTTATTTGTACGTTGCCTTTGCTGTTGCCGACGACCACCTGCCGATGGTGGCGCCTGAAGAAGTGGGTTTTTCATCGGAGCAGCTAAATAAGATAGAAAGCTATTTTGCCGGCAGGGTTGAGCGAGGTGAGATTGCCGGCATCGTTACCCTGGTGGCGCGCCAGGGCAAGATCGCTCATTTCAGCGCCGTTGGATACCAGGACGCCGAGCGGCGCATACCCATGGCCACTGACACCATTTTCCGCATTTACTCGATGACCAAGCCGATCGCCACCACCGCACTGATGCAGCTCTACCAGGACGGTCTGTTCCAGATGAACGATCCGCTTTCCAAGTTTATTCCCGAGTTTGCGAATTTGCGGGTTCTGCTTGACCCCAATGGACCGCTCGACGAGACCGTTGCCATGGAGCGCGAGCCCACGGTGCAGGATATCCTGCGACATACCGCCGGATTCTCCCACTGTCTGGGCAATAGTGAATACGACCGCGAGTGTATCGGTCTCGGCCTCTTCAGCCCGGAAACCTCGCTGGCTGAAATGATGACTGCGCTGTCGCGCATTCCGCTGATGAATCAGCCGGGCTCCCAGTACCGCTACAGTGTCGGCCCCGACGTGGCACTGCGCCTGGTAGAGGTCATTTCGGGTATGCCGGCGGATGACTATCTCGAAGAGCGGATTTTTGCCCCCCTTGGGATGGCGGAAACCGGCTACTGGGTCGACTCCGATCGGGCCCGGCGGTTAACGCCGATTCACTGGATGAGGGACGGAGAACTGGTACCCATCGATGAGGAGCACGGTCGGCCACAGGGAGGTGTGCTGGCGGAACCCTGGTCAGCCAACAGCTATACCTTCGACCATGAATACAAGGGCGGCAGCCTGGGACTGTTGTCCACTGCGGAAGATTACTGGCGTTTTGCACAGGCCATGCTGAATGGTGGACAACTGGACGGCCAGCGCATTATCGGCTCCGGTACCGTCAATTTCATGGCCAGGAATCATCTAACTCCGCAGCAACGTCAGACCTTCAGCCCGGCGCTGGGATTTGGCCTCGGCTTTGCTACCATCGAGGACCCTGCCGGTGCCGGCTATCCCTCCAATGAAGGTAATTTTTACTGGGCTGGTGCGGCGGCCACGAACTTCTGGATTGATCCGACGGAAGAAATTGTCGTGGTCGCGATGACCCAGCATATGGGGGTCGGTGGAACCGGAGCGCTGCGCGGCGAACTGAGCGCACTGGTCTACGGTGCTCTGCTCGATTAAACCGAATTAGCTCTGGCATGGGTTGATGGCACCGCGATCGATAATCTTCTGCTTGGTACTCGGCCTGCCGCCTGTTCTCGGGCTGGCGGCCGAGGAATTCCAGGTTCCGCGCACCGAATGGGGTATGCCAGATTTGCAGGGCGTCTGGAACTTCTCTTCCAATACACCGATGTTGCGGCCGTCCCGTTATGGCGAACGGCAGTTTCTAAGCGATGAGGAAGTCGCAGAACTGGAGGCCAGACTGCTGGCTCAGGATGCGGCCGGCGATGCCGCCATTCCCGTATCAGGGGTCGATGAGGCCTACAATGATTTCTGGATAGAGAGTGCCGGCCTGGGAGAAGCCAGGCTGACCTCCCATGTGATTTATCCGGAGAACGGCCAGCTACCGCCGCTGCAACCCGACGCCGTCGTCGCGACTGCGGGTCGCGCGCCGTTGCGGCCGGTTCGGGCAGCTCTCGGGATTCTGTTTGCAACCGACGGCCCGGAAGACCGCCCGCTATCCGACCGCTGCCTGATCGGCTTCAATGCCGGGCCGCCGGTCACGCCGAGTTTTTACAATAACAACCTGCAAATTATTCAGAATCGTAACCACGTGGTTATCGTGACAGAAATGATCCATGATGCCCGTATCGTGCCGCTTGACGGACAGCCGTTTCCCCCACCTGGGCTGGAGTTCTGGACCGGAGATTCCAGGGGCTACTGGGAAGGCGATACGCTGGTAGTGGAGACGCGCAATTTCAACGGTCTGACCAATTCCTTTGCCGGCGTCGGTTCCTCCAGGGAGAAACACCTGATCGAGAAATTTACCCGGGTTGCAGGTGACCGTGTCGACTATGAATTCACCATCGATGATCCTGCGACATTTAGCGACAGGGTCGTCGGCCTGATTCCTATGTACAAAGTGGCAGGGCAGATTTATGAGTACGCCTGCCATGAGGGTAACTACGGTATGGAAAATATTCTGCGCGGGGCGCGGGTTGAGGAGCAGAACAGGTAATTTACTGTGTTCCTGTCAAACCCGCGGGACCCGCTGACCGGCCAGAATCGTTTCATAGGGAAACAGACGCTGCGGCCCTACCCGGACATTCTCGTAGTTGTCGACAAACTCAAAACTTCCCTGCCGTAATTCCAGGATGGCGATGTCTGCAGGCGCGCCGACGTTTAAGGTGCCCTTGTCCCGCAGGAATGGGAAGATGCGCGCGGCGTTGAAGGAGCCGCTGGCAACCACATCCACGAGCCCCATGCCGCCGAAATTCAGAAACTTGGACATGATGTTGGGGAAGTCGACAACACCCGGGACGCTGCGGCTGGTGGAAAAACCGTCGGTTGACACGGTATCCGGCCAGAATCCGGCAGCCATGATGTCATCAAAGGTATCCCAGCGCAGGTGATCAATGCGGCCGTTGGCGACATCGAACCAGATACCCCGCCGGCGGGCGGCCAGAATCTCGGGGTAAATGGCACCCTCGGCGTCGACTATTGCGTTCGGCGGAGGGGCGAACATGTGGGTAACGATATCCCCGGGCTTCAACAACCGGATCAATTCGCCCATGGGCGTTTCCGACTGACCCATATGGATCATCACCGGCAAATTGAAGTAGGACGCGACTTCCTGAGCTCGCCGCAGCACCTCCCGATCGTTGGCCGTCACGCCGGCTGTCAGGCGAGCTTTGACGCCGACGACATAATCAAGATTGCGCGCAATTGCCGCCCTGGCCGCCTCGACATTGGCCAGCGACATGTCGGCGGTGTCACCTTCGCCGATCACGCCCTGGCGGCCGATATTGATCAATATCCGGGCAGGCTGCGGTGCCGAGCGTGCCACAGCTATTATCTCATCGATATTGTCGGCTCCGGCCGACCCGGCATCGACCCAGCCGGTCACCCCATCGGAGAGGCAGATATGCGGACCCTGCGAGTCGCGCGCGTAGTGACCGTGAATATCCAGCAGCCCTGGCATCACCAGCCTGCCTGACGCATCGATTTCCTGGGCCGCGGTGGCTGAAATATTCGCAGCTACGGCCGCGATGCGACCATCCTGAACTGCCACATCGGCAACCAGGTCCCTGCGCAGGGAAGGGTCGATAACCCGGCCTCCGCGAACGATCAGGTCATAGCGGCCGGTTTGTGCGAATGCCTTTTGGCTCAAAAGGCTTAAATAAATACTCGAGTGAAGAAACTGACGACGATTTAGCATGGCTCTGGTTTCCTGCTCCGGCCCACCTGAACGAGACAGTCCACGGTGGCGTTATGAGTGGTGAATGATTTACCGATCGACGTAGTGCAGAACCTCTACCCGCACGCCATCAGGATCTTCAAAAAATGCGTAACGCAGATTCTGGAATGGTCTGGAATCACTTATCAGCTTGACGCCCTTGCTCTGAAATTCCGCGCTGGCGACGATGACGTCTTCAACTTCCCAGGCCAGATTGCGAATGGCCCTGTCGGCCGTGGGCACCACTGCCTCGTCTCCGGACGGGGAGGCCAATAGCCACACACCTTCAAAGCGCAGGCCATCCAGCCGGTCCTTAAATAGCTCTCGAGTGCCCCCGAGTTTGTCTTCGTACCAGTCCAGACTGGCCTGCGGGTCCGGGACTCGCAGGTGAATATGATGAAATCCTGGCCATTGGGTATCTTCAACCAGTTCAAATTTTACGCCCCATGGGTCTTCGATGTAAGCCATCGGGAAAAACCCTTCGGCCATTCTCATCGGGCTCAGCACCGTTGCGCCGCTGCCCTCGAGTTGCCTCATCACTGCTGCCAAGTCCGCGTAGGAAATTCCGATATGGTCAATTACGCTACCGGTACTGGGATTGATTTCATCCGTGCGCACAAAGCGAATATAGGTCTCGCCAAAGTAGACCAGTCCATCATCCCGCTCAACGCCGCCCAGAAACTCCATGTACCAGTTTTTTGCAGCTTCGGGATCGGTTACCGCGATGTGCAGGTTGTCGTACTTGATTGTCCCGACGTCAGCCCGAAGGCTGATCGGTGCCAGTAAACCAAGTAACAGGGCTGCCAGTAAAAGGCCGAATCTGTTTGTCATAGCTAGTGGTGCTGCAGCGTGCATCGCGATTGTCCTTTTCTTGTAATTATTGGATATTTCTGCTGGGTATCAGACTGCCTGGCATATGTCAGCGGATCGAGTCTGCCGAAGAAAAATAGCTCGACGAGGTGACCTTGTCCAGCCCACCTGATGAGTTGGGTATGCAGGACGGGCCTAAAGCCAGTTTCCCGTTGCCAGCCAGACCAGCAGTCCGCACAACACGGCGATGAACTGGCTGTTGAGATCGGTGATGAAGAAGACTACCGGGTCCTCATGCAACTGACCCCGGTTGGCCAGCAACCAGATACGACTTACAACGTAAAGCAGTAGTGGGCAAATAAACCAGAGAATCTCCGGCGTACCGTAAAGCGCGCGGGTCTCCTCGGCATTGATATAGAGCGCGAATACAAGGACAGCCATGAAACCGCTGGCGCTGCCCAGCATGGTGAGAGATTCAAGGTCCTGTGCTTTGTAGCCGCGCCCTTGTGCCTGCTGCTGGTTTTGTGCTCTCAGATTGCCAAGTTCGGTGACGCGCTTGACGATAGCCAGGCTCATAAAGATGAACATGGAAAATGCCAGCAGCCAGAATGTCGGCACAATTGAAATCGCTGCAGCGCCGGCAATGATCCGCACCGTATACAAACACGCGAGCAGCAGCACATCGACGATAGCGATGGCTTTCAGGGAGAGACTGTAGGCAAGGGTGAGCGCATAATAGCCCAGTAGCACCACGGTGAAATGCCACGGCAACAGGGTCGCCACCAGCAGTGCCAGCCCCAGTAATATCGGTGCGGCCAGCAAGCCGGCCGTCAGCGATAAAGCGCCGGCAGCGAAAGGGCGCGCTCTTTTGGTCGCGTGCTGACGGTCATGCTCAAGATCCAGCAGATCGTTCAGCAGATAGACGCTGGAAGCGCACAGGCTGAAACTGACAAAACCGGCCAGCGACATCAGCATCAGGTCGATATTATTTATCTGGTGCGACAACAGCAAAGGCAGAAAAAGCAGCAGGTTCTTGGCCCATTGATGCATGCGCAGCGCTCGCAGGAAGGACCTTAGCTGACCGCTATCGGAATTGAACTGTGCCGTTATCTCGGTGCGTGTGCTGGCATCGGCTAGCAGGGTCCTGCTGCCATTCACCACGATACCGCTCTCTGCCTGCTCCCAGACTGTCAGGTCGGCACGGGCGTTCCCTGCATAGTCGAATGGACTGCCGGCAGACAACTGTCGGATTTTCTCCAGTTTGTTCGAGCCCTTGAGATTTATCTGCTGCGAGCTGCCAAACGCGCCGTCGAACAGGCTCATATGGTCAGCAACAGCGCTAACGAGAGCCTGGTTTGAAGCAGAGATCAGCACCAGCGATCGCCCCCGGCCTTTCTCGGTTTCCAGGTACGAGACCAGCTTCCTGTTATAGGGCAGCAGATCAGCGCGAATCGAAATCCGGCGGGCGATCTGGTACTTGAGATTGGCTTTGCCCTTCAACAGCCAGAACGGGACAACAAACAGGAACAGGAAATTCTTTGCCAGCAGCAGGCAGAACGATTCCAGCAGTAAATCAGTGTTGATCAGGGTGCCGTCCAGGTCGACAAACAGGGTCTTGTTGTTGAGGTTCCCGGTCATTTGTATTCAGCCTGCGCTCAGAGCTTGATGCGCTTGAAAAGCGCTTCCGGAATAGAGCGAACAATAAACATGATCAAGGCCCAATAAGCAGGCGCATACACGGTGTGGCGCCCTCTGGAGACACTCCTGACAATAATTTTTCCAATGCGCTGCGGGCTGGACCAGAGCGGGCCTTTCTGCAAATGGGCAGTCATAGGGCTGTCGACAAAGCCGGGCCGGATATCCAGGACATTGACGTGAAAAGGTCGCAGTCGGCCCCGCAGTCCCTGCAGGTAGGTCGAGACCATCGCCTTTACCGAACCATAGACATAATTTGATTGCCTGCCGCGATCTCCCGCTACCGATGTCACCACCGCAATGGTGCCACTCGCCTGCTTCATGAAATGGGTGGACAGCACGGTCAGCAAGGAAATCACACTCAGTCCGTTGGTATTGATCTCGTGGCGCGCCAGCGCAAAGTCTGCCTCGCTGGCCCGCTGGTCCGGCAGCGATCCGTGGCAAATCAGCGCGAGGTCCACGGTTCCCAGAGTCTGTAACGCTTGCTGCAGAACCTCTTCGTGCCGGTCGAAGTCATTCACGTCCAGCGTGCTGAGGGTCACTGCGCTAGCCCCTCGAACAGTCAGATCGTCGGCGGTTTTTCGAAGCGACTCCGGATTGCGCGCAATCAGGTGCAGCCGACATCCCTGAGCGGCATAGAGCCGGGCGGTTGCCCTGGCAATCGCGGAGCTGGCTCCGATTATCAGGATACCAGCAGCTTTATTGGCGGAGTCTTGCACGATTTATTGCCTTCTTGCTGTAGTTTCTTATTACGCTGTTTATGCCCTTTGCCTTCGGGTGCTAGTCGCTCAATCCCAGCCTTCGCGATTGCATTGAGCCAAACAGCGAATCGGGATCGACCTCTGCTTTGATCCTTCTGAACTCGTCCAGGCGAGGATAACTCCTGGTGAAAATCTCCTTGCTCATTCTCGCGTCTTTTGTCAGGTACAGGCGACCTCCGCTGTCGACTACCATGCTATCGAGCCTGTCCAGCAATGGGAACAGGGACTTCTCGAGCTTGAAGTCGAGGGCGAGGGTGTAGCCCTCCAGAGGGAACGATAGCGGGTTTGTATTCTCCGGCCCCATCTTTTTTAGCACTGACAGAAAGGATCCTTTGCCCTGGTCCGCTATTTCAGTCAGCACCTGCTCGATGGTTTCTCTGGCCGAGTCCTGGGGCACTACAAACTGGTATTGTATAAAGCCTTTTTTACCATAGAGCCGGTTCCAGCCGCGAATCCAGTCCAGCGGAAAGAAATAATCCTGGTAGTGGCGGGTCGCGGGGCCGCGGCCACGGGCCTGCAGGCGGTAGTAAAGCCGGTTGAACGCGCCGATGCTGACGCGGTTGATCAGCGCCGCGGGAAATACCGGCGGAGCGCTCAGAGTAATCCTCCGCCGATTTTCAAGGCCACCCTGGTCAGCCTGTTCGCCCGCAAAGAGGACTGAGCGGCCCCGGGCCTGCCCTTTCGCCAGGCAGTCAATCCAGGCAACCGAGTATTTGTCAGCGCAGCGCTGTTCAAACAGGTCAAAAATAGCATCCAGATTGGCGGCCGGGAAAATTTGCTGCTTGATATATGCGCTGCTGATTTTTTCGAGCTGCAGCGTTGCCGTCAGAATAATCCCGGTCAGACCCATGCCGCCGCAGCTTGCCTCGAACAGAGGTCTGTTACTGTCACGACTGCAGCGCACGATCTCCCCGGAAGCCAGCAGCAGGGTGAGTGATTCGACGAAATTCGAAAAGCAGCCATCGCGGTGGTGATTCTTGCCGTGGATGTCGCTCGCAATGGCGCCGCCGATGGAGATGAAGCGGGTGCCCGGAAGCACTGGTATCAGCCAGCCTCTGGGTACGCTGAAATCCAATACCTGTTCGAGGGTTGCTCCCGAGGCGCAGCTGAGTAGCCCGCGTTCGGCATCGAAGTCGATGAAGTTATCCATGAAGCGGGAGCTGACGACATGGCGGGAAAGGCTGCTGTCTCCATAGCTGCGGCCGGCACCCCTGGTGATCACCTGCCCGCTGGCGACGACCTGTCCGAGGGCTGCCATGATCCCGGAGGACTCAATAGGTTCGTCGAGCCGCACATCAAGCTTTGGATAATTGCCCCAGCCGCTGATCTCCATCTACGTCACCCGGTCCGAAAACACATAACGCTTATCCAGCTTATACTTCAGCACATAACCGATCGACAGGCCAATCACGGCGCCACTGTATCTGGCCTGCCTGGTTGCAAAAATCCACTCGAAGAACAATTCAAATCCCCAGAAAATCAGCGTGGTCAGCAGGCCGGTGACACTGTATGCGACAAAGCGGTTCAGGTCGTGGCTCCAACTCCGGGTTCCAGAGCGAAATATAAACTTTTTATCCAGCAGGTATTTACTGATCAGACCAACTGCCGTTCCTGCCAAGATCGCCACATAGAGCGAAAATGGACCCGCGTAGACCGCAAGCGATAGCTCCTGGCCAAGCAGATTCAACACGGTGGCGCAGGCAGCGAAGGCTGAATAAAGTAGCACAAGGCTGATTGCGGATGGCCGGACGCTGTTCACGCCCGTCATTATAGAGCAATAGGCCTGCCCTGGCTCGGGGGTAGTACCAGAGCGGGGTGTCATTGCTGACCCGGGAGTTCCCGGCTAGCGGTAAGCGCGATAGATCGCCAGACCCAGCAGGACTCCCAACACATCCGCCAGAAGATCCAGCCAGTCTCCAAAACGCCAACCGCTCAGGCGCTGCAGAATTTCGATCAGCCCGCCGAAGATTATCAGCCCAAGCAGCAGCCTGAATGGGCTGCGGTAGGCCATGCACCCGAGGATGGTGAGGTACAAAAATACCAGCAGGTGCTGTGCTTTATCCCACAGATCAAGGGCGACGCCCGGTAGCATTTGCGTGGGCATGAGGGAAAACACCAGCACGATGATCGCCGAGCCGATGAACAGCGCGCGCAGAAACAGGGACTCCATTGATCGTCTGGGCATAGCCAAGCTTCCAAGTGGGAAAGACAAGCTTAAAGCAAGCCTGTTGCCGGTCACAAGACATGGTAGAAATCTGGATGAGCAAAAGGAGAGAAAACAAGGCGGATTAACAGGATGCTGAAGCGGCATTTGTTGGATATGATTTCAGACATGCGAAAACTCTGGTACGCCGTCGCCACCAAGCCTCGTCTGGAATTCACCGTTCTGGAGAATTTGCAGCGCCAGTCATTTGAAGCCTTTCTGCCGCTAATCTCGCTGCGGAAAAGGCGGCAAAACAAATGGCAGCAGGTAATCGAGCCAATGTTTCCCGGTTATCTTTTCATCCATACCGATCCCGAGTCAGAAAACGTAGCCCCGATACGTTCCACCCAGGGCGCAATCGGCCTGGTCAAGTTTGGTGGTGTCCTGGTGCCGCTGCCGGACGCTCTGGTTGGGGAGCTCCAGAAACTTAGCGATGCGCCGGCTGAAGGACCGCCTGTTTTCAGTGCGGGCGAAAGCGTGGTGTTTGCTCAAGGCCCTCTGAAAGGCCTGGAAGCGGTGTTCACCCTGCAAAAGGGCCGCGACAGGGCCGATGTGCTGCTGAAGCTGATGGGTCAATTGCGAACCTTCGAGGTCGACCTGGATGACCTGAGCAAGGTCTGACACGTCTGGTTTGCCGACACTACTTTACCTATGCCTATGCCTTATCAATATCAGGGCCAGCACAGTGGATTAAGTTGAAGAGGTTTTGATTGCACAAGCTCTGGACGAGTTTACGGTTTCGAAGTTCCTGGCCCTGGACGTTGCTAAACACGAGCCAGTCTATAAAATGAGTACTCAACGCGTGCTTAGCTCGGAGCGAGCCGATGGACATACTTGCAGTCTTTAGCGACAACGAAAGTCTGTTTAGCGCTATAGCAGCGCTACTGGTCATTGCAGGATTTATCGCGACAGTCGGTAAAAAATTACTATCCAATTTAACCGAAAAGACAAAAACAGCGAACACTCGCACTCGCATTACCCTCTCCCAACTCAGTGCACCTTCGCCATACCCGATCAAGTTCGCCGACTCTGAAGGCATCAACATTGCTTACTCGATTCACGGCAAACCATCCCCGACCCTGATTGTTACGCCGGGAGTAATCTCCAATCTTCATGTGTCTGCCAATCTGCCTCCAATCCGGGATACCATGGACGCGCTCGCCGCGTTCTCTCGCGTCATAAACTTCGATAAACGCGGGCAGGGCCTTTCGGATCCGACGAGCAACGTTGCAACTATTGACGACAGAGTAAAAGATATTGGCAGCGTTGCTAGCCACAGTGGTTCGGAGAAATTCTTCCTGATGGGTATTTCAGAAGGCGGACCGATGGCTGTGCAGTACGCGGTCGAAAATCCTGAAAAGGTTCTTGGCCTGATCCTGTTTGGGACGACGGCAAAGTTTTCGCGGAGCGAGGATTTCCCGATGGGATTTTCCGAGGCCGCGCTCGACGGTCTTGTTGATGCCTGGGGGACAGGGTCTTCTCGTGCCATGTTCTTTCCCAGTATTCCCCAAGAAGTCATCGATGACGCAACCTATCAGGGTTTTGAAAAGCTGATGTGCGATCGTCGCTCCATGAGCCAGATTGTCAGTTACATGAAAACCCTCGATGTGCGTCCCCTGCTTGGCAAAGTGCGGTGCCCGACGCTGATCATGCATTTTACCGGTGACCTCGCCATTCCTATTCGAATGGGACGTTACCTGCATTCGCAAATCGAGGGCTCGGAGTTTATGGAGATAGCGGGGGTCGATCATTGTGATCTGGCGAACGCGACCGACGCAATTAAAAAGCTTAAATCATTCATCGGCGGGTAATTCATGATTCAGAACTTTATCATTCTTGCAGTGCAAATTGTGGCTGCGTTCGGGGTAGTCGTTTCTGTTTTTTACCTGGGCGTGCAGGTAAGACAGCAAAATAAAATTACCAAAGCACAGTTTGGGTACTCACTGACCCAGCGGCTATATGACCGCTTCTTCAGGACGGCAACCGATCCGGTTTTCTGTGAACTCCTCTCCCAGGATTGGGGGGAAGTCGAACTGACGCCCGGGCAGCGCTGGCAATCCGGCTTCTACATCAATGCGCTTCTGGTCGATCTTTTCGACACCTACGACAAGGCCCATTCGGGCTTTGTGGATCCCAGTCAGCTGGAGATGCGCATGAATCTGCTGCGAACGGGCATGATGAAACTGCCCCAGGGTAAAATGCTGTGGAACCTCTGGAAACCGACGCGCTCAAAAGACTTTGTGGAGTGGTTTGAGCATGAGATATTTCAGGGAGAAGATCTGCAGGGCTTTGATTTGCGAACCTCCGAGGGAAGTAAAAGCATGTTCAGATGATCAATCTCCACGACTCATGTAGCTGGTTGATCATGCTTTCGGACTGCAGTCCAGTGGCAAGAATGGTAGGCTTGGTATCGAAAGCCTGTTTGCAAAGTCCCGGAAGGATGAGGGTTGAGGTGATCCTTGCACGGTGAAATCAAAAGAATATTGATAGTGGGCGGCGGAACCTCCGGCTGGATCACAGCCTGCATCCTCTCCAAGCACCTGAAGGGTATAGAGATTACTCTGGTCGAATCCTCCGATATCCCGACCGTCGGTGTTGGCGAGGCGACCATTATTCACATGAACGACTTCCTCAATGCCATGGGTCTGAAGGAAGAAAACTGGATGCCTTCCTGCAATGCGACCTACAAGGAGGGCATTCATTTTCGGGATTTTTACCGGAAGGGCACCCAGTACTGGCATCCTTTTCAGCACATAAATCCCGAGCTTACCGATTTCTGGATTCACAAGTATTACCGGGAGCAGCTGAGCGTCGATTCCTATTTCGACTACTGTTACAGCAACACGGTCAGAAACAGAAGTAACAGAATCGACCTTGAAAGCAAACGGAATCGCGACGGAGCCGGAGGATTTCTCTACACCTACCACCTGGACGCGGGGCTGTTCGCCGATCATCTCAAAAAATTTGTGGCAATCCCCGCCGGGGTCAAACACATCGTAGACGATGTGACGGATGGGAGGCTTGCCGAAGACGGGAGTATAGCCGGAATAGAAACGACCTCGAACGGAACCCTGACAGCGGATCTCTACGTCGACTGCAGCGGATTCAAGTCGATACTGCTGGGCGGCAAGCTGGAGGAACCCTACCTGGACTATAACCACCGGGTTCCCAATGACCGGGCTATAGCGGTGCGTGTTCCCTATCAGAACCGCGATCGGGAAATGCATCCGTACACCAGGGCGACAGCGCTGGATGCCGGGTGGGTCTGGAATATCCCGCTGTGGCACAGAATTGGAACGGGCTACGTTTACTCCAGTCAATACAAGTCAGCAGAAGAAGCCGAACTGGAGTTGAGACAGCACCTTGGTGAGGAGCGGGTCAAGGACCTCAACTGTCATCACATCCCCATGAAAATAGGCAAGTTCGAAAAAACCTGGAGCAAAAACGTTGTTGCAATTGGACTGGCCGGAGGCTTTATCGAACCGTTGGAATCAACCGGCATCGAGTTGGCCCAGCTGGGCGCCGAGTTTCTGTGCCGGTGTCTCAAATCCAGCCCCTCCAACCGCCTGGTCTCCCGGCAGCTATACAATACCAAGATGCAGGGAGTCTACGACGAAACCACCGACTATATTCAGCTGCACTATATCCTGACTGATCGCGAGGATACCGACTACTGGCGGGATCAGAAATATTCCGCCAACGAGATGCAATTAAACGTTGTTGGCAGGTTGATTCGTCGCGAAGCCAGCTACGCGGGCAATGAAGCCGGAGTTCTGTTCAGCAATACGGCATGGAATTCAATATTGATTGGTATGCGTATGATTCCCGTCAGGGAGGTTTTTGAATCATTCAAGCCCATGGATATGGCGCAATACGAATCCGTCAACAATATGATGGAAGAGAATTTCCGGCAGGCCAGACAGCAGGCAGCAGATTACGCGGACGGCGTCAAAAATCCCTCGCACTTTGAATTTCTGTCGGAGCATATCTATAAGGATCACGAGGGCCGCGCCGGGGTCGGTGATTGAAAATTAACCTGCCGCTTCAACAACACTTTGCGCACAGAATTGCGACCGCTATTTCCTAGTGGCCGCCACCTTTCAGAATCAGCACTATGCCTTTCCAGATTACCCACAGGTCCAGGGCGAGCAAGCCCGGAGCCGAGCGGGTGCGATACTGTTCTACGTACTCGTATTCGTAGATCGGATTACCCATCTCGGTGGTCCCCTTGTTGATGTGACCCAGGCCGAGCAGACCGCCTTTGATTAGCAGCCGAGTCACATTACCCTGTTGACGGTCGCGCTCGTAGTGCATCACCGACAGCGGTCTCGGACCGACGATGCTCATGTCGCCCTTCAACACACTCCAGAACTGCGGTAATTCATCAAGATAGAATTTCTTGACCAGTCTTCCCATAACCGTGCGGCTCTCCGGTGTCCATTCTGCCGAGTAGGCTGCCCAGTCATGGCGCGCGGCACCGGCCGGTTCAATGAAACGTGTCTTTATGAGGCGAATCTTGTACTTGGGAATTGTCCTGCCAGCACTCACCGCGTGGTAATAAAACAGCAGTGGACCGGCATTGTCTGGAATGAGCCATCCTTCAACGAGGTATGCAAGTTTTAACAGCAGCAGTATCGGGGCACTGAGCAGAAGCAACAGGCTCGCGACCGATCTGTCAAAGCAGGTTTTCAGAAACCGCTCGGGCAATGGTTCGGACAGGGCAAATATCGCCGGGTACCGGGCTCTGATTTCCTCCGTCGGTGGCTTGTAGGGAAAGGCCTCATCGGGTTCTGCCAAGCCGGGCTGGCGGGCGAAAGGGTCTGGCTGGTCCATGCAATTTCGACGCTCTGTACAGATTGCCCTGATTGTGCAGTGACAATCCCACGCGTCAAGCTTTTCTGAAAAATTTGAACAAGCCGTCACTTTCTGACCAGCGTATTTCCCGCTAGTTGACCCTCTTCGATAAGGCCTTCAGGCTGCAGCATTTTGCGATTAAAATCTTGAAAAATAACTTGTTTCGGTCCAGACTAGGCGTCAGCAACTCAAGCAAGAGGGGATGACAATGAATAATCCTATGCAAGTGACAATGAAATACCTGAGGCTGCTATCTTTTGCGCTGGGGCTCAGCCTTTTCGCGGTGGGCAGCGCGAGCGCTCAGGAGTCAAATCCAGATCTGCAGGTGCTTGAGGCAGCCTTGGATGCTGGAACCAATGATCTGGCAGCAATTCAGACCGCAATCGAAGCTGGAGTTTCCATAAATGACATCGTAGCTGCGCTTGCTGCTGACGGAAATGACATAAATGTAGTCACAACCCTGCTCAGTACGGCCGGGATTTCTGCAAGCGATATCGCGTCTGGACTGGCAGCAGCTGGGCAGCCGGCACAGGCGATCGCCCAGGCGCTCCAATCTAATACCACGGCAAGCACTGACCAAATCTCCGCAGCGCTATCGGCTACCGGATTTGACACCACACAAGTGACAACTGCGGTCAACACACTCGCGACTCAGGGCACCTCGGGCACTGGTGGCACCGGAACCTCGGGCACTGGTGGCACCGGAACCTCGGGGACAGGCGGCACAGGTGGCAGCGGGTTTGTTACGGCTGAATTGATAGTGACTAACAGCGATGGCGAAGAGGTATGTTTGACGCTGAGCTGTGCCAGTCAGGCCTGATTGATTTGTCTGTCCGGCCTGCTTTTAAGTACAGCAAAAACCCGCCCCCTGGCGGGTTTTTGCGTTAATGGAGTAACAGAAAAATTGGCTTCGCCCTCCAGCAAACTGTTCCTTGCTTATCTGGCAGTGCTGGTGTGGGCACCCTTGCCATTTGGGAGCAATCGGAGCTGGGCGTACCTGATCCTCTGTGTGCTCATTTTCGCTGTCGCTCTGGCCACTGTGGTCAGTGAGACCCGCATGCCGATGGGTGAAAGACCAGCCTGGCGGCGACTCAAACCCTACCGGCCGGTGATTCTTGTTTTTGCCGCTATCCCGATCTGGACGACGATTCAGAGTCTGTCATTGCCGGCAAGCTGGGTCTCGGGAATCTCGCCCAACGCCGCGCTAGCCTGGCAGGCAGCCGGCGTCGAGTACTCGTATTCGATCAGCCTGCAACCTGACCTGACCCGCAAAATGGCCCTGTTGGGCTTTGCATTGTGGGTTTATTTCGTTCTGACACTGGTGCTTGTCGATTCCATGGATCGGCTTCGACAACTGCTTGGAGTCATTGTGCTGTGCGGGGTCGGTCAGGCTCTTTATGGCAGCTTCATGACCCTCTCCGGGCTTGAGTACGGGTTCCTGATGGAAAAAACCACCGGTCGGGGAGTGACGACCGGAACCTTCATCAATCGTAATCATCTGGCCGGTTTTCTGGAGCTTAGTCTGGCAGCCGGAATAGGGTTACTGGTTGCAACCCTGTCCGAAAACTCAGGTCAGAGCTGGCGCAGTCGTCTGATCAATCTGACGGAAACTCTGCTCAGTCCCAAGGCGCGGGTGCGGATATACCTGGCTATCATGGTTATTGCTCTGGTTCTGACCCGATCTCGAACCGGTAACACCGCATTTTTCGTCTCGGTTACGGGCTGTGGCTTGTTAATGCTGATTCTGCAGAGGCGTCTGACTGCGGGCGCACTGGTGCTGTTCGCCAGCCTGCTCCTGGTGGATGCCATTATCGTGGGGCAGTGGTTTGGATTTGAGGAGGTTGTCGAGCGTCTGGAAAATACTTCCCTGGAGCGGGAGACCCGGGATGAGGTAGTCAGAGACAGCCTGCCCTTATTGCAGGATTATTCCCTGGCCGGAACCGGGGCAGGGACCTACTCGGTGACCTTCCCGGCCTACCGATCAGACGACGTTAATGCCTTTTACGATCACGCGCACAACGACTATATTGAATTCGCCTCGACCCTCGGCTTGATAGGCCTTGTTCCGCTGGGAACTCTGGTAGGGTTCAGCCTTTTTGCGTCTGTGACGAGCCTGTATCGGCGTCAGAGAAGGTATGCCCGGGGCGCCGCCTTTGCCAGCACTATGGCCATAGTCAGTCTGGGCATTCATTCGGCGACCGACTTTAATCTGCAGATTCCTGCGAACGCGCTACTTATGGTCGTGATGCTGGCTATTGCGCATCTGTCCCGCGGATTGAAAAAAAGCTCTGCTCACAGCAGCGCAGACCCAAGTTTTTGAGTGTCAGTTGCCGAACTTTTCTTCGATGACGGGATCTCCGGCCAGAAACGGCCAGCTTTGAACGAGTAACCGCAGCACGGCTTCCTGAATGATTGGTTCCTGACCCCCCAGCCGTATGCTTTGCTGGAAAGCGTGGCGAAATTCCTCATCCAGTTCCCCCGCTGCTAGTTTTCGTTCCGCCAGATACATCCAGTTATAGGGCCAGGTCGGCTGACCCTGAATCGCCTCCCTCAGGGCCTCGAGGCTCGCCTGCCAACTGGCTGCAGTCTCAGTATTGTCTGCAGAATCTGACTGAGCAGGGCCAAGGGCTTGATAGCTGTAGAGCAGACCCCTAAGGGTACTGTTGGCAGGATCGGACCCGCCCGATGCCCATTTTTGATCCAGCAGGGCCAGGGCTTCCTCCAACTCCGCGGCAGCGATTGGGGTATCACCCTCCAGGAGAATGCGGGCATTGTTGCGGGCCCCAAAACCTCTCAGTTCGACGATTAAGGCCAAAGCGCTGAAGAGCAGGAGTGAACCGATCAGCAGCGCCGCAATAAGCGGGACTGAAATGAATCCCCTTGACCGCTCGAGGCCTGGCCCTGCCGGTTTCACGGCGAGGCTCCGGCCAGGTCATCAAACTGCTGCTCGACCAGGGTGCGGGGTCCTTCAAGAACAAGCTTATTGGCCAGCTCGTCCCCGACGATTTCGGCAGCGGCGTCCCGACCGTGATCCAGCCTTGGAGGTCGATATTTGCTATTGTGAGCGTCGGAGGCGAGCAAAGTCACGTTGCCGGTTTCCAGCAGTCCAATTGCCCTCGCCCTGGCGGGTTCACCAAAGTTGCCGGCAACCGATCCTGCCGTCAGCTGCAAAAGACAACCCATTTCCAGAAAGGGCAGGATCTTGTCCTGTTTGCGCATGATGTCCTTGTTGCGTTCCGGGTGGGCTATCAAAGGAAGAATTTTGCGATCGAGAAGCCAGCGCACCAGTTTGTCGCTGCCGGGAGGAATAAATGCGTGGGGGAACTCCAGCAGCATCACCTGGTAGTCGCCCAGTCGACCATAAAAGGGGACCTCGCCGCTCTCGACCAGCGGCATCATCTCGATACCCAGACGGACCTCGCCCGCGAATCCCAGTTTCAAGGGGAGGTGAGATTCTGAAACGGCGTCTTTAAACGCCTGGAAAGACTCGAACACGCTGGTTCTTGTATTGCTGTACCGACGAGGGTGAATATGCGGCGTTACGACTGCGTGCGTGATCCCGTTTTCGCAGGCCAGCCTGGCCAGCTCAAGAGACTGCTCCAGCGTTTCAGGGCCGTCATCAATGCCAGGAAGCAAATGGCAGTGAATATCTATCATCAGGCGCTCTTGGGTTTGCCACCGTAACTGCTGTACCCGTAGGAATCATAATAGCCCTGGTAATAATATGCGTTACCCTTGGTCGCCGCGACCTGGTTGAGGACGACACCGAGGATCCTGGCTCCGGAGTTGGACATGCGCTTCAGGCCATTGCGAATAGCCCCCAGAGATGTGGAATCTGACTTGACCACATAGATGCAGGCATCGGCGACAGTGCCAAGAATCAGCGCATCGCTCACGGCCTGAGTCGGAGGGGTGTCCAGAATGATCAGGTCAAAATGCTCCTTGAGCTGCTCGATCAGCTTCTTGAATTTATTGGACGAAAGCAGCTCCAGAGGATTGGGAGGAATCTGTCCGACCGGCATGATGTAAATTTCCGCTGGCTTGTAGCGGTAAATACACTGGGAGTATTTGGCTTCACCCGCTATGGCATCACACAGTCCCCGTGTGTTGGGCTCCAGTCCAACCGAATTGGCAAGCGAGGGTCGTCGCATGTCGGTGTCAATCAACAGGACCTTTTGCAGCTTGCCCATGGCGACCGCCAGGTTGGCGGCGACCGTTGATTTTCCCTCGTTTGGAATCGAAGAGGTGACCTCGATGACGCGAAAGGGATTGTCGATTGATGAGAGGGTTATCGCCGTCCGGATAGTTCTCACGGATTCTGAAAAGGTAGAATGTTCGTCCTGGATCATGCCCAGGAAGGACATCTTTTTCCTGCCTTTCTCCTGGATAGCTTCCTTCACGAGCGGCAGGATGCCGAGTGTCTGGGTGTCAAGTTTCTCTTCGATATCACCCGGCGTTTTAATTGTGTTGTCCAGGGCATGTCGAAGAAAGGCAATTCCGATTCCTATAAGCAGCCCCAGCATTCCCGCGAGGGCTACAATTAACCGTCTTCGAGGCTTGATGGGACCGGTGGCTGGCACCGCGGGATCCACAAGAATCGCCTGTGCAGTCTGAAACTCTTCCGTTTCGCCGGTTTCGCGAAAGCGCGTAAAAAACATGTCATAGAGCTGTTGATTGGTATTCGCCTCGCGCTGCAGTTCCCGCAGTTCGAAGCTTTTGCTGCGGATTTCCTGTAGTTCGTTGGTAGTCTGGCGCACACTGGCCTCGATTTCCTGCTCCCTGGCCCGGGCATTTTCGAAGTCGTTTTCAATGCTGCCCATGACCTGCCCGACCTGGCGTGTCAAGTCAGTCTGGATCGAATCGCGCTCCGCGACCAGCGCAATCATGCGCGGATGGTTGCGGCCGTAACGGTTGCTCAGCTCCGCGATTTCCTGATCGAGTGCATCCGCTCTCACACTGCTCTCCCGCACTGAAGGATGGTTCAGCACGGCCGGGTAGTTCATCATTTCTTCGGGACTTAAATTGCTCGCGCCGCTGATCTGGCGATAGATGACCTCCAGATCCGCCCGGTTTCTCCTGGCCTCAATCGATCTGGTATTCAGGTCATCAAGCTCGCGCACCTTGAGGGTTTCCACGCCCTGAATATCGACCAGATCCTCGCGCTCGAGGAAATCCTGCAGGCGTGTCTCGGACGACTCGAGATTCTGGCGCAGCGATTCCAGTCTGTCGCTGAGATAGGCATTGGCCTGCTGATTGGCGGTAACTCGCTGCTCCAGATCTGCCTGAACATAATTATTGGCCAGACTGTTCGCTATCTCCGCCGCGATTCGCGGTTCTTGCGCTTCAAAACTTATCTGTATCAGGTCGGTATTGCGAATCGGAGCAACGCTCAGTCGTGCCCTGAACTGTCCGACCAGGCGGCTGATATCCTCCTGTGGATCAGGCTCAGCAGCTATGCTGGCTGCCTCTGCTGACAGCCCGGGTATCAGACCCAGAACAAAGGACTCTATCGTGTCCATTGGTGATGACTGATTCGGATCGGGAGGTCGAAATTCCGGGTGCTCGGCCAGGCTCAATTCCCGAATCACGCGCTCAGACAGGTTACGGCTTTGCAGCAACTCCGCCTGGGTACTGAAATATTCCCGGCTGGCCGCGTCGATACCGTATACTTCCTCGATCGAAACAAGATTGCGGCGGTTTTGTTCGATCATCAGAGTGGCAGTCGACTGATAAATATTCGGCATGTCGGAGACCACCAGGCCGGTGACGATCGCAGTCAGGATGCCCAGTCCGGCGATGCCAGCCTTATATCGGTTCAGGACTCGCCAGATGACCCGCAGGTCAA
This sequence comes from Pseudomonadales bacterium, assembly GCA_038134485.1. Taxonomy (GTDB): domain Bacteria; phylum Pseudomonadota; class Gammaproteobacteria; order Pseudomonadales; family Pseudohongiellaceae; genus NORP240. The sequence goes on from JAYPVG010000001.1 coordinate 262,449, forward strand.
TAAAGTCATCATCCAGAAACGGGCGGCCCCGGTCGATGGTTTCGTCGAAAGAGAAACGCTGCGTATCCATGACTCAAAACAATCTCTGATTGACGATGATGATGTCGTCTGGACCGATAAGCACGTCCAGGGATTCGACAGTCTGCACTTCACTATCATTGGCCGAGAGAACGGAAATCCTCGATCTGGAAGCGCGTTCGGTGAACCCGCCTGCAATGGTGATCGCCTTCAGCAAGGTTAAACCGGGCTGGAAGGGGTAGCTGCCCGGGCTCTGTACCTCGCCATTCACATAAAACGGTCGGTACTCGGTAATATTGACAGTCACGTCCGGATTCACCAGGAATTCGCCTTCAACCAGCCCCCGGTCAATGGTAACCTCCAATTCCTGGGTTGTGGTGCCGATGACGACAAGGTCTCCGAGGAACGGGTAAGTGATCCGGCCCGACTGGTTGATTCGCACTGCAAAGCTGAGATCGCTCTCGCCGTAGACCAGAATTTCTATCATGTCACCGGCGCCGAGGCGGTAATCGTTCTGGGATGTCTCAACAGCATTGGGGACTCCCGACGATTCCTGGGCGTGACTCAACGGCACCATTGCGATCAGCAAGAGTGTTGTGATCCAGCGCTGCGCTTTTTGCCGGTACTTCATAAATCCTGCCCGTGGCTCACGTTCTCTATCCCGGCGTCATACAAAAGCTGCTGTCAGATCCGCAATATCGGTCTGTTGCGAGCCAGATTCGCAATGACGAAACGGCCCGATGTCCGTGCTCACAAGGTGAGCTGGAGCGCCGGGCCCTGGGGTCTAGCACGAGAATTTAAAAGGTTAAATCATTTTGAGCGTATCGTATTAGTTTCACGACCAATACTTTCACACTCTGTGATCTAAGTCACTGATTTGAGTCTTAAATATGAATGGTTAAGGCAATATTGCTCAGAAACTGGCCTGAAAGCCGATACTTAGCCCCGACTGATCAAAACCAAAGGCTTGAGTGACGTTCGTTTCTCGATCTTCTGTACTAATTCCAACGTTAACGTCCAGCCAGCGGGCTACCTCATAGTTTAATCGCGCGGAGAATCGGTCTACATTGTCATTCAATGGCGACCCGACGTAATCTGAATCCTCGCTCTGGATAGATACCACCGTCGATAACGAGGGTCTCCATTCATGCTGCCAATTGATGCCGAGGAGCTTGCGCTCGGTGGCATTACCTATACCGATACCCTCGCCGTAATTCTGGGACGCCGTCAGATTAAAGGTGGAGTAGGTCAGCGGTGAATATTCGATACCGACCTCGTATGACGGCCCATCCACATCCTGCCGGGTCGGCGAATCAAATTCTTTATCGGCACGTCCAATGCGGATACTGCCTGTCGTTCTGGCGGTCGCTTCCCAGCTGACACCCAGAAATACGTACTGTTCCGAGCTGTCGAGGGATGCCGTTGTTTGACCGCCCGCGAACAGTGCCTGGTCATACTCAAAATCGTTGGTTCTGGCCTCGACCAGGATGTCTGTGCGGGGTGAGACGCGCCACAGAAGCGTCGACTGCAGACCTGTCTGATCGTAGTTTCGACCGGTGGCGAATTCCTCGTTATTGGTGTACTCCATGGATGCGCTGTTGCCGCCGACTCGCAGTCTCAATCGAGCATTTTGCGAGCCAAGCTGGTAGGTGACTCCCAGGGTTGACTGCTCGAAGGTGTCCGGTTCATCCGGCAGAGGGCCGAACTGGCTGAATCCGGTGCCGCGCCTCTGGACATCGTCTTGGAGTCCGGCGTTGAAGTCCAGTAAATTGAATTCATTGAGCTCCAGATGCGCCGACCCGTTGATCGACCAGCTACTGTAATCGTCGACGTCGCTCGCGTCGAAGTTTACATCGCTGGCCTGCAAGTCAAGTTGCCAGCCGTTGACGCCATTCGAATACACTGCTGCAAGGCTTGGCGTTATTGTGGTGATGAGGGAATCTACCTCGTCCACGTTGCGCCGGTAAATATTGTCTTCATCGGTAAAATTGACGTTGAGTAGTGGCGTCAGGCTAAGGTTACCGCTCTGGAATACACGGGGGTCGGCGCCCAGTACGTTACAGCTCAGGGTGGTAATAGCGAGAAACAACGCTGATCTACCCAAAGCAAATGATCTTATCGATTCGTCAACAGTTAAGCCGTTCGCAGGAACCCCCGAGGACGAACTGGTTGGGTCTGTAAAAGTCATCAATTAGCTCCAATGATTGCCGATTTTCCACACCTAGCTGGGTTCTTCTCCGCCTGATTTCAATTAAAACTGCAGAGCGCACTATTCTAGATCCGTGAAGCGATGCACCGTATCTTGGATCGTATTTCATTAGTTAGTCGGCAAATCAATCGGAAAATTAATACGTTAAACCAGATAGTTTGTACAACTAATACGCATTGGGGTCGGTAAACGCAACTCTGAGGGTCTTCACCAAGATTTTAATATCCATCCAGAGCGACCAGTTCTCAATATAATACAAATCGTAATCGATTCGACGCTGCATTTTATCCAGAGTTTCGGTTTCACCTCTCGCGCCGCTGACCTGGGCAAGGCCGGTTATCCCGGGTTTTAATTTGTGACGTAGCAGATAACGGTCAACCTTATCCTGGTAAAGGTCATTGTGCGCTAGCGCATGAGGTCGCGGTCCAACTACGGACATGGTTCCGCTCAGCACGTTGGCAAACTGGGGTAGCTCGTCAAAAGAGGTGCGACGCAAAAATTGACCGAGCGAAGTAACCCGATCATCAAATCTAGTTGCCTGCACGATGGGCGTGCCGTCTTCGCATGCCTTCATGGTACGAAATTTCCACATGACGAAAGGTTTGCCATGCGCTCCAATTCGCTGCTGGCGATAAAGCACCGGTCCTCGCGATGAGACCTTTATACTTATGGCAATAACAAGCATCGGTACGCAAAATACTGCCAACCCCGTCAGCGCCACGATGATATCAAGAGTTCGCTTGAGCGCTAATTGTCCATAAGAAAGCCTGGGGACATATGCATTAATCGTGCTGATTTGGCCGTACTTCATAATACGATTGGCCATCAGGTGCTGGGCGCGCATTGGCGGAACTATCTGCAATTCGGTGCCGGTTGAAACGAATTCGGCGAAGTCTATGCGATCAGCCATTTCGATGGGAATAATCCCGATGTCGAACTGTTTCTGTTGTCCCGCCCATTGGAACAATTCTGTCCCACCGCGGTACCCGGAGGCATCTTTTAAACTCTCGTCATCGCCATAGATTCCCACCACATCGAGACCGAGGGATTTATCATCCGAGAGAATTCTGTTCAACTCCAGACAAACTCCCGAGCTAACGAGTATCCCAACCGTGCGGCGAGGAAGAAACCTGGATGAAATCAGGGATAGCAGAGGACTGAGCAACACGGTTCGCCATAACAAGATTAGGGTGCCTGAGCCCAATATCCAGGCCAAAATGACGAATCGCGAATATATCAGACTGATCTGCAGCAAAAAGAGTCCAAACATAACGCCGAAAGCGGCGAATAACCATGCGGTGATCGCTGCAGCAGTCGTTACCCCTCGATCTTCCGGCAATAAACTCTGATAGGCGCCGAAGGATTCGGCGGCGACGTAA
>JAYPVG010000002.1:0-16347 GCA_038134485.1 Pseudomonadales bacterium
TTCGCAAGGCGCGAAGGCTTTTGTTCAAGCGCTTCAGGTGGTCTTTCAAGTGCGGTTTTCGATGTTGAGCTACCCCCATAGCAAGCACGTCGATCACCAGCAAGTGGGCAATGCGTGAGGAAATCGGGTGCAGCGCCTGATCGTCCTCTTCCATGTTGACATGAATTGCGATGCTGCAAAGCCGGCTAAGAGGTGTTTGTTGCGGTGCCAGTCCGATTACCGTCGCGCCGGCTTCACGGGCAAGTCTTACGCTTTGCAGTAAGGCTTTGCTTTTGCCGGATTGAGAGATGGCTACAACGACGTCTTTTCGCCCCAGCGAGATCGCCGACATATGCTGGATGTGGGGATCCGTGTAGGCGGCCGTCGACAGGCGCAGTCGGAAAAACTTGTGCTGCGCATCTGCAGCGACCGATCCGGAGGCGCCGAAGCCGTAAAATTCCACTCTCCTTGCCTCGGCAATAGCGCTGATAGCCTTTTCGAGTACCCGCGCATCCAGGTCGTCCCGCACAGTCAGCAATGAGCCGATGGTGGAATCGAAAACCTTGTCACTCAGGTCCGCTACAGTATCGGTTTCAGCAACAGCAAACTGGGCGAATGCGCTACCCGAACCCAGTGCTTTGGCGAGTTGCAGCTTGAAAGACTTGAACCCGTCAAATCCGACTGCGCGACAAAATCGTATCACCGTCGGTTCACTTACCTCCGCAGCCGTTGCCAGATCGGAAATTCGCATGCCGATGATTTCGCTGGTGTGCTGCAGGACGTAATCTGCAACCCGGTTTTCTGATTTGCTCAGGTTGGGCCTGTTGATTGCGATTCTTCGAAGCAGGTTTTCCATCGGCTTTCAATATCCCTGAAGCATGGCAAGTGGTTCTTCCACAGTTATAATCTGTGCCTGCTCATGGTAGCAGAAGGGCACCAGGTATTCCCCAATCTGTCAGCAATCGCAGGGTCACAGGCACAAGTTTTGTCAAAGGTTAACAATAAACAGGAGTGGCGGATTCGGTTTCTAGACTCGATAGAAGAAATTGACCAACCAAGCTGGAATATATTGGCCGGGGATGCCAGTCCTTTCCTGCGACACGAGTTTTTACGCGCCCTCGAAAACACCGGCTGCACCAGCAGAGAAACGGGTTGGCAACCCTATCATGTTGCTGTTTGGGACTCCCGGGATTCCCTGCTTGCCGTCATGCCCCTGTACCAGAAATTCAACTCATACGGCGAGTACGTTTTTGACTGGTCCTGGGCAGATGCCTATCGCGCGAATGGGCTGAGTTATTACCCCAAGTTTCTGACCGCCATTCCGTTCACGCCAAGCGTTGGGCCACGAATCCTGGTAAGTGAGCAAACTGAGATAAATGACGTGACTGATGCGGTAGCCGAGGCAGTGCTTGGACGTACTGAGGAGCTGGGTATTTCCTCCTGGCACGTGTTGTTTCCTACAGAAGTGGAAAGCGAACTGCTTGCTATAGCCGGCCTGAAAAGCAGGGAGGGATCCCAGTTTCACTGGTTCAACCGCGGTTACCGGAGTTTCGATGATTTTCTCGCCGCCCTGAATTCACGCAAGCGGAAAAATATTCGCAAGGAGAGACAGGCTGTCGCCCGGCAGGGGATTCAGTTTTCTATTGTGGAGGGCAGGGATATCGATGAGAGGTTATGGAAACACTTTTACGCGTTTTACCAGAGCACCTACATGATGCGGGGAATGCAAGGTTATCTCAGCGAAGAATTCTTTTTTAGAATTGCACAGCTGATGCCCGACAACCTGTTTCTCGTGCTGGCTAAACTGGATCAGCAGATTATTGCCGGGGCCCTGTTTTTTCGCGACGAACGCAAGCTTTACGGGCGCTACTGGGGATCGCTTGAAGATTTCCAGTTTCTGCACTTCGAAACCTGCTTCTACCAGGGAATCGACTATTGCATCAGCCACGGTCTGCAGCAGTTTGATGCCGGCGCTCAAGGTGAGCACAAGATTCAGCGGGGCTTTGAGCCAATCCGGACGCTCTCCAGTCACTGGATTCGCCATCCGACTTTCTCGCGGGCGGTCGATGATTTTCTCGAGCGGGAGCGCTTGCACGTGTCCCGCTATCGAACGGAAGCGTCTAAACTGCTGCCGTTTAAAAAATCCGATCAATAGTGCAGGGCGTCCGGGAGCAGCGCCGCGCTTTGAATCAGGACGCCTTTTTGCGCAGGAAAACCGGCCGGGTGTCAGAAGAGTCCTGTTCGCTGTAGCGATAGCCTGCTGTGTCAAAGTCCTTGAGTTTTGCTGCCGAGCTGATGCGATTCTTAATGATATATGCCGCCATCATTCCCCTCGCTTGCTTGGCGTAGAAGCTTAAAAACCGGTACTTGCCGTTGGAAAAGTCTTTAAAAGCCGGTGTAATTACCTCGCCATCAAGTTTTTGATCCTGGATGGCATTGAAATATTCGTTAGATGCAAGGTTAACGATCATCTTGTTTCTGTTGTCGGCCAGATCCCGGTTCAGAGATTCGGTCAGCTTGTCGCTCCAGTACGCATAAAGGTCGTTGCCTCTCTCGGTGGCGATGCGCGTGCCCATCTCCAGACGGTAGGGTTGCATCAGATCGAGAGGCTTTAGCACCCCGTAAAGCCCCGAAAGAATTCGCAGGTGTTGCTGCGCGAAATTCAGATCCGCGGAACTGAAGGTATTCGCTTCAAGGCCCTGATAGACATCGCCCATGAACGTGAAGATCGCCGGTCGTGCGTTATCCCGGGTGAAAGGGGGGCGCCAGTTCGCATAGCGTTCATAGTTGAGCGCACCCAGTTTCGAGCTCATGTGCATCAGGTCCGATAGCTCTTCCGGATTGAGGCCCTTCAACGTCTTCACCAGCCGTTTGGCATCAGCAAGAAACTCCGGCTGGGAGAAATTGCGGGTTTTGACAGGCGTATCCAGGTCCAGAGACTTGGCCGGTGACAAGACGATTAGCATGGGTACAGGCTTCCTAAGTCAGGTATTTGAATAGCGAGCTGCGGTCTTCCGCGGCAGCTTGACAATCATAACAAACCTGTCCCGAGTTGGGTTGTAAATACGCAGATAGGTGGCAGCCGGCTGCCTGGAAAGGTAAGCTGACGCAGCAGATCTGGAAAATCGAACAGAAGCTGGCAAGAGATAAGAGAAGGGACCGCACTCAATGCTGGAAAGACTTCATGCGCTTGCTGTCAGGCTGGTATGGGCCCGACCCCCTGCGGTAATCGGCGGAATACTTGCCCTGCTTTTTTCCACATATTTGGCCACTGGTCAGGATGCGCTCACTGACAAGTACCTGATACCGGCCATTTTGCTGTTCTGCTGGTGCCTGCTCGTTTATACGCTGGTTGGTGTGTTTATGATTCAGCCTCCGCACAGCGAGTCGGGTGCGGGATTTTTCAGGCGTCTGCGGGTTGGGTTCCACCGATTTCTGCGAATCCTGATGGCAATGGCGTTTCTTGCCTTGACAATGGCCCTCGCGCTCTTGAGCTACCGATTAATCAGTACCGGAATCGGTTAGGCGTAACTGCGTTTATCTACCGGGATTATTCGACCCCGTCTGCTATTACCAGGTTGGTGGTTGCGGCGGCATGCCGGATCGCTGCGACCGGCTGGTAGCCCGGATCGTTCAGAAACGCTATTGCGTGGTCCCGGGAGGGAAACTCTATCACCACCATCCTTGCAGGTTCCCAGCCGCCCTCCTGGCACAGGGGTTCGCCGCCTCTCACTCGATAGTGGCCGCCATGTTTTTCGACGAAGGCAGGGACCTGCGCAACGTAGTCCATGAATCTGTCCGGGTCATGAACAGCGATGTCGGCAATAAGAAAAGCAGTCACGTCGAGTTGCCTCCTGCTAGTTATTTCATGGCGTTGGGCAGAGAAATTTCCGCCAGTCTGGGAAGTCGGCATCTCACCTGGCCTGAACTTCCTAGCCCAGATCGGAAGTGGTAAAAAAATATAATGGAGATCTGAACCACGCCGATGGAACGATACAACACTGAAGAAGTTATACACAAGCCCCGTGAGGTGACCGTACCCCTAAATCAGAGCCATGTCCGATGTGGGAATTTGAACATATCATGCAGCCTCATTGGCAAATATAGCCGGTGGTTTCTTGCCCAGAGATCTGTGTGGCCGAACATGGTCAAAGTGGTTTCTCCAGATTTTAATTTGCTGGTAAATTCCGGTCCGTTATCGCAAACCAGAGTTTTGGAAAGCTTGCGATTCAATTGGTCAAGCTCTTGTCCTACGCTATGCCAAGAGATTGGAAAATTAGCCAGCTGTAAAACAGATTCTCTGGTGTAATCACCAACCACATTCAGCTCGCGAAAGCGGCGACCATTAGCTAGTTGGTCAGACACAAAATCCATCGACCAGCGCTAATTGACAGCCTCCGGAACCGACATAGGCACTCTGGGCCTCATGAGCTTCTTACGCTTCTTCGTGCGAACCTGGAGTCCTTCTTTCCGGAGGCAAAGGGCTGCCAAAAAAATAATCACAACCTTTTCTGATTCTTACGCTCAAGAAATCTCACTAAGAACCTCGATCAGCTAATACTCGTAATTCCCTCGAGGCGCCCATTACTATAGACACATAACGCAATTTTAGAAATCATTTCTCGTTTAAACATTCATTCCAAATTCTGCCATTGAACGATTCAACATGCGCAATCTGGTTTCGTTTTTACCTGTTCGATGAGGGAGGAATTGACTCTGTGCATTAGGCGCAAGCTCAACATGGGCCGGCTGCAAAACTTCTTACGACTGTCTGCCCCTATATTCTATGGATAAATGAGCTCCTAATAAACCCGATCCAAATCGGGGCCAACATTTCTCCGCCAAGGGCCCACTCAAGAAATAAAACCCTATGATGCATTTGTTTTATCGTCTTTCGCATACAAGCAGTTGAGCACCCAGCCATAGGCACTGCGATAAGAGATATAATCACCTGACCATACCTCTTCTGCGCTTTCCATCTCAAAAAGGGCTGGCGGTCGCGTTTCGGGCCGTTATCCATACCGTGCCGTTTAATTTTCTATCCTTCCTGCCGAAACTTCTGATAGATCATCGGTGTACCATACGGGCGGTGGCGCTGCACGATGAGCAATATGCTGGCACGAATTTCTTGATTAAGGTCTCGGGCAGTAGATGACGAATCGCACTGACACTAGTCTGGATAACATCTAGCTCACGAAGTTCATTCTAACCTCGGCAGACCATATGTTATAGGAGTTATCGTGTAGCCTGCGGCAAACATGGCAACTTTGATGAAATCCCATTCAAGCACTTTCGCCACCAGCAGCTAATTGGGGTTGGTGTTCCAGCTTTCCAGTTCTTTGGAATTATGTTCCCTCACATCCGACCTCCTGCAGTAAGGTATTAAACTATAACTTATCACGGCGCTACTTAATCCGGCGGGAACGTTTCCCTGAATACGCGATAGTGATTTATTATATCGACCCCGGATTCAAACTTTTCTACTATACTAAGCAAGTGAAACTTTGATAAAACTGACGCTCTCATTAATTTAGCAAATAATAACAGTGTTGATTACTTATGCTCTCATGGATGAGAGCATTTTAAAAATGGTTGATTAAAATCATGCGTAATTCACAGGATTCCTTAACTTTGATTGAATTGGAGGATATCGTATCAGCTGATGGTCTGGCTAAAACGTTGGATAGCGAGGGAGCAATCCTAGTAAGGGACCTTGATCTAACATTAGAGGAGTTTGAAGACATTTCCCGGGGAATTTGTTTTTTTTTCCATCATCCTGGCAGTCGCTACCAACTGCAGAACAATTCCGGTGATCAACAAACAACTTCCGCTCCCGCCGGAGTCCAGGGAAGATTGTGGCATTCTGAAGGACATTACTACCCTTATATAGAACCGCTGGATACCTGCTTGTTTTATTGCGCTGCAGACCTTGCACCTGGAAGCGCTGGCACCACTCTTGTTGATGGTCAATTGTTATACGATACATTGCCTAAAAAAATTACAGACAACTTTGAAAAAAATGGGATAGTTTATGAAATGGAATGGGAGCCAGCGAGATGGAGCGCTGCGTTTGGTACTACAAGCAAAATTGAATTAAAAGACAGATTATCACAACTTGCACCGACCAATTTTAAAATTAAAGATAATGGCGCTTTGTTCCTTCGCTTTGCGACTCAAGCAATTAACTTAAAAAATGGGAAACCTTGTTTTACGAATGGGATATTAGGTCACCTCGATGCTATACCACCTCACGCCAAATTTAATAAGCAGAATACCAACACACGGCCCAATAATCGTGTCTTCTTTGGAGACGGCGAACTTTTAGCTGATCAAGTGATACTTGATCTGATTTTTTACTGTGAAAATTTAAGTCTCGAGCATCATTGGCGTAAAGGAGATCTTCTATTGATTGATAATAATAGATATATGCATGGTCGAGGTCTGTCTTCTGTAAATGCGCCTAGATCCATATACACCAGGTTTGGATGGAGAGACATGGACGCCGCCCTAAAAGCAAGTACTATAAACGCTATAAACCCAATTCTACGCAGGAATTGTAATTGAAGCATGAAGGGTAAAGTCATATCAGTGCGTTTAGACGGTAGAACGAAAGGATATTTGCCCCAAATGATTGCGAGTTCGGTGAGGTTGAGAATCGAACTCGCATATCAACACTTTAGTGACGATGATTTAACAAGACTAACAAACAAAATAGAATCACTATTTCCCGATAGACTTTCTATTGGACTAATAACAAATGACAAGATTCCTGATCTTGTATCAATCTATATCTCTATATTGCTCACCCTTCTTATGAAGGGCCACAAACCAATTTTGCACGATATTTCAGTAATAAGGGATAAAAAGACGTCTTCAGAGTCCTATATTGCGTGTATTCCAACAGCTCCAAATATAGTGACACCAATTGATATTGCCGTAAAAGCGACATCTGCAATTATCTCGCTTGTTATAGAAGGCAGTGACTATAAAAAAGCCCAATCTCTTAAAGAAAAAGCCATAGAAAGACTCGTCGGTCAATTTCCGCACGGACGCAATACATTTCACATGATTGAATATGCTTGGCGTAAAAGAATACCGTGTCTTCATCTAGTCGGTAATATATTTCAGCTAGGTTGGGGCAGTAAAAGTTCAACCTTTGATAGCACAATTTCTGACAGAACTACATCTAGTTCCGTAATGCTGGCTAAAAACAAATTCTTAAGTAATATTTTATTAAAAAATGCCGGTATACCCGTTGCAAAACAATTTGTGGTTACGAAGATGGAAGACGCATTTGATGCCGCAAAAAAACTAGGTCTTCCAGTTGTATTAAAACCAGCGGACGCCGATGGTGGGGTGGGAGTGATTGCTGGCATCAGAACTACAGAAGATTTTAGAAAAGCCTTTCTTACAATCTCAAGGAAATACAAGCGTATTTTGGTCGAAGAATATGTGTTCGGAGATGACTTTAGAATACATATTTGCAATTACCAGGTTTACCGCGTCGTCCAGAGAATAGCTGCTCATGTCGTAGGTGATGGAGTCTCTTCGATTGATAATCTAATTGAGAGACATAACGAACATGCACTGACTGGACTTTTATCTGCTGCTGGTTCGACAATAAAACCAATAAAAGTGGATGATGAGCTGCAACAGTGGTTAATAGCACAACACAGTACACTTGGCTCTGTACCAGATAAGGGTTCGTCGATTAGGTTAAAGGGCGCAGCCAATGTCAATACCGGAGGCATCACCACGTATCCAAAGCAGGTTCATAAGGACAATTTGAGTTTAGCTATTCGTGTGGCGAGATTGCTGAGATTAGACATTGCAGGAGTAGATCTGATAATACCGGACATAAAGAAATCTTGGAAAACCCAGAAAACAATAATCTGCGAGGTTAACGCGCAACCACAAATTGCTGAGGCCAAAATTCCATTCATTGTCGATCAGATAGTCCGAGGAACGGGGCGCATACCAATCGTTTTTTTTCTTGGGGATGACAAAAACACAACATGGTTTAATATTTTCAGAGACAAATGGCGGCTTACGAAATGTGACTTAAAGCTGGGTGTAGTCTATTCTTCTGGGATTTGGTTAGAAGACGAATGTATCATTCCGAGAAACAGGTCAACGTACTCCGACACGTTGTGCTTGCTTAAAGATGTAAATATAGAAGGATTAATTATATTTATTAACGATACTTCAAGTCTGAGAGAAGGCCTACCGGTCGACCAGATTGATTTATTGATTGTTGATCAATACGAAAGAGAAGAATTGGCGCAGTTCCAAAAAAAATGGTTCTCTATATATAGTAAGATGGCAAAAGAAATAGTGAAAACTAATCACACGAGGGAAGTCAATTTCGCGGATCAGATTCAACTCCCGTCACTTACATCAGAACAGATCACAGACTTGGCAATTCGCACATTGACCAATTCCATGACATAAAAAATAGACAATTGCATTATCATAATTAAATTAGTACTCGAGCTCTTTTAATTGATGCAATGCTATATTTACTGGGGAATTAGTATTTTATTATTGCTTTCAATAGCAGCGTCCACTAAGCGCTCAGCTTCGCCAATAGAATTACGATAATCTAGAGATAATAATAATTTTTCATTGTATTCATCGGATAAATTGCCGACCGTATTATTAATAAAATTTATGATTGACTCTTTTGAACGAATATCGGAACCGTATGCTTGTCTGACAACAGCATAAGCTCGCTCCTTCCCAATTTTTTCGGCCAGGCAAAACATTAATGCCTCTGAGCAAATTTCTAGTTCTGCAGCTTCTAGATTTTTTTTAAGTTGCTTTTCATTAATAGATAGACCACTAAGTAAATAATTTGTCAGATCTAATGCGACAATTACGTAGTCAATTGTTTTTGGAATAATTGCCCATTCTATTCTTAATGTACGATAGTCCCTCTGATGTTCGACTATAAGAGTTTCATAAGCTAGCTGTACATTACTTTTAATTAGGTGAAATAGGGTTACTATGCGTTCGCTGCATTCTGGGTTATTCTTGTGTGGCATTGTTGAGCTACCGATAGTAGTCTCTAATCGACGCTCTTGTAATTCATTGATTTCACTCTTTGAGAGCTGAACTACCTCTGCAGCGATGGAAGCTAGAGCCCCGGCAGTTAAGCCTAAGGAGGTCATAAACCTCACAAACCGGTCTCTCGCAGTGTGCCATACAATGTTTGGCTCCTTAAGTGCCAATTCTTGGGAAAATCGGTTTAACAATTCTCCTCCATTTTTATGAAACGAGGCCATGGTACCTACTCCACCGAATAATTGCGAGGTTCCAACTTCCTCACGGGATTGACGCAGATCAGATAAAACTCTACAGCATTGGTCGAGCCTAATTGCAAATTGAAGGCCGAGAGTTGTTGGTAGAGCCGCTTTACCGTGAGTCCTTCCAACCATATCTGTTCTTCTATGCTGATGAGCCAATTCCTTTAGTAACAAGCATAAGTCGTAAAGTTTACTATCAATTATATTGCATGCGTCACGGCACTCTAGCGCGAGTGCTGTGTCTTGAATGTCTTGAGTGGTCGCCCCGTAGTGAAGATACTGCGATGTATCTGAATCACAGATTGATTTCCACGCAGTCAACAATGGAACCAGTGAGTGACCTGTCTTGATTATTTCATCTTTCAGTAGCGCTATATCGATCAAAGATATTTTTGCTGTATCCTGTATGGCTTTCGAAGCAGATGATGGGATCAATCCCAATTCACCCTGTACTTTCGCGAGCGCCGATTCGACATCCATCCATCGTTGTAGTCTATTGGTTTCTGAGAAAATACCCTCAACTTCTTTTGATTCGAATTCCGAAATGTATAGTAGATTCTCTAATATTGATGACATTTATAATGGTCCTTTATTTAGAGTTAGATTATTTTTGGATGAAAAAGATTTTCAAGTTGTTCAGTTAATTATCTTCTAGTTTACCTTATATTAAATTCGCAGTAGGTAATCCTCTTAAGCTCAATTTATATAAATTGAGTATTCATAATCGGTAAAACCTCATTACTTTCATGTTGATTCAACCATGTAATCAATGAAGTTATTGTTCTGGACAAACGTTCGGTAGTAGACTCCGTTATCAGCATCATGCACGAAATTCACGCTGCGTTAATCGTCGTACTATCGATCCGATTTTCTTTATCTGAATTTACCGTGTGCCAACCTTCATAAAAGTTCTGCATATTAATTCTGTACAATGCAGTGTCTTATAGCGGCAAGTGTACTAATTGAGGCAATGTAAATGGGCACTTCTTCCCGAATTTTCTTATATCACGTATTAATGATTTCCGTTGTTTGGATATTCTGGGCCCTATCAATGACCAAGAACTCATCCTGGTTTCTGTTTAGTGAAAATTGGCATATGACCGTTACCATGCTTTTGGGCTCTTTTATTGCTGGAGCAACAAGCGAAGGAGGTGGAGCGGTCGCATTCCCAGTAATGACTCTTGGTTTCAATACCACACCAATTGTCGCGCGCGATTTTTCATTAATGATTCAATCAGTAGGGATGTCAGCTGCGTCCATCATGATTGTGCTGGCACGAGTACCAGTTGAGTGGCGTGCTGTCTTGTTTTCCGGCGTGGGTGGTGTAGTTGGAGTAATTGTCTCAATAGAAATGATTGCTGGCAGTTTGCCGCCTGCAATCGTCAAGATGTTTTTTGTTAGTTTTTGGGCCGGGTTTGGGACGGCGCTTTATCTGATTAATCGCGCAGAAGAAAACGTTCGTACAAATTATATCACGAACTTCTCAATGCCGGCTGCGTTCCTCCTATTTGTAACTGGAGTGGCAGGAGGAGTAGTTAGTGGGATGACCGGTACTGGATTAGATATTCTCACGTTCTCAGTCCTAGTCCTTTATTTTGGGGTATGTGAAAAGGTTGCAACTCCAACCTCTGTGGTGCTTATGGCTTCAAATTCACTGGCCGGATTCGGCTGGAGTGAGATATTTGGAGCTGGCGTCCATCAGACTGCGTGGGACTTTTGGTGGGTTTGTGTTCCTGTTGTCGTAGTTGGCGCTCCTTTGGGAGCCATGTTCATTAAGGAGAGGTCGCGCCGTTTTGTTGTTAAATTTCTTTATTTCTCGATAGTAGCTCAATACGCGTGGGCAACCACCGTCTTACCGCTAGATTGGGAGTTAATTGCATTTAGTGTCGTGGTAGTGATCAGCTCAATGACTCTCTTTGGTTTAATATCCATTCATGGAAGGAATTCAGTCTCTTGAATCTCGGGCCTTCAGTGGAGGTCACTTTATTGCCAAGAATCCCTCAAAACAAACCCATTTTGCTACCGTCATTACATCCACAAAGCCCGCTCGCTTTAAAAGATCAATATTGCCTCTTGTAGAGAATGGTTCGAGTACTCCTTTCAAACTCCTGGATTTGTTGATCACCTCTGCTTCTGAAAACCCCTTCTCCAGTTTAAAGTCACAATAAATTTGCGTCATGATGTCTTGAAACCTGGCATCCGGCGCGCGCACTTTTTCAAATAAAATAAATGCCCCGCCCCAGTCTAACGAATCATATATTTTCTGCACTACCGCTTGTCTACTTCTAGGATGTATAAACTGCAAAGTATAATATGAAATAATTAGCGACGCTGACTGAACTTCCCTCGTGATTATATCCTCTTGTTCAAAGCTAACTCTTGGGTCTTCCTTTAAGAGGGTATTTGCGGAATCAACCATGTCTCGCACAGAATCTATGCCAACGTAGGTTAGATCACACCTGTCTGCATGCTTCAAAAGCAGCTTCTTTGCGAGAGTCCCTGTTGACGAACCGATTTCTAAAATTGTTGCATTCTGTGGCAGGAAAAAATCGCTGAGGTTACATACGAGATCATGTCCTGCATGATAAAGGGGGACAGAATTCTCTACGTGCTGGTCAAAGATATCGGCTATACCATCAAAAGACCATGAGGCGTTAGTGGCGGTAATATGAGAATTGTTTTCAGCCATTAATCTATTCCAAAATATACATAATTTTATTAATATTTTTTACCTATGTATTCAAAAAACGGTTCCAATCTTGACACTGCAGTTGGGTTGTAAGTCATGATGTAAACCGGCGACAATGAGAAATAAACTTTCATCGCGTTAGTAACACAGTCGTAATCTAGTAGAGAGATATCAGTTTCTCCCGTTATTCTGCTTTTTCTTATAGGGTGTCCCGCGATAGGGTTTATTAAATGAAATACCTTACTAGAATTGAATGCCGGATGCTTGGTGTAGTAATCAAAATATTCTCGCTTCAATTCGCCCAAGCATGCGAAGCTTGAGGTAAAGTCGATGGCGTCAGATCCCAGCCGATGGTATAGGTCTGATGGAACTAACACGAAGTCATATTCTTTAATAAAACCTCTTTCAATAGATCTTATAGCAATAATTTCCTCAACGCCGGCGATTTTTGCATGTGGAAAACACGATTGAAGAAAGTATCGGGCGAGTATTAATTGTTCCGGAAGGTCAATTAGTACTTGGTGCGCATCGGGTCTCCGAAGTTTTAGCAAATATTGGTATATTCCAAAACTGGCACCGATATCCATTGACGTAAAGTTTTTGTCTAAAAAAGGGTCTATATATTTATCAAACAATTTAAGAGCATATAAATGTTTTACCCATCTATGAGTAAAAACAAAAGTTTTATTACGCAAATCAATTGAGTATACACTTGGATTACCAGTCATGGGCATCGGATATTTTGAAAGGTACTCAATGAATTTCAATTCTTTTACCAAACTAACTAAAATTCGTCTCTTTTTCGTCTCTGACGGATTTAACATTCCGTCAACAGAGCTATTGAATGTCGGATTATCACCAACAAACAATTTTTGTTGTCTAAAGTTTTGAAGGATTTCTACATTCACCTCAGAATTTTTACTGAACAATGGAGTGTCGACAAACCGGTTTTTCCAAAGGCTTATATTTCGCTCATCGGGCTTGAAGAGCAAGTTATGAGACTCATAAGCTTTGAGTTCTGCGTTAATCTTCTCTCTTATTAAAGATGTGACTGGGGTATTCATTTTTCTGGTGCTCTTTCGCGCACTCCGTCAACAAATCTTCGAGGCGCTGAAGACAAAGGGTCATCGATGAGATTTTCCTTTATCGTTTGTTTAATGACAGGAGCGACTTTCACGAATTGATCCCTTTGAATTAAGGTTTACTATTGCAGCCATAGAGCTGCGGTCAGCGGTCCTAAGTATAGAGATTCTCACAATTTCAAATTGCGAAACCAAGATCGCCCCTTTTTGTTTCCGACTACAGACAATTGACCTTCAGGACTCCTTGATTCTTACTTTTCGTGCCTAATTTAGTCAGGATTTGATCAGCGATTTCCCTATAGTCAACTACGGCTGAGGAATCCGAGCACATGGACAAGTCCGAGACACAAGAGGCCTCAAGAGTCAATAGTCCTACATCCAAATTTCTTGACTTTTTTATTGATTCAGCCGAGGTTGGATATATGTCTTCTACAGCTACACAAAATATGGCTTTGACCAGGGCCTCATAAAAGCGCATATTTTTTTGATGCTGCTCGCATAGCTCTGATATGCAATCATATTTTTTCAAATTACCTTTACGGAATTCTCGTAACCATGAAAGTTCCAGATAATTAAAAAATCCAAACGTGAATTGGCCCATTCCCGCTTCACGAGCTGTGAGCCATTCGTCAAATAATTGATAAGCCTTTTCTGCCAGCTTTGCGTAAGGTATCGAAGTTACGGCTCGCATAGCTTGTTGTTTTTCAGGATCGGTCAATACCCCGTTGAAGAATTGAGGACATACGTACCCCCAAGCTGCACTTACATCCCACAATAAACGAAGCGCGGTCACCATCTCATCCCCCAAGTAGGAATACCCGTGCTGATTCATTTTTGTAATCTGATCATTTAGAGTGATCATATAGCGGCTATATATTTCTATCGCAACTTCGTCATGTTTTTGGTCGAAGTCGTCAGCAATCATTTTGGTGGTGATAGTATTGGCAGTCCCGATAAAATCTAGGCCTGGCGCGTAAAAAGGGTCGGGGAACAGCGCGGCCTCACCTACGCAAGACCATCTATCAGCTGAAAATACACGTTGACTGCTGTAACTATAGGATTTCATCCGCTTAAAATCCAAGCGTTTTTTTGTTTTTAGAAAGGCGCATAAGTGCGGCTCATTTTGCTCCAGCCACGCAATGGCTTTTTCTTCAGTGGCGTATTCGATGAATGGATACGCGTCTTCCCGGGCAACAATACCTACGCTGGTCGCATTGCCACTTAGCGGAATGACCCAGATCCAATATCCCTTACCGGCGATGTGGTTGGTAGATCTGTACCGTAACTTGTTAGGAACCCTTTGATGCCATTCCAAGTCATTAACGGGAACCATATCATCAATCTGCACACAGCCTTCGTATCTAAACCAAACGGACGAACAAGGCTCCCCCTTAGGTGGCCGCCCTAATTCAAGTTGATTTTGCAATATTCGACGCCGGCCGCTTGCGTCGACTAACCATCGGCAACAAACGGAGCCTGTAGCTCCATTTGAATACCGATAATATACCTCGTGACTCTCCTCCTCTGGGCGCACATCTATACTGCTTACAGCGCAGTTTTCAGCCAAGGTAACCCCACCTTCCTTGATAATTAGGCGTAGATCACGCTCTAGCATGCCGCGATCAAGCTGATAAGTTTTGAACAAAGGCTCTTGACTCGAACCTATTTCAGGACGAGACTCGATAGGATCTTGAGAATTGCCAAGGAAAAACCTCAAACCCAACTTGGCTATGTGATAACTATCCAAATAATCTTTAAGTTGCAGTGTATCTGCCAGATAGTATGAGCCATATTCCACGGTTGACTCACCTACCTTCCATGTTGAATTAGGGATATCAGAAGAGAATCTGTCAAGCACCGCCACAGTCAAATTCCCCTGATAAAGAGTTAACTGTCGTGCCAGAGAAAGGCCCGCTAGGCCGCCGCCACAAATTACCACGTCATAGTAGTCTTCTAACAAAACGTACTCCACTTTAAGAATCTATTTGCGTGAATATAGTGGCAATAATACGTAACTGGCGTGTAAATAGGTTTTATGCGTCCCAATAATTTCAATTCTATAGGCCCATCCTGTCTCGCCATATTACGCAACCGCTTCTGAAGCCGATGTCTTCTGGTTTAAGGATAATTTGTTTGAACAAAAAAGAAAAAAACTGCGCATACCACTCCTTTATCCAAGCCCCTTTCTGCTCAATTGAATCATCCACAGTCAGCTCACGAAACTCGACATGAATACTCCTCGCTTGCCTCCACTGCGCACTGATGTAACAAACAGGCGACTTTGAAATGCAAGCCAATTCCCCTGCCCCTTTGGCTACGCGTACTGTATTTTCACCAATCAAAATTTCAAGATCGCTTGTTTCAGCACCCATCCGCCCATCGGCTGCCAGTCGCACCATTCCATTTTTCCGAAGTTTCAAGAATGCTTTTGCTGACGCAATATTTTTAGAGGAATCATTTTCTATATAGATGAGATTCGACAAACTAGATTTCCTATTTTGATTTGCGGTCAGCGTTTGAATTGAAGGATATTTGTTTTCTAATAGCGGCTGCAACACCGAGGTTGGGCCGAGATGATTGGTTACGATCAATACTCCATGATTTCTAACTTGCAAATTATCAAGGACACTCCAATCAACGTCCTCAACAATTCCAAGAACTTCTTTATCTAATCGTTTAATGACACTTCTCTTAAGAATACGAGCTGCGTAAAAACCCCATAAAGCTCGGTTGTACCATTCTCGACGTGACATGCTTTGACTGATAAGTCCATCGCCGATGATTGAACGCAATTGTTCATATGAGGGCTGTTTCGGTCTTTTTATTCGTAAGCGCGCTAGCTCAGATCTAAGCGAATTTCGCTCGGCAGAATATTCGGCCACATGATCGTTTTGAATGATCATTAATCGAAATCCTGCTCCGTGAAATTGCTAGAATATTTTACTTTTCCGTTTATATCTCGAACTAATTCCTCGACTATTTTTATCAAATAAGGAATCTTATACGAAGCCAACTCTTGGCGGCACACTGACATAAGCTTCTCGGAGGTTACATCCAATGAGTTCGATTCCACGACTAGTACAATTGCTGATTGGCCCATGCGCTTACGTTCAAAAGCTACGGCCTCTTTGACGCCGGACTGTTTTAACATTAGATTTCGAATTTCTTCTCTATCAACTTTATAGCCACCTATATTTATTAGATCATCTCGGCCAACTAAATTAAGGTTTCCATGGGAATCTACAAACCCTTTGTCGCCGGGAAAGTATAGTTCTTCGCCGTTGGATAGTTG
>JAYPVG010000002.1:16357-165949 GCA_038134485.1 Pseudomonadales bacterium
TAGGAAAAATTGCAGGGACTCTTGATACCAAATCTGCCTATCTTCCCAGGTATTGTTGATTAGCCTTTTTCGTCAATTATTTCAACCTGAACACCATCAAATGGCAAACCAACGCACCCCTCTATAAAAGGATCGACTCCATTTGTCATTGAGACGCTTAAGGTCTCCGACGATCCATAAAGGACATGGATATTGGTCGAGAATCTCTCTGAAAAGCGCCTATATACCTCAATGGTTAGTAGCCCTGTCGCGCAAATACACCATTTAAGATTATTGAAGGCAGAAGACTGATTATACTTTAAATGGCAGCGTGATAGCATATCCAGCATTGAGGGCGTCGCGAAAAAAATACTTGCCTTTCGATCCATAGCCAGTTCGATAACTTTAGACGGCAGGAACTTGGATAAAAGAACAACCTCTCCTCCTGCGCACATTGCAGAGAAAAAGCATAATCCACCAAACGCATGATAAAACGGTGTGACTCCAATAAATTTCTCGAATTGTGTTGGGCGAATTCTATTTAGAAGATGGGTGTAATCTTCTCTCAATTGCTCCTCTGTACAGAGAATGTGTTTTGAATGACCAGTTGTGCCGGAGGAAAAACGGTGCAGAAGTATATTAGGCGGAAACCCTGAAGGCTTGAGAATCGTGCCAGCTCTTAACCAAAGAGCAGTATTTTTAGTTGAGAGCATCAACTTCCAATTCTGCTTTGCGATTGAATTATGATCCTTTGGAAGCGCGACCAAGGAAACCCCTCCATTTTCCATCAAACGAGAGGCCTCCGAATTTGGCAAGGTAGGGTCCATTGGTACGGCCACGGCTCCAATCTTCAAGATTGCGAGTAGCCAGATAGCGAAATCGATAGAATTGGGGAAAGCTATAGCAATCTGAGTGCTCGGGCCAATTCCTAATTCGTCAAGAAGGATCGCAAGTGCCTGCACTTGTTCCGCGAGTTCCGCGTAAGTTAATTTCCTGTTAGTAGTTGTTAATGCTAGCCGAGCGCCATCGCGGTCGGCCCAGTAATCTACTAAAGATCGCGGATTAATTGATATCGGAGCGAAATTATTATGTAAGTTGCGAGTCAATGTATGCTACTAAACTATTAAAATTAGCAAATATTTCATCCAAATTTTCTGCTTCGAAACTAAACTTAAATTCGTTTTCGAGAGAGACTATTAAATTCACCATCGTCAATGAATCTAGGCTAATTTGCTCTCTGAGGTCTCCACCTTGTGCAATTTCCCTAAGCTTCGAGTGGGGTTCCACTAAATTTTCCAATAACTTTAAACACCTTGTCGCCGTGTCATTACTCATCATTACGCCTCAAAATTGTACAGCCTGAATATAATAGAAATTTTCGGGGAAGTAATTGAATTCGAGACATAATCACCTGCCTAAACTTCACCCTTAATCCTGGGGTTTCGTAAACAGATTACATCAAGATTTTAACATCTTTCTAACTCACTTAGTAATAATGCAATTCGGAAATATGGCGTCTCTCCCTAGATTGGGTTCGTGGATTTTTAGGTCGCGAGGGGTGAATACCGCGATACTGGCTATACTATAGGGTCGACGCAAGTCTAACCGATAGTTAATAAAGAAGAGGTCACGGAGCTAGTCCTAAAAGTAATTAATTGGCGCGAGTTTTTCCTCTAACATTAAGCAGAAATCCTGCCTCGGTCTGATCTAGCAAAGCTTCTGACCATACGTTTAACCCAGTAGCTCCGGGTTCAGTTGCCAGCAGTTCCAGGCCAGGGCGGCGGCAAATGTGACCCAAAACAGGTAGGGGACCAGCAACAGAGCAGCGGTTTTGCTTATCCTCGAGAAAGTCATCAGGGTAGCCACTATCAGCAACCACAGGAAGATTATTTCAATGAATGCCAGCAGACCATTCTGCCAGGCGAAGAATAGCCAGGACCACAGGGTGTTCAGGGCCAGTTGCACCAGGTACAGCAGCAGCGCGAGCCGGGCCGCGTCGAAACCGGCCACGCGCCAAACCAGCCACGATGCCAGGCCCATCATCAGATAAAGAAGGGTCCATACCGGGCCAAAAAGCCATGCCGGAGGAGCCCATTCAGGCAACACCAGCTGGCTATAGAAATCAGGCGCATTGACTGATCCGAGACCACCGAGGGCTGCCGCGACAAAGGCGAGTGCAAGCCAGCCGATCAGGCCGCGAAGTCGGACACTGGAAGACATGATTGACATGCGATCAAAGATAGCACAACCGGCAATTGAACCCACGTGTGGAGTGCTAATCCACACCAATAGATTTTCTGTCAGCGGGGGCTGCCTGAGGTTGGACCGGCAAAGATCGCCACTCCTTCTCCAGCATGGACAATCGCTGGCGGTAATTTTATGCTCGAGTGCCATGATAACAACACAAACTTAATCAATAGACGGCAAGGCGGACTCCAATGAAGCACAGATTTCCTGCGATCAGGGTTTATTCGATACTGTTACTTTCTCTTTTGAGCACACCGGCTTTTCCCCAGGGCAGTCAAATACTGCAGGTGGAAGGTCTGGATCAGCCGGTAGAGATTCTGAAAGACAAATGGGGTATATCGCATATCTACGCTGAAACGGAGCACGATCTCTTTTTTGCTCAGGGATACAGTGCCGCGCGGGACCGGCTGTTCCAGTTCGAAATCTGGCGCGCTCAGGCAACTGGCACAACCGCTGAAATACTTGGCGCTCGGGCTGTAGATCGTGACCATGGAACCCGGCTATTCAAGTTCCGGGGCAACATGGGTCAAGAACTGAGCCACTACCACCCCCGCGGCGTCGATATTGTGGGTGCATTCGTGCACGGAGTGAATGCGTATATCGATGAAATCATGCAGCATCCCGAGGATCTGCCGCTGCCTTTCAGGATTCTCGATATTGAACCGAAGCACTGGAGCGAAGAAGTTGTTATCTCAAGGCATCAGGGGTTGCTGGGTAATATTGGGCTTGAACTGAATACCGCTCGTGCCGTCTGTCTGCTCGGAGTCGATGAGGTCAAGGAACTGTCGTATTTCCACCCTCATGATCCGAAACTGGATCTGGACCCCGAGGTCGATTGTGCTTCGCTGCTGGAGAATGACATCCTCTATCTCTACAACGCCTATCGCGGTTCACTCCGATTCGAGCCGCAGGATGTCGTGGCGGCCTATCGAGGCGATCAATCCAGCTTCGAGCAGCTGGCAGCAGTGCTGGATCAGGAGCAGCGCGACCTGAACAAGCGCTCCATCGATGATATAGGCAGCAATAACTGGGTGGTCAGCGGCGACCTGACCCAGGATGGCTGGCCCATGATGATCAACGATCCCCATCGCGCCCAGGCAGTGCCCTCGCTGAGGTATTGGGCCCACCTGGTAGGTCCAGGGTGGAATGTCATTGGCGGCGGTGAGCCGGAAATACCCGGGATTTCCATCGGCCACAATGAACACGGCGCATGGGGCCTTACCATTTTCAATACCGATGGCGAGGACCTTTACGTCTACGAGACCAACCCGGACGACCCGGATCAGTACCGTTTCATGGGACGTTGGGAAGACATGCAGATCATTGAGGAGACGATCAATGTCAAGGACAGCTCTCCCGTTACGGTGACATTGCGCTATACACGGCATGGCCCGGTTACTTTTCACGATGCGGAGAAAAACCTTGCTTACGCAGTCAGGCCGGCCTGGATGGAGCCTGGCGGGGCACCTTACCTTGCGTCCTTGCGTATGAATCAGGCGACCAACTGGGAGGAGTTTCGTGAGGCTTCGAATTACAGCAACATTCCCGGGGAAAACATGATCTGGGCGGATAGAGACGGCAACATCGGCTGGCAGGCGGTCGGCATCGCGCCGATTCGGCGCAACTTTTCCGGCATGGTGCCTGTGCCAGGGGATGGTCGCTATGAGTGGGACGGATACCTACCGATTAAAGCCAAGCCCAATGAATATAATCCGGAGCGCGGTT
This sequence comes from Pseudomonadales bacterium, assembly GCA_038134485.1. Taxonomy (GTDB): domain Bacteria; phylum Pseudomonadota; class Gammaproteobacteria; order Pseudomonadales; family Pseudohongiellaceae; genus NORP240. The sequence continues at coordinate 20,309 of JAYPVG010000002.1, forward strand.
TCATTGAAACATCCAACAGCAATTACACGCCGCCCGACTACCCTTACCTCGACGCCATTGGTTTTACCTGGACTGACCCGTATCGATGGGCGAGGGGTAGCGAGGTACTGGGATCAGGCCGCAAATTCAACATGATGGACATGATTCAGTTGCAACATGATTACCTGTCGATCCCGGCAAGAACCCTGGTGCCCATGCTGAAGGATCTGGAAGCTCAAGACTCCAGGGTAGAGCAGGCTCGCCAGCGCTTGCTGAGCTGGGACTTCGTGCTAGACAAAAATTCCGTGGAAGCTGGCATTTATGTGGCGTTCGAGCGTCGGTTGCTGGACAACATCGAGTTGCTCAAAATTCCCGAGCGGGCCCAAGACCACCTTACTATTGGCATGAAACGCATGATCGATCTGCTGCTCGCTCCAGATGGCGATTTTGGCGATGACCCCATCGCCGGCCGCGACGGGTTTCTGCTGCAGGCCCTGGCGGAGGGCATCGGCGACCTGCGGGAAAAACTGGGTAGCAACGAAGACAACTGGGTGTACGGACAGGCCGACTACAAGCATGTCCTGATCAGGCATCCACTGGCTACGGCGGTGGATGCCGAGACCCGCGATCGGCTCAATGTCGGTCCGTTGCCCCGCGGTGGAAATGGCTTCACCCTTGGCAATACCGGCGGTGGTGATAATCAGACGTCCGGGGCATCGTTCCGAATCTTTGTAGACACCAGAGACTGGGATAATACCCTGGGCATGAATACGCCGGGGCAGGTGGGTGACCCGGATCATCCGCTGTATGACAACTTGTTTGAGCTGTGGGCAAACGACAAGGTGTTTCCGGCATTTTACAGTCGGGATAAGATCGAAACCGTGTTATTTGAAACCCTTGAACTGCGGCCCTAGACAGGTGCTGAATTTGCTGACGACCTCAGTTACATGATCTGTTGTAGAGGTTTGTATTCGGGCTACGAAGTGTTCAGTCTGAAGCGGCGGCTGTCGGAGAGATAAGCAAAATTACCTTGCGATCTCAGCCAGAGCGTCGAGCGCGTCCAGCGCTCGTTCTGCAGGCACCAGAATGTAGTCGTGATGATAGGCGGCAATTACATTGGCGCTGATGCCTCTCTTGGCCAGCGCAGCGGCGACCGTGGCGGTGAGTCCGACGGCTTCCAGGCTTGAATGCACCCTCAGGCTTATAAGCCTGAAAGTACCATCGAATGCTATGGCGGCTCGTTCGGCAGTCTCTCGGGAAATTACCAGTGAAACCCCTTCTTTTTCACAAAACGTAGCCAGTGGCTGTAGCTGTTCCAAGTTTGGGTGCGGTGGCAGGCTGCAGAAAACATATTCAGTGCCCGAGAGATCCGGTGAGAGAGATTTGAGCAGGGTATCCAGTTCCACAATGCCGCTCATAGAATGCTCCCATGCCGACTCAGTCTGAAAACGGAATAATTGCAGTGATGATCATCAGCGCCTTTGCTTCAGGCGGTTGCCGGGCTGGATTTTTTTGCGCCGCCTCCGGTCGGAAATTTCGGACATGACCAGGGCGACGACAACCACAGCAATGACCAGAAATGCTACCGTTCCAATATTGGTATCGCCAAAACTCTGAAATAACGCGACTATGCTTTGCCAGAGAGTGCCGAAAAGCGAGGTTTGATCTTCGATATCAAGCTCCTTGACCGGATTGATAAGATTCCAGGCGTGTTCATCAAACGCTGGTACCTAACTATAGCATTACCTGGTGGCGTATCTCTAACCCACCCTGAAGGAAGGCCGCTCTGGTTCGGCTTTCAGGCCGTTACCGGTCATGAATTGGCTCATGCTCTATCGGAATTTATCGGCCTATTGGTGTTGTGGTAATGTGTGTCTCCACCTTGAACAGGATCCCGGGTGCAATGTTCGCAAGCATAATCGAAAGGGTAACCAGGCAGCTGGACAGTGCTACCGAGCGAGTCGGAAGAAGCATTGCCTGGTTGGCAGCAGCGCTGGTGATGGTAACTGGAGTGATCGTGCTGCTGCGTTATGCTTTTAATACCGGATCCATCGCATTGCAGGAATCTCTCATCTACATAAACGCACTTCTCTTTACTCTGGGGTCAGCCTATACACTCAGGCGGGACGGGCATGTGCGTGTAGATATCTTTTATAACCGCATGAAAAAGCGCAATCGCGCCCTCGTTGATCTTGGCGGTACCCTGTTTCTTTTGTTGCCGCTTTGCGGTTTCATCCTGTGGACTAGTTGGGACTATGTCGCCCTGTCCTGGCAGATACGCGAGCGGTCAGCGGAAACCAGCGGGCTGCCCTTTGTATATCTGTTGAAGACCACGATTTTGCTCCTGGCCGCTGCTTTACTGGTGCAGGGAGTGGCGGAAATCGGTCGGGCATTGGTTAATTTCACTGGCGCCAGACGACTGTGAACGACGTCCTTTCCCTGCTGTTCTTTGTAGTTATCTGTCTGGCGCTGATGTTGGGCTATCCGGTTGCCTTCACCCTTGGCGGAGCTTCACTGCTGTTTGCTGCGCTTGGGAGCTTCGCTGGCGTTTTTGATACCGCCTTCATAGAGATCATCCCCAACCGGATTTACGGCATCATTATTAACCAGAACCTGCTGGCGGTGCCCTTGTTCGTGTTCATGGGGGTGATGCTGGAGAAATCTCGACTGGCCGAAGAGTTGCTGAGCAACATGGCCCGGGTGTTCGGACGATTACCCGGGGGCCTCGGGGTTTCGGTGGTAATTGTCGGAATGCTGCTGGCTGCCAGCACCGGCATAGTTGGTGCAACCGTAGTCACCATGGGGATACTTTCCCTGCCGACCATGCTGAAGAGCGGCTACAAGCCTTCATATGCCTGTGGAACTTTGTGCGCCACCGGAACTCTTGGGCAAATAATTCCGCCGTCAATCTGCCTGGTATTGCTCGGCGAGGTGCTCTCAAGTGCCTATCAACAATCACAATTGAGCAGCGGGATCTTTGCACCAGATGTGGTAACCATAGGCGATCTCTTCGCCGGCGCGATTTTTCCCGGTCTACTATTGGTTTTTCTTTATGGTATTTACGTCGTAGTCGCCGCTGTACTCAGGCCGGAAATTGCGCCAGTCCCGCGTCCAGCGGACGATCTCGGGCCGGCAAACACATCAGAGCTCCTGGTTCTTTTACTAAAAGGCATGCTACCTCCGGTATTGCTTATCGTGGCCGTTCTCGGCTCAATTCTTGGCGGTATTGCCACGCCAACAGAAGCGGCCAGTGTCGGCGCCATCGGTGCCACGCTGCTGGCCTCGATCAAGAGACAGTTAGGGGTCGAGGTGGTGCATGACGTCTCAGTGGAAACCATGCGCATAACGTCGATGGTCTATCTGATCCTCATAGGCGCAACGATTTTTTCCTCGGTGTTTCGGGGATTTGGGGGCGACATCTTGATAGAGGACTTTCTCGGCAATTTGCCGGGGGGTGTCGTGGCTGCCATGCTGCTGGTTATGGGCGTGGTTTTTCTACTGGGGTTTATTCTGGATTTTATCGAAATCACATTCATGGTCGTGCCGCTGGTCGCGCCGGTGCTACTGTCCTTGGGGCTGGATCCGGTGTGGCTCGGGATTATGCTGGCGATCAATTTGCAGACATCATTTCTGACGCCGCCTTTTGGATTTTCTCTATTTTACCTGCGCAGCGTTGCGCCTCCGGAAGTCGAGACCGCTGATATTTATCGAGGAGTAATCCCGTTCATAGTTATCCAGCTTGTTGCCTTGTTGCTATTAGCCATCTGGCCCGGACTGGCAACCTGGCTACCTGAAATGCTCGGCTAGTTGCTACACTACAACAGTCAAGTCGCAAACGACTTGGTTGCGCACAAGCAAAATCATTGAGGTAAACGACATGGCATATATCGACGGATTTCTTACCCCCGTGCCGACAGCTAACAAAGAGCGGTACATAGAGCTTGCAACGGTGAGTGCAGACGTATTCAAAGAGCATGGCGCTTTACAGCTGGTCGAATGTTGGGGAGACGAGGTAAGTGAGGGAAAACTGACGTCAATGCCACAGGCAGTAAATCTTGAGGATACGGAGACCGTCGTTTTTTCGTGGATCGTGTGGCCTTCGCGTGAAACTCGTGATGCGGCGATGCCCAGGATAATGGCAGACCCCAGGCTACAGGCTTTCGAATCAGCTATTCCCTTCGATGGCAAGCGAATGATTTTTGGCAGCTTCATACCTGTGGTAGGTGACGCCTGGTCGGAGCATCCTGAGGCGTTGAAGCCAGCAGATCTCGCCAATTAGTAAAGTTATATGTTTACATATAGGGCTTTAAAGCTATTCAATCGATGGGCAGGTTGCGAGCTTCGATAAAAGCGTCCTCGGCTATTCGATGGTAGGCGGAAACGCCGTCCAGGAAAGACTTCCACGACGCATAGACCCTTTGGCTGGTTGCATCTACATTGGCCATTTCCTCGATTACCTGCTCTGAAATCCGGCGGAATTCCTGGAGTACGTCGTCCGGCAATCGTCGAATCTCCACGTCATGTTCGTTGATCAGGGTTTGCAAGGCTTCGTTGTTGCGCGCCGTCAGCTCGTCATGAATACGCTGGTTCATAACCTCCGAGGCTGTCATCAGGATCTCCTGCAGGTCTTCAGGCAAGGCCTCAAAGGCCTGTTTGTTGAATATTGTTTCCAGCGTGGAACCGGGCTCGTGCCAGCCAGGGTAGTAGTAGTAGCGCGCTACAGTGTGATACCCCGCGGCAAGATCGTTGTAAGGACTTACCCACTCGGTAGCGTCCAGCGCGCCTGTCTCCAGCGCGGTAAATACCTCGCTGACCTGCATGGTGACTGGAACGCCGCCAGCTCTGGCGAACACTTCGCCCCCAAGGCCGGGAATTCTCATTTTCAGTCCCTGCAAATCCGCCAGGGAATTAATTTCCCGGTTGAACCAGCCAAACATCTGGGTGCCCGAGTTGCCGCCGCGAACAGGAATCAAGTTGAACGGTGCGTAAACTTCGCGCCACAACTCGTTTCCCCCACCAAACTCCAGCCAGGCATCCATTTCTGTCCCGGTCAATCCAAAGGGGATCGTGGAAAAAAATGGCGTGGCGTTGATCTTGCCCTGCCAGTAATACGGTCCGCTATGGCCAATTTCTGCCGTGCCGGCAGAGACCGCGTCGAAAACTTCAAGGCCGCCCACCAGTTCATTAGCCCCGTAAACCCTGATTTGCATCCGGCCGTTGCTCATTTTCTCCACGCGCTCCGCGAACTGCTCGGGCGCCGTGCCGAGAGCCGGCAGATTCTTGGGCCAGGAAGTGATCATTTTCCATTGATAGCGCTGCTGCACAGCAGCGTCGCCCGCCGCAGCACTGCCGGCGGGGCTATCCTGGTCGCCACAGGCGGCGATACTCAATGCCAACAACGAAACACAAATCGATTTAAGTCGCATAGGTAGCTCTAATCCCAATATAGTAAAGCAAATAATTTACTATCCTTTGTATTTTTTAGACGACTTCCAGCTTGGCATAGGAGAGTACCAGCCATTTGCTGCCAAAGCCGTCGAAATTTACCTGTACCCTGGCGTTAGTGCCCTGGCCCTCGTAGTTCAATATGATCCCTTCGCCGAATTTACCGTGAACCACCCGCTGTCCCAAGGATAGCTCAGTTTCTGGTACTTCCGCGGCACTATCGGCAAAAGATTTGGCGCTACCAAGCATAGGCTTGGTTATGGCCGATTTCAGCCGGACTTCCTCGACAAGGTCCCGGGGGATTTCGCGGATAAAACGAGACGGCCTGGTCAGAGATACGTCGCCGTGCAGCCTTCTTGACTCCGCATAGCAGAGGAAAAGCTTGGTCATTGCGCGCGTGATCCCGACGTAGCACAGCCGCCGCTCTTCCTCCAGTCCGGAAATGTTCTCCATGGACATGCGGTGCGGGAACAGCCCTTCCTCCATGCCTGCCATGAAAACCAGAGGAAACTCCAGACCCTTCGCAGAGTGCAAGGTCATCAATTGTACGGCATCTTCATTCTCTGCGGCTTGAGCATCTCCGGCATCGAGAGCCGCCTGATCCAGAAACGCCGCCAATATGGCATAGGAGCTCAGGTTATCGTTTACTCCCAGCTCCGATTCATCAAAGCTGTTGGCCGCGGTGATCAGTTCGTCCAGGTTTTCAAGTCTGGCGCGCGCTTTTTCCCCTCCTTCCTTCTCATGATGCTGAATAAGTCCGCTGTTCCGGATGACATATTCAACCTTGCGATGAAGTTCGAGCTCCGCGCAGGCTTCCTGCAGATTGTCAATCAACTCGAGAAACCCAAGCACCGCACTGGCAGACCTGGCACTCAATAGTTTTTCGTTGACGCATTTAACACAAGCCAGCCACAGTGAAGTATTCTCTGATCTGGCCAGCGCGCGCACCTGTTCAATCGTGCGACCTCCTATGCCGCGGGTTGGAACGTTTATCACCCGCTCCATGGCAGTATCGTCCTGCCGATTTACCAGCAACCTCAAATATGCAAGCGCGTTCTTAATTTCCAGTCGCTCGTAAAATCTATGACCACCGTAAATTCGGTAGGGCATTCCAACCCGCAATAACGCGTCTTCGAGCTCCCGCGACTGGGCATTTGATCGATACAATACCGCCGCGTCCTGTCGTCGGTTTCCCTTATTCACCCAGTCCTGCACTCGATCCACTATAAACCTAGCTTCATCCTGTTCGTTGAACGCCTCATACAGGGAAATCTGCTCTCCATCGGAACCCTCCGTCCACAATTCCTTTCCCAGACGGCCCTGATTATTACCAATCAATTGATTAGCAGCTTTCAAGATGGTTGAAGTCGAGCGATAGTTTTGTTCAAGCCGAATGGTTTCAGTGCCTGGAAAGTCAGAACTGAATTTCTGTATGTTTTCTATTCGCGCACCGCGCCACCCGTATATGGACTGATCATCGTCACCTACCACCATCAAACCGCCGGATTTACCAGCCAGAACTCGCAACCACGCATACTGAATCGTATTGGTATCCTGGAATTCGTCTACGAGAACGTGTTGAAAGCGTCGCTGGTAGTGATCCAGTATCTGCGGGTTTTTCAACCACAACTCGTGGGCCCGCAGTAGTATTTCCGCAAAATCGACCATGCCCCCGCGTTCGCAAGCTTCCTCATAGGCACCGTAAATCGCAACCATATTTCGCCCATAATCATCACCAAAGGTTTCCACACTCGCGGCTCGCATGCCCTCGTCTTTTTGCGAGTTGATATACCACTGAATTTGTCGGGCGGGATACTTGTCTTCATCCACTCCGAGACTGCGGCAAAGGCGTTTGATCAGCCTCAGTTGATCATCAGAATCCAGGATGTGGAAATCTTCAGTGAGACCAGCTTCCTGCCAGTGAGCTCGCAACAATCTGTGCGCCAGACCATGGAATGTCCCGACCCACATGCCACCCATGGGCTGTCCCAGCAGCCCTTCTATACGAGCGCGCATTTCCCGCGCCGCTTTGTTGGTGAAAGTTACTGCGAGAATACTGTAAGGCGAGGCGCCATGCGCGTGCATTAGCCATGCAATGCGATGCACCAGTACGCGCGTCTTCCCGCTGCCAGCGCCAGCCAACACCAGGAGGTTTCGCGCGTCCGTTGTCACCGCAGCTCGTTGCGGAGCGTTAAGTGCATCGAGGATATGAGAAACGTCGTCCATCATGATACCGGGTATTCTACCAACCCCGGCCAATCTGCGCGAAAAATACAGTGCGACTCAATCAAGAGCCTCCTGACCCTGGCAGAACCGAAAAATAACAAGCAACGTACTTGTGCTGTCAGGTCGAAAATGTAGAAAAAATCGCGTGCTTAGCGTGCAGCAGCAATTTTGCTAGAATCTGCGCTCTGACACGAACAGGGTGGAAAACCGACCCCTTGTATCACGCTTCCCGCAACCCTTTAAGAGATGGGAGCGCCCGCTTGAAACAAACTGCAGGAGACTAACATGTCTGCATCTTCAGACAACGCCCAGTTCAACTGGGAAGATCCCTTACTTCTCGACGACCAGCTCAGCGAGGAAGAATCCATGGTGCGAGATACTGCCCGGCAGTATGCGCAGGGAAAACTCTTGCCCAGAGTCACCAAAGCTTATCGCAATGAGGAAACAGATCCGGACATTTTCCGTGAAATGGGAGAACTGGGACTGCTTGGACCCTTCATCGAGGGCTACGGCTGTGCCGGGATGAGCTACGTGTGCTATGGCTTGGCTGCCCGAGAGATTGAAGCCGTTGATTCGGGATACCGTTCAATGTTCAGCGTGCAATCTAGCCTGGTAATGCTGCCGATCAACGAATTCGGAACTGAAGAACAGAAGCAAAAATATCTACCCAAGTTGGCAACTGGTGAGTTCATCGGCTGTTTCGGCTTGACAGAACCGGACCATGGTTCGGACCCGGGCGGAATGATTACACGAGCTCGGACCGTGGAGGGCGGTTACCTGCTGAGCGGGGCCAAGAACTGGATCAGCAATTCGCCGATTGCAGACGTATTCGTAGTTTGGGCCAAGGACGATGACGGAGTGATTCGCGGGTTTGTGCTGGAAAAAGGTATGAAGGGATTGAGCGCGCCAAAGATCGAAGGCAAGCTGGCACTACGCGCTTCCGTCACCGGCGAGATTGTCATGGACGAAGTCTTTGTTCCGGAGGAGAACAAGTTTCCGGAAGTTGGTGGCCTCAAAGGTCCGTTCACCTGTCTGAATTCGGCCCGCCTGGGAATTGCCTGGGGAGCGGTTGGTGCTGGTGAAACCTGCTGGAAAGCTGCATTGCAATACACGCTGGATCGCAAACAGTTTGGACGACCACTCGCAGCCAACCAACTGATACAGAAAAAACTGGCGATCATGCAGACAGATCTGTCCCTGGCGCTACAGGGTTGTTTGCGTGCCACCCGCATGAAAGATGAAGGCAAACTGACACCGCCGGTGATATCGATGCTCAAACGTAATTCCTGCCTCAAGGCACTGGACGCAGCCCGGGAGGCTAGAGACATGCTCGGAGGCAATGGTATTTCCGACGAATATCCGGTGATGCGCCATGCCCAGAACCTGGAAGTGGTAAACACCTACGAGGGCACCCAGGACATTCACGCCTTGATATTGGGCCGTGAACAGACCGGTATTCAGGCCTTTACTCGATAGGAAGCCTTTCGCTGAGTGATTCAGGATTACAGGTAGTGGAGCACCACCCCAGAGAAAATAGCGACTCCGACCCAGTTATTATTCAGGAATGCCTTGAAACATTCTGCTGGTACTCGGTCACGAATCAACCAGTGCTGATAAAGCATCAAGAAAACCGCCACTACAAGTCCCAGATAAAACAAGCCGCCAAGCTGTAACCGACCTGCGGCGAGGACCAGTGAGACGACGAACAGCGCTTGCAAGATGAAAATCATCATTCGGTCAGCATCGCCGAACAGGATCGCGGTGGACTTGATGCCCAGCTTAATATCATCTTCCCTATCGACCATTGCGTATTCGGTATCGTAAGCAACGGTCCACAACACATTGGCAATAAAAATGAGAAAGGCAACGGGAGGTATCGATTCTGTCTGAGCTGTGAACGCCATCAGAATCCCCCAGGAAAAAGCAATTCCCAACACCACCTGAGGCAGATTGGTGTAGCGCTTCATGAAGGGGTAGACAGCGACGACAGCAATAGCACCAAAAGAGAGCAAGATAGTTATCAGGTTCGTCAGCAGGACAAGGCCGAAGCCGCAAGCCGACAATGAAAGAAACGCATAAAGTGCGTCCTGGCGCTTAAGGATTCCTGTTGCCAGAGGGCGCTGCCTTGTACGATTGACTTCGCCATCGAAATTGAAATCCGCGTAATCGTTGATGGCGCATCCCGCCGAGCGCATCAGAAACGTGCCTACGGTAAAGATAACTAGCAGGCTGAAATCCGGCAGACCTTCGGATGCAATCCACAACGCGATGATGGTGGGCCAGAGCAACAACAAGACCCCTATTGGTTTGTCGAAACGAATTAGCTGCAAATAGCCTGGGATTTTCTCCGCAAATTCTGGGAATCTGCTTCGGAGTTTTTCCTGCAGACTGAGAACGATTTTGCTGTCTGAGATCATCTAGATGAGCGAATATATTGGCTAATGTGCTCATTAGTGATGAGCGAATTTTTCAGAGGCCGCAAGTATAGCGCACCGCGTAGGTCCATTTCAGGAATTTAGCTTGCACTCGTTCCGAGTCTACTAACATAGCTCAGCATAATGCGCTGGTCGGACAGTATCAGCACCAATTGCTAGACCTTGCCGTAGTCTTCCCTTTTTCCCAGCCATCGCTCTACCAGCGGATCCACCAAGTGCGGATAGCCGGCAAGTATGACTTCCGAATGCTTGCGCACGGCATCTAGCAGATGAGCGTCGCGGGAAATATCCGCTACCCGGAAGCTCATCAAACCGGTCTGCTGCGTCCCGAGTACCTGACCCGGACCCCGAATTTCGAGGTCTTTCTCGGCGATATAAAATCCGTCGTTACTTTCTCGCATCACAGCGAGTCGATGCTTGCTGGTTTCTGAGAGGGGGCTTTGATACATCAATATGCAGTAACTGTGCTTGCTACCGCGGCCAACCCGACCCCGGAGTTGGTGCAGCTGAGCAAGGCCAAGCCGCTCAGAGTTTTCAATTACCATCAAAGTGGCATTCGGTACATCTACACCGACCTCGATTACGGTAGTGGCAACCAGCAGCTGCAGCTCTCCACTCTTGAATCGATCCATGATGGCCGTCTTTTCTTTTGCCTTCATACGGCCATGAACCAGCCCAATCGACAGGTCGGCGAGCTGTTCGCGCATGGCCTCGGCGGTTGCCTCTGCGGCCTGACATTGCAACGACTCGGATTCTTCAATTAAGGTACACACCCAGTAAACCTGATTGCCCCGATCGCAGGCGCTGCGAATTTTCCGGATCACCTCCTGCCTTCTTTCATCGCCGATTACCAGCGTCTGTACCGGTGTTCTTCCTGGTGGCAATTCGTCGATCACTGAACAGTCCAGGTCGGCGTAAGCGCTCATTGCCAGAGTACGAGGAATGGGTGTGGCTGTCATGACCAATTGATGTGGTTCCCGGGAATCGCTGGCGGATTTTTCTTTCAGTGCCATGCGCTGATGCACGCCGAAGCGGTGCTGTTCGTCGATGACAATCAGGCCAAGGTTGGCGTAGCTGACAGAATCCTGAAAAAGCGCGTGCGTTCCCACAATAACCCGGGCGGCTCCCGATGCAATTTCCTGCTGGTGTTTCTTGCGCTGACCAACTGTCAGCTTCCCACTCAACCAGCCAACCTTGATTCCCAGAGGTTCAAGCCATTGGGTGAAATTGACAAAGTGTTGTTCCGCCAGAATTTCGGTTGGCGCCATGATCGCGACCTGGAAGTTATGCTCTACGGCACGCAGCGTGGCCAGTGCCGCTACGACTGTTTTACCGGAGCCGACGTCACCCTGAACAAGGCGTAGCATAGGCTGGGAACGGGCCATGTCATCGGCAACTTCATTAAAAGCCCGCTGCTGAGCATCGGTCAGGCTAAAGGGTAGGTTGGCAATAAACTGGTTAACCAGGTTCTGCCCGGCCAGCATTGCCGGCGCGGCGCGCTTATTGGCTGCCAGTCTGAGTCTGCGCATGCAAAGCCGATGGCTCAAAAGCTCCTCGAAAGCCAGCCGTTGTTGGGCCGGGTGCTGTCCGCTTTCCAGCAGCTGCAGAGTCACATTTTGCGGCGGGTGGTGGAGAAATGCGATGGCTTCGGAAAGCCGCATGCTGCCGAGTTCTTCGCGAATTTCAGGAGGCAGGTATTCGGTCACCTCGGCAGACCTTCCCAGTCGAGCCAGCGCCTGGTCTATGATATTGCGCAGCCGATTCTGCTGTAGTCCCTCGGTTGCAGGGTAAATAGGCGTTAGGGTCTGATCCAGAGAGAGGTCGGAGAGCTTGTCCAGCAAGCTATACTCCGGGTGATAGATTTCGTATCCCGCGCTGCCTCTGCGCACTTCTCCATAACAGCGCAATTTTACCCCTGGCTTCAGGGCACTTTGCTGGGAGTTGGAGAAGTAGAAGAAGCGCAGATTGATGAAACCGGTCGCGTCTTTCAGAGTGCATTGCAGGCTGCGGCGCTTTCCGAATACTACCCGACTGGCCACCAGTTCCCCCTCCAGCTGCACCTGGTCGCCGAATTTGACCTTATTAATGTCGTTAAGACGAGTGCGGTCCTGGTAGCGGAATGGCAGGTGAAACAATAAATCCTGTACGCTATGAATTCCCAGGTTCTTTAGTTTGCTCTCGATACCAGGCCCGACACCACGCAGCGAAGTAAGCGGTAACTTTTCCAAAGCTCCGCGGGGCGCTGTATTTTTTTGCCTGTTGGTTTCGGCAGTTATGGCAGGCATTGGATGCTGGTTGAGGTTTGATCCAGATTGGCGACGGGTTCAGTATAGGGATTTTTTAACGGCGCCACTATCCATGGCAGGACTGGCGAGCGGTAAATACGGCTTTCTGCTTCTCTAGCAGAGACGTCTAAATCGAGCCTGAAATCGGCTCTGGATTTCAATCCGCCTGTCTATAGAGCCACTACGGCGTCGATTTCTACCAGCGCGCCCTTGGGCAGTCCACTGACCTCGATAGTGGCACGGGCCGGGTAAGGTTCGCTGAAATATCCGGCCATGATCTCGTTAACCGTCGGGAATTTAGCAAGATCAGTCAGGTAAATAGTGAGCTTTATCACGTCTGTCGTGCTCGCACCGCAGGCATTGATGACGGCAATGAGGTTCTTGAACACCCGGTGTGTTTGTGACTCTATTCCCCCCGGAACTATCTCCATAGTCTCTGGATCCAGTGGAATCTGACCGGAAAGGAAGGCAAGGTTCCCGGCTATTACCGCCTGGGAGTATGGCCCAATAGCCTGCGGCGCCTGATCAGTATTAACTGGCCTTATTTTTCCCATGTTCGCTCTCGAACTGATGACTGCCCAGGGGCTTCTTGATTACCTTGCGCGTAGCGCGGCTCTTTACCCGACTCACGGAGGCGACAGCGTTGATAAGACGAATTCGGCGCATTACCTGAGCGAGGTGCCTTCGGTTTCGAACACCGATCAGCAGGTTAACTATGCTCAGCCTGGCGTCCCGCTCCAGAGTACTGATTTTTTCGATATTTGCCTCGGCGCCGGTAATAGCGGTGGCCAGTGTGGCGATAATGCCACGCTGGTTCTCCAGCTCGACCCGCAATTCCACAGAGAATTCTCCCTCCACATTGGGATCCCAGCTGACAGTTACGCATTTTTCCGGATTGTCACGAATATCGGTGATGTTGTTGCAATCGTCAGTATGAATAACCATGCCACGACCTGAACTGACGTGGCCGATGATAGGGTCGCCGGGGATGGGATGACAGCATCTCGCGTAATTCATGACCAGACCTTCGGAGCCGCGGATCGCCAGAGAATGCTGGGACTCAGATTTTTCTACTTCTTCCTGGGTTTTGTTATGCGGCACCAGGCGCTGGGCCACCATATAAGCCATACGATTGCCGAGCCCAATTTCGGCCAGCAGGTTTTCCAGGCTGGCCTGGCCCGTCTGTTTGAGCGCCAGCTCGATGTCCGTGTGAGACACTTTGTCGAGCTGGGTGTTGAACGAAGCTAGTGCCTTGTTCAACAGGCGTCGGCCCAGGGACACCGATTCCGAATGCCGCTGGTTCTTGAGGTAGTGGCGAATGTTACTGCGGGCTTTGCCAGTGATGACGAAACTCAGCCACGCCGGGTTTGGCTGCCCACCAGGCGCGGTAATTATTTCTACGGTTTGTCCGCTCTGTAAAGGTTCGCTTAAAGGTGCAAGGCGGCGATTTATGCGACAGGCAACGCAGGAGTTTCCGACATCCGTGTGAATTGCGTAGGCAAAATCCACCGCTGTCGAGCCGGTCGGCAATTCGAATATCGAGCCTTTCGGGGTGAACAGATAGATCTCGTCCGGGAATAGATCTATCTTCACATTTTCGATGAATTCCAGCGAGTTGCCGGCACTCTTCTGCAGCTCTAGTAGCCCGTTCACCCACTCCCTGGCCCGAATATGAGCATTGCTCGGCGTTTCATCACCGGACTTGTATAGCCAGTGTGCAGCGATGCCATTGTTAGCCATGGCTTCCATTTCCTCGGTGCGAATCTGGATCTCTATAGGCACGCCATGCATCCCAAATAGTGTGGTGTGCAGAGATTGGTAGCCATTGGTCTTCGGAATAGCGATGTAATCCTTGAAGCGACCCGGCACCGGCTTGTACAGGTTATGCACCGCGCCGAGGACTCGATAACAGGTGTCGACTCGATCGACGATGATGCGAAAAGCATACACGTCCATGATTTCCGAAAAAGATTTTCTCTGGGTGAGCATCTTCTGGTAGATGCTGTAGAGGTGTTTCTCCCTGCCGATGGTGCGGCCGGGCAGCCCCTCTCTTTCGAGGCAGGCTTCCAGCGAGGTCTGGATCTGGGAGACGATTTCCTTGCGATTGCCACGGATACTCCGCACCGCCGCATCGATCCGGTCTGCCCGCATCGGATAGAGCGCATGGAAGCCCAGCTCCTCAAACTCTATCCGGACATTGTTCATGCCTAGCCGGTTAGCGATAGGGGCGTAAATATCGAGGGTTTCGCGGGCGATTCGACGGCGCTTTTCCGGTGTCAATACGCCCAGAGTCCTCATGTTGTGCAGGCGGTCGGCGATTTTCACAAGAATTACCCGCAGGTCCTTGGCCATTGCCATGGCCATCTTCTGGAAGTTTTCTGCCTGGGCTTCGGCGCGGGAACTGAAGTTAATTTTGTTTAGTTTGCTTACGCCGTCCACCAGATCAGCAACAGTAGTGCCGAACTGATTCTTTATAGCGGTCTTGGTGAGGCCGGTATCCTCGATTACATCGTGGAGCAGAGCGGCCATCAGGCTCTGATGGTCCATGTGCATATCGCACAGGATGTTGGCTACAGCCAGAGGATGGGTGACGTAAGGGTCGCCGGTGCGGCGAAACTGCCCATCGTGTGCTTGTTCAGCGAAGTAGTAGGCGCGACGTACCGAATTAACCTGATTGGGCGCCAGATAATCGGCCAGATTGCCGGCCAGTGAGTCGATAGTGTCTGTAGCACGGACGTCCACCGCTCGACTCCCGGCAATTACTGCTCTTCGTCTTCGTCGCCAGAGACGCCCTGGCTATCCGGGTTATCTGTAATCTCGATACCTTCATCCAGTATTGACGGCATCTCCGCGGCTACCTCAATTTCCGCGGCATGCTGCGCTTCGAGACTTGCTCCCTCCAATTCGAGGGAAGGCTTTTCTTTCAGAATTGCTTTATCCACCAGGCCATCGGCAACCTCACGCAGAGCGACGACGGTGGGTTTGTCCTTATCCACCGACACCAGCGGTTCCTTGCCTTCTATTTGCAGCTGGCGTGCTCGCTTGCTGGCGATCATAACCAGCTGAAAGCGGTTATCTACGCGTTCCAGGCAATCTTCGACAGTAATTCGTGCCATAGTACAACCTCTCTGAAAAAGGACAGGGATTCTACTGAATTATGCTCAAACTCACCAGAAAAACAGCGAAAATTCCCAGTTTAAACAAACCCTCAAATTTCTAGGACGCAGACGAACGGGACAGCTTCCCGAGCAATTCCGCACGGTTTGCTTGCTGAAAAGCGAGAGTCAGTCGCCGGGAGCGGACAATGGCACGCAGGTCCTCCAGGGCAATGTCGAAATCCTCATTCACCACAACGTAATCAGCCTCGGCGACGTGGGAAATTTCATCAACCGCCTGGCGCATTCGCCGCTCGATGGTCTCTGGATCGTCCTGGGCGCGTTGCGTAAGCCGTTCTCGCAGGGCTTCCACCGACGGTGGCAGGATAAATATCGTGCAGCTAGCCGGCATGGCGTTGCGTATCTGGCTGGCGCCCTGCCAGTCGATCTCGAGAATCACGTTGACGCCCGCGGATAGTCGGTCTTCGACCCACCGTTGTGAAGTGCCATAGTGATGACCGTAAACCTCTGCGCTTTCCATGAATTCTCCCTGCCTGAGCATTTCCAGGAAGGACTCTTTGCCGACAAAATGGTAGTTGACCCCATTCACCTCTCCCGGTCGGATTTCCCGGGTTGTATGGGAAACCGAGACGCACAGATGCTGGTCACCCTCGCTTTCCAGCAAGGCCCTCACGAGGCTGGTCTTGCCGGCTCCCGACGGGGCCATCACGATAAACAGGATGCCTTTTGTCATTGTTGCGCTGTTCCTTTTAGGTAACATCGGTCAAGTGCCTGACAAACGGGCACTTGCGGCTTATTCGATATTCTGTATCTGCTCTCGCATTTGCTCGATTAGCACCTTGAGTTCGACGGCATTGCGCGTGGTTTCCGCTACCACTGACTTTGATGACAGCGTATTCGCTTCGCGATTCAGTTCCTGCATGAGGAAATCCAAGCGCCGCCCTTTCTGACCGCTGGCTTTGAGGATCCGGGATACTTCTTTCACGTGGGAATCCAATCGGTCAAGCTCCTCGTCAACATCGGACTTCTGCGCCAGCAGCACGAGCTCCTGTTCCAGGCGGTTAGAATCCAGCTCCAGTTTAAATTCGTCCAGGCGAGCAATAATATTCGCTCGCTGTCTTTGCATAATTTCGGGCATCAGGCTCCTGACTTCAGAGACGATGTCGGAAATTCCCTGCAGTCGCTGCTCTATCATCCTTCCCAGTTCTTCGCCTTCACGATTGCGGTTGGTCAGTAGTTCGTCTATTGCTGTGTTAAATAACTGAAGTGCCTTTTCCTCCAATTCTTCAATATTCGTATCGCGCTCCAGGATAACGCCGGGCCAGCGTAGAATTTCCGCTACCGTCAATTTCTGGGCGTCACCGGTCAATTGCTGCACCGTTTGGCTAGCTTCGCCAAGCCGGCCAATTAATCCAGAATTTAGATGGAGCTGCTCTTCGAGTTGTTGGCCTGGTTGGTAGCGCAACTGGCACTCCACTTTGCCGCGACTTAATTTTTTTCTTACTGCATCGCGGATTGCCGGCTCCAGGCTCCGCAGCATGTCTGGCAGTCGTATGCTGTTTTCAAGATAGCGGTGATTGACGGAGCGGATTTCCCAGATTAGGGAGCCCCAGTCCTCGTCAAGCTGGCGCCTCGCAAACGCTGTCATGCTGAAAATCATTCATGGATTCCTATGCGGGAAACCGACATTCTAGCGCAAACAGCGCCCTTTGGTCAGACATCGATCACGCTGAGAACCCGGGTATGCGTACTCGAGGTGGGATTTCGACGTACCGCCCAACCCGGGTCGCCAAGGCCGTTGATATCAGGGATAATCCCCGCCCGACCCAAGGACAAATTTGAGCCCCTTATGACCGATTCAATTCGCCCCGACCAGCGTGAACCAGATCAGTTGCGTAACATCGTCCTGACCCGAAACTACACTATGCATGCCGAAGGGTCCGTACTGGTGGAGTTTGGCAATACGCGGGTCCTATGCAATGCAACGGTCGAGCAATCGGTACCCCGATTTTTAAAGGGCAGCGGCAAAGGTTGGGTAACAGCAGAATACGGAATGTTGCCAAGGTCCACCGGCAGTCGCATGGACCGTGAAGCTGCACGAGGCAAGCAGAGCGGGCGCACTCAGGAAATCCAGAGGCTGATCGGCAGATCCCTGAGGGCTGCGGTGGCGCTTGATCGGCTGGGTGAAAACACCATCAAGGTCGATTGCGATGTAATCCAGGCAGACGGGGGCACCAGAACGGCATCCATAACTGGTGGCTGTGTAGCACTGGTGGATGCTATCACTCGTATGCTGGACACAGGGATAATCGACGCCAATCCTCTGCGACAGCTGGTAGCATCAGTGTCCGTTGGCATTTACAAAGGAGCCGCAATTCTGGATCTCGACTACGCAGAAGACTCCAACGCCGAAACTGACATGAACGTAGTCATGACCGAGAGTGGCAATTTCATAGAGGTGCAGGGTACTGGCGAGGATGGCGACTTCAGTCTGCAACAATTGCAGGGGATGTTATCTCTGGCGCAAAAAGGCGTGGCCGAGTTGATCGAAAAGCAGCAGGAAGCGCTGGGTTAGCGTATATTCTCAGATTTAACCAGCACTTTAGTCATCCGCGCTGGCTATGAAATCAAACCATTGGAACCCCAATTCATGCAGGGCTATCAGCAACAATTTATCGAATTTGTTATCACCAATGACATTCTGCGATTTGGCGAATTTACCCTCAAGTCTGGCAGGCAAAGTCCCTATTTTTTTAACGCCGGACTCTTCAATACCGGTGCCAAACTGGCGTTTCTTGCCCGTTGCTATGCGGCTGCGATCCGCGATGCTGAACTGGAATTCGACGTCATGTTCGGGCCCGCCTATAAAGGCATCCCGCTTGCTGCTGTGACTTCGGCGACTCTGGCGGTCGAGTATGGCTTCGATCGCCCTTACTGCTTCAATCGCAAAGAAGTCAAAGACCACGGCGAAGGTGGCCTGATAGTGGGCGCTCCTCTAAAGGGTAAAGTATTACTTATTGACGACGTTATTACTGCCGGCACGGCTGTAGGTGAAGCGGTGGAGATAATCAATGGTGCGGGTGCCGAGCTGGCAGGCATTGTCGTTGCGATGGACCGTCAGGAAAAAGGCAAGGGAGAGCATTCAACAATCCAGGAAATCGCAATCCGCTACGATGTCCCGATAGTCTGTATTATCTGCCTGCAGGATATAATCAACTACCTCGATGCCAGTGGTGATTCTCGCTATAGCGAACACCTTGAAGCAATCGATCGGTATCGGAAGCAACACGGCGTTTATTGACGGCTAGAGACCGGTATTCAACCCGGTCCCCTATGAGTTGGCCAGATCCGCCGGAATCAGAAGGTTTCGGCGCAGGTATTCCCACTGCGTTTCCCAGTTCTCCAGCGGTGAGCGTTGAAATCCGCTTCGCACATACTCGTTCATGCGTCCCTGGCACCAGGCGAGTAAAAGATTAGCCAGGGCGGGGGCTGCTATGCTCGTGCCGAGTCCTTCGCGAATTTGCGCCTCTCGCAATATCTGTTTGAGCTGTGACTCTATGCGGTCGTAAATTTGCGCGACCCGAATTCGCAATCGATCGGTTTCACCTGCTAACGCATCCCCGGCCAGGATTCGGGTCAGACCAGGGTTCTTATCGGCGAAAGTAAGAATCAGGAAAAGCACTCCCTCGCAGCGTTTAGCGGCGCTGCTCTCGTCGGTTAGTATCCGGTTAAAGCGGGTAAACAGGGTATCCTCAATAAACTTGATCAAGCCTTCGAACATTCTCGCCTTGCTCGGAAAGTGTCGATACAGCGCCGCTTCGGAGACCCCCACCTCTCTGGCCAGAGCTGCTGTGGTAATGCGTTCGTCTGGAGAAGTTTCCAGCATGCGAGCCAGTGACTGCAATATTTGCTCCTTGCGCGAAGATTTAGTGTTAGTTGCCATGTGAGGGCCTCTTCTGAACGGGCCAGCTCCCTTTAGAGTGAGGTGTTAGTTATGAGGGTGCCGACGCCCTCGTCAGTAAAGATTTCCAGCAGCACCGCATGCTCTACCCGTCCGTCTATAATATGCGCGCGCTGCACCCCCGACTTAACCGCGTCGAGCGCACACTGCACCTTGGGAAGCATGCCTCCGTGAATGGTTTGATCGGCGATCAAGCTGTCAACCTGCTCGGTGGTTAGACCGGTGAGGACCCGTCCGGCGTTATCCTGAACGCCGGCTACATTGGTCAGCAAGATCAGTTTTTCGGCGCGCAAAACCTTGGCGATCTCTCCGGCTACCGTATCTGCGTTAATGTTATAGCTATTGCCCTGGCTATCGGTACCTATGGGCGCTATTACCGGGATGAAGTTGCTGTTCTTCATCGTATCTAATATCTCGGTATTGATGGCAGCGACCTTGCCCACCTGGCCAATGTCTAACCCGTCGGCATTAACGTCGGTGTCGGATTTTCTGAGCAGTAGCTTTTCCGCGCGAATCAGGCCGCCATCTTTGCCGGTAATGCCGATGGCTTTTCCCTGATTCTTTGCCAGCAGGCTGACTATTTCCTTGTTAACCAGTCCGCCAAGCACCATCTCCACGACGTCCATGGTGCGCTTATCTGTTACGCGCATGCCCTCGACGAAACTGGACTCGATTTCCAGTTTTTCCAGTAGCGAACCGATCTGTGGGCCGCCCCCGTGGACTACCACAGGATTCATACCAACCAACTTCATTAGCACTATGTCGCGGGCAAAGCTGTTTTTAAGCTCTTCGTCAATCATCGCATTTCCACCATATTTGACCACAATGGTGCGACCGGTGTAGCGCTGAATGTAGGGCAGAGCCTCGGTAAGAACCTTGGCGATATTCTTGGCGTTGTCCAGACTCAGAGACATAATATTTGTACCGCTTTCAGTAACCAGCTGGTTATAAGGTAAGTAAACGTTTACTTAGTTGCAAGTGCTCGGTGGGTGTTGGTGAAAAATTTTCGGGTTGTCTCAGAATATGAGTAGATTTGCACCTATTCCCAGATATGAAAGCAGACCAATCTGCCAGAGGTCTACGATGGCAACCTCATGGCAATCAATTTGAGCATCTTCCTCGCCACCTGGTGCTTGTTGCCGGGCCCCAGCTCTTCCTCACCTTCTGCGTAAATTGCGGTCGCGTCCACCGAGTCGCTACCGAAGGTCTCGGTCGCGTGGTTGGCAAACAGGAGGTCGAGCTTCTTGTCACGTAGCTTGCTGCGGCCATTTTCCACGACGTTACTGGTTTCCGCGGCAAAACCTACCATGAAAGGCCGCAGTTCCAGACTGGCTATGTGGCTGATGATGTCGAGATTCCTGACCAGGTGCAGTTGCATGGTTTCTTCGGACTTTTTGATCTTGGCTTCACTGACTTCTGCGGGACGATAGTCTGCTACCGCAGCAACGCCAATAAAAATATCGATTCCATCGATTCGTGCCAGGCAGGCATCGAGCATGTCTCGGGCCGACTGTACATTTAGGCGCTCGACACGATCAGGAGCATCCAGACTGGTGGGACCGCTTATCAGGGTAACCAGTGCGCCAGCAGCGGCAGCTTCGGCAGCAAGCGCATAGCCCATTTTGCCGGAGCTGTGATTACTGATGAAGCGTACTGGATCAATTGGCTCGCGAGTCGGACCAGCGGTGACAAGCACCCTGCGTCCGGCAAGCAGGCCGGGCTCGAACAGACCGTCACAGGCTTCCAGAAGTTGTTCGGGCTCCAGCAGTCTCCCCGGACCTACGTCACCGCACGCCTGGTCACCTTCTGCGGGACCAAACAGATAACAACCTTTATTGCGCAAGGCCAGAACATTGTCCTGGGTGCTGCGGTCCGACCACATCGCCTGATTCATAGCCGGGGCGACTGCAATCGGGGCGGAGCTCGCCAGGATCAGCGTGCTCAGCAGGTCGTCAGCTCGACCCTGCGCCATTCGCGCGATGAAATCTGCTGTTGCCGGTGCAATTAAAATCAGGTCAGCCCAGCGGGCCAGCTCAATGTGCCCCATGGCAGCCTCAGCCTCGGGGTCCAGCAAATCGACATGAACGCGGTGTCCTGACAACGCTTGCATGGTCAGCGGCGTTATGAATTCGGTAGCGGCACGCGTCATCGCAACCTGAACCGATGCCCCCGCCTTGATCAGCAGGCGCACCAGCTCGGCACACTTGTACGCGGCAATGCCGCCGGTAATGCCTAGCAGGACGCGTTTGTTGGTAAGACTGTTCATAGGAATCTGTTCGCAGATTGCAGGATTCCTGCCGAGGCTCGATATTCTCGGCAGGACGGCAAGACTAGCAGCAAGTATCGGCGCAGGCAATTTGGAGATCATTCCGCCAGTGACCCTATACTTATTGAGTGCGATATTTAAGGATTGAGTATGGCTATTTCGGAGTGGCCTGAACAAGAACGACCGAGGGAAAGGCTTATAGCCTGCGGTGCCAGCGTCCTGAGCGACGCCGAATTGCTTGCAATTTGCCTTCGTTGCGGCGTTCGCGGTCGATCTGCGCTGGATCTGGCCAGGCAGGCGTTGGCGCATTTCGGCAATCTCAGCCGTTTGTTTGACTGTGGTCCGGAGGAGATGCGGGACGTCGACGGCTTTGGCCCGGAAAAATATGCCGTGCTTCAGGCGGCAATAGAACTTTCCAGGCGTCAGTTAAAGGAAGAACTGCCGCAAGGTGAGATGCTCGCGAGTTCCCGTGCTACCCGCAGTTATCTCAATGCCAGGTTCAAGTCTCGGAAGCAAGAGACATTCAGCTGCATATTTCTGAACAATCAGCACTATGTCGTTACTATTGAAGACCTGTTCAATGGAACCATTGACGGCACAGCAGTCTACCCTCGTGAGGTTGTGAAGCGTTGTCTCCATCACAATGCAGCGGCAGTCATATTCGCCCACAATCACCCCTCGGGTATTGCCGAACCGAGTCGGGCGGATATCAATATTACACGCAGGTTGCAGGCTGCGCTGGACACCATTGATGTGCGGGTGCTCGATCATTTCGTAGTCGGTGACCCGGAAGTTGTTTCCCTGGCCGAGCGGGGCCTGATGTAGCTCTGGTGTGCAACCCGCAGTCGATCGAAGATCCCGGAATGATTGCTTAGACGAGGGCTTTCTGGTATAAAACGCAGCTCTTTTTTGGCAGGTCCCCGATAATTGCGTCAACTAGGTAATTGAGAGGATCTGACTGGTCGCGAGGCGGCATTTTTCACACAGCTTTTGGATCAAGAAACGGGGTTCACTGATGTCTAGGGTATGCATGGTGACTGGCAAGAAACCGGTCACGGGAAACAATGTTTCACACGCTAACAGAAGAACGCGTCGTCGTTTTTCGCCTAACCTCCATACCCATCGATTCTGGGTTGAGTCGGAGAAACGTTTCGTTAAATTGCGGGTGTCCAGCAAGGGTATGCGCATCATAGACAAGCAAGGCATCGATATGGTGCTGGCCAGCCTGCGTGATAAGGGCGTCAGGGTCTGATTATTTAAAAGACAAACTAACGAGCAAATAGCCATGCGTGACAAAATTAAGCTGGTTTCCAGCGCAGGAACAGGGCACTACTACACCACTGACAAGAACAAGCGTAATATGCCGGACAAGATGGAAATCAAGAAGTTCGATCCAGTGGTTCGCAAACACGTGATCTATAAAGAGTCCAAGATCAAGTAGGCGCCCGAACGCGCGTCTGATATGCAAAGGCCTGTAGTCGTGTCGACTGCAGGCCCTTTTTATTTTCCGGTTTAGATTCTGAAACTAAACGCCAGCCATTGTCCTCGGTCACGCGGATGTGGCTCAGGCGTCACTTCCCCTTGCTTAGCCGCTTCGACAGCCGTTCAACGGTAGCCAGAAGCTTGGGATCCTCGTCAAATTCCTTTTTCAGTTTTCCGACAGTGGTAGAAACGGTGCCGTAGCGTTTCAATTTGAATAGCCTGGCAATTGATTGCAGCGTGACTGCAGACAATTCCTGGCAAAGATACATCGCCACCCAGCGAGGAACGTTCTTGGAACCCGGACCCCTGGCAGCTTTGTAGATGCTCGTTTCCGACACCTTGAACTGTGTGGCAACAACATTGACGATATCTTTGCAGGAAGGCCGCCACTTGGCGTTAGCTCCTCTCGATACGCCTCGCACCTTGGTGGCTGAGCGTTTCCTTTTTGCCTGCGTGCGAAACTTTTCGTCGCCCATAATGGAGGGCAGGTTTTTCTTGCCATAGAAAGACGCCAATTCATCGTCGACACCTTCACTGACGTACTTGCGATAGCCTGCACTTCGTTTGGCAACCGCTAATCGTAATTGTCGCAGTGCGGATTCTCTTTCAAACCATATCGGGGGTTTCTTTTTGCTTACGTAGCTCGTGTAACTGGACCACCTGTATGAGGCTACCTCTCCGGAACGCACCAGACAATGGACATATCGAGTTAGCGGCAGCAGGTACTGTTCCGGCTGTATCAGGACCGCCTTATAGCGGCCTCGAAATAAAGAGCCATCAGATTTTTTCAGGCGCTGGTAGTACTGAGTGTACAGGCCATCTATCTGGCGCATAAAGCGGGAAAGGTTGGCTTCAGGGGTCTTGATCACCAGGTGATATTGATTTCTCAGAAGGCAATATGCGTGTACCTGAACATTCAGTCTTTCACAGGTCTCTTCCAGGCATGTCAGGAATGCCTCGAAATAGCGGTCTGAGGGAAATACGCGCTGTCCGTCCAGACCATAATTGGAAACATGATAAACAGCATCCGGATATTCAATTCGTAGCGGTCTGGCCATGACTAGGTTCCTGTGCGGATATTATTGTCGTTATTGATACAACGGGGACGCAGGCGCTGGCGGCTGAGAAACAGATTAGAGCTGACCCCACTGACCTTGTCCATATAGTTAACGCAATTAACGTGATAGGTCAACCGATGCCCGAATTATTGGTGGATTGACCTGTTAATCGAAAACCAAGATCAATTCATAGAGAGCAATTGCCGCATACACTTTTTAACTTATTGTTCCAGACAGAAATTGCTCGGCAATTGCTGCTGGAAAATTGTGCTCTAGTCAGGGTTGATTGCCGTCACTATTACCCGTTTTGGTGCGGGCAATCCTTCGCAGGTATTGCCAGAATCGTTGGGGTCAAGGCCATCTATCAGCGACTGGAATGGCATCCAGCTAGTGCTGTGCTGTTCGTCAGGAGTAGTTACGGAGCTATCTACCATTTTTATTTCGCAGAAGCCGGCTCGCTGCAGCCAGCGTTCGAGGGTTGGCGGGCTGGGTATGAACCAGACATTGCCCATTCTGGCGTAGCGCCCAGCCGGCGTAAGAGAATACCCCAAATCGCCGTCAACGATGAGTGTTTCGAGTATCAGCTGTCCACCTGGGACAAGAACCTTTTTCAACTGCAGCAGGTGATCGATGGGAGAACGTACATGGTAGATTACCCCCATGGAAAAAACGGTATCGTAATACGCGAAAGGCCCCGGGTAGTCCTCGAGGCTGAGTGGTAGGACGAAGCAAGGACTTTGACGCAGATAATTTTTGACTGTCAGGAACTGCATGACGTACAGCAAGTAGGGCTCAACGCCAATCACCAGGCGGGCGCCTTCTCCAAGAGCGCGCCAACATTGGTAACCATTACCGCAGCCAACATCCAGAACTTTGCGCCCGCCCAGTGGCAAGATATGGGGCAGCACTCGATTCCACTTCATATCGGATTGCCATTCGGACTCTACTTGCACACCAAACAATTCGAAAGGGCCTTTGCGCCACGGTATAAATTGCCGCAACATCTTTTCAAGTTTGTCGGCTGTGCCAACAGAGTCTGGCTTTGCTCCGATTCGTATCTGAGTTTTCAGGTCGACGCTTTTGGGCTCCAGGTCCGGTAAATTTTTTATGGTCTCGAGCCAGCGGTGCAAATCGCCATGCGTAAACCTTTCGATAAAGCCTGCGTCTGTTATGTGTTGTAATTCTCTGAGGGGCGAGTCTTTGCCAGCATCTCGAAGATGTTTTAAAAGGAACGGATCAGGGGTAGTTGTCACTTGATGGCAACCAATGACGCAAAGTTGAAGCACTGGAACCAGACATCGACGGTTTTGAATCCGCTAGCAAGGATTCTCTGTTTGTGGGAGTCAATGGTTTCCGGTAGCAGCACGTTTTCGAGGGCCGATCTTTTCCGGCTAATCTCCAGTTCCGAGTAACCCATACGTTGCTTGAAGTTGTGGTAGCTGTCGATGAACAGCTGGTCGAGCGTTGTATCCGGGAAACCTATCTTCTCTGACAGTATCAATATGCCGCCAGGCTCCATTCCATGATAAATATGTTCCAGCAGAGCGGCACGATCTTCAATGTCAATAAATTGCAGTGTGAAGTTCATCACCACGACCGACGCGCATGTAATTTCTGTACTGCGGATGTCCTGGCAAAGGATTTCGATTTGGGGCAAGTCATTCTGATAGAGCTCCATTTTGTTCCGACAACGATCTATCATCGCGGGGGAATTATCCACTGCCACCAGTCGGTAGTCCCGATGGGGCACTTGATGAAGTATTGCTGTAGCTGCGGCACCCAGGGAGCAACCCAGATCGTATACCGTCGAGCCGGTTCGGCAGTATTGTCTGGCAAGCAGCCCAATCATCGAAATGATGGTCGAGTATCCAGGCACCGACCGGTTTATCATGTCTTCGAAGACTTCAGCCACATTTTCGTCGAATGAGAATTCAAGCGGCGCCATGGGGTTTGCAAACAGAGTGTCTTTTTTTGAACCCAACTTTTGAACTCAACGTTGTGTCGTATTATTAATCTGGCGGTACAAGGAGTCTTTTGATCCAGGCTGACTCACCCGCCGATACCGGGTACTCTAATTAACTCGACCCCGACCGGGTAAGCCCGGAGTTTGCCACATGTCAGAACCTGATCCCAGACCGGCCCGACTGCTTATCGAGTATTTACCGATGCTTGAGCGCACCCTGCAAGGCGAGGGGGTTCTGGATCTAGCCTGCGGCTCCGGGCGTAATGGGATTTTTCTTGTCAGGCATAATATTCCAGTCATTTTTGCCGACATTAATTCCGCTGTACTGGAAAGAATCTCTGGCCGGCTTGCGGATTCTGCTTGTGGCACCAGTTACTGGCAAGTGGATTTCGAACGACCGGGGTGCAGGCCTCTTGCTGGCAAAGAGTTTGACGCGATAATGGTGTTTAATTACCTTCATCGGCCATTGATCCCTGCTATTCGGAACAGTGTGAGGCCGGGAGGCTTACTACTCTATGAAACTTTTACCTCCAGGCAGGCGACTTTGGGTAAGCCCAGCAATCCGGATTACCTGTTGCAATCCGGCGAGTTGCGTTACTTGTTTAAGGACTGGGATATCCTTCATTATTTCGAAGGCATCGATAGCGAACCGCAGAAATATTATGCCAATCTGGTGGCTCGCAAGCCGGTGTGACAGGGATTGAATACGGAGCTCAGGGCAGTGAGAGTCATACCACTTAATTTTAGTGACAGGTCCAGTAATCTCAGGCATATCGACTGCGAAATCAAACGCAGCTGCCGCAAGAGTCTGGCTATACACGTAGGCTATCGAAAGGTAGAAGTTCGCAGCCCTCTGTGGGCCAGCAGACGAGAAATTCGCGGTTTTCTGATACGTAACCAGGAGTGGATAGAACAGAAGCTACGAGAAGAGGCCAAGCGATACCGCGAATCCCTGAGAATCGAGCACGGCAGAAAAATATTTTATCGCGCCCGGGATCGCCGCATAGTATTCCAGGAATATCCGCGACACCGGATCGAGATCACCAGAGACGAGTTCATAATCCAGGGGCCATCGCTGACCGCGAAAAAGGCGCGAGAGCAGGTAGAACGCTATCTTCAGCAGCGAGCCAGTCGCTACCTTCCGGATCGGGCAAGAGCACTGGCGAGGTATCTGCGGGTGAGCCGGCGTCTCAAGGAAATCAAGCTACGCAAGACAAAAACGAAGTGGGGGCATTGCACTTCGTCCGGGGTTGTGCAATTCAATTGGTTAATCATGCTGGCACCCAATTCGATCATTGACTACATGATTGCCCACGAAATCTCCCACCTTGTCCATATGGACCACTCGGAGAAATTCTGGACGCTGGTGGAATCAATCTGCCCAGACTACGAATATTATCGGGAATGGTTGAAGCAGCACGAGCATCGGTTGTGGCTGTAATAAAGGGTCACTCGCGCTCGTAACACAAATCCCACACGTCGTGGCCAAGTTTCCGGCCGCGCTTCTCGAATTTGGTTGCAGGCCGGTCGCCAGGATCTACGAACTGACCTGTCCTGGCCTGATTCACCAGGCCGTCGGTATTATCCAGAACTTCAAGCATCTGCTCTGCATAAGGGTGCCAATCGGTAGCCAGACGCAGGTGTCCGCCAGCCTCAAGCTTGCGGTGCAGTAGTGCAACAAACTCTGACTGGATCAGGCGCCGCTTGTGATGACGTTTCTTATGCCAGGGGTCTGGGAAGAATATCTGAATTCCCCGCAGGCTCCCGTCGGCAATACAATGCTCCATAACCTCCCGCGCATCGTGGTTGATTACCCTGATATTGTTGAGCTGTTTCTGATCGATACCCATAAGCAGCTTACCGATACCTGGCTGATGAACCTCAATTCCTATAAAGTTTGTTTCCGGTAATTTGGCAGCCATGGCCAGAAGCGAATCGCCCATGCCAAAGCCGATTTCTATGACCACTGGATTGCGGTTTCTAAACAGCGCAATCAGGTCCAGGGGCTGCGGTCGGTATTCCACCACGAAGTCGGCGGACAGGGTTTTCAGCGCCTTTCGCTGAGAGCTGGTTAAACGGCCGCCCCGAATTACGTAGCTGCGGACCGGGCGCCAGCCAGATGTTGTTAAGGGACGTCCGGAACCGAGTTTGTCAATTACCGGCATATCGACTAGAAAAATGTGCCGTCGATCGGTGAAGACGCGCTGGCGTACAGCCGTCTGGGCATACGTCCTGACAGAAAAGCTTCCCGGCCCGCCTCCACGGCTTTTTTCATCGCCGCGGCCATCAGTACAGGATTTCCCGCCTCGGCAATGGCGGTGTTCATCAGGACGCCATCACACCCGAGTTCCATAGCTATTGCCGCGTCAGACGCGGTACCCACGCCGGCATCGACGATAATCGGCACTTTCGCGTTTTCAAGGATCATTCGGATGTTGTAAGGATTTCTTATGCCAAGACCAGAACCGATAGGTGCGCCTAGAGGCATCACAGCGACGCAGCCAATTTCCTCGAGGCGCCTGGCGACCAGAGGGTCATCGCTGGTGTAAACCATGACATCGAAATCTTCGGCCACCAGTTTCTCAGCGGCGATCAGGGTTTCTGTGACATTGGGGTAGAGTGTTTTCTGGTCGCCCAGAACCTCCAATTTAACCAGTTTGTGGCCATCAAGGAGCTCGCGCGCCATTCGACAAGTTCTAACGGCGTCATCAGCGTTGTAGCAGCCCGCAGTATTGGGCAGGATGGTGTATTCCTCGGGGGAGATTACCTCCAGCAGGCTGGGCTCCCCTTCATGCTGTCCCATATTGACGCGTCGAATTGCCACCGTGATGATTTCGGCGCCACTGGCCTGAAGGGCGGATAAATTTTGCTGGAAATCCTGATACTTTCCACTGCCGATAATGAGCCGAGACTGATAAGTCTTGCCAGCAATACTAAGGGTTTTGTCCTGTGTCTGGATCATGATCTGCCTGGAAGTCTACCCGTTACCTTAAAAGAGTTAAATTCTGCGAGAGCTGACGGTTAGCCGCCTCCAATCGCCTGAACAATTTCCAGGCTATCGCCTTCGCGAAGCTGCAACAAATCATATTCACTGCGCGGTACGATTTCCTGATTCAGCTCGACAGCGATTCTGTTATTACCCAGAGACAGCAGTTCTATCAATTGAGTCAGGCTGCTGTCTTTTGGCACTGATAGAGTTTCCCCGTTAACCTTAACGTCCATGACTTCTCTAACTCAGGCAGCAAAAGTTTCGGTCAGGGCAAACCACATCAGTGCGCCCCAGCCGGCGAGAAAGGCGACACCGCCAATGGGTGTGATTGCGCCCAACCATCGAATACCACTGACCGCCAGAACATAGAGACTACCGGAGAAAATCAATATTCCGGCGAGGAACAGATATCCGCCGGCCCGTAATAAGGTCGATGCCGGGTAGTGAACGCTGAGTATCCCGACGCCGATCAGGGCGAGGGCATGATACATGTGGTATTGAACGCCTGTCTGGAAGGTGCCCAGCAACTGCTCCGATAGCCGGTTAGAAAGGCCGTGGGCAGCAAAGGCGCCAAGAGAAACAGCGAGGAAACCATTGACTGCGGCGAGGAAAATAAACAGTTTAGCCATGGTGCCGCATTGTGTCTGCTGGACCCCGGCAAATCAAGTTGGTATTCGACCCAGCCGATTCTCTTGTTGCCTAGCAACAAAAAGCCGCCCAGCGGGCGGCTTTTCTGTTTGATTTAAAGGGACTGGCAGCTTGGTCAGGCTTCCATCAGCGCTTTGACTTTATTCATGGCGTTCTTTTCCAGCTGCCTGATCCGCTCGGCTGATACGTCGTACTTGTCAGCCAGCTCGTGGAGTGTAGCTTTTTCTTCACTTAACCAGCGACTGGCGAGAATGTCCTTGCTGCGCTCATCCAGTCCGTCAAGGGCCAGATGCAGGCTGTTGTTGGTCACCTCTTCCCATTCCGCTTCCTCAAGATTGACCGCCACGTCCGAATTTTGGTCTTCCAGGTAGTTGACAGGTGCCCGGTAGCTCAGCTCCTCATCGGCATCGGGTTCGATATCGAACGACGTGTCGAACGCACTCATTCGTCCCTCCATCTGACGAACGACTTTGGCATCTACTCCGAGATCTCGCGCTACCGCCTCAGTTTCCTCGTTATTCAGCCAGCCAAGGCTTTTCTTCGAGCTGCGCAGGTTGAAGAACAGTTTTCGCTGTGCCTTGGTCGTCGCGATCTTCACGATACGCCAGTTTTTCAGAATGAACTCGTGCATCTCGGCCTTGATCCAGTGCACGGCAAACGAAATCAGGCGCACCCCAACCTCGGGATTGAAGCGTTTGACGGCCTTCATCAGGCCAACGTTGCCTTCCTGAATGAGGTCACCCAGCGGCAGACCATAACCGGAGTAGGTTTTTGCCATGTGTACCACAAATCGCAAATGTGACAGGACCAGCTGTCGGGCCGCGTCTACATCGTTGTCGTAGTAATACTGGTTAGCCAACTCTTTCTCTTGTTCTGGAGTCAGTACCGCAATACTGTTGACGGATGCGATGTAAGCAGTCAAATCACGACCAGGTACCATCGGGTCAATAACTTGTAAACTCTTACTGGTGTCCATAATGCTCCTGAATTGAAAAAATTGTATCGAATAACGGTCTTATTTTAGCACTTTTCAAATTAGGCTGCTACGAGATAACCGGTTTAAAAACAGCCAATTACGATCTCCAGTTCACAATACGCTCAATTTCTGTGGGTAGATCGCCTGATTTCGTCTTAATTTGGGGCCATAGCGCCAATTTTCAAGCTCTGGCGGTGAATTACTCCGGCATCCACCGATTATTCCGTAAACAAAGCCTCCACGAATTGCTCGGCTGAGAAAGGTCGCAGATCGTCGATTTTTTCCCCGACTCCGATAAAACGGATAGGTAGCCCCAACTCCTTGGCAATCGCAAACACCATTCCGCCCTTCGCTGTTCCGTCCAGCTTGGTCAGACAGATTCCGGTCAGGTTCACCGAATTATGGAAGCTACGAGCCTGATTGAGGGCGTTCTGACCGGTGGTAGCATCCAGCACAAGCAAGGTTTCGTGGGGTAGAGCATCATCCTGTTTTTTAAGTACCCGAACAATTTTCTCCAATTCTTGCATCAAGTTGTCCCTGGTGTGCAGACGACCTGCGGTATCCGCTATCAGGACGTCCGAGCCTCTCGCCCTGGCGGACTGATATGCGTCGAATATCACCGATGCGCTGTCTGCGCCGGTAGCCTGGGCGATGACAGGCACCTCATTGCGTGCTCCCCATTCCTGAAGCTGCTCCACCGCGGCGGCGCGGAATGTGTCTCCGGCGGCGAGAAGTGGCCTGAAATCCTGGCTCTCCAGGAAGCGGCAAAGTTTCCCTATCGTTGTGGTCTTCCCGACGCCGTTTACACCAACTACCAGAATGACATAGGGTCTTTGTTCACTGATTTGCAGTGGCACATCAACCTGTTTCAATAGTGAGATGAGTTCTGTTTTCAAGGCTGACAGGAAATCCTGCGGATCTGTCAGCTGCTTGCGACTGAGTTTGAGCTTCAGGCTATTAATAATCTGATCGGTGGCTTCCAGGCCAACATCCGCACTAAGCAGCCGCGTTTCAATTTCATCAAGCAATCCCTGGTCGAGGGTGTGAGAGCCCAGGATCAGGCTTCCCAGTCCAGAACTGAGGACGGCCCTGGTTTTTCCCAGGCCGGCGATCAGTCGGCCAAATACGTTGCTGTTGCTTTCTTGCGTATGGGCGGTATTTGTACTCGACCCCTCTTCCTGAGGAGAGGGTATTGATAATCTACCTACCTCTTCTGAATTCTTTTTCTTGCCGAATCCGAACATTTGTTCTGGTTCCGAATACCGGGAGGAAAACTGACTGGACCGCCGAGCTGCCAATAAATCAGTCCAATCACTCCTGCCCACTTGGTTGCGAGAGCTGGCTATCCTACCATTAGCGACGAATTGTTTACACGACGCGAGGGACAATCCGGTCGGGCATGTCCCGAGATTGGCCCCTGAAGCGATTCAACAGACTGGTCCAACCAAAGAAACGGATTGCCCGGTGAGAAGATGAAATCCAGAACTGATATGGGGAGTGTACGGATAATTGCGGGTCAATGGCGCAGTCGCCGCCTGGCATTTCCAGCCGTGGCACAGCTTCGGCCAACTGCGAATCGAGTTCGGGAGACTCTGTTTAACTGGCTGCAGAACGATGTAGAACAAGAGGATTGTCTGGACTTGTTCGCGGGCACCGGCGCTTGTGGTCTGGAAGCTCTGTCCAGAGGAGCCCGTCACGTGACTTTCGTAGAGCAAAATCGACGTGTGGCAGACGCTATTATTGCCAATTTGAGGATGCTCGGCGCATCGGAGAAGCCGGTAATCTGCAGCGAGGCGGTCACGTGGCTGAATCAAAATCACCAAATTTCCGCTCAGAAATTCGGTATTGTTTTCATGGATCCACCCTATGCTGACGAGTTGGAACAGACTTGCTGCGAGGCCCTGGAAAGTTCTGGTTTGCTAAAAAACCGGGCGTTGATTTATCTGGAATCAAACAGAAATCTGCAGGACAGTCTGTTTCCTTCGGCGTGGCGGGTGCTTAAAAAGAACAGAGCCGGGGTGGTCTTTTACTGGCTGTTTGAGAGAACGTCGCGCGGCGCGGAAATCAGCGATGAGTAGTAAACGGAATGCATAGCAACGATAATTTTAGACCCAAGCCTTGGTTGCGCAACAGTCATGCTCAAACTCTGTGGCGCAAGTATGTCCCCGCTCCCAAAGTACAGCATCGGCGTCAGCGCGTTGAGCTAAATGATGGGGATTTCATTGATCTGGACTGGTGTGTGTCAGAATCTGAAAAAGAAGAAAATAATGGAACGATAGTTCTTTTATTGCATGGACTTTGTGGTTGTTCTCGTTCTGGATATATTCAGTCGCTGCAATACCGACTGGGCCTGTCAGATACCGCCAGTGTTGCCATGAATTTTCGCAACTGCAGCGGTGAAACAAACCGTCTTGCCAGATCGTACCATTCGGGTGTCACGGCGGACCTCGCGGAGATTGTCGCCACATTGCGCAGGGAGCACAAGGCGGTTGAGATCAATGCCGTCGGGTTCTCCCTGGGCGCGAATGTGCTGCTAAAGTGGCTCGGCGAGCTTGCGACCGAAAGCCCGATTCACAGGGCCGTCGCGGTTTCCACTCCGTTCAATCTGACGCTCTGTTCGCGAGCTTTGCAGGAAGGAATGAGCCGAATGTACGGTCGCTACTTTTTGCGTCGCCTGGTAGCCGACGTGGAGCATAAGAAACGTGTGTTCCAGCAAGTGGGCAATCAGGAGCAACTGGACCTGTTGCTCTCCTGTGGCGATCTCGGCCAGCTGTCCTCGCTGTGGGAATTCGACGATCGGGTAACCGCACCAATCCACGGCTTTGATAATGCTGCGCACTACTATGAACAGTCCAGCAGCCTGAATTACCTGGCTGACGTCGAAGTGCCGACGCTATTGTTGCAGAGCCGCGATGACCCCATAATTCCTCCCCAGGCCTTGCCAGAACATCAGCAACTGAGCGCGCCAATCGTGCAGGATTTTTTTGACCATGGCGGTCACGTTGGATTTGCCTCGGCATCGGACAGGTTCTGGATGGAGGATCGCATAGTCGGGTTTCTAAAAAATTGATACGTCGTTCATTCGTTGAGCCACCCCGATGGTTCCGCTAGAATGCGAGGCATATTTTCAGCCAAGAGTCGCCCATGAAAGTAGCCGTCTATCCCGGTACGTTCAACCCTATCACTAATGGCCATACCGACTTGGTTGAGCGAGCATCCCGTCTTTTCGATCACATCATCGTCGCGATCGGAACCAATCGTCAGAAGAGCGTGGCACTGGAGGCCGATCAGCGAGTCGAGCTGGCCAGCCAGGTCCTTTCTCACTTGGATAATGTTGAGGTGTGTGCCTTCGATTCGCTTTTGACAGAGTTCGTCAAGCAACGAGGCGCGAATATCATCCTTCGCGGGTTACGCACCGTGGCAGACTTCGAATACGAGTTTCAGCTGGTGGGCATGAACCGGGTTCTGGAGCCGGAAATTGAAACCGTATTTCTGGCTCCGGCAGAACATCTTTCCTACATCTCCTCTACGCTGGTCAGGGAAATCGCTTCCTATGGCGGAGACATTTCAAAGTTTGTTCATCCAGCGGTCGCACACGCTATGCTGGACTCCGCGCCGAAATAGATTTATTCCTGCCATCCAGTCAGGTCTGGCATTGTTGGCAGTATACGGTGCTCCGTTGGCCCAGTCTGACTTCCCTGAGAGTCATTCCGCATGCGACGCAGGGATCGCCGCCTCTCCCGTATACCTTAAGTGACTGCCTGAAATAGCCTGGCTTGCCGTCACCACCAGTGAAGTCACGCAGTGTGGTGCCCCCGACATTGATGGCGTTTTGTAGAATAATTTTAATTTGTTCTGCCAGTCTCACGTAACGTTTCCGGGAGACTCTACTCGCTGGTCTGGTCGGGCGAATACCCGCTGAGAACAGTGCTTCGTTCGCGTAAATATTGCCGACACCTGTTACCACAGAGCTGTTCATAATGAAATTTTTTACCGCCACTTTCTTGCCCTGGGCTGTAATCTTGAGATAGTTGCCGTCAAAATCTTCAGTCAGTGGCTCTGGCCCAAGTCCATGCAACAAGGGGTGCTGGTCCGGGGGGCCACCATGCCAGAGCATGCACCCAAACCTCCTTGGATCTGTGAATCGCAGAGCCTGGTTATCGCTCAGGACGATATCCACATGGTCGTGTTTTCCCGGCGGTGTGCCGGCGGGAACTATTCTCAGGCTACCTGACATGCCGAGGTGGATAATCAAGTAACCGCGCGGGTTCCTCAGCAGCAGGTACTTGGCGCGCCGATCGATTCGATCAAACTCAAAGCCCGGTAATGTTTTCCCAATAGTTTTTGGAATCGGCCAGCGCAACGCAGGCGAGCGAATTACCACTTCGCGCACCGGGTTATGAAGCACAGTTGGCGAGATACCTCTGCGAGTTGTTTCGACTTCCGGAAGCTCAGGCATTGTATAAAACGGGTTTGCTCGAGTGATTGCGGGATTAAACTGAACCCCAATTGGAACGCGAGTTATAATCCGTTGACAACCAACCTGTAAAGAACCAGCGCATAACATGACGGAGCAGAAACAGGAGATTTTTCTAGGCATCGATGCGGGCGGAACTTTTACCGATTTCGTTCTGTTGCGGGAGGAAGATGGTGAGCACAGGCTAACGGTGCACAAGGTACTGTCCTCTCCTGAAGCGCCCGAGCAGGCCATTCTCCAAGGCATCGAAGAGCTGGGCCTGGAATCATGGACGCAAAGCGGCAAGTTACGCATTGTTCACGGCAGTACAGTAGCGACCAATGCCATTCTGGAAGGTAAGGGCGCAAATACTGCCTTTATCACCAATCATGGTTTTGGTGACATGCTGACCATTGGACGACAGACGAGGCCATCACTCTATCGACTGGAATTTC
Organism: Pseudomonadales bacterium; assembly: GCA_038134485.1. Lineage (GTDB taxonomy): Bacteria > Pseudomonadota > Gammaproteobacteria > Pseudomonadales > Pseudohongiellaceae > NORP240. The sequence goes on from JAYPVG010000002.1 coordinate 56,049, forward strand.
CACCGCGCGAGCAACCGGTTGCGCAACAACTTTGCCTTGAGGTAGGCGGCCGTCTTGGGGCCGACGGAGAACTTCTGGAACCACTGACTGTGGGGGATATCGAGCATGTTGTCAGTCGTCTTGGTGAACTGCAGCCAGAAGCAGTAGCGATCAACCTGTTATTTTCCTTTCTCAACGATCAATACGAGCGGGAGTTGGAGCGGGCGATTAGTGAATACGCGCCGACGGTATTTGTGAGTCGCTCGTCCGCTGTGTTGCCGGAATACCGGGAGTACGAAAGAGGTATGGCAACCTGGCTCAATGCGAGTCTGGGTCCGGTTGTAAGCCGCTACCTCGAGAATCTTTACAAAGAATTGGGAAGCTGCCCGCTGACCGTTATGCAATCCAGTGGTGAAACTCTCAGCGCCGCTGCGGCGGCTGGTCGTGCGGTGAATCTGTTACTTTCCGGCCCAGCTGCCGGGTTGGCCGCGCTCAAATTTCTGGGTCGGCAGACCGGTGAGTCGCGTTTTATAAGTTTCGACATGGGGGGTACCTCCACCGACGTGGCGCTTCTGGATGGTGAACTGATCATTACCAACGAGGGAAGTATCGCCGGATACCCGGTGGCAGTGCCGATGATCGACATGCATACTATCGGTGCTGGCGGAGGCTCAATCGCCACTCTCGACGACGGAGGAATGTTGCAGGTTGGGCCCAGATCCGCCGGGGCAGAACCTGGGCCAGCCTGCTATGGCAAAGGCGGTGCAGAGCCTACGGTCACGGATGCAAATCTTGTAATCGGTCGAATACCGGAGAATGTTGCGCTGGCTGGCAGCTTCAGACTGGATCGCGATGCCTCAAGACAAGCTATCAGGCAACTGGCCGGGCGCGCTGATCTTGGCGAGAACGAGATGGCGCTGGGAATCATCCAGGTGGCCAATGAGCGCATGGCGGCGGCATTGCGCCTCATTTCCGTGCAGCGCGGCTATGATCCTGAAGAATTTGTGTTAGCCTGCTTCGGGGGTGCAGGTGGGTTGCATGTCTGTGCTCTGGCCGAATCCATGGGAATGCGGAGGGCCATTGTTCCAGTTAATGCCGGCGTACTTTCGGCAATGGGAATGCTGGTTGCCCCGCAGGGGCGGCAGTTCTCACGCACTGTCAGAGTCATGGCGTCGCAAGCGCGAGACCAGGAAATTGAGGATGAATTCGCAAAGCTAGTTGATCGGGGAATGCTGGAGCTTCAATCCGACGGCTTGCGAAAAGAAGATTTGCTGTCAAAGCTCAGTATGGATATCCGTTACGCAGGGCAATCCTCGACCCTCAATATTCCCTGGCACGGAGGCGCTGAATCTACCCGCCTTTTTCATAGCTTGCATCATGACCGTTATGGCTTTTCGCTGGCGAGAGACCTTGAATTTGTCAATCTGCGGGTTCGAATATTCGGACCGCAGAGGGCCCTGGACCTGACCTTTGGCGAAAAAACAGGCAATATGAAAAATAATGCCCATGGAGAGGTCTTTGCCACGGAAATGGGCGTACCCGTTTTGGAGCGGCAAAAATTAAAACCCGGAGATACGATTGTCGGTCCTGCAATAATTACCGAATTTTCTGCAACCACCTATCTCGATGCAGGCTGGCGCGCGGAACCGGATGAATTCGGTAATCTGTGGCTGAATAGACAGGTTTAGGCGGCGATCCGGTAAACTTATCGGTACTTAATGCGTTAACAATCGATTATAGATAGGGCCATGATCCACGCACTACCCATGATGAGGCAACTACAGCTCGCTCTGGCTCTGCTATGTCTGGCCACCGGCGCGCTGGGACAGGACACGTTGCAGGTTGACGAAGGGATTGACCAATCTTCTGGCGAGGAACTTTCTGTCTATGACACTCTGGTATTCGACAGTCCGAGGGAGATTATTTCCGGGCGAGAAAATGAAAGCCTAAGAAAAGAAGTGAGCACTAACTTAATAAATCAGGATGGTTCGGATCAGATCGAGGCCACGGATATTCTGAGATTCCAGGACACGATCAGCGATATCGAATCGACAGGGGGCGCCTGGGACATAAATCTCACAGAAAATCTCTCAGCAATGGGCGAAATATATCAACAGCGGGGTATGCATCAGGAAGCCGTAGATTCGTACGGACGTGCCATGCACATCAGCAGGGTAAATCTGGGCCTTACCAGTCTGGAGCATCTTCCATTCGTTGAGCGCATGGTAGATAGCTATCTGGCGCTTGGGGACTGGGACAGCGCGGATCGATATCACGACTATCTTTTCAATGCGCTGCGTCAGGAATACGGTCTTAATGACCCTAGAATGGTTCCTGCACTGCGGAAAAGGGCCAGCTGGGAACTGAGTCTTTTTAACGCCCGATGGGGAGAAGAGTTAGGAGCAAAGTTACTCAACGCGTTGTTTCTATACCGCACCGCGTCAAATCTGGTGAACCGCTACTACGGCCCAGATGACCAGCGATTTAATAATTATTTGCGAGATACGGCGGGCGCTGCATACCTTGTTTCTCGTTACCAAGCGCTCATAAAGGAAGCTGCTACTGGTCAGTATCGCAGGGTACAGGAAAGCTTTGTTGATGGTTCTCGAGGGCTTGTTGGCAATTATGATGACGGTTACCGTCAGGGGTTGGAAGCCTTACAGCTCATCGTGGCATCGTTCCCGGAGGAACGCAGAACAACGGTCGATTATGCCGAAGCCTTGCTGCTTGAGGCTGACTGGTACCTGGTTTTTGATCGACGTCGAGCTGCGGAAGCGAAGTACAGCGAGGCGTATGATTTAATCGCTTCCCTGCCGGTCGAAGAGGGCTCGAATCGGTCACTATTCAGCTCGGTATTGCCGTTACCTGCGTTTTCCGAAGAAATTGAGTCTATCCTCACCACCAGTAACTACGAGGGTCGGGTCGCAATCGCCAGGGATAGCGGATACGTCGATGTTCAGTTTGCTGTTACTCGATTTGGGGAGGTTACCGACCTGGAGGTCTTAACAGACGAAAATCAGGTTGACAGCAGGGTTGTCAGTTCACTGCGTCGCCGTATACGTGGAACGATGTTTCGTCCCGTAATCGTCGATGGAGAATTGGTGAGGAGCGAAAATAACCGGTTTCGCTACTACTACGCCTACTGAATTACTGGAAACCGCAGAGCGCATGTCTTATTGTTAAGGGCCGGTTCAGCCAGATTTTGGTATCACAGGCTGATATGCTTATGGCAGTAGTCCGCACTGGAAGTGCCAGCGTAGATTATTCAGAGTGATGCTGACATTTCGAAGTGAGCCCTGGCTCGCAGATTCATTGGCCGGCGCAGCTCAGGCATTAACAAGCTGACACGAATAGCGGAAATTATTGTACGGTGAGACGGTCTTAATAGAGGTAAAGGGTCGTTAAGACGCACTTGGGGCCGGCGCCAAAGGCGGATCCTTGATAGCGAAGTTCGGGAAAAATTGAGCATCTGGCTGCTAAAAGAGTCGAAAATCATGAAATTCGCACTAAGAATTGATTCTATGAACAACATTTCCGCAAGGAATTTACTGTTGGCTATTGGTCTCGCGGTGTTCGTCACTGCCTGCCAGTCTTCTCAGTCTGCGTCGGGCTCGCAGGGAATGCCCATGCCCAGCACTCCGTCGTCCAGCTCTCAGAGCAGCTCACAGTCCAGTAGTTCTTCATCTAGCAGCGCGTCCTCGAGCAGCTCCTCCAGCAGTTTTCCGTCGCCGAGCAGTTCATCGAGCAGCTCTCAGTCCAGTAGTCCTTCGTCGAGCACCGCGTCCTCGAGCAGTTCCTCCAGCAGCTTTCCGTCGCCGAGTAGCTCTTCGTCGGGTAGCTCATCAAGTTTTCCGGCCAGCTCTCCTTCTTATCCGGCGGGCTCAACTTCGGCTCAGGACCAGTCTTCTGCGGGCAGTCCCGGGCAGGATTCCGCCAGTAGTTCGAGGGCTGGCAGCCAGCCGGGTGATCAGGGCGATCAGTCTTCAAGTTCGCAGGCGAGCAGCTCAGGTAGCGGCTCACAGGTCGGAAATCCTGGATTTCCGGGCTCGGATTCCCGTTCAGGCTCAACCGGCAGAGACTCCGATGATGGAGCCGATGGACAACGGGACGGTTCTACCGGAGACCTGGAATCCGGAGGCCAGGGCGGATTGGGTGCATCTTCTGCCGGCGCTGGTGGTGACTATAGTCTGGATACCCTCCCGGGAGACGTGTTTGGTGCCGCCGGAGCTGGAGCCGACGCCGGGTCCCGGCAGGGAGGAGGCGCTATGACAACCGGTGAGCGAGGTGGTTTACTGGATGAACAGCTGCGACGCGGTTACGAAGTGTTTGACAGCCTGATTCTGGGGGAGCGCGAAAGGGCCCAGGCGGAAAGAGACAACGCGCCCGTTGGTTCGGCCGGCGGAGGCGACACTGGTGGCGGTGGCAGCGCTGCCTCGCAACCTCAGACTATGCCAACAAGCGGGCCGGGCGGTCCCCAAGATACCGGTGTACCGGCCGGGTCGGTACCAGCGTCGAGGCCACCTCCAGCAGGGGAGACTTTCCCGCCCCCCGAGGATATTCCGAGCGGGCGCGACGATGATGTAGTTGCAAGGCAACTGCGCGAAGCGGCGATGCGTGAACCGGATCCCGAATTGCGAGAAGCCCTCTGGGATGAGTACAGGAAATACACTGGAATTAGCGAGCAGTAGTAATGAATAGAATCGGTTTGCAATTATTGACAATGGTGCTCGCCACTTTGCTGGCAAGTGCCTGTTCAACTCAGACAGTCAAATCGACGACTTACACCCCTGTCATTCAGGATGAAGAGTACCTGCCCGAAGACTTGTTGCTAGACATAGGTATCCAACTCTTCGATCCCGGCATCGACGAGATCGAAGAAGATGAAGAGGAAATTGTCAACGGGCAGATCCGGGTGGCGGAATCACGATTTGCGGCCTACCTGCTTTCCGACACATTGCAGCGCTCCGGTAACTGGGGTGTGGTGCGGGTGATGCCCAATAACAGCAGCCCGATGGATTTGACGCTTACCGGCACAATCCTGCAGTCGAACGGTGAGGCTATGAAAATCCGCGTAAATGTCAAGGATTCGACCGGGCGTGATTGGTACACCAAGGAATATTACGAGGTAATCAGCCAATTCAGCTATGATCCGTCGCAGCGTAACGTTGCCGATCCATTTCAGGTGATCTACAACAATATCGCTAACGACCTGCTGCTGTTCCGAAAGGATAATTTGAGCGAAAACCGGATCGTCGAAATCCGTCAAATATCAGAGATGCTGTTCGCCGAGCGATTTGCTCCAGAAATGTTTTCCGACTACGTCACGCAGGACAGGGATGGCTACTACCAACTGACTCGATTGCCGGCCGACAGCGATCCCACACTGTCTCGAGTTAGAGACATTCGTGAGCGTGACTTTATGTTCGTCGACACTGTGCAGGATTACTATGCAACGTTCAGCCGGCAGATGAAATTGCCTTATGATTCCTGGCGCGAGGCAAGTTACTACGAAACGATTACCCTGCGTGAACTGAGAGCGTCTTCGCGACGCCGTTTTATTGCAGGAACCGCAGCAGTGATTGGCGGTATTGCGGCGGCCACGAGCGGCAACTACGCTGCACAATCTGGCGGAGCCGTGGGGGTTGGTGCAGGCGCCTATCTGATCAAGAGTGGTTTTGACAAGCGAGCCGAGGCGCAAATTCACATTGCAGCGCTGGAAGAGTTGGGCCAGTCACTGGAAACTGAAGTCGCCCCCAAGGTGATCAATCTGGACGATCGAACCGTTACCCTGACGGGCAATGTCGAAGAGCAATATGACCAGTGGAAAGAGATTCTGGCGGATATCTACGCGCTCGAGTCCGGATTGCAATAGTCAGGTTCATCGCAGCACTTCAAACCACCAAACCTTTAGCTTAAATTCGTTGAGACAGAAGCGGATTGCCTGACCCCGATGAGTGAGCAAGATCCCAATAAAATACAGCCGGTAGATTTCGATGCGAGCGAGTCGCCCGTTCTAGCGCCCGCCCCGACACCAGCGGGCTCCGGAAAACCCTCTCCCTGGGTCTGGTTAGGCCTGGGCGCGCTGGGGATCGTCGCGCTGGCTGTAATTTTTGTTTTGCCCGCGCTGGTAAGCGAATATGAATTACCTCTCGAGCGACGAATCGAAACTGCAGTGTCGCCAGCACCCCTGGCGAGCAACAACGTGTCTCAGTCCCCGGGCAATCTTGTATCTCCCTTTACCGAGGCACAGCGGTCTCTGCAGCGAAAAGAAGCCCAGGACGTGCTTGCTGAACTGCTGAGCGCCCAGGCAGAACTTGGTCTTCTAGAGGTCGAAGTGTGGGCGCAGACGGATTATGAAGACGCACTCGCGACCGCGCAGCTTGGCGACGAGGTCTATCTGCAGCAGGATTTTGTTGGTGCTCGTGATCGCTATCAGGAAAGTTATGACGGTTTGCAGGAGCTTTTGCAGAGAGTGCCGACCGTGTTAAGCCAGTATCTGGTTGAAGGTGAGGCAGCGTTGTTGGCTAACGATTCGGCTCTAGCGGCGGAAAAATTTTCTGTAGCGGTCAGTCTGGATTCCGACAGCGAGCAGGCGCAACTCGGCCTGGAACGGGCCAACAACCTGGATGAGGTTAACTCGCTGCTGGACGAGGGTCGCGCCTTGCAGGAGACTGGAGAACTGGATTCGGCGATCGAATTATTTGCGGCCGCACTGGATCTCGACGCTAACAGCAGTGCAGCAAAAAATCTCCTCGAAGCGGCTAATGTGAGGCAAATGGAAAACCGCTTTGCCAGCATAATGTCTGAAGGATTCAGCCTGTTGCGAAGCGAACAGCCGGAGCTTGCCATCGACGCTTTCGAACGAGCGGCCAGTCTCGGAATCAATCGAGACCAGGCCGATGCCGCCATCCAGCAGACCCGGGACGCGGTAGCGCGGGTGGAAATCGATCGTCTCGGCGGCGATGCCAGCGCGGCACAGATGTCTGAACAATGGCAGCAGGCTGTGGCCGCTTACCAGCAGGTTCTGGAAATCGACCCCAATTTATTATTTGCGCAGCAGGGACTCGATTACAGCGGCAAAAGGCTGCGACTCGATCAACTGCTGGAGGGTTCTATCGCCAATCCTGAACGGTTTTCCGACGACGAGGTTTACCAGCAGGCCCTGGATATTTATTTCACCGGTCGCGCGCTGGAGAATCCCGGGCCGAGGCTGGTCTCGCAGCTGGACAGACTGCAGGGATTGTTGGAAAACTCCCAGATCCCAATTAGCGTTAATTTCATCTCCGACAATGCCACGCGGGTCACGCTGGTGCGGGTTGCCGAATTAGGGCAATTTGAGGCAACCACTCTGGATCTCAAACCGGGCCGTTATGTGGCGGTTGGTATCCGCGATGGTTACCGCGATGTCAGGCAAGAGTTCCTGGTAGGATTTGGTCAGACTCCTGACGCGATAGTGGTCAGATGTGAAGAAGCTGTCGTCACACGAGGTCGTTGATGTTATGGCCAACCTGGACGATTTGCAGCAAACTGGATTACCGGACTCTATAGTCCCGATAGACTTCGAACCCAACGAAGGTAAAAAGCAGTCGTTTTCCTTTAAATTGGGCTGGGTACACCTGTTTCTGGCAATCTTTCTGGCGGTGTCTGGTACGGCGGGCTGGTTTATTTTGACGGCTAAATCCGTGTTCATTCAGATAGATCCGGTAACCGCTCAGATCGAAATCACCGGGGGATTCGCTGTCCGAATGGGACAGCGATACCTGGTACGCGAGGGTGTTTATGACATAGCCCTCATGAATGAGGGCTATCGCGACTTCTCCGCCAGCCTTTTTGTTACTGATCAGCAGTCTCAGACCCACCCATTCGAGATGCAAAAGTTACCGGGGCTGGTCACCATTGAGTCCCTCAACATGCAGGGTGCGAGGGTTCAGGTGGACAGTGTCGATCTGGGTACGACACCCCTTATCGATGTCGAGTTGGAAGCAGGGGAGCACGAACTGGTGGTCACCCGGGACCGTTACCTGCCGCACACAGAATCCATCACGGTAACCGGCCGCTCCATTCGAGAACGGTTCGAGGTCGACCTGGAACCAGCCTGGGCCGTGGTCACGTTCACCAGTCAGCCCTCGGGAGCGGAAGTCCTGGTAGATGGTGAATCCGTCGGATTGACCCCTGTCAACGCCGAGTTACTGCAGGGAGAGAGGGATGTCACGTTAAAGCTGGCTGGCCATAAAGCATGGCAGGAAGAGTTCTTGGTGACTGCTGGTCGAGACATGGTGGCGCCGGAGGTGTTGCTGGTGCCTGCTGATGGGCTTGTTTTTATTCGGTCCAATCCGAGTGATGCCAGCGTGACCATAAACGGCCAGTTTATGGGACAAACTCCCCTGGAAGTATCTTTGGCACCGCAGCAAGTGCATGACATTACCCTGTTCAAAGCCGGATACAATGAAACCAGCAGTGCGATTAGAACCGTCCCGGACGAAGAATCGGAAATCACCATCGCTCTAGAGCCGATCCTTGCCAGCGTGCAGATTGCCGCGGTACCGGGTGATGCTGAGCTTTACATAAATGGTGAATTTCGGGGCATGGCAAACCAGACTCTGGAACTTATGGCTGCCAGCCAGCTGATCGAAATTCGCAAACAGGGATATGTTCCCTATTCGACGGAATTCACGTCCAGACCGGGGCTGGATCAGGCCATTCGGGTGACGCTGAAATCACTTGAAGAGCAGCGCAGAGAGCAGATTCGCCCGCAAATCACCACAGTAGACGGCCAAATACTTAAATTGTTCAATGCCGGGCCTTTCACGATGGGAGCGTCAAGGCGGGAAGCCGGGCGTCGACCCAATGAAACTATCAGACCAATAATACTGGAAAAGCCGTTCTATTTCGGACTACACGAGGTGACCAACGAAGCCTTCATGCGTTTCAATACGGAACATGCATCTGGAACATTCCAGGGTCAGGCGCTGGGGCTGAATAACCAGCCGGTTGTGCAGGTGAGCTGGCAAGATGCCGCCCTCTATTGCAACTGGTTGAGCGAACAGGAGGGTTTGCCGGTCTTCTATATCGTGGAAGAAGAGGAGGTAGTGGGTTTCAATGCGGACTCCATTGGTTACCGGTTACCTACCGAAGCTGAATGGGCGTGGATTGCACGCACTGACGGTAGCGACTCGGAGTTGCGTTTTGCCTGGGGGGACCGGCTGCCTCCAGAAGGCAGCCCTGGGAACATTGCGGACAACTCGGCGCGCTCAATTCTCGGCGAAATCGTCATCGAGTATTCTGACGGATACCCGGTGTCGGCTCCTATAGGTCAGTTTGATCCCAACTACCACGGCGTTTTTGATATGACAGGCAATGCCGCAGAATGGGTGCACGATTATTATGGCTCGGTCGGGACTCTTGGTGGCGTCGCCGAAGTAGATCCACTGGGCCCGGAAGCTGGTCAGTTTCACACAATTCGTGGTTCGAGCTGGGCCAATGGTTCGATCACCGAACTACGGCTTTCGTTCAGAGATTTCGGTGCAGAGCCGAGGGACGACGTCGGATTTCGTATTGCAAGATACCTGGGAGAGTGACAATGGCCGGACTGCTGGAAAAGTCATTAAAGTGGATATTTATGCTTGCCATGGGTATTGCCAGCGTGACACTGCTTGCGGCAGAGGCAACTCCTGACAATCAAACTGAAGATCTGGCCGTCTCCGAACAGGACACCCAGGAGCTTGTCGACCCAGATTCTGAAATCGGCGACGCAGTTGATGAAGCGCCGGAAGAAGAGAGTCCGTCCCGCTTTATTCCAACCGAGCAGATTTCGCAGGACCTGGGAGTTTCGTTCCCTGCAGATATTTAAGCAAGACCGCCTGGCGGTCGGTGAAGGAAAGATTATGAAGCAAGGCCTTTTGTGGGAGCTGATTTACCAGATAGCGGCGCTGATCATTGCGGTCATTCTGGTGCACTCTGTTTATGTCACTGTAGTAAGACCCAACGCCGAACTTGTTCAGGCGCAGCAGACGTTTCTTCAGCAAAACGATGAAAATTATGTTCCAGAACGATCAGTTTACGTAATTCTGAAAGATTTCGAACAGGAAACCTGTATTGTGCTCCTGCTTTGGGCCGTGGCGATCATCGGTCTAAAAACTCAGAGAACGGTGCGCGAGAGAAATCTGCTGGAGAAAACCCTGATTCAGGTCGGTGACGGCATGAGTATTCTCCCCGAGGATTCGAGAAATTTCGCGCGACCAGTCCAGGCTCTTCCGGAAATCCAGCGCGAATACCTGCTGCCCCGTGCATTACTCGCAGGACTTCATCGATTTCAGACTACGAGAAGTATTCAGGACGTTTCTGCCACCGTGAAAGATGTCTGCGAGACAGAATCGGAACGACTGGAAACGGAATTGACTATTGTTCGCTACATCGCATGGGCAATTCCGTCGATCGGCTTTCTGGGAACAGTTCGCGGCATAGGCCAGGCTCTGGGACAGGCATACCAGGCCGTCAGTGGCGATATAGTTGGTGTCACCGTGAGCCTCGGAGTCGCATTCAATTCCACCTTTGTGGCGCTCGTTGTCAGTATTCTACTGATGTTTCTATTGCATCAGTTGCAGCTTCTCCAGGACCGACTGGTACTTGATACGCAGAACTATTGTAACGAGAACCTGGTGCGCAAACTTCAGGTGCCCGAACGGGATAGTCATTTATGAGCGTGAAGGTCATTGAGCTAAACGATAGCGCGGTATCGGTCAGTGACGAATCCGGATTATTGCTTCAGAGTCCCGGCTTTGCGGTCGTGAGTGACCGTGGCCTGGAGGTTGGACGAGCGGCTGAGCAACAGGCGCGTCTGCGACCTACCAGCAGCTTTAACAAGTTCTGGCACCAGCTCAGTCTTGAGCCGCTGGGCTACTCCGTCGGCAATGTGCGACACTTCGCAGACCTGGCGTATGCTCACCTGCTACATGTAGCCGAAGAAGCGCAACTCGACGGCGACGTGATATTCGCAGTACCCGGTAATTTTACCGGCCAGCAACTGGCTATCCTGTTGGGGCTGGCGCGCCAATGTCCTTTCAATCCGGTGGGAGTAGTGGACTCAGCTCTGGCGAGTACCCTGCATCTGGTGGAGAAGCCCAACCTGGTTTTCGCTGATATACAACTGCATCAGACATTGTTGACCAGATTTTCCATAACAGACGGTCATTTGCAAAGGGAGTCAGTTATCCAGATTCCCGAGGCGGGACTGCAGGATTTCAATAACCTTGTGATGCAGTTTGCTACTGGATTGTTCATTCAGCAATGCCGTTTCAACCCTCAGCACAATGCCGAGTCAGAACAACAACTCTATAACTCGCTTCCCGGGTGGCTTGGCCAGTTCGGAGAAAATCGCAGCAGTCTGCTAATGGAAATCAAAACCGCCAGTGCCGTGCATCAGGCGAAGGTTCCCTGGGAAACACTGGTGCAGAAACTGGGTGATTTCTATGCCAGGATCCGCCAGCAGATCGATAGTGTATCCCAGGATTCAAATACCCAGGTTGTCGTTTCTTCCGCGCTATCCGGATTGCCTAGTTTTACTCTGGCAGTGTCTGTGCAGGACCGGCTAAAAATTGCGCCACCCGATTCTCTCGGGAAAATCTGTATTGAACTGGAGCAGTTCATCAATAGCGACGATGACGGATTTCAGCATGTGACGCGCCTGCCGCTGGCCGGTCACGTGGAAGTTGGGAGCAAGAGGTTGGCCCCTGCCGGTGGAAAGGACGATTCTTGCCGCCCTACCCACGTGCTGTGTGGTAGCCATGCGCTCCCGATCGGCAAAGTGACTGTCAGCAACGACGATGACCATGTGGGTCCGGAGGCCGTCAACGGCAAGGGTATCCGGCTATCCATTAATGGACTGCCCGCCTATCTCGGTCAGATCGAGAGAGAAGGCGACCAGGTCAATATTATTTGTGGTGAGGCAGGCGCTTTCCTGAATGGAGAAAAAATCTCCGGCAAGCGGGAGTTGAAATTGGGCGATTGTGTGCAGTTTGCAGATCACAGTGAGGTGCTCTGTCTCATACAGGTGAGCGATGGCGTCGAATAAGCAAAAGCGCAGGGCGTTCAATCCTTTAAGTCTGGCATTCCTGGACGTGATGTCCTGTGGGTTCGGAGCGGTGGTGCTATTGTTTCTGATTCTGGACCATGCCGCTCAGGTTGAGGCAATCGATCTGGGCGACCCGGGAGTCGCCGCCGAGGTGGATTTGCTTGAAGAGGAGATACTCGAAGGCCAGGCAGGCCTGGTGCGGATCCGCAATACCCTGGACGACGTCAATCTCGAAGTTGTCACTGCAGAAGGCCTGGCGCGCCAGATCCAGCGCGAAATAGACGACTTCATGCAGGAACTGGCAGCTCTGGAGAACTCCAGCCTTGCGCGGGTCGAAAGTGTGGAACAGCTCAGAGCCGATATCCAGGCTCTGGAGGAAGAACTATTGCGCCTTCAGGCCAGTGCGCTCGAGCAGGACGGCAACAGCGCCCGGCAATTTCTTGGTGATGGCGACCGTCAGTATCTCTCTGGCTTGTACCTGGGGGGTAACCGCATACTGATCATGGTGGATCGATCCACAAGTATGCTGGATGAAACGTTGATCAATATCATTCGGACCCGCAACATGAATGATGATGCCAAGCGGAGCGCGCCAAAATGGCAGCGTGTTGTCAAAATAGTGGACTGGATCAGCAGCCAGCTTCCGGTCACTAGCCGCTACCAGGTTTACAGCTACAGTGATAGCACTCAGGCGGTCATGGACGGCACGGAGGGACTGTGGCTTGAGGTCGCTGACCGGGATCAGCTTAATTCGGTGGTCGACCAGGTTGGCGAGATCGTTCCTGAAGCTGGTACAAACATGGCCCAAATGTTCCAGACAGTGGCGCAAATGAATCCGCCGCCGGACAACATATTCTTGATTACCGATGGGTTACCAACCCTTGGTCTGGGGCGCAATCGTGACGCATTGGTAACACCGAGACAGAGGCTTGAGCTGTTCGAAGATGCAATCGAGAATTTGCCGCAGAATATACCGGTTAACGTCATTCTGATGCCGCTGGAAGGCGACCCTTCTGCATCGGCAGCCTACTGGCAGCTGGCGCAGTATACTCGGGGGTCTTTTCTGTCACCGGCAAAGGACTGGCCCTGATGAGAAAGCGTAGGGAAACAGATTCTTTCAGCGTCTCTTTCCTGGACGTCATGTCCTGTGGTTTTGGCGCGATCATCCTGCTATTGATGATTACCAAGAGCGCGACGCCCGTGATCATAGAGTATACCGATCTGGCTCCCGAGGGAGCCGTAAACGAGTTGCGAGAGCAGCTGTTTGCGATACGCGGCGAGACAACCATTCTCAACAGGGAGCTCAATGCCAAGCAGGAGCAGTTGTCAGCGTATCGCGAGAGGGTCGCTCGACTGAGGCGCGAGCTATCGGATATTCAGGGGCAGTATCAGACCAGTGAGCAGCTGGCAGAGGAAACTACTGAAGAGATTGGTCGCCTGGCGATAGCCCGGCAGACTTTGACGGAAGAAATGGAACGCCTGCTGGGCCAGAGTTTTACCCGTGATGAGAGCGTCATTGGCGGCATTCCGGTTGACAGTGAATATATTATCTTCGTTATCGATACGTCCGGCAGTATGTACGAATACGCCTGGAACAGGATGCTCGAGGTAATCAACGATACCCTGGATGTTTACCCCAATGTGCAGGGGATCCAGGTATTAAACGATATGGGTGACTACATGTTCGACTCTTATCGTGGTCAGTGGATTCCCGATACCCCCAGTCGAAGAAACCTTATTATCTCCACATTGCGCTCATGGCAACCCTACAGCAACAGCAGTCCGGTTGAGGGAGTGACCCGTGCCATTAATACCTTCTATTCGCCAGACAAAAAAATCAGTATCTATGTGCTCGGAGACGACTTCCAGCCCGGCGGGTCGATTACCGAAGTGCTGAGAACGATTGATCGCATAAACGTCGAAGATGCCGAGGGCAACCGGCTGGTGAGAATTCACGGAATCGGTTTTCCCAATATTTTCCAGTTGGCACCGCGTTTTCAACAAAGTGCCTATCGTTTTTCTAATCTGATGCGCGAGCTAACCCAGCGAAATGGCGGGACTTTTGTTGGATTGAACGATTTTCGATAAACAAGGTCAGGTTGACATCAAAGATTGCCAGGATTGAATCCATTCAGGCAATCAAGGGGCATTGCGAACATTACGGAGTAGTTACTAAATAAAAAATAGTCCAATTTTCGCTTAAAAAACGTAGTGAATAATCTTGTATCCACATTTAAGACGTATAGACTCTAGGAGTAAGACTTTGCGTATCCGCCTGATAATCGGTGATAACCAGTGAATAGACCAGCCAAGCCGAATTGCATGACTGTTGCCAGAGGCTTCGCGGTATTCGCGATCGCGGCAATTTTGGTCGGATGCGGTGCCAGCAGCGTCACGATCGAGGGCACCTATCCGACCCCTAATGTCGCACGGCTGCCCCTGAAAGTGGCAGTTTACTACGATCCCGCTTTGCGGGACTTTACGTACACCGAGTACTCCGAGACCGGCCGGGAAGAATATAACATCCAGAGCGGTCAGTCTCATGTGGACCTCTTCAATGCCATTCTGCCAGGCATGTTTGAGGAGGTGGTGCAGATAGATTCGCTGGACCAGGCCGCCGGGCTGGGAGTTGACGCCATTTTTGAACCTCTCATAGAGGAGTTTCAACTGGCGTTACCACAGAAGACCCGGCTCGATGTATACGAGGTTTGGATCAAATATAACCTGCGGCTTACGGAACCCGATGGCGAGTACATCGCGGACTGGGTCGAAACCTCCTATGGCAAGACGACCCTGGATTCGTTCCGTTCCAGTGAGGCTTCCATCAACGCAGCGGCGGTTATCGCACTGCGGGACCTCGCGTCCAGTTTTACATTGAAGTTCGCCAACGTTCCCGAAGTCCGGGACTGGCTGGCGAGTCTCTGAGGCGAATAATGACTATTCTGAGTGCGATGAAAAAATCTGCTTTCAATGACTTTACTCTGGTGCTGGCGGGGCTATTGCTGGCCAGCTGCACTAACACCACGGTGGATGAATTCCGTCAGGGTGCGACCGGCATTGAAAGCCATGAGTCGATTGTCATTCTTGGCCGCAGGCAAGCCAGCGACTATGAAACCCGGGCAGATTTCGTGGATTGCGTTGGCGATCAGGTTAACAGCGGGTCGGATCGCATCAATGTGGTGCCCGAGCAGGTTTTCGTCGACGCACTCTTCCCCTGGTTCGAGCCCCGCACTGCCCCACTGCGAACCCAGGACCTCGAGCGCCTCATGGGCGAGGAACTGGTCGCCGAAAAAATCGATGAGTTTGGTATCCGATATATAGTGTGGGTAGACGGCTTTACTGAAACAACCGGGCGCTCGGGTTCCATCTCCTGTGCAATTGGACCTGGTGGTGGTGGCTGTTTTGGTTTCGGATCCTGGGAGGATGATTCCGAGTTCGACGCCCGAATCTGGGACGTTGATCAGTTGGCTTCTGTAGGGACTATAAGCACCGATGCCACGGGACAGTCCTATCTGCCTGCTCTGGTGGTGCCAATTCCGCTACTGGCGCGGGTAGAGGCCAACGCCTGCAGCAGTTTGGCCAATCAGCTTAAGTCCTTCGTTAACGGATCCTAATCTGTTGTATCAGAAAAACCGGTCCTGGATTAAGACCATGATTGCGTACTTTTCAATAACCACTGTCCATGCCATGCGGCTCAGGAATGCAGCTCTTCTGGCAGGCGCTATGCTGGTATCTACGCTGACGAGCTCCTGTGCGGTTAATCCGGCGACCGGACAGCCAAATCTGGTATTGATGGGCGAAAATCGGGAGAAGGAGATTGGTCTTGAAGAGCATGAGAAGGTCATGGCCAGCATGCCGGTGTTTGAGGATGAGGAGCTCCTTGCCTACGTTACCCGTATCGGTAACCGCCTGGTCGAGGTGAGTGAGCGCCCGGACCTGGGATTTACTTTTACCCTCATTGACAGCCCCGAAATCAATGCGTTCGCGTTGCCGGGGGGGTATGTGTACGTTAACCGCGGCCTCATTACTTTCACTAATTCGGAAGCCGAACTGGCCGCGGTTATTGCTCATGAGATTGCCCACATAACAGCGCGACATGGAGTTCAACAACAGGCGCGAGGGGGGCTTGCGAATGCGGCATCAACAGTGGGTGGAATCGTCGCTGCCGTGGCAACTGGGAGCGGCTTCATCGGTTCGCAGGTCAGTCAGGTAGCATCAATCTGGGCTCAGGCCGGACTCAGTGGCTACGGCCGGGAAGCGGAACTTGAAGCCGATAGCCTGGGAGCCGAGTACCTCAATCGCGCCGGCTATGAACCTTCTGCCATGATTGAAGTTATCACTACCCTGAAAAACCAGGAAGACTTCAGGCGGCGAGTTTCAGGTCAGGGCGGCGGATATCATGGCTTGTTCGCAACCCATCCGCGCAATGACACTCGCCTGCAGCAGGCAATAGCCAACGCCGGTAACCTCAACAGCAATCAGGTGCTGGAAACTGATCATGCCATATTTCGCGATCATATTGACGGCCTTATTGTTGGAGAGAGTAACGCATCTCAGACCCGGGACGACCGCAATCGCTATTATCAGAACCTGCTGGGTTACACCATGGTGTTCCCCTCCGAATGGCAGATTCTGGAGACGCCCACTACTGTGACGGCCAGTGGCTCCGACAGTGACTCGCTGCGAGTCGAAGTACAGCGTATCACCGAAAATATTGAACCACGCGAGTTCATCAGGGAAAAACTCGGTATGCAGGACTTGCAGAGGTCGGAGGACCTCAACCAGTATCGGTTAATCGGTCACACGGGAGTAGTCGAGTCTTCGACCCCCGGCGAGCTGACGCGAGTTGCTGTGCTGTATATGGGGCCACGTGCCTACATATTCCGCGGCAGTTACCGTAATGACGCCGATGCCGATGAAGTTGATGACATGATGTTGGCTTCGATACGCACTTTCCGAGCGGTGCAGCGAAACGAGATTATGCCCGGTAATGAAATGAAGATTCGTTACGTGCAGGCCAGTGAATTCTTCGACTTCGCCATCGTCGCCCAGTCCAGTAACATAGCAGACTTTCCGGAGGAAACTCTGCGACTTCTCAACGGATATTATCCTTCCGGCAATCCCGAAGCCGGAGATTGGGTCAAGCTGGTAGAATAAGCCTTCAGATTCATTCACTACGAAGACTTGCGGGTAGCCCCCGTGGCAAGTTTTATGCAGCTGCAGAGGGGCCGGGTTCTAGCGTGCAGGGTTCAGAGTTTCTTTCGCCTCCTATCCGGGAGATTGTGTCCCGCTATTGGATACGTCTGACCGAGCACCCGGCATATTCAGAACAACTGGAATCTTTATTGCGGCAAGATTCGGGATTTCGCCGCGAGCTGCTGCGCGTAATGGCTGCCAGCGACTTCGCAGCCAATCAGATACTTTCTCGTCCCGAATTGTTATTGCAAATTGCGGCCAGACGTCTGGACAGGGAAAGCAATTATCAGCAGCGACTGAGAGTGGAGCTGGAATCACTGCGGGGAAGTGATTATGGTTCCGACGCAGAGGAACTGAAGCGTCGGTTACGCCACTTCCACAGACTCGAATACCTGCTGGTGATATGGCGCGACATTTGCGAGCTTGAGAATGTTCACGAAATATGCGCTCGCATGTCCGAACTTGCCGACAGCGCGCTCCAGACTAGCCTTGAAATTCTGCATCACTGGAGCTCCCGGGAGTGGGGACAGCCGGTAGCGGATGGCGATCCGCAAACCATGGTAATCCTCGGAATGGGCAAACTAGGCGCCAATGAACTCAACGTCTCCTCAGATATCGATCTCATTTTCTGCTTTCCGCAAGCCGGCAACGTGGAAGCGGGGCCGGATGCGACAGGACAGTTGACCAACCAACAGTTTTTTACCCGTCTCGGTCAGCGATTGATTGACGCTCTCGATAGCGTGACAGCGGAGGGGTTCTTGTTTCGGGTAGACATGCGCCTGCGGCCTTATGGCGGCGAAGGTGCCCTTGTTGCCAGCTTCGATGCGATGGAAGACTACTACCAGAACCAGGGCCGGGACTGGGAACGGTATGCTCTAATAAAAGCGCGAGTCGTAGCTGGCGACTTTGAGCAAGGGCAGCGATTGCTTGATAGATTGAAACCGTTTGTCTACCGTCGATATCTGGACTTCGCGATGTTTGAATCCTTGCGCGAAATGAAGTCGCAGATTAACAAACAGGCGCGCCGCGGCAAGCTGGCAACAGATATCAAACTGGGGCCGGGCGGCATCAGAGAAGTTGAATTCACGGCGCAGGCATTACAGCTGGTGTATGGTGGCAGAGACAAGGCCCTGCGCACGCCCTCTCTGCTAAACGCCTTGACTGGACTGGCTGCAGGGAATTATCTGCCTGGCGAGGTGGCAGAAGAGCTGATCAAGTCCTATGAATATCTGCGCAAACTTGAACATAAACTGCAATCCTTTGGAAATCAGCAGACTCAAAGCCTCCCAATTCTTGCCGAGCCGCAACTTCGATTGGCTTTTGCCATGGGCTACGACAGCTGGGAAGAGCTGGTAGACGAGCTGGACCGCAATCGACGGGCGGTAAGCCGGCACTTCAACGATGTGCTTGGTACTGGAGAGGAAAAGGAAAAACCCAGATTTCAGGGTGAAGAATGGCATGCATTCTGGGCGCAGGAGCTGTCGGACGACGATGCAGTTGCTCTGCTGGAGAAGGCTGGATTTGAGGAGTCGCTTCAGAGCATGGAGCAGATCAGGAATTTTCGTGCTGATAAAAAATTCCTCACTCTTCCCGCAGCGAGCAGAGAGCGCTTCAATATGTTTATGCCGGTGCTGCTGGATGCAGTCGCTGAATCTGAACATCCATCCCGTTGTCTGAGCCGCGTGATGTTGCTGGTTGGGGCCGTGAGTCGCCGCACCGCCTATCTGGTATTGTTGCTGGAAAACCCACAAGCATTGGAACAATTGGTACAATACTGCACGGCCAGTCCTCTTATTGCGAATAATCTGAGTAAGTATCCGATATTGCTCGATGAGCTCTTAAGTGTGCTTGACCAGCCTCCTGAAAAAGCGACCCTCGCGGAGGAGCTGAAACTGCAACTGCTCCGAATAGATGAAGAAAACTTCGAGGAAGAAATGGACTGCCTTCGCTATTTCAAGCTTTCGCATCATTTCCAGGTCGCGGCGGCCGAGGTCTCGGGGCACATGCATCTTATGAAGGTAAGCGATTATCTTACCTTTACTGCTGAAGTGATTCTTGATGCGGTTTTATCTCTTAGCTGGCAACACCTGACAGAAAGGTATGGCTTTCCCGTGCACACCGATGGCACGTATGGAGAGTCTTGTTTTGGAATAATAGGTTACGGAAAACTGGGGGGGATCGAACTAAGCTATAGCTCTGATCTTGACCTGGTTTTTATTCATCAGGCCGCTCTGGATAAAGACACAGTGGTGAGCGAGGGCCAGCAGTCTATCAACAGCCGTGCTTTTTATATCAAGCTGGCGCAGCGCATTATTCTTCTACTAGGTACCGATACCATGTCTGGCAGGCTTTATGAAGCCGATATGCGGCTGCGCCCCTCAGGCGAATCGGGATTGCTGGTGAGTTCTCTAGATTCTTTTCGTGAATATCAAGAGAAACAGGCCTGGACCTGGGAACACCAGGCTCTTGTGAGAGCACGGGGAGTTGCTGGTAACAAAGAACTGCTTGAACGATTTAAAGAGGTTCGAGCGGAAATTTTGTCCGTTCGCCGAGATCGTCAGAGCCTCGCGGATGAAGTGGTGGAGATGCGGGAAAAAATGCGTAAACAATTGAAACCGCCTACCAAGAGTGGGTCCGATAAGTTGTCATTCCAGATAAAACAGGGAGCCGGTGGAATTGTGGATATCGAGTTCTTGGTGCAGTACCTGGTGTTAGCCTATTCTGCGGATCATCAGGAACTTTTTACGTATACTGATAACTTTAGAATCCTCGAGGCCGCTGGAGATTGTGAATTGCTGGTAGACTCCGACATGGCTAAGCTAATAGCTGCGTATCTTGAGCTCCGGGCCGCGTCCCACCAAATTGCACTTCAACAGGTTGAAGATCTAGACGCAATCAATACACTTACGCATCATCAGGAAGCGGTAGTGAAAGTTTGGAACAGGGTTTTTGGCTCCGCGATGGCAGCTGACTAAATATCTCGATCATAAGGATGAATAAAATTTCCAAGAGAAAGGGAGAGCGCCTGCTGGTTGTCGGCCCGTCCTGGGTGGGCGATATGGTTATGACGCAGTCGCTTTTAAAGCTGCTTCGCAGGCAGCATCCGGACGCTTCCATTACGGTCATGGCACCGTCCTGGTCCCGGGCGCTGACTGATCGAATGCCCGAGGTGGACTGTGGCATTGAGTCTCCTTTCAGTCATGGCGAATTGAGTCTGGGCAAGCGCTTGAAATTTGGCCGGCAGTTATCCGGTCAGTTTGATGTCGCCTATGTTTTACCAAATTCCTTCAAATCGGCACTGGTTCCCTTCTTTGGTGGCATTCGCCGCAGAATCGGCTGGCAGGGCGAATTGCGGGATTTGCTGTTAACTGACTGTCGCAAGCTGGACAAAAAGCAATATCCCCGTATGGTGGAAAGATTTGTTGCGCTGGGGAGCGATCCAGGCGAGCCATTGCCCGAATACGATCTTCCCAAGCTGGTAACAGATAGCCAGCAGGCAGAACACGTGGCAGCCCGCCTGGGGGTGACGATTAACGGGCAGGTGCTGGCAGTTTGCCCAGGTGCTGAATTTGGCGATGCCAAACAGTGGCCCTTGGAGCATTATGCAAAACTCTGTGATCTCGCTGTCAGCTCAGGCTGGCAGATATGGATTCTGGGCAGCCCTAATGATCGCGAGGCCGGCAGTCAGGTGTTGTCTGCAGTCGCGGAGTCGAACCGTTCCCATTGTTTTAATCTGACTGGCAGAACCAGCCTCACCGAGGCTATTGATCTACTGTCATTGGCTAGCGCGACGGTCACAAATGATTCTGGATTGATGCACATTGCTGCCGCAGTGGGAAGTCCTCTGGTGGCGCTTTACGGTTCTTCGTCACACTACTTTACACCGCCGTTAGCAGAAAGGGTAAAATCCCTGTCGACCAACATAGACTGCAGGCCTTGTTTCAAGAGGCAATGCCCCCTGGGTCACAAGAGATGCCTCACCGAAATCGCTCCCGTTGAAGTCTTTGAAAGTCTGCGGGATTTATTGTTGTCCTGAGAGTCCGGAGTTCCTGGTTTGCGAGTTTTAATAGTTAAAGTTTCATCTCTGGGCGATATCATTCATACCCTTCCAGCAGTTACTGACGCCACCCGTGCCAACCGAAACCTGGTGTTCGACTGGGTAGTGGAAGAGGCATTTGCGGAAGTGCCCGGCTGGCACCTTGCGGTGGAGAAAGTCATTCCCGTCAGCATCCGTCGTTGGCGAGGAAACTGGATTAAAAGCTACCTCCGGGGCGAGATCGCAGACTTCAGGGAAGAGCTGCAAAAGGTTCATTACGACCTGGTGATCGATGCTCAGGGACTCATAAAAAGCGGCATCGTCAGTCGAATGTCCAAGGGCATAACAGTGGGGCTGAGTAACCGGACTATTAGAGAACCGCTGGCAACACTGTTTTACAACAAGGTCTACTCCGTGCCATGGACGGAGCATGCGGTGGAGCGAGTGCGGGAGCTTTTTTCGCGGGCCTTGCAGTACAGCTACGACCGCGATGAAATCGATTATGGGATCGACCCGGCGAGACTTGGCATTGCCAGGGGAGAACCGAAGTTGAAACAGCTGCTGTTTCTGCACGGCACTACCTGGAAAACCAAGAACTGGCCCAGCAACTACTGGTGCGAACTCGCGAAACTGGCTACGTCCGCCGGTTATCGAGTGCTGCTTCCCTGGGGCAACGAAACCGAGCGGCAACGGGCAGAACTGATCAAGAACGGCAATGCCGATATTGAAATACTCCCCGGGCAAACCCTCAGCAGTCTTGCTCAGCACATCGCACGCTCAACCGGCGTCATCGCGGTAGATACAGGGCTCGGGCATCTGGCGGCCGCACTGTCGATACCTACCCTTTCCATGTATGGGCCAACAGACCCTAGCTTGTCGGGTACCTATGGCAAGCACCAGATGCATCTGAAATCCAATCTAAATTGTGCGCCCTGCGTGAAAAGAGATTGCTCATACTCCGGGCCGGGCGTCACCGATGAGTACAAGGGCCAGCCGTTTTTGGTGTTTCCCGCCTGCTTTTCAACATTGCGACCGGAAATCATCTGGCACAATTTCTGCCATTTAGTCGCCAACCCGGCTTCAACATGAAGCTGGGATTCCTGATTTATTCCTATTTCCCCTACGGGGGGCAACAGCGTGATTTCCTGAAGATAGCCAAAGAATGTTTGGCTAGAGGCCATCGGGTCATCGTTTATACGATGAAGTGGGAAGGAGAGAGGGTGGCAGGGATTGAAGTAAATATTGTTCCGGTAACGGCTGTCTGGCGCACACGACTCTATCAACGGTTTACGGAACGGGTGTTGACACAGTTGTCCGAAGACCGGTGCGACCTGGTGATCGGTTTCAACAAGATGCCCGGACTGGATGTTTACTTTGCTGCCGATCCTTGCTTTGAGGACAAAGCCCTCACGCAGCGAGGTAAGTACTATCGGTATACCGCCAGGTACCGACACTTTAGCGCCTATGAACGAGCTGTTTTCGAATCTTCCAGTAGTACCTCCATACTTACCTTGTCTCCGCTGCAGCAGCAAACTTACGCGAAACACTACCCTGCAAGCGTTTCACGAATGACTTTGCTTCCACCGGGAATTGCCGAGGATCGCAAGCTATCCGATACCGCAGCGGAAACGCGCAGGCAGCTGCGGAATGAATTTACCCTTGGAGACAATGATCTGCTGGTATTGCAAGTTGGTTCCGGTTTCAAGATAAAGGGTGTGGATCGATCATTGAGGGCACTGGCAGCGCTTCCCGAAGCAATTCGAAGACGGGTTACCTACCTGCTAATAGGCAAGGACAAAGCTGAAGGATTTTTGCGGCTGGCAAAAAGCCTCGGTGTTGCAGAGCGATTCACGGTGCTTCCCGGTCGAGACGATATTCCGAGGTTTATGTTAGGAGCGGATCTTCTGTTGCATCCTGCTTTGAGCGAGAGTGCGGGTCACGTCTTGCTGGAGGCTACCATAGCCGGCTTGCCGGTACTGACCACCAGTACCTGCGGCTATGCATTTCATATTGAGAAGGCGGGCTCCGGCAAGGTTTGCGGTGAACCTTTTTCGCAGCTGGAACTGAACGACATGCTGGCTGACATGTTAATCTCGCCGGACAGACAGACATGGCAGATTAATGGAATGCGATATGGTAAAGAGGAAGATCTATTCTCCATGGTAAAAGTCGCTGTTGATCAAATCGAACAACATGGACAGACAACAAGTTCATGATTTTGTACCTCCACGATGAATTGGGCACGATCTGGCAGGAGCAGGACGTTTTCGAGCACCTTGCAAAACTTGAAGGCAAGATCTACCGACAGGTGCAGGGTCGCAGAACTCTGCAGTTTAATCTCCAGGGAAACAGCTACTTTCTCAAGCTGCATTACGGAGTCGGTTGGCGGGAAATCTTTAAGAACCTAATTCGATTAAGAATGCCGATCGTCGGCGCCGCCAATGAGTGGCTGGCTATTCAGCGTCTGCAGGAAATTGGGATAGATACCATGACTGTGGTTGCCTTCGGACGCCGAGGTTGGAATCCCGCTGCGCAGCAATCTTTTATCATTACCAGGGAATTGGAAAATACCGTAAGCCTGGAGGATTTCTGTTTTGATTGGAATCAGAACCCGCCGGCTTTCATGATGAAAAAAGCGCTGATAGAAAAAGTGGCTTCGATGGCCAGACAGATGCATCGGGCCGGCGTTTGTCACCGCGATTACTACCTTTGCCATTTTCATCTACTTTCAGGTTCGGCATCGCAGCAGGATAGCGAGAATCCGAAATTGTTCCTGATTGATTTGCATCGTGCATTGATCAAGAAAAATCTGGGCAGGCGCTGGTTGATCAAGGATATCGCTGGGCTGTATTTTTCCAGTATGGAAACTGGATTAACAGTCAGGGACCGACTCAGATTTGTCCGCGTATACAGTAATGGCAGCCTCAGAGAGACACTCAGCCAGGATCGCAAATTCTGGGAGGCTGTAGCCCAGCGCGGGCAAACTCTTTATGACAAGCTGGGTAACCCGATACGTGCCGCTCAATGAACGCTGCAAATCATCACCGTCTTCTTGAACTGGGTCATGGAACCAAATTGCCGCTAGCGGTAGTGCTTGATAAACCGACTCCGACTGCATCGCGAACAGGAGAGCCGGAAGACGATTCCCAGGAAATTATCATCAGCAATATTTTGCGCTTGTTGCCGGGTAAACGCCTGGTAGGCATAACTGAGTGGCAAGGTCGGTCGGTGGTAGTGAAATTGTTCTATCACACTCGGAGTTGGGTGCGTCACCTGGCTCGGGAAATAGCCGGTTTCAAACTGGCGGAGAGCGCTGAATTGCCTGTGCCACAAGTCCTCGCAAGTGGGAATCTGGCCAAGCAGAAAGGGGGCTATCTCATTATCGAGTATCTGAATTCCGGCAGGAGCCTTGAAGGACTGCTGGAATCCCATGATTCCGGGCTGGATAGGTATGTAGGCAATGCATTGCAACTCATCGCCCGCTGTCACGAACAGGGTCTCTGGCAGAACGATATACATCTGGGTAATTTTATGGCGGTAGGTGACACCATGTTCCTGCTCGATACTGCGGAGTTCAAAGCGGAGACTCCTGGCACCATGCTTTCTGACCCCTTGCGTCTGGCGAACCTTTCGCTGTTTTTTGCGCAGTTCTCCGTTTATCGTGATTCGCGGATTCGGATGTTGATGAAGTTTTATAACGAAACGCTGTCTCCAGGTGCGGGGATCGACGACAACATCGACATTGTCGCATTGACCATGCAGGCCCGTCATCGCCGGCTTGACAGGTATCGGACCAAGCTGTTCAGGGAAACCACTGCTCTCCATTGGGAACGCAATGCCAACCTCAGAATGCTCTGTAAAAGAAGTATCATGTCAGAAGAGCTAAGTAGTTTCGTTAAAAACCCCGACGCTTTTCTGGAACGCGGTACTGTGGTCAAGGCGGGGAAAACAACCACCGTTGGCGAAGTGTCGATAGCCGGCACGAAGTATGTCCTTAAGCGCTACAATATCAGGAATGCGCTTCATGGAATCCGTAAGATGATAGGCACATCACGGGCGGCACGCTCCTGGCGGGCAGGACTACTCTTGGAAATGATGGGTGTGAGTACCGCCAAACCGATGGTTATGCTGGAGAAACGAATCTGTGGCTTCATACGGAGAGAGTCCTATATCCTTTACGAACGCGTCGAGGGTAAGACTGTTCCGGAAGTGCTTGGCGATCCAACTCTGACGATAGAGGTGAGAGATCGGATCTTTGCCAGCTTTAAACAATGCTTTGAATTGATGAGGCGCAGTAAACTTTCTCATGGCGACCTCAAGGCCAGTAATTTCATTTTCGCCAATGACGAATTGGTGCTGCTGGATCTGGATGCCGCAAGTATTCATTTTCTACCCTGGACATTTAAACGCGCTTTCAGGAAAGACCTGGAACGCTTTCTCGAAAACTTCACCAGAGATTCGGTGATGAATGAATTGAAGCCGCAGGCAGAGAGATTGGTGAACGCGTTCAATGGGTAGTTTGTATCTTTTGGTCAGGTTAAGAAGCGTGCGATGTCCCAGGTAACTCTTGGCCTGAGTGGCCATATTGGTCACGATCCCGCGGCAGCGCTGTTTGTTGATGGCGAATTAATCGCGGCAGCCGAAGAAGAAAAGTTGATCAGGCGCAAGCACGCCAAGGATGAAATTCCCTATCACGCAGCGCGTTATTGCTTGCAATACGCAAACATAAGTCCAGCCGATGTTGACACTGTAGCAATTTCCAATGCGCCCATATCATTGTTCAGCAGGGCGCGCTGGCACTATGCTTGCCGTCACTGGTACGCTCCGGATCGTTTGATTGACAGTGTGTTCAACGGTAACAGGCGCTACCGTCGCTATCTGAGGACCGTCAGGACGCTACTGGAACGGCTTAATATACCCTGGCAGCGGATAAGATTTGTTCCGGTGCAGCATCAGCTAGCCCACGCCAGCAGTGTTTACCACCTCAGCGGCTACGAAGGTAAAACCGGGATCCTGACCATCGATGCCCGAGGAGAATACGCGACAATCTTGCTAGCAGTGGGCGAAAACGGCAGGATCAGGAAAATCAAGGAATTCTATGATCCGGACTCGCTCAGTGGCATGTACGCTGCCATGACCGATTATCTGGGGTTTGAGATTCTCGATGGTGAATTGAAAGTGATGAGTATGGCGCCTTACGGGGATTCCGGGCGTTACGATCTGTCTTTCCTGGCTGACTATGACGGCAAGCATTTCAAGGTTGATAACCGCCTAATTAGCACCGTTGGATTTCGGCGTTATAAAGCCAAATCGAGGGGCCATTACTTCAGCAGCCATTTGCTTGAAAAACTTGGGCCGCGACGCGAGGGTGCATTGGTCGACGACCCATATGTGCACTATGCCGCCGGGATACAAAAGCTGTACGAGGACATTGCCGTCGCGCTTATAACCCACTATCTGTATCCCATTCTTAAGGAAACTGGACGATTGGTGTTTGCCGGAACCGGCTCTATGAACGTTAAACTCAATCATCGATTGCAGGAACTACCGTGGGTTAAAGAACTTTTTGTTCATCCGGGAGGCGGTGATTCGGGCAGCGCAATTGGCGCGGCCAGCTACGCAACCTCCCATGCGGGCGAGGCATTAAAACCATTGCGAACCATGTCGCTCGGTCCGAGGTTTACCAAGAGTCAGTGCATTAGTGCTTGCAGGAACCACAGGGATAAACCCCAGTGGGAAGAACTGGAAAACGCCCCCGCAAAGGCTGCTGAGTTATTGCACAAAGGACACCTGGTAGGTTGGTTTCAGGGCAGAATGGAGTTTGGTCCCAGAGCGCTTGGCAATCGCAGTATACTTGCCAACCCTTGTACAGAAGGTGTCACCGAGCGGCTGAATGGGGCGATCAAGTTTCGTGAGCGGTGGCGACCCTTTTCTCCCAGCATACTGGATAGCTTCGCAGCCGACTTTCTGGAATCAGGACATGATCATAAATACATGTGCATCAGTCAGCGAGTCAACTCAGAGTGGCGAGAGAAGTTTTCCAACGTTGTCTACAAAGATTTTTCTACGCGGCCACATATTGTGACACATGACGCTAATCCCCGCTTCTTCCAGTTACTGAAATTTATGGAAGAGAGGACCGGTTATGGGGTAGTTATCAATACCGCTTTGAGCAGACCGGGGGAAGCTTTGGTGTGTAGCCCGGAGGACGCTATAAATCTCCTGGTCGGATCGGAGCTGGAGTATCTCATTATGGAGGATATTCTGGTAACAAAGCGCGAGGAAACTGATGCCTGGTAGCCTGATTTTTTATGTCTTTAGATAGATTACAATTTTCGGTAGATGACCAGCTGGCGACCTGACGCTTCACCAAAACGCATCACCTCTTCGACCACAGTTCTGATAGGGTCGCTTTCAAATAGCCCTATGGTGGGCGTATCCTCTTCAAACCCTATCAGAGCACCTGGCGCAAGTTGCAGAATGTCTTCTCCGCTTAACGTAATCTGCAATTCGTCATAGTCCACGACTCTTCTGCTGTAGTAAGCGACAAGTCGGTTGTTGGTCACGAGAGTTGCTGATTCGGGAGTATTTTCGGCCACCCAATCGCCTGCCTCCCTGAGGTAGCCGCGATCTGCACCAAACGAAAAGTAGGCGTCGATGGCGCAATATATCAGCAAAAGACCCATCAGCTTGGGGATGACTCTCTGGTGCTTTGCCTGAGCCATAGTCAGCATCCGCGACAGGATCAACGGAACAAAAAGCGCTAGCACGATGCATAACAGCATGAAGTAGCGTAAAGCAAGAAAACGGGTAGCAATCAAAAATCCCAGTACGATCAATCCGTTTACCAGTGCTGCGGTAAGCAATGGCGCACTCTGCCTGGGCGGGACCTTCCAGGTGCGGCTGATCAGGCCGGTCAACATAATTATCAGGAAGGGCCCGCCAATGCCTCTAAACAAGTAAGTCAGCATCACGGCTAGCAGTCCGGCGATCATGAAGAGAGGGAGATGATCGGCTGAAAAATTCGCTGCATACTCACCAAAGATGGCGCGACTCATTTCGGCGGTCCGAATATCGCTGGGGAATAAGGTGTCATTGAAGAGAGGCAGGTAAACCACCAGCTGTTCCGCTATTAATTGCGGAACGTCAAGCCCAAGTAAAAATAGCAAAGCGACTAGAGTCCCCAGGATACCTGTTGAACTTATGGTGAAAAGGGCGATCTGTTTTACTCTTTCCCGGAATTGCTGACCGTGATCGATCAGCAGTGATAGCGGGATTGAAAACAGGAATAAGAGTGCTTCAACCCTAAAGGCTGCGCCCAACAGGAAGGAGGCTGAGAAAAGTATGCCGTTAAGCAGCCTTTTACTCTCTATGTAAAGGATGAACTGCCACAGCCCGAATAGCGCCAATGCCCAGAACGCGCTGTCCCTGATAATAATCAACCGGTACTCATTCAATTGCGGATAGACAAGCACCGTGACGACAGCAAAAAGTAGAGTAGAGCGAGAGTCCTCGAGCTCCGCCACCAGGCTGACGAATGAATAGACCAGCAGGCTGAAAAACATGGCATTAACAAGTACCGCCGCAGTCAGGGGTTCGATGTTAAGTAGATTGTGAGTGATTGCTATGAGAATGGAGTAGGCTGCCCAGGGATAGTGGCTGAAAGCGGCAACCAAACCCTCCTGGTCAAATATTTCAACTGTCCGGATGTAGGTTACGGCGTCCTCATTCGGCACCCACCCCAGAACTGCCATGAATCCTGTTAAAAATAGACTGATGCCTGCTGCCACCAGTCGAATATCGATAGAAAACCATTGGTAGTTGTTTCGCATACTCAACTTTTAGGTTTTTCTTGCGTATAGGGATTAACGCCCGTACCCGGCGCCGGGGTTTTAAATCTTTTGTGCAACCACAGGTATTGTTCGGGGTGACGACGAATTGTCTGCTCAATAATGAGGTTGATTCTAGCCGCATCGGCCTCGTCGTCGCCACTCGGATAATTTTCGATTGGGTTGCTGAATTCGAGGTGGTAACCGGAATTATCATTCAGACGATAGTGGGAAAAGAAAACCACCTCTGAATTGTTAGCTCTAGCGAATCGCGTAGTCGCCGTGATGGTTGCCGCTTCGACTCCAAAAAAAGGAACAAATACTGAGTGATGGGCACCGTAATCCTGGTCTGGCGCATACCAGACGATGTGTCCTTTTTTTAGACTGCGAAAAATTTCCCTGACATTCTCTCGCTCGATGACAGCTGGATACAGTCTTTTTCTGCTGTTACTCATCACCGCTTCAAATAGCGGATTTTTGTGCTTTCGATAGGTTATATCCATCGATTCAAAAAGCGTAAGCAGGGCACCAGCAAGCTCGAGAGTGGTGAAATGGGCGCAGAGCAATAGCACCCCTCGTCCGCGAGCCTTGGCTTGTTGCAGGTTCTCCAGGCCGCTGACGGTAACCCGGTTTCGCAAGCTCTCCGGATTTTTGCTCCAGGATAGGGCAGCCTCCATTACACCGATCCCGTTAGACTGAAAAGTTTTTTCGAGCAGCATTTTCCGTTCTGCTGGATCCAGCTCCGGGAAACAGAGCTCCAAATTGATCCTGCAGACTTCCCGCCGCTCTTTGGCGAGCAAGTAGCTGAGGTATCCGATACCCTGACCAAGTCGGATCTGCAAGACAAAGGGAAGTTGGGCCAGTAGCCAAAGAATCCAGAGACCAATCCAGGTTGGCCAATATCGCGGAGTGAAAAATTGCGACAGCGGGGTTTTTTCCGAAATTGATGGATACACTTGGAATTCGCTTTGTCTGTGACAGGCTCTTGGTCAGGGGTGGCCTGTGCATTGTAGCAAACCGTAAAATTCTGCCCAGCTGTTCTGACAAGAGGGAAAAAGGAAAAAAAAGGCATGTAAGCCCCACTTATATGGCTAAATATTAAATATAAAGCACTTATATTCCCACTATTGACATTTTTCTTAGGATTTTGAGCTACATCGCCAACATCAACAAATGCAAGGCCGTGTGCTATGATTCGCCGCCACGCGCATTAATCGGTCAGTTAAAGTGCCGCAACGATCATGAAATTAGAACTTCCGCCATTCCAGCAGGCCAGGGTCCTGGTCGTTGGAGATGTCATGTTGGACCGTTACTGGCACGGCAGGGCTACGAGAGTCTCGCCGGAAGCTCCGGTGCCGGTAGTGAAAGTTGGTAATGAGGAAAGTAGGCCGGGGGGCGCGGGAAACGTTGCCTTGAATATTGCGGCGCTGGGAAGCGCAGCGTCGCTGGTAGGTATCATTGGAGCCGATGAAAATGGGGAGGAATTGCAATCGCGCCTTGCCGCGGCCGGAGTGTATTGTGATTTCCTGGTTTCTGCGGATAAACCAACTATCACCAAGTTGCGGGTGATTAGTCAGCACCAGCAGCTAATCAGGCTGGACTTTGAAGAAAATCATCATGGCGTGGACCGGGAAGGGATGACGACCCGGATAGAGGCACTCCTCGGAGATACCCGGGCCCTGGTGCTATCTGATTACGGTAAAGGTGTGTTAGCAGACACGGAATCCATTATCAGGCTTGGTCGCAATCACAACATCCCGATAATAGTCGATCCCAAAGGTGACGATTTTCTAAAATACCGGGGCGCTACCATTATCACCCCTAATCTGGCAGAGTTTGAAGCTGTAGTGGGACCCTGTGCAAGTGAAGACAAGCTGGTGGAGAAAGGACAGCAGTTACTCAGGGAACTGGGTGTCGAAGCCTTGCTGATTACGCGGGGCGAGCACGGTATGACTCTCCTAAGACCGGATGCCGTAGAGCTGCATCTGCCTGCGCGCGCGCAGGAGGTTTTCGATGTAACTGGTGCTGGCGACACGGTCGTGTCGGTGCTCGCAGCCTCTCTGGCGGCGGGAGAGTCGCTACCCGAGGCCACGGCGTTAGCTAACCTGGCCGCGGGTCTGGTTGTTGGAAAGCTTGGAACCGCTGCTATCAGCGGCCCGGAACTGCGGCGAGCCACATTGCGGGAGCAGGGGACTGGTCGCGGAGTCATGACCTCTGATCAGTTGCTAGTCGCTATCCAGGATGCCAGGGTTCATGGTGAGACAATTGTTTTTACTAATGGTTGCTTTGACATCATTCACGCAGGCCATGTTGGCTATCTGAACGAGGCGAAAAAGCTCGGCGATCGCCTCGTGGTGGCGGTCAATGATGACGACTCAGTCAGAAAACTCAAAGGCGCGGGCCGACCGATCAACCCGATAGATCGTCGTATGGCAGTTCTGGCGGGTCTGGAGGCGGTGGACTGGGTGGTGGCTTTTTCTGAAGATACTCCAGAGCCTTTACTCGAGCGTTACCAACCTGAAGTACTCGTGAAGGGAGGCGACTATAGCATCGACGAGGTAGTCGGTGGCAATTATGTAGAAAGTTATGGCGGCAAGGTCAAGGTACTTGAATTTTTAGACAATTGTTCCACATCAGCTATTGTGGAAAAAATACAAGACACCGGCCCCTAAAAGTATTCAGCTAATCGCTCAATAGCCCTGGTTGCGCACTCCGCGTTATGTTTCAGGTGATCGTTATTGATCGTTCCTACAATGACACTACTAATTCCCTGTTTCGAGAAAATGAACCGCAGGCTTTGTTCAACAGGATCTATAGACGAATCGGGCAAAGAATCAAGATGGCCGCTGAGTAGACCCTTTTTAACAAGCACGCCCCTGTCTCTTTTTGCCGCCTCCTCAATGACTTTTTCGTCCTCCCGAACCAACGGGTTGAAGCTGATCATTACGACGTCGGCGCACTGAACCGCGCGCAGTCCGCCTTCGACTGTTTTCGTTGAAATACCAAAACTCCTTATCAGGCCACTCTGTTTTATTTTTTGTAATTCATCGATGCAGTCACTGTGGTCGATAATAGCCAAGTCATTACCGTCCGAATGAACTAGAACAATATCAAGCCAGTCCCGGTTGAGCCGACGAAGGCTCCTCTCCACGCTCGATCTGATATGGCGGGCTGAGAAATCAAAAATAGACTGACCATTCTGAAATTCCTCGCCCACCTTGCTACAGACAACCCAGCTTTCTGTGTCCTTGAGCAATCTGCCGAGACGCTCCTCACTATCACCATAGGCGGGCGCGGTGTCGAGCAAGTTAATCCCGAGCTCTGAAGCATTATCCAGCAATGATCTGACCGCATTGTCGTCAGGCAGGTCGAAGTCGTGCGGATACTTTACGCCCTGGTTGCGACCGAATTTCACAGTGCCGAGTCCAAGGCAGGACACTTCCAAGCCCGTCTGTCCCAGGCGCCTTTTCTCAAGTATGCTCATCGCACGCCTCCCACGGTGGTAGGGCGACCTTCACCTGATCCAGCCGGGAAATCAGTGATTCAAAATGAGGAGCAACCGCCGGTTCTATTCCCTGACTGGCAAGAGCATCGCTCACTTCATCGGCCAAAGCGGGACTCAGGGTAAACTTGGTCGGCCACGCAACCAGGACATTGTCTGCAGTCTCAAGAAAAACAGAGTCAGGACGATGCTGACCCTGTTGCCGCCCCTCTGCCCGGTCGATCCGCAGGCAGGTCCATTCTGCGTTTTCAATATCGACCCAGGGAAACAGTCGCCGAAGTAAATGATCTGCTTCCTCGATCTGCTCACGATCAGTTCTGTGTACTCCGCTTTCTGCTAATTCCCCCCCCAGATACCAGGCTACCTGACCGTCATTGCTGGAGTGGCTGGTAAGAGTCAACTGTGGGGTTAGAGAAAAGTTATCTCCGATGCAATGTACAAACAGGCGCGGTAAAGAATCTTTTCGCATAATCACCATGTTCAAGGGTCTGCGTTGCATCACGGGGCTCGCGAGTCCGATGTCTTTCAGGAGCTTGGCGTTTCCTTCGCCAGCTGCAAAAATGAACCGTTGGGCTGTCACTGTAATCGGGGAATCCCCGGCTCTAACCAGCAGCTGTCTATTTTGTCCCTGCTGCACGAATTCCGCTTGCGTAGAATCAAGCCTGAAAATGCGCTCTTCGTTACCCTTCGCCAGAGTTTTCAGCAGAGAAACTGTATCCACAACGAAATCTGGCAGTCGGTACAGTGACCCCTGACCCCTGGCCAGAGCGAGCACCTCGGGATAGTCGGGATCGGTTACCAAGTCGATTCGCCCCGACAGCATATTGCTTCCAAGAAAGGTTTTCAGTTTCGATCGGTAACTTCCCTCAGACCACATGTAGTAGTTTTCCGATAGCAGCTGGCAGCCTCGCAGGTCGACCGGATCATTGCCGGCCAGACAGGCTCGCCAGCGGTCCGGCATACCCGTGATCGCCCTCGCTGTGCCGGAAAGCGTGCCTGACAGCGCATACTTGAGCCCACCGTGAATGATCCCCTGAGATGCCACTGACTGGCCGTCGCCGAGCGCGGTCGATTCGAATAACAATACTGAATAGCCTTTTGCCTTCAGATGATTCAACAACCACAATCCGGCGATACCACCACCGAGAATAACGATGTCGGCACAACAGTTTGCCATGGGGTCGGTGGTCTGGGTCATCAGGCAGGCGGGTCTATTAGCGATTGCCGCAGAATACTTGCCTAAGTATACCGACCTGGGCGAGTATTCCCAACATGCAACTAACGCACCCTGGCTTGCGTAACTGAATGTCCCGTCTTCTCTACAGTCTCCTGCTCTACCTGCTGGTTCCCCTTGTTCTTATGAGGCTTCTTTATCGGTCATTACGGACCCCGGCTTATCGCGACCGATGGAAGGAAAGGTTTGGATTCTGCCGGTTACCAAATGACTGGCACGATGCTCGACTGACAATCTGGTTTCACGCCGTATCAGTAGGCGAGACCCTGGCCGCAGCACCGCTGGTGGACGCCATTCATAAAAACTATCCGGAAGCACAGATTGTTGTTACGACCATGACCCCTACCGGTTCAGAAAGAGTACTCGCACTATTGGGAGATGGGGTTCTTCATCCCTATCTGCCCTACGATTTGCCTGGCGCCATGAAACGCTTTATCGCGAGCATACGACCTGACCTGTTAATTCTTATGGAGACCGAACTGTGGCCAAATCTCCTTCACCACTGTCGGGCTGTCGGCTGTCGGACCATGCTGGTCAATGCACGCTTGTCGGTCAAATCTGCTCGAAGCTATCAGCGATTCGCATCTCTGACTGAAGTGACTCTCGGCCAACTGGATGTGATTGCTGCACAGTCACAGACTGATGCGGAACGCTTCAAGGCTCTTGGCGCTTACCCTGACAGGGTGCTTGCCACGGGCAGTCTGAAATTCGACGTCAGCCCTCCGGAAAACCAATTGGATACGCCGGCAGTATTTCAGCAAATTGCGCGTCTTGCCCGACCCGTGCTGATAGCTGCCAGTACGCGCGAGGGAGAGGAGGAAAAAATCCTCGATGCTTTTCAGGTCTGCCTGGATAAAAGACCAGAATTGCTTTTGATTCTTGTCCCAAGGCATCCTGAACGGTTCGATCACGTTGCGCGTTTGTGTGAACAGCGGGGACTCTCTGTTGACAGGCGCAGCAAGGATCGGCTTGGTGACGATCAGATTCAGGTCTGGCTGGGTGATTCCATGGGTGAGATGTGGCGCTACTATCGATTGGCGGACCTCGCATTCGTGGGCGGAAGCCTGGTGGACACCGGATGCCATAACGTGCTGGAACCTGCTGCACTTGGCATCCCCGTCATGGTGGGTCCTTCGCAGTTCAATTTCGCCGTCATCTGCGGACAGTTGCAGGAAGCAGGGGCCCTTGTCACCGTTGCCGATCAGCAGGATCTCGCGCGGCAAACAATACAATTGCTGGAAAATCAGCAGCAGAGACAATCCATGGGCGAGGCCGGACGGCGAACTGTTGAGTCCAATCGAGGGTGTTTGCAGCGACTGGAAACATTAATTGCCGAGCAATTACAGAAAAGGACTGAATGACTCACAGATCGAGTCCCCGGAATGCAATCAATGCCTGGTTAAATTCTCCGCGCCGCCGGCTGTTACTCTGACATTATCCTCGATCCGAACTCCACCAAGATGGAGCAGTTCGTCTACCAGCGGCCAGTCAATCCTGGTTCCAGCGGGAGTGTCACGGATCGGGTCAAGCAACTGGCCTATAAAGTAAAAGCCAGGCTCAACAGTAATTACCATGTCCTCAGTTAGGGTCCTGGTAGTTCTTAAAAAAGGGAATTCCTCGGGCGGAGCCAGCAGATTCCCTTCAGAATCTGACAAATGCCCACCAACGTCGTGAACTTGCACACCGAGTAAATGACCAATTCCATGGGGCATGAATAGCTGTGGTAGCTGCAGGGACAGTGCTTCCTCGACGCTGCAGCTAATCAGCTGCAGATCCACTGCCACGTGAGCGACCTGCCGCATCGCTGAGCGTTGCAGTTCAATGCAGGAGAGTCCCGGACGCACCTCATTGACCAGTTTCTGCTGTGCAATCTCCATCCCTTCAAGCAGGAGTTTAAAGGCCTCATGAACATCATTTGCGATAGTTGTACGGGTAATGTCCGAACAGTAATTGTTTATCCGGCATCCTGCATCTATCAGTAACACCTGGCCCTTCTGGCGTGACGGCAGGGTGAGACGCTTATTTTGATAGTGCAATATGGCAGCCTTTTCATTCATTGCTACGATGCTGGTGTACGGACAGTCCTGATCTATCATCCGGCAGGCCTGCAAGTACGCCATATGAACGTTATACTCGCTACCGCCTTCCAGAAAACTTGCTTTCGCTGCGGCGTGACCCTGAAGAGCTGATGCGTTGGCTTTTCTCAGTTGCTGGATTTCATAGTCTGATTTGAAGGCGCGCTGATAGTCCAGTCGATTCAACAGGTGCCGTGGATTTATCATCTGCGATGATATGCCGAGAGATCTGGCGAAGTTTTCTGCTTCACCCAGAAAGGCCAGCCGATTTACATTCGCAAGATGTTGTTTCACCTGTTCGACTGCAAGCAGTGAAACAATATCAAATTCAGAGACCCACCAATCGGCATTCTCTATGCTCTGATCGTACCAGTAATCTGGTGGTATGACCTGAAAGTAAATTGGGCGTTGACCGGGAACGATCAGTAGCAGCTGGTCCGGCCTGTTGATCGGCAACCAATGACAGAAATGCCCGTATGCTCTGAATGGCGGCGCCTGATCATCGCCATGGTAGAAATGTTCGATACCACTGTGAATAAGTATCCCGTCGATTCCTCCCAGGCCAGTCAGAGACTGTTCGTAGCTCTGGTGTAATCGTACGATGTGCCTGCTATATTCTTTGCTCATAGCCGCAACTATAGCAAATAGTGAGCTAAGGTATCCGTAATTAATTTTTCAACCAAATTGAGAATACTAGAAAGTGAGTTACTGCCTGTTTGAGACCTCTCGCCTGAAACTGAGGCGCATTACTGCCGCGGACTTTGACGACATGATGGCAGTATACGGTGACCCCATCGCGGCGCGCTGGGTAGACGACGGTCAACCGCTTGCGGAAAAGGATTGTCATCGCTGGATAGCGGTGACCCTCGAAAATTACGTCAATCGAGGCTACGGTATGTTTGCCGCGGTGGATAGACTAGACGATTCAATAGTCGGGTTTTGCGGATTGGTACATCCGGGAGGACAAGAGGTGCCGGAAATCAAGTATGCGTTGAAACGCACCTGCTGGGGTAAAGGACTGGCAAGTGAGCTCGTGCAGTCTTTACTGGCCTATGCCCATGAAGAGCTGGCTATGCACGAAGTAATCGCCACCATCGATCCCGCCAATCTCGCATCCCAACGCGTTGCACAAAAAGCCGGGATGCGAATGATAGAAATCCAAATAGATGCCGCTGGTCTACCGATTCAGGTTTACCGCTCAAAGAAGTCTTGAATTGCATTCCCAATGTATTGGAATATTCTGCCGGGGCGACACATCTCGTTACTCGCGCATTGGTTAAGAGGAAAATTTTTTGGTAATCAATACCGTTAAAGAATCCGTCAAGGAGTTTTTTCAATTCAAGGCCTCGGGCGGCGTGCTGCTAATCATTGCCACCATCCTTGCCATGACGATCGAAAACTCCCCGTTGAATGGCTACTACGATGCGCTGCTGGGAATACCGGTCGAGATCCGCTTCGGGGAATTTGAAATTGCCAAACCCTTGCTGCTCTGGGTCAATGACGGGTTGATGGCGATTTTCTTCTTTCTCATCGGTCTCGAAATAAAGCGCGAGTTACTGGATGGAGAGCTGTCCGATCCCGCCAGAGTGGTATTGCCTGTAATTGCCGCGATGGGTGGCATGGCGGCGCCCGCCATTATCTATTCTGCAATTAACTGGGGCGACCCTGTGGCTATGAAGGGTTGGGCCATTCCCTCTGCCACCGATATCGCATTTGCTCTGGGAGTAATCGCCCTTTTGGGCACCCGCGTACCGAGTTCCCTGAAAATATTTTTGATGACGCTCGCCATAGTTGATGACCTCGGCGCAATTGTAGTCATTGCTATTTTCTACACGACCAGCCTGTCGATTTTTTCGCTGGTAACAGCGCTGTGCGTCATCGTCCTGCTTTATCTGCTAAATCGAAGAGGGGTAATCGACCTGGCACCCTACCTTTTATTGAGCGTGGTGCTTTGGGCTGCAGTATTGAAGTCAGGTGTTCACGCTACACTTGCGGGAGTAGTAGCCGCGCTGTTTATACCCTACCGGGTCCCGCCAGGTGAGTCACGCACCCAGTTGGAGCGACTGGAGCATGACCTGCATCCGGTTGTCGTGTTCGCGATTCTGCCCCTGTTTGCGTTTGCCAATACTGGTGTGCCCCTTGACGGTTTGACGCTGGAGACATTTTTGCACCCGGTTCCTCTGGGCATAGCTCTGGGTCTCTTTTTCGGGAATCAACTGGGGATAATGGGGTTCTCGTGGATTGCCATCAAGCTTGGTTTTGCCAGGCTTCCCAAGGATGCGAGTTGGCTGCAGGTTTACGGAGTGTCGATGCTTTGCGGTATCGGATTTACTATGAGCCTGTTTATCGGATCGCTGGCATTCGAGCAGGGGGGACCTGCTCTTGGCGTCGACGATCGGGTTGGTATTCTGGCCGGCTCATTGCTGTCGGGAAGTCTGGGTTACCTGTTGCTACGTTTTGCTCCTTCCAAGGTTTCTGGATCCGACCACTAGCGCAATCCCATGCTGTTGGCATACTGTCTCTTAGACACTCACATTCACTTATCAAATGGCGAGGTTATTATGATCAAGACTACAACACCAAACATTGAGGGCAGACAGGTCACCGAGTACCTCGGCGTGGTAGTCGGTGAAGCGATTCTTGGTGCCAATATATTCAAAGACATTTTTGGGGCGGTGCGTGATATCGTCGGTGGTAGAGCTGGCGCCTATGAAGAAGAACTCGGTCATGCCCGTGAGATCGCTTTCGAAGAAATGGAGCAGGAGGCACGCATGTTGGGGGCCGACGCTATTGTAGGTATAGACCTGGATTATGAGGTGATAGGTATGAAAGGCGGCATGATGATGGTCAGTGTCAGCGGCACTGCCGTGAAAACCCGTCTCGTACGAGACTAATTGGTTGCGCCCATTGCCGTTTGCGGAGTGCGGTAGTGGTGCATGGGCAATTCCTCCTGTTGACGCTTTTCCGTCCAGCTCCGGACTGGCGATTTTCTGCAGGCAGACTACACTTGGTTTGAGACTCGTGGCTTTCAGCGAGCTCCGATAGTCGATTGAGAAGCGTCAAACTATAGCCACGGACGGCACGCGTGATCAGGCGAAAAAATCAGTTACTTCATTCCAGAACTTTCAAACTGTTGCAGGAGGGTGATCCCGCCGATCCTTATTTCCTCGACGAAGCTTGCTTCCACGTCTATCTGAACCGGCTACTGCACGGTTTAAAAGCTTTTCGGGTGCAGCTTCATACCTATGTGTTAATGCCTTGTTTGGTACAGCTCCTTGCCAGTCCTTATTCCCGCGGCGGGTTTGCCATGATCGTGGAAACGACGGCCATCGACTATGGTGAGTACTTCATCAACCGGTTTGGATATTCCTGTTCACTGCAACGCTGTAAACCGGCTCTGCAAATGGTTCCAACAGGAGGCCAGTTACTGGATTGTCAGAAGGATATTGAATTGGCTCCAGTGCGCGCGGGGCTGGTCGACAGGCCAGTCGAGTATCGTTGGTCCGGCTATCGGACCAATGCGTTCGGTGGTCATAGAAATCCCATAGTGATGCACAGGGAATACCGGGACTATTGTTTCGAGAGTCGGCAACCATACCAGCGTTACCGCGACTTCGTAGCCGCTACTGCATCAGCAGATAGTTTTCACCCACGGACCTCAGGTTTGCAGGAGCGTATCTGATCGGCGTCAGCTTGGTAAAGCTGTTGCAATGTTCGGCGAGAAAGAAATGTTCCTGATGCTGCAAGGTGATTGCAGCATGGTGGACCTTGACGGGCAAGGACGTGGTCTGCTCATTGCGCAACACGTGGATGCGGCGTGGTTCCGTCTTGAATCCGTCGCCGTGATAGTGAATGTGAAAATCATCCCGCATAAGATCGTAGTCGAGATATCCTTCAAACTGCCTGGAAAATTCGACTTTCGGTTCTGACAGTGATTCCTGCAGGCGCTTCGCCATGTAGGCCAGGGCAATGTTACCGAGGTGACTTTCATGATAAGCACCGCCGACGTCTCCGTGATTTCCCGGAAACCAGACTTCATCCACATTATCTCTGTGATTGGCGAGTGTGGGCACAAACGGTTCGCGACTTTCATCGATGGCTACGAGGTGGATCGCTTGCTGTACATTGGGAGAAATTGTCAGATCGCGAAAAAGATTAATTCTCTGAAAATTAAGCGGGCCAACATTGAACGGAATTCCAAACGCGCCGACGGTGTCGAAAAGCCCCAGGAAGTTCACGTCGACCTGAAAGCTGCCCTCGCCTTTCTCCCGGTAATGAGAAAATAACCATTCTTTCTCTCCGCTGATTTTGTTTTTCACCTGTCGGTAGTGAAGATCTACTTTTTTTGGCAAGCCGTGTTCATAAAGTTTGGTGGCAAGCAGCCTGGCGCTGGCAGCTCCGCGGCTATATCCGATAATACAAATCCTGTCTCCTGGCTGATAGTGCTTGCAGATACTGGCATATGCGTGGTCTCTGATATTTCGTTCACCGGCCCCGAAGGCTCCCTGATAGTAACCAATCGATCTGATATTTTCCTCGTCGTTGCCAATACCCCGGAAATAAAGACCCAGTTGCCTGGTTGTGCTTTTCTGATGCGGGATGATATCGGAGACGTGAGTGCCGGAGAGCGATGAAAACATCTTGTAGATATTGGTTATCGCGCCATCATTGCCATGACCGTTTTCGTCATTCCATGTTCCATCCATGAAGATGAGAAGTGCCCGGGGTTTGGCCTTGCCTGCAAGCTGGATTTCGTAACTTTCTTTCTTCTGTGGCATGTCGAATCGCCTTCACTTGTTGTGAAACCGATTATTGAAACAAGACTCTTTGACTGCAATAGGTAATTGCGAAATGATTGCTTTGAAAGTTAGATAAGCGCGAGGCGCTCACGTTTACTGGTAGCTTTCAATGGTCGGACAGGCACAAAAAAGGTTTCGATCACCATAGACATTATCTATACGATTAACGGATGGCCACACTTTGCTGTCCTGAAGAAATGGCATGGGAAACGCGGCCTCGTTCTTCGTATAGGGTCGGTCCCAGTTCTCATCCATCACATCAGCAAGGGTATGAGGGGCGTTCCGGAGCGGATTATTTTCAGCATCCAGTTCACCGGCCTCCACTCTTCGCACTTCCTCTCGAATCCGTATCATGGCATCGATAAAACGATCCAGTTCAGATAGGGATTCACTCTCTGTGGGTTCGATCATCAGCGTGCCGGGCACGGGGAATGACATGGTCGGTGCGTGGAAGCCGTAGTCCATAAGGCGCTTGGCAATATCCTCTTCGCTTATGCCTGAACTCAGCTTGAGTGGTCGTAAATCGATGATGCACTCGTGCGCTACCATGCCGTTACGCCCGGTGTACAGGACCGGGTAGTGGTCGCGCAGCCGCGCTGCTATGTAATTGGCATTGAGGATGGCTACCTGGGTTGCCTTGAGCAGACCCTCGGCTCCCATAAGCGTGATGTAGGTCCACGATATAGGCAGTATTCCGGAACTTCCCCAGGGTGCCGCAGAAACTGCACTGTTATCATTGAGACCTTGCAGAGGCACTACCGAGTGGCCAGCGAGATAAGGAGCCAGATGCTGTTTTACGCCGATAGGGCCCATTCCCGGCCCGCCACCACCGTGGGGGATGCAGAAAGTCTTGTGCAGATTCACATGGGACACATCGGCACCTATCTCGGCCGGCCTTGAAACGCCTACCTGAGCATTCAGATTGGCGCCATCCATATATACCTGACCACCCTGCTCATGTACCAGTTGGCACACCTTTCGCACGTCTTCCTCGTACACTCCGTGGGTTGATGGATAGGTGATCATCAGGGCTGCGAGGTTTGCGCCGTACTCAGCGGATTTTTCAGCGAGGTCCTGTAGATCGATATTGCCGTCTTCGTCGCAAGCGACCACTACCACTCTCATACCAATCATCTGCGCACTTGCCGGGTTGGTACCATGGGCTGATTGGGGAATTAGGCAGACATCCCGGTGTTTTTGTCCCTGAGCATCGAGATACTTGCGAATTGCTAGCAGGCCAGCATACTCGCCCTGGGCACCGGAATTGGGCTGCATGCTAATGGCGTCGAACCCGGTTATTTCCCGCAGCATCACCTCCAGTTCGCCAATCATTTCCAGGTATCCCGTAACCTGTTCTCGAGGGGCGAATGGATGAGGTTTACTGAATTGTGGCCAGGTGACCGGAATCATTTCGGTGCTGGAATTGAGTTTCATGGTGCAAGAGCCCAGTGGAATCATCGCGTGTGTCAGTGAAATATCCTTGTTTTCCAGTCGTTTCAAGTACCTGAGCATTTCGGTTTCGCTGTGATAGCTGTTGAACCAGGGGTGTTCGAGATAAGACGACTCTCTCCTGAGGCTGTCAGGTAAATGCGGTGCTCCTGCAGCGGCTACCAGAGCATTGTCGATTGTCGCCAGAGACAGCGACTCGGCACTGTCGCCCAGTATGACCTTCCACAATTCGCTGAGATCTGACTCGGTGGTGCATTCGTCCAGGCTTATGCTGACATATCCCTCGCCGAACCACAGATTGATACCTGCTTGCTCGGCGCGGGATTTGACAGATTGCTGTTGCTCATTATCAAGACCAATGCTCACGGTATCGAAGAAGTTGCTGTGCAGCAGCGTCAATCCGCCTTCGAGCAGTCCGCTTGCCAGGATTGATGCCATCCTGTGGATTCGGGTGGCGATTCGTCGCAATCCATTGGGGCCATGATACATAGCGTAAAGTGCCGCTATCACGGCGAGTAGCACCTGTGCCGTGCAGATGTTGCTGTTGGCTTTTTCGCGCCTGATATGTTGCTCCCGGGTCTGCAATGCCATGCGATAGGCACGCTTGCCTCTGCTGTCCACAGATACCCCGATAATTCGACCCGGCACGGCGCGTTTATACTGATCGCGAGTTGCGAAAAAAGCCGCATGCGGACCGCCGTATCCCATCGGCACACCAAATCTCTGGCTTGTACCGACGACCACATCAGCGCCCATTTCTCCTGGTGCGCGCAGTAAAGCAAGGCTCATCAAGTCGGCAGCGACGATCGCGATTGCCTGTTGGTTATGGAGCCGCTCAATTTCAGCGTCGAGTTCCCTGATACCACCGTCGGCGCCAGGATATTGAAAGATGCCGCCAAACAGTCCCTCGGTTGGCAGATTACTTGCGTCGCCAATCAACAACTCAAAACCGAAGCATTCGGCGCGGGTCTTGAGAACATCTATGGTCTGTGGAAGGCACAGCCGGTCGACAAAAAACGCGTTAGCCTGACGGTTCTTGCTGACTCTCCTGGCCAGGGCCATCGCTTCAGCCGCTGCGGTCGCTTCGTCCAGCAAAGAGGCATTGGCCAATTCCATGGCAGTGAGATCCAACACCATCTGCTGATAAGCAAGCAGGCATTCCAGTCGACCCTGTGAAATTTCCGGCTGATAGGGCGTATATGCGGTATACCAACCCGGGTTTTCG
Organism: Pseudomonadales bacterium; assembly: GCA_038134485.1. Lineage (GTDB taxonomy): Bacteria > Pseudomonadota > Gammaproteobacteria > Pseudomonadales > Pseudohongiellaceae > NORP240. Next base: position 99,443 of record JAYPVG010000002.1, read on the forward strand.
AGTACGTTGCGCAGAATGACGGTGGGCGTGTGAGTATCATAATAACCCAGGCCGATAAACGATCGGGCAGGTTTGTTCTTGTTTGCCAGCTCTTGCAGCCGAGTGAGCGCTGAGGCCTCGCTTACCGGCGCAGCCAGCGCCAGTTTTTCTTTCATTCTGATGGCAGCGGGTACTGTCTTCTCTATCAGTTCGTCGAGAGAGTTCAGCTGCAGGCTCTCAAGCATCGCCTGGATCTGTTCGACACTGGGACCAATATGGCGGTGAATGAACTCAACGCTATTCTGAAGATCTTCAAGAGGCTCGTTGATCTTGGTCGGGCTGTCAGGTAGAGCTTTGTTCATCTGGTTTCGAATAAAAGGCGCTGGCCGCGTGAATCCTGACAAAAGTGCCGAGTGCGCAGAAAGGAGCGCGTATTCTTTGGTAACGAGACTGCGGGTACCGCAAAAATGAAATTGTAAATTTCTTGCGATCGAATAGCTATTCTTCTTCGCAGATTTCCCGGTATGCCTCTGCGTCCAGCAGGTCTTCCAACTCCCTCTCGTCATTGGGGCGTAGTTTGAAAAACCAGCCTGCGCCGTAGGGATCGGAATTCACAGTCTCCGGGGCGTCCATCAGCTGTTCGTTGGTAGCAATGATTTCTCCGGATATTGGCGCGTATATGTCTGATGCAGCTTTAACCGATTCCACCACGGCGACCTCATCCTTGGCGGCTATCTGAGCATCTGGCTCGGGTAGCTCGACGAATACAATATCCCCCAGCGCGTCCTGGGCATGATCGCTAATGCCGACGGTGACCGTGCCGTCGTCCTCCACTCGTACCCATTCGTGAGAACTGGTGTATTTAAGATCATCAGGAAACTTGCTCAATTGAGATTCCTCGCATCGTTAGCGCGATCAGCGCGCGGCCATTAGTGTTATTCAAAAATTTTTTTACCAAACCTGACGAAGTTAGGATTAACCTTCCGGACCGGGGTCACCGTGCCGCGAATATCGACGGTGCATGAACCACTGCCTCGAGGGATTCTAGCCAATGCGATGGAATGCTTCAACGTGGGTGAAAAGCTGCCACTGGTGATGATACCGGTGCCTTTATCCGTTTCTACTGCTTGCCCTTCGCGCAGCACACCACGGGATTCAAGCACCAGTCCCACCAACTCAGGTAGTATGCCCTGGTCGCATAAGCCAACGTGCTGCTCCAGGGCCTCCCGACCGACAAAATTTCTCGATTCGGGCTGCCAGGCAATAGTTTGCTCCATATTCGCTGCCAGCGGTGAGACAGACTCATTCATATCGTGACCATAAAGGTTCATTCCGGCCTCCAGTCGCAGAGTGTCCCGGGCTCCCAGTCCGACCGGTTTGATTCCCACCGAAAGCAGTCGATCCCAGACTTCTGGCGCCATGGTGTCGGGAAACATAAGCTCCAGCCCTTTCTCACCAGTATAGCCGGTGCGGGCAATGAACCATTCGCCTGGCAGTTCGACGCCGTGAAAGTTGCCCAGGGCAGCAACTATCTTGGCCTGGTCCTGCGGCAATATCTGGCAGGTGAGTTCGATGGCCTCGGGTCCGTGGACAGCGAGTATAGCCATTTCAGGACGCTCGGATATGTCGACCTGGTAATCTTTCGCGCGCGCTGCGATCCAGGCCAGATCTTTTTCGCGGGTTGCGCAATTGACCACCAGTCGAAAGCCCTGCTGCATACGATAAACAATCAGATCGTCGATTACGCCGCCTTCCTCATTCAGCATGGCGCTGTAAAGAGCCCTTCCCGGTTTATCCAATCGCACAACGTCGTTTGCCAGCAGATGACGCAGGTAGGCTTCCGCCTCGCCACCAGCCAGGTCTATAACGGTCATGTGAGAAACGTCGAACACCCCGGCATGCTGGCGCACCTGATTATGTTCCTCAATCTGGGATCCATAGTTGATCGGCATATCCCAGCCGGCGAAGTCGACTATTTTGGCACCTGACTCCAGGTGCTTCTGGTAAAGGGCGGTTTGCTGTCCCACGTGGCGCTTATCTCTCGATTAATGTAGTGCAGAGCAGGACGCTAGTTTAACGGCTGAAACAATGGATTGACAGCAACATCAGGGTTGCCAGGCATAGCTAAATTTGGCGAACACAGTGCGATTGGTCTGCTCTATGGAATCAAAGCTATCGTTTTGAAATCCGGAATCCGAATAGCCAATAAAAAAGCGTGATGCCGCGTCAATGCGATAGCTGTAAAGCAGCTGTGTGGCGAGGGTCTTATTACGGCTTTGCACCGAGTTGACATACAGTGAAGGATCACGATCCTGATCCACATACTGCAGGGTAAAGCGCAGAAAGCTGCGGGGGCTAAACTGGTAAGTAATGCGCCCATCTGACAGGTTGGCGGTAAACAGGCGACCACCATCGACATCGAATTCCTGCAGCGTATGCTGCAGGTTCATCTGCAAGTGAGGCCCCCAGCTATAGGTCACTTCTGGTCCGATACGAACCGATCGGCCGAGCCGGGTATTGGCAAAGTCCACTACATCCTCGACTCGCAGATACATATTAAGGAACAGGTCTGCGTTAGGCCGGAAATTGATTCGCACCTGGTTGAACTGTTCGTCGAAATATTTGCCGTTAAAATAGGTTTTACTACCCCCGAACAATCCACTTAATCGCGATTGCAATGGACCGTCCATTTCCAGGAAAAACTCCAGTTCCTCTTCCAGATTAAGCCCCGATTGATCGTAGGTTTTATCCCAGTCCGCAGCGAACCAGATACGGCTAAAAAAATTATCGTCATTCCAACGCCAGGTGTGTCCGACTCGTGTGGTAAGCCGACGGAAATCCACCTGATTGATGAAGCCGAGGTCTGCTCTAAAATCCTCGCCGTAATCGACGTAGTTTACCCACCAGTCCCAGCGCCGATCTCTGTGTCGATAATCAATTACATGGGTCTGATCGCTGATTTCCGGCAGCTGGTTGTAACTATCCTGAATCGCGACGGGATATTTGGACTGAGAGTGCAGCGTTTGTACTGTCAGTGTGTCGCTATTAGTCAGCTGAAACACACCATCAACACCGGTCACTGTATTGCGATAACCATCTGCCTGGCGGTCTGTAACAATGGCACCGATTGCCGAATTGTTCAGCACGTCGTAGCGGTAACGCATGATAGAGACATCACTCTCCACTTCCCCCAGAGTGGCGACGCTGGAGCCCAGACTCCGAGGAATGAGAAAGCTGGTGTTGGTGTCATTGGCCGTTAACAGCCCATAGGTGTGATTGCCACTCTTGCCAGTTAACTTGGTCCCGTAATCAGGATTGGCGATATTACGGGTGTGCACGAGATTCAAATATGAATTGAAATAGTCGGCCCCATCAAGAAAAAATGTTCGCCTTTCTGGAACGAATATACTAAAAGTGGTATTGGTATCCAGGATAGTACGATCAGCTTCGACTTGGGAGAAGTCAGGGTTGAGTGTGGCGTTGAGATAAAGATTTTGGTTGACGCCCCAGCGAACGTCCAGGCTGGCCTGAGGATCAATATCGTTCTCTATCCATTGGCCATCCGGCGGTTGGCGATTTTCTGAGTAGCTGCTTGTGACAGTTGGGATCACCTCCAGATTGCGACCCGCCTCAATGTCCGCAAATCCCCGAGCCTTGCCTATGTCGCACAGGTAACAGGACAGATTGAGATTGCGTGGTCGGTTGCTGATCCGGTAATCGCGGTCCCGTGGATAGCGGCGCACGAAATTTATACCCCAGGTCTGGCTGTCCAGGCCTTCGGTGAAGCGTAACTGTTTGAGCGGTATTGCCATCTCGACGGTGTAGTTATCCTCATTGATGCGACCGGCGCTGTCCCAGATCGCGTTCCATGAGCTGTCGTAACGGTTGTTTACATCATCGTTGATGGCGTCCATCTGCACGCCGTAGGGATTGACATAAAACTCATAGGCGCGTCGCTGGTCATTGAAAGTATCGAGCACGATGCCGACCTGGTCGTTGTTTCTGACGTTGTCTCGGTCCCGGTAAAAGGCTCTTATTTCATCAATATTTGGATCCCACGAAATAAAGGCAACGTAGAGCACTTCCCCATCTTCCATAATCAGGGCTTCGGATGTCACCGGGGCTGGAATGTTTTCACCCGGGTTGGTTTCGATATCCAGCAGGACGCGCGCTGCGGCAGCCCACTCCTGCTCACCAATGTCGCCGTCGATTTCAGGTGCTTGGGTAACTCGCGGGATCTGAAATTCCACCTCCGTCTGCTGGGCTCGCAGGGTAAGGGGGAGAAGCGCAAAGATAAAGATCAGGGACGGAAACAATATAAGCCGAGTGGGCCGGATCAACTGCAATGCAAACATTTTAATTATTGAGTCCTGATTGGAAATTCTTAAACTTATCGCTTCACCCGCTATTACCTGACCACGGGTTGGTGATCTTTGCGGATCGTCTAGGACGGGGCCAGAGTATACAGGGTATTTAGTTTCGGCGAACAGCCAATGACAGTGGCTATTATCGGGTGACGTTGGCAGCTGAAATAGCGCGCACAGACCCCGGACGGAAAATCACAATTCACTGACTCACCCACCCGTCGCGCACAATGCCTTGCTTATTGCAGGGTCGCCGCTGCCTCCAGCACGTCGTCAAAGTCGGGTCTGATGCGGTAGCCCTCTTCCGCAAACTTGAAGCGAATTACTCCATCCGGGCTGATCAGAAATATGCCCGGATACGGAACTCCCCAGGCACGATCGCCGGGCTCATAGTCAGTGGTATTGAGAACACCAAAAACATTGACATGTTGCATCCCCACGTCCTGAAGAAGAGTGAACTTGATGCCCTCATCCAGCTCCACTTCCTTCAGGAATTCGAAGGGATCGTAGGTAATGGCCGCCACGTTGATTCCCATAGCGGAAAATCGGTCTTGAATGTCTGTCAGCTGCACGAGCTGAGCTTTACAGAATGGTCACCAGTCGAAGGAGCGGCTGAACATCATCAATAAACCGTTTTCCCCTACCAGATCAACGAAGGATCTGGTGACGCCATTCTGATCCGGTGCCTCGATAGCGGGAATGGTTGCGCCGACCGGGAAGTCGGGTGCCCAGACATAATCCTGGGCCTGCACCACTGGGACCAGCCACAGCAAAGCCAAGGCAGTCGCAAGACCCGCCGATCTCAGTAGTCGCATGTATAGCATTGCCTGACCTCTCATTAGAATTCGGGGTTGCCGGGATCAACCCGATGTTCCATACCCGGTGGGCGCAGAAAGTATAAGTGCAATTACTGTAAACCTGCCATGAAGCGATCGCCGCGGGGTAGATAACGGTTTTGCGAATCCAGCGAAAATACGACTGAATTGGAGCGACCGATAATCTCCTCCCGTGGTACAAAGCTGTAGGCCCGACTGTCGGCGCTATTGTCGCGGTTGTCACCCAGCACGAAGTAGTTGTCATGCGGCACTTCCACCGGACCGTAATTGCGCATGGTACGGCTAAAGTAACTGGTGGAGAGCTTGGCCTGGTGAGAGTGCTCGGTGAGTTGTTCCAGAATGATTGTCGCGTTCTCTTCCTCGGAGACCACCTGATAGTCCGCAGGTTCGCCGTTAATCACCAGCGTGTTGTTCTGCATGAAAATAGTGTCGCCGGGCAGGCCGACTATGCGCTTGACCAGACGTTTTCCGGCTTCCCTGGAATCGATGATCACAATGTCCCCTTGTTTGGGATCGGAAATCGAGCCAAGCGAGATCTCGGTAAAAGGAATTTTGACGTCATAGGCCAACTTGTTGACCCACACCTTGTCGCCATCCAGCAGAGTCGGCTGCATCGAAGCGCCGGAAATGGAGCTCAAATCGGCAATAGCGCTCTTGAAGAACACGATACAGCCAAGCAGCAAAAAGAATTGACGGTTTTCCCGCCAGAACATCGAGACACCTGCTCCTATTTTTTCCGGCAGGCGTGCCCGGTCCTTAAGCAAGCCGCTATTTTCTCGAGATTCCTGCATAGTGCTGTCTATTATGCGACTCTTTACCGAAAAAACAACAAGGCGGTCGACAGAGGACCTCTCTCCTGCAAATTAACAGCTAAGCTGCAGGAGACTGCGAAGGAAGCAGTGAATCTGGGCACATCGTGTATTGCGTTGACCGGGATGCCGACTAACGGCTGTACCAGCAGGAGAGAAAAGTTATAGACTGTATGTTTCCACAGTACTCTTGTATTGAACGAGCATGCCCCTCAGTCTATTCAATTCAGCCTGTCGTGACTGGTTCCAAAACCAATTCGGACAACCTACGTCATCCCAGACTGAGGCCTGGCCAGCAATACAGCAGGGTCGACATACGCTAATAGCTGCACCCACCGGCAGTGGCAAGACGCTGGCTGCATTCTATGCGGTTATCGATGCTCTGATAGAACGGGGTCAAAAGCAGCCTTTGCCCAATGGTGTGCAAGTCGTTTATGTCTCTCCCCTCAAAGCTCTCAGTAACGACATTTACCGCAACCTTGAAGTTCCATTGAACGGCATCGCCGAACAATTGCATCGGGAAGGTAATCCTCCCGTGGATATTCGCGTTGCAGTGCGGACCGGGGACACGCCGCAAAACGAGCGGCAGAAGATGGCGAAAAACCCGCCCCACATACTCGTTACCACCCCTGAATCACTCTATCTGTTGCTCACCAGCGCTAGCGGTCGAGCCATGCTGAGCACCGCCCGAACGCTTATCATCGATGAAATTCATGCCCTGCTCGGCGACAAGCGCGGATCGCACCTGGCGCTTTCTGTTGAGAGGCTTGATGCGCTGGCGAGTGCAAAATTGCAGCGCATCGGACTGTCGGCCACCCAAAAGCCCATCGAACTGGTAGCCGCTTACCTGGTTGGCAATGCCAATCTCCATGATGGCAGCGCTGATTGCGTAGTTGTCGACTCTGGTCATCGTCGCGCGTTGAACCTCAGTCTGGAAATTCCTCGCTCGCCTCTTTCCGCTCTGATGAGCAATGAAGTCTGGGGTGAGTTGTACCAGCGTCTGGTGGAATTGATCGAGAGTCACGACACCACCTTGGTATTCGTCAATACCCGCCGCCTGTCAGAGCGTCTTGCCCTGGCCCTGACGGAGAGGCTGGGAGAAGGGAGCGTGTGCTCTCACCATGGCAGCATGAGCAAGGATCACAGGCATGCCGCCGAACAGCGCCTGAAAGCCGGGGAGCTTAAAGTCCTGGTAGCCACGGCATCTATGGAGCTCGGCATAGACGTGGGCTCGGTTGATCTGGTGGTGCAGTTCGCATCCCCAAAGAGCATAGCAACCTACCTGCAGCGGGTGGGCAGAAGCGGACACTCGGTTGGCGGCACACCCAAGGGCATCCTGTTTCCCCTCACGCGTGACGACCTCGTTGAATGCGCGGCACTGCTAGAGAGTGTCGGTCGCGGTGAGTTGGACCGCATCGTTATGCCGGAAAAACCGCTGGACATTCTCAGCCAGCAGATCGTGGCGGAAGTTTCCGCTCCAGGCTCGGCAGACTCGGACACGGAGCTGGCCTTTAGTGGTGATCGGCTATTCCAGTTGTTTGCCAATGCTTATCCGTACCGTGACCTCAGCCGTGAGGAATTTGATGAAATCGTTCTGATGTTGAGCGAGGGCTATACCACAAGGCGGGGACGGCGTGGCGCACATCTGCATCTGGACCGAATTAACGATCGCATCCGCCCGCGTCGGGGCAGTGGGTTGATCGCGTTGACAAACGGCGGAGCCATACCGGACATGTTCGACTATCAGGTGGTTTTGGATCCGGAAAATACGGTCGTCGGTTCATTGAATGAAGATTTTGCCCTTGAGGCGTTGCCGGGTGACGTGTTCACCCTGGGCACCCACAGCTGGCAACTACTGAAAGTGGATGGGTTGAAAGTGAGAGTGCGAGACGCCCAGGGCATGCCCCCGACCATACCGTTCTGGTTCGGCGAAGGGGCGGGTCGAACCCGTGAACTTTCAGAAGCAGTATCTCGCCTGCGGCGCCAGGTCGCGGAAAGCCTGCTCGAGAGTTCGCAGGAACAGACCATCGCCCGGGTAATGGAGTGGACCGGTATAGGCCACGATGCCGCGCAGCAACTGGTCGAGTACCTGTACGCCGGGTTGCAGTCACTCGGGGAGATGCCAACCCGGGAAAACCTGGTAATGGAGCGATTTTTCGATGAAGTGGGAGATATGCACCTGGTCATACATTCTCCGTTCGGCAGTCGGGTAAATCGGGGCTGGGGCCTGGCTCTGCGCAAGCGTTTTTGCCGCACGTTTAACTTCGAGCTGCAGGCAGCGGCCAATGAAGACAGCATCGTGATTTCTCTGGGCTCAGTGCACAGCTTCGAATTGCAAGAGGTTTACAATTATTTGCAGAGCAGCAGTCTCAGAGATGTTCTGGTGCAAGCCTTGCTGGATGCACCAATGTTCGAGGTGCGCTGGCGCTGGAATGCGACCCGGTCATTGGCAATCCAGCGCAATAGAGCAGGCAAAAGGGTACCGCCGCAGTTTCAGCGCATGGATGCTGAAGACCTGGTCGCCCATGTCTTCCCCGACCAGATTGCCTGCTTCGAAAATATTCAGGGTAAGCGTGAAGTTCCCGATCATCCGCTGGTCAACCAGACTATTCATGATTGCCTGACCGAAGCGATGGATATCGAAGAACTAACCGAACTCATCGGCAGTATCGAACGCCGGGAGTTGAATTTGGTAGCCAAGGATCTCCGCGAACCCTCGCCGTTTGCGCAGGAAATCATTAACGCCAGACCCTATGCTTTTCTCGATGATGCACCATTCGAGGAGCGGCGCACCAACGCTATCAAGAACCGCAGCTGGCTGGACCCGGCTGAAACTGGCAATCTGGCAGTGCTGGACCCCGAAGCGATTCGGCTGGTTAGAGAGCAAGCCTGGCCGATGGTCAACAATGCTGACGAATTACACGATGCCCTGTTGAGCCTGTTTTACCTGACCGCTGGCGAAGTCGACAAGTTTGATTACAGCGCCTTTATGAAACAGTTGATGTCCCAGCAACGTGTCTGTCAGGTAATTGGAAACGGCTCGCCTGGTGGCCCACTATGGATTGCCGCTGAAAAGCTGCCATTGTTCCGCGCTGCTTACCCTAAGGCCCGGTTCGAACCGAGTCCCGACCTTCCGGAAGAACTTAAACGTCAGGTTTGGCAATCGGAAGATGCCGTTCGGGAAATTGTACGCGGGCGACTCGAGGGTTCGGGTCCTGTTACCGCGGGATTGCTTGCCGCTCAGTGCGGACTGCCAGATTCTGCGATCGATGCTGCCCTGCTAGCTCTGGAAGTTGAAGGCTATGCATTCCGTGGAAACTTTACCGCGATCGCGGCGGCACCCCAGACTGATAGTGTCGAATGGTGCGAAAGGCGACTGCTGCAAAGAATCCATCGCTACACCATCGATGCTCATCGCAAGGCGATCAAGCCGGTATCGCTGCAGGATTACTTGCTGTATCTGTTCCAATTGCATCAGTTGCAGACCGAATCCGAGGGCAATGGGCCTGACTTATTGCGGTATTCGATCGATGGCCAGACTCGATTGCAGGCCAGTCTGGCTTTACTGGATGGTATTGCCGCTCCTGCAGCAGCCTGGGAAGCAGATATTATTCCCGCGCGTATCCGCGATTATGACCCGAGCTGGCTTGATGTCCTGTGTATCAGCGGTCGTATCGCCTGGGGACGGTTCACCCCGACAGCACCAAGACCCGGTGAAGAACAGCGGCGCAACCCGGGTCCGATCCGCAGCACACCAATAGTATTGGCCAGCAGAGAGAACCTCGATCTGTGGCAGGCGCTGGCGGCAGCATACAAGGGCAGTATTGACGAACTGCAGGCCGGAAATGAGGCGAAGCTTATACAGCGAGACCTGCGTGAGCATGGTGCCAGTTTCGTTGCCGATATCCGCAACCGCACCGGCCTGTTGCGCGCCCAGATAGAAGTTGGATTGGCAGAACTGGTCAGTCTGGGCAGGGCGACCAGCGACAGTTTCACAGGATTACGGGCATTATTGACACCCGGTGACCGAAAACCCAGTCCCCGCTCCAGGAACAGGCGGCGCGCCATGTTTGGCATAGAAGACGCTGGCCGCTGGTCGTTGCTTGCCATTAATGATCAGCTTAGTCGCAATAACCACAGAAGCGATGGCAGCTTGACGGAAGACCAATTGGAGCGACTCATACATATCTACTTGCAGCGTTGGGGAGTCCTATTCAGAAAAATTCTTGAGCGCGAGATCATCGCACCGCCCTGGCGTGAGTTGTTGCGGGTGTTGCGGCGCATGGAACTACAGGGCAACGTCCGCGGTGGTCGGTTTATCGCGGGGGTGAGCGGTGAACAATTTGCCTACAGTGATACCGTTGACGGAATACGCAAGATCTCCAGGCAACGGCGAAACGAAAGAGAACAGGAATATGTCACACTGGCGGCTGCAGACCCTCTTAATTTGTTGGGGTTACTCTCCCCAGACAGTCGTCTGCCGCGTCTGGCCAGCAACCGGGTGTTGTATGGCGATGGAGTTCCATTGGCTGTGCTGCAAGCTAATCAGGCGAGTTTCCTGAAAGATATTCCCGCAGACCGTCAGTGGAAGTTGCAGCAACTCCTGTTGCAGCGCCGCTTCCCGCCCCGATTGCGCAGTTATCTCGGCAAGCGAGTGCACTGAACGATTCTTGACTTGACCTACAAACAAAAATCCCGCTATCGACCTGCGCCGATAACGGGACTTTCAGCCTATGGGAGCGAACTCCAGTTAAAGCATACTTAATCTAACCGAAATGCTTCGGTTGATCAGGCGCGATAACCGGAGGCTCCCTTAATAGATTGACTATTGATGGGATCACCTCCTTGACAGTCAGGGTGGTAATCGAATGTACGAAAGCTCCCCCTGTTAGAGCCTTCTACAACAAGTCAGTAGTTTTATATCCCAGCCCGGAAATCCTGTCAAAGTAAACTTCAAGGTAACTTTTCGGTACCCGGTATTCGCCAGGAAGCGAGTATTTTTTGGGGGCAAGATAAGCCGCAGGCCTATTCCCGGGGGTAACAGATTCGGCGTCAGTTTTTTGCGATTCTTGAGGAAATTTATCAAATAGACACAATTTCTGTGCGGCAGTTCACATGGATCCATGGGCTAGTGTGCAGCACATCACATCATTCGATCGATTCCATGCCCTAGACTGCATCAGTCAAAACAAGATACGTGGTATTGATAATGTTAATGCATCAAATGCAAATGATTGAACGCCGAAGGCACAAGCGAGTGCCCGTTCAGTTCTGGGTCAGTCTGTCCCATTCGTTGCTGGGAGTTGTCACCGGACAGGTGCATGAAATGTCTCATGGTGGGCTCTCTCTCAGTCTGGATGAAGAAGTCTCGTTGTTTCCCATGATGGAACTGGATGCTAGGTTGCACGGTGAAGGCTGGGATGACTCCATGCCAGCTCTGCCGGTGCAGGTTGTCAGAGTCAATAAACGTGAAGTGGCAATGAAGTTTCTGGGGGTTGATGAGGAAAACTGGGAGTTCTCTTATCTGGAGGAAGAACTAGCTTTCGATTTTGACCCCATGTATCGGGAAATCGCCTGATATAATATCCCCGGCTTTAGTGCCGGAATTGAAAATTTCAGAGGCCTGATGATGTTACCGTCTTCGGGCCTTTTTTTTATGCGCGTCGTTAGCCGAGAGAGAGAAATACCCGAATCGAAAGGTACAAAACGAAAAAAGCTGTAGTCAGATACAAAGCAACTTTAAGCGGAGCATCGCGAAAGTTTTTCCATAAGGTTCGATGTTCGCCAGTCTTACGAAGTTGTTCGTATCGCGTTCTTGCGGTCAGGTATCTGGTCTGCTGATACTGGTCCAGTAACTGCATGGCCTGGGCAAGCTTTTCGTCATCTTTGATCCATATTGCCGGCATCGAGATTCGCCAGTTGCCAGCGGAGGTTTCGTAAAAATCAATGTTATGATGCTCTAGCAGGGCTCGAACTTCCTCTGCCTCGTCTTCAGGGACATGGCGAAGTCTGAACAACAATGTGGCCAATGAAATGATCCTGTACAGTGGTGATTAGAGTATCAATTAAGCTCGCTTCGACTTTTTCGCGTTTCAAAGCCATGCTAAGTTTAGCCCAACACCATCACAGGTAACAGGACACAGCATGTCTCTCAGAAAAGCTCTAATGATTGACTGCGTTTCTCCAGTGACTTTACAAGTCCTGGTAACGCTCTTTTTCTTTGTAACTATGAATGCGAAGGCCGATTCCTCGGTCTGGGTTGCAACTTCCGGGGACAACAAGGTTTATCTCGGAGGTACGGTTCATTTGCTGCGACCCGATGACTATCCGCTGCCTGATGAGTATGACCAGGCTTACGCAGATTCAGAGAGACTGTTTTTCGAAACTGATGTGAGCTCGATGAATGATATGGCGGTTCAGGCCAGTTTGCTGCAACAGTTGACTTACAGCGATTCTCGCACCCTCCAAACGGTGCTGAACAAGGAAGCTTATGAATCTCTGGCCAGCCACCTCGCCACGGTAGGTATGCCGATCATGATGATGGAAAAATTTAAACCGGGGTTGGTGGTAAGCACTCTGCAAATATTTGAATTTCAGAAACTGGGCTTTACCCCTCAGGGTGTCGATGTCTATTTCAATAATCGAGCTATCGGCGACGCCAAGCGTGTCGGTGAGCTGGAATCGGTTCAGGAACAAATCAACTATATCGCCAATATGGGCGAGGGCAACGAAAGCGAATTCATATTGCTATCACTCGACGAGCTGGAAGAAATATCCAGCAGTATGGAAGACCTGATAAGGGCCTGGCGAGAAGGAGACATGCAGGCACTGGCCGAACTGTTTGTCGACTCTATGCGTTCGGAGTCAGAAGATCTGTACAATTCTCTGCTCCTGGAACGAAATCAGAATTGGCTACCGTTGATTGAACAAATGTTTAGCGAAGACGGAACAGAGTTCGTGTTAGTCGGGGCTGCTCATCTGGTCGGCGACGACGGACTGTTGAGTTTATTGCAAGCCAGGGGTTATCAGGTGGAACAGCTCTAACGCCCTGCTGTAAGGCCGTCTCAATAGGAAAAAAATAGAGATAATGCAGGGTTTGTGGCGTATCTCTGCCAGTTTAAGATCGGACTGACAGAGAATTGCTGGCGAAGTCAATCAAGGCCATTTAGCTGGATTTATGGCTTAGCACTATCTGCCGAGGGCCGCTGGTGGAGGTCTGACCGCTGACACCGGAGGGTATTTTCTGCACCTTGCCGCCAGCTTTCAGGAACTCTGCAATATGCTGCTCCAGATCATCGCGACTCGCCACGGGTGCGGATTTCTTTGCTTTGTTTGCCATAACTGCCTACTTCTGAATTTCAGGGGTGAAGAGCGATTATACACGAAATTCAAGGCAGCCGCTAAATCCCTCTCTACCGCTAATATATGCGCATTGGGGCTTATGCTTCTGTTTGCGATAGAGATAAATTAAGAATTATTGGTCGGATGATTTCGACAGGATTCTATAATTCTTTCAGCTTCTTGCGGGGCCGAGCATAGTAGTCAGAGTAATAATCCGCTGGCAGTTGACCGAAAATATCATCCAGAGAAACTCCATAGATGACCTTGATCTTGGCAAGCAGTTCCAGGTCAAGATGACAACCATAGTTGCGAACCGTTTCGATGTCTTCAAGCTGCTTGCGCGAGATTCCCAGCAGGCTGGCACCTTCGTTCATTGAGTAGCCCTTGCGCAGGCGCAGCCGGCGAATGCTTCGCTTGACATTTATCGTAGCGGGCGAAAACTTCGATCTTTCCTGGTTATTCATTGGTTTGCAGGCAGAATCAATCTGACGATGCCCCTGATGCTGATTAGTGTTAATTCGGGAGTTGCCAGCGTGCGCTTGTTCTTTCAACAAGTACCTGATGTCAGGCGAAAGTATGTCACTACCCTGACAGATACCCCCCTTGCGCTATATCCTCAGAATCTAACACAAGGCCTGTAACGAGTTAACCGCTTTTCGATTCTTATAGATGATTCAGAAGCTGCTGCAAATTAGTAATAATAGGTTACGGTTGCAAAATTGAGTGATCAGTGCGCTGAAGCGGTTAATTTGAGGATTATCTGGCTATAGCTGAGCGAGTAGAGCAGCTCGGGCGTTTTTCGGCAGATTTTTCACTACTAGAATATACGAGTTATCGATCATCCTGCGGATCTCGTTGACGGGAATACTGCCGTCCAGAGTAACGGTATTCCAGTGTTTTTTGTTCATGTGGTAACCGGGCCTGACTGCCGGGAAGATGTCCCTTAATGCCGACGCCTCGTCAGGATCACATTTCAAATTCATCTCTACGATACCCATGCGCTCGCTCAAGGTAGCGAACATCCTGCCTCTGATTTTCGGGACAAGGATGTTTGGATAGAAGGGATAACCTTCTACCGCCTCGGGTTTGCCAAGTAGATACTCTTTTGCTTGTTGGTAGTCCATTGCTTTGTAATGTGGACTGATTCCACAATTGTGTTATTGTTGCTCAGTCAAGGTCGGAGTAACCATATCGAATATTAAGCTTGGCTTGAAGATTCGCAGCAGGATATGACGCGACTTAATAATTAAAATGAGGGGATCGTGATGAAACCGGAAGACGAAGGTCGAAGAGATTTGATAAAGGGTGCAGTGGGCGGCGGCGTGTTGGCTACCGGGGCAGCAGTCTTTCCGAATTGGGTTATGCCAGCGCTGGCACAGGGAGAGGAACTGGTTCCGTTCACCGATATACCGGATACGTTCAGGCTCCGCGATAAAGGTGCGGGCGGCACTTATTTTCAGGATATTCGACAGATAAACTCGTTTTACAGTTCCAGCGATCAGTTTTACGTGGTCCAGCACTACGGTCAGCCGGAACTCGACTTGTCGAGCTACTCCCTGCGTATCACTGGTATGGTCGATAACCCCATGGAGCTGAGTCTGCAGGATCTTATGGGTCGGGATGTAGTTGAGTTGGACGCTGGCTGGGAGTGCGGCGGGAACAGAGAGACAATAATGAACGGACTGGTGGGCAATGCCCGCTGGCGAGGAGTATCCCTGCGAAGCCTGTTGGAGCAGGCGGGTATTCAGGACGGCGCCAAGGAAGTGGTATTTTTTGGTGGAGATATTGGCAGCGAGGAAATTCGCGGAGCGGAAGTTGACAAAGCCTTTGCTCGCAGCCTTGCGATCCCTGATGCCATGCGTCAGGAGAATATGCTGGCCTTCGAGATGAACGGGGAGCCACTACCTTTGTATCATGGCAGACCGCTGCGATTGATCGTTCCTGGCTGGTACGGTGTCGCCAATGTCAAGTGGTTGACTCAGATTCACGTGCAGGATACCCGTTATATGGGACGCTTCATGGGGCGAGACTACGTAACCTTGAAGAAGGAAGTTGTGGGCGGCGTGGAACGCTGGGTGGAGAACTCTGTAACAACGATCAACCTGAAATCAACAATTGCCCGGGTAGTCCGCATGGGTAACGAATACCGCATTCAGGGCTTCGTCCTGAACGACGGCACTGCGATTCGCAGTGTTGAAGTCAAGGTTGACGACGGACCCTGGCAACGGGCAGAAATGAATCCTCGCAATAGTCAGTACTCCTGGAAACTATTCAGTTTTAACTGGGAAAATCCCGCGCCTGGTGAACACACTATTGTATCGCGAGTCACTGATGTCGATGGCAATGTGCAACCAGCTGCAGAGGACATGCCTGAAAAAGTCAGCTACTGGGAGAATCCTGCCCAGTGGCCTCGCAGGGTCCGCGTATAACGCACCCGAAAGAGAGACATATAAGGGAAAAGCCGGCCGCAAGACCGGCTTTTTTTTTGGCTATACTTGTCTGTTCATGGGAGGTCATCGATCTCGGACCCCTGGCAGCAAACTGCAATTTGAGTGAAAACTGTGCCCGTCGCCGTCGAATCAACTCTGACTATTGCCGGATTCATACTCACAAGACAGCAGCGTGAGCTCGATGGCAGGCTGGAGCTCATATACTGGGCCGTTACCGACGAGGGCCCGGTGCGGCTCGTCCTTCGCGATCAGGAATGGGTTTGTTTTATTGCAGCGAGCGATCTGCCTGGAGCCCGACAAGCATTATCACGCCTATCGGGCTGGCGCCACGCAAACTCGTCCTTGCGGAATTTTCAACGCCAGCCGATCTCGGTGCTGTACTTTACCTCGCAACGCGCAGTCTATGAGGCCAGGGATATTCTCGCAGCGCAGAACGTTGTTGTTTACGAAGCCGACGTCAGACCTGTTGACAGGTTTTTGATGGAAAGGTTTGTGACCGGGGGAATTCAAGTAGAGGGATCTGTAGAAAAACAGCGTCGACACTTTGACTGCGAAAACCCACAGCTTAGATCTTACGATTACAAGCCACGTCTTTCCTGCATTTCGATTGATATTGAAACCCGGTTCCAGGGTGCTCCCCAACTGTACTCTGTTGGAGTCTATGCAAAGAACCATGAAGTTGTGTTCATGGTAGATGCAAGCGGCAGGAGTCAATCAAACGAATCACTGCGGTTTTTTATTGATGAGGTCGCACTCTTGCGAGCCTTCTTTGAATGGCTGGACGATTATGACCCCGATGTGATTATAGGCTGGAACGTTGTCAACTTTGACCTCAGGTATTTGCAGGAGACCTGTGATCGCCTCAATCTGTCCTTTGATCTTGGGCGCAACGGAGAAGCAGTTACATGGCGTCAGGCGAGAGACAATAGCGACCGTTATTTTGTCACGGTGCCTGGCAGGGTTATTCTCGACGGCATTGAGCTTATGCGGACGGCCACCTATAGTTTTGAAAACTTTTCACTGGATTATGTTGCAAGGGAGGTACTGGCCCGCGGCAAGCTGGTAGAAGACGTTGACCAGAGAGGTGAGGAAATTACCCACCTGTTCGAGACTGACAAGCCAGCGCTGGCTCGCTATAACCTTGAGGACTGCAAATTGGTCTGGGAGATCTTTAGCAAAGAGGAGCTTGTCGAGTTCGCGATTGAGCGCACGCTTCTGACCGGCCTGGAGATGAACCGTTACGGGGGATCGGTAGCTGCATTCGATTTTCTTTACCTACCCCGCTTGCATCGCGCAGGCTATGTAGCTCCGGCGCTGGGGCAGATCGAAAATCCGATTCTCAGTCCGGGCGGTTACGTGATGGATTCCGTACCCGGATTTTACCAGCACGTGATTGTGCTGGATTTCAAAAGCCTTTATCCAAGTATCATTCGCACGTTCCACGTCGATCCGCTCGCCCTTGTTGAGGGACAGGTAGAGGCAAATCCTATTGACGGCTTTGACGGTGGAGCATTTTCACGGTCGAATTTTCTACTGCCGAATTTGATTGAAAACCTCTGGCAGGCTCGGGATCGAGCAAAGGCCAGCGGCAACAAGGTGTTATCTCAGGCGATAAAAATAATCATGAATTCGTTCTACGGAGTGCTCGGCACAACCCATTGCCGCTTTTTTGATCCGCGTCTTGTTAGCTCGATTACTCGCCGTGGTCACCAGATCATCAAGGAAAGTAAGGGTTTTATCGAACGATGCGGTTATCAGGTCATTTATGGCGACACCGATTCCGTTTTTGTCCTCATTTCCGAAACGCCCGCAGATGCGGTAGACGCTATCGGCAAGAATCTGGCAAATCGTCTTAACAAGTGGTGGATTGAAAAATTGGCTCGGGAGATGCAGATAGACAGTTGTCTGGAGATAGAATTTGAAACGCATTTTCACAAGTTTCTTATGCCTACAATTCGCGGAACTGATACTGGCAGCAAAAAACGTTATGCAGGCTTGCTACGATCTGGTCCAAACCAACAGGATTACAGGCTGGTATTCAAGGGACTTGAGGCGGTGAGAAGCGACTGGTCGCCGTTAGCCAGACGGTTTCAGAGAGAGCTTTATGAACGTATTTTTCTGGATCAGCCATTCGAGGAATATATCCTTCAGACGGTGATTGATCTGGAGCAGGGAAAGTATGATAAAGAACTGCCGCTACGCAGGCGATTGCGTCGTAGACTCGATGACTACGAAAAGAATATTCCGCCTCATGTTCAAGCTGCTCGAAAGGAGGCCAGGATGAGGGCAGAGCGGGGATTGTCGGACATGCCTGAACAGGGTGGCTGGATCGAGTACGTCATGACTGTGAACGGTCCCGAGCCAAGGAAATTTCTGCGATCGCCGATAGACCATGAATTCTATATTGATCGGCAGATCACACCGATCGCCGATTCGATCCTTGTTTTTAAGGATACATCAATGAAAGAATTGCTCGATAAACAGATTGGATTATTCTAGCAAGGATTAAATCATGACGAAGTACCTGGTGTTGACCGCAATAGGTGACGATAAGCCCGGACTGGTGGAACAATTGGCGAATACTGTTTCCCGTAACTCCGGCAATTGGCTGGAAAGCAGCATGTCACAATTGGCTGGCAAATTTGCCGGCATTCTGCGCGTCAGTGTACCTGATGACCAGGTAGAGCGGCTTGTCACTGAACTGGAGTCTCTGGCTGATAGCCTGAAACTGGTAATTGAACGGGTCAGCGAAGAGGTCCAGGGTGATATTAGCCAATCTTTGACCCTTAGTCTGGTAGGCAATGACCGACCGGGTATCATCAGGGAAATCTCGGCGGCACTCGCCAAGCACCGCGTCAACGTAGAAGAACTGCAAACCGAATGCACGATAGCGCCGATGTCGGGTGAGACTCTTTTCAATGCCGAGGCATGTCTGAAAATTCCGCTCGACCTGAATCTTGACGACTTGCAAAATGAACTCGAACAGATCGCAGATGACCTGATTGTCGATATTCAATTCAATCGAGACTAGCCTCGTTTTTAAGCAGCTCGATTACGGCCATTATCGTTGCATCTATGGCTACCGCAGGCTCATCACCTGCCATTCATTGTTCTGCGCGTAATCAAGCAGTTTGGTATCCGGATCCACGGCGACCGGAACCCCGACCGCTCGTAGCAAGGGCAAATCGTTGAATGAGTCACTATAGAAAGTGCTCTCCTTAATATTAAACTTATCATTCTTTAATTCAATCCACTGCTGAAGGCGTGTCACCTTGCCTTCCTGAAAGCACGGCACTCCTGAAATAGCCCCTGTATAGTGGTCACCCTCTATCGTTAGCTCGGTAGCCAGCAGCTCGTGTACTCCAAGCTCGTCGGCTATAGGTCGGGTTATAAAGGAGTTAGTGGCTGACATGATCAGGCAGATATCACCACCTTTTTTGTGGCGTTCAATAAGCTCTGCGGCCCTGGGCAGCATCATGGGTCTGACATACTCCGTCATGTACCGCTGGTGTAACTCATTCAGCTCCAAAAAGGAGCAATGCAAAACTGGCCCCATAGTGAATCGGACATAATCGTCTATATCGAGTCTGCCTTCGGTATACTGATGGTAGAACTCATCATTTTTGGCCCTGTGGCTGGCGCTGTCCACCAGTCCATGAGAGATCAGGAATTCTCCCCAGGCGTGGTCGCTGTCTCCGCCCAGCAAGGTGTTGTCGAGGTCGAAAATGGCTAGCGGCATGATGACGGTGAATCCCTGTGTAAAAATCAGCATTATACTCATTTGCCAGGGTATAAAGCAGTTGCGAGCGGCAGCGGGAGTGCGGAGAACGAGCCCTGTGGGTTTGCTAACTTATTGAAAATAAAACGATAAAATAAGAGCTACTGAATTTGTGACATTGATCCGCCCGTCCCATCTGTGAAACAATATGAGTTTGTTTGAGTCTAAGGGTTGTAGTAGGTGATCGATGAAGAGGGCTTCCGCGCCAACGTCGGAATAGTCATTTGTAATAAACAGGGTAGTCTGCTGTGGGCGAAGAGAGTCGGCCAGAACGCCTGGCAGTTCCCCCAGGGTGGAATCAAACCCGGAGAATCACCGGAAGAAGCGCTGTATCGCGAGCTTGGCGAAGAGGTTGGATTACACAAGGAACAGGTGAGTGTTCTTCACCAGACTCGGGACTGGTTGCGTTATCGCTTGCCAAGAAATTTTATTAGGCAGAATTCACTGCCGGTTTGTATTGGTCAGAAGCAAAAATGGTTTCTGCTGGGCCTTGAGGCCGCTGAGTCGGAAATTGATCTCGGCAGGAGTGTGAAACCGGAATTCGATGCTTGGTGCTGGGTGGAATACTGGCGCCCGGTAGATGAAGTCATTGATTTCAAGCGTGAAGTATATCGGAAAGCCCTACAGGAGCTTCGCAAGCCGATGCGCCTGTACATAAAAAAATAATAACAGAGCTTTGGTTTCCCAGAGTGCCGCAGTAGAAGGCCCCTCTTTCTGCGCAGTGAATTGGTCACCGGCTCCCAGTCATTGGAACAGGAGTATGCTGGAAAGATTGCGCAGCATTGTGCAGGCAGTGAACTCGGCCAGAGATCTCAGGTCAGCGCTGGATATTATTGTTACCCGTGTTAGCGAGGCGATGGATACGGAAGTCTGTTCGATTTACCTGCTGGATTCCGATATCAATGGTCACGTGCTAATGGCTTCGGAAGGTTTGAAGCAGGAAGCCGTTGGACATGTCAGTCTGGCTGTCGGAGAAGGTCTGGTTGGGCTGGTCGCCAAGCAGGCCGAGCCGGTAAATCTGGTTGAGGCCGATCAACACCCCAGTTTTCACTACCTGCCGGAAACTGGCGAAGAACCTTTCAAATCATTCCTTGGGGTACCCATTATTCACCACCGGTCGGTGCTCGGTGTGCTGGTGGTGCAAAATCGGGAGCGTCGTCGATTTGATGAAGGCGAAGAGGCATTTCTTATTACACTATCAGCGCAGCTGGCCGGGGTTATTGCTCACGCCGAGGCCACTGGAGCTATCGAGGGCACGAGTCCCTCCGGCCACAAGATCGCAGACACCGCGTTCTCAGGAATATCCGGATCCAGCGGCGTTGCTATCGGTCATGCGGTAGTCGTCTTTCCGCCCGCGGATTTACGACATGTGCCTAAGCGCCAGGCTGTCGATATCGACCATGAGATTGAGCTTTTCAATAATTCTCTGGCTGCCGTGCGTGCTGACATTGCCGCTCTCTATGAAAAAACTGCTGGCCATATGCCCGAAGGCGAGCGCGAGTTGTTTAATGTGTACCTCCATATGCTTGATGACGATGCGCTTGGCCGTGAAGTCGTAGAGCAAATCCGCATGGGTGCCTGGGCTCAGGGAGCGTTGGCGCATGTGGCCCAGGAACATGTTCGCAGTTTTGAAATGATGGATGACAGGTATCTCAGTGAACGCGCTGTGGATATCAAGGATTTATGTAGCCGCGTGCTCGCTTATCTTCAGGAACGCGAGCCGATTAAAACAGAATATCCTGAAAATACTATTCTGGTAAGCGACGAAGTGACGGCTGCGATGCTGGCGGAGGTCCCTAAAGAGAATCTTAAGGGTCTGGTTTCAGTAAAAGGATCGGGTAGCTCTCATGTTGCCATTCTTGCCCGAGCTATGGGATTGCCCACAGTGATGGGAGTTATCAATCTCCCCATCAATCAGCTCGATGGAAGAGAAATAATAGTCGACGGTTACAATGGTCAGGTAATCAGTAACCCCACTGATCAGCTTCGTCAGCGTTTTCAGGACACTATCAGGGAAGAAGACGTCCTTATTCAGGGATTGGCGGATACCAAGAACCTGCCGTGCGAGACTGCCGACAACCATCGGGTCAATCTATGGGTCAATACTGGCCTCATTTCCGATGTCATAAGGTCCCTTGACCAGGGAGCAGAGGGTATTGGGTTGTTTCGAACAGAGGTGCCTTTTTTGCTCAGCGAACGATTCCCCAGTGAACAGGAACAGGCTGCGATATATCGGGAACAGCTGCAGGCATTCTCGCCGAAATGGGTAACCATGCGGACTCTTGACGTTGGAGGGGACAAGGACCTTCCCTACTTTCCTATCGATGAAGAAAACCCTTTTCTCGGCTGGCGTGGAATCCGTGTAACGCTGGATCACCCCGAAATTTTTTCTGCGCAAATTAGGGCGATGCTGAAGGCGAGTATAGGGCTGAATAACCTACAGATAATGCTGCCGATGATTTCCAGCATTAGCGAGGTGGAGTCTGCCAATCAATTAATCAAGAAAGCTTATCGGGAATTATTGCAGGAAGGCCATGATGTGCAATATCCCCCTGTTGGCGTGATGATTGAATTGCCAGCCGCGGTTTACCAGGCTCGGGCTCTTGCCAGAATGGTCGACTTTGTCTCGGTGGGCAGCAACGATTTGACCCAATACATACTGGGTGTGGACCGCAACAATCCCCGCGTGGCAAATTTGTTCAGTTCCTTCCATCCGTCTGTACTCCTTGCACTTAAATTTGTCGTCGAAGAGGCCCATAAGGAAGGTAAACAGGTTAGCATTTGTGGGGAGATGGCTGGCGACCCCGGTGCTGCCATATTGCTGATGGCCATGGGGTTCGATGTACTATCGATGAACGCTTCAACCTTGTTAAAGGTCAAATCGGTGATTCGGAGCATGACTCTGAAAGCTGCCAGGGAACTCTTGGATCAGGTGCTGCAATTGGAAGATTCTCAAATGATTCGCAGTGCGGTAGATATGGCGCTTTACAATGCAGGTGTAGACAGGCTGCTGCGGTCCTCGCGAATCAGCTAGCCTCCCGTTCCACCGGAATCGGAACACGGCCAAGCTCTCGCCGCCCCCAATCAGGCAGTCAGCAATTTAAAGCGAATTGCCTGTCGGGAGACGATAGCAGCATCGGAGCCGTAATTCTGTTCGCTGAATCTAACGGCCCCCTGAGCATTAACAACTATTGCCGTGGTGCAACGAGTTCCATAGTCGCGCTCAGGGTTGACAATAAATCTGGGGGAGAGCTGTCGCTCCAGCTCCCGCGGAACCCCGGTCTCGGGCAGGTCAGGATCGGGAGCCTGATCACGATCCAACATGATTGCGGTGAGAGCGTCGATGGAAACATCTTCTTGATCTAGCAGACCCCCGAGAGCAGATTTGCTCAGATTGACCTTGGGCCAATTGGAATCCATTGAGGCATTGGACAGGCCATAAATGCCCGGACGGAGTTCTTGTATCTCTCTACTCTCGCTGTTCAAGTGATAAAGCCCCTGTTGGTCCCCCAGTAGAAGATTGAAACCCGCGTAATCATGCAGAGAACCCTGTAACTGTTGCAAGTAGTCAGTGGCCGGCTGCTCTCCCACCAGGAAGTTTCGGGTGAGCAGCCCTCTTGACTTGTCGCCCCGGTCGACCCCGGGATTTCTAACATTAGTAACGAAGGCTATCCTGCCACCACGGGTCATTCCGAGCCAGGTTCCCCCTCGATTTAAATCCTTGCCTGCCAGTATGTCTGCGTGGCCGCGGTCAGTCGACCAGAAGTGGGCAGCCCGGGTTGGCCTGGAATAGAATTCATCGCGATTGGCGGCAACGACAAGCGGAAGCTCTGGATGGTGGCGAAAGGCGAAGACAATGAGACACATTGACGGTGATGGTAACCGGAATTGGCGGTCGGTCGCTAATCCTGTTTGTTAGCGCAGGTGGATACAGTCCGGTCACCTTTCATTCATCCTGCACCATCAATATCTTGACAGCGGATTGGCCATGGTAGAGCATCGTGGACAGATTCGAATTTCATGCCGCTGGCAGAAAATCCCTGCACTGACGCAAGATGCTTACTTACCCCAATATCGACCCGGTTGCGATCAGCATTGGCCCCCTGGATGTGCACTGGTATGGCATCATGTACATCGTCGCCTTTGGCGGAGCCTGGCGACTGGCCACCTACCGGGCCAGAAAGACTCCCGGCAGATGGACGCCCGAGCAGATTTCAGATCTGGTTTTCTATGGTGCGTTGGGTGCGGTTGCAGGCGGGCGCCTGGGCTCGGTTTTCTTTTATAACTTTGATCGCTTTCTAGAAAATCCGTTATGGCTATTCCAGGTTTGGGAAGGCGGAATGTCCTTCCATGGCGGCTTCCTGGGCGTACTGACGGCATTCTACTGGTATTCGCGAAAGCTGCGGCGCCCCTGGTTCGAAGTGCTCGACTTTATTGCGCCTTTTGTGCCCTTTGGCCTAGGGGCAGGACGTCTGGGCAATTTTATCGGTGGTGAACTATGGGGCCGGCCGACCGATGTTCCGTGGGGAATGGTATTTCCCTATCCGGACCAGCAGCCTCGTCATCCCTCGCAACTTTACGAGCTTCTTTTGGAGGGGGTGGTGTTATTCACGATAGTCTGGTGGTTTTCCTCCACCGATCGCCCGCGTTACGCAGTTTCAGGTGTTTTCAGTCTGGGGTACGGGGCTTTCCGTTTTTTTGTTGAATTCTTTAGAGAACCCGACGCAGATATCGGCTTTATTGCGTTCGACTGGCTGACCATGGGGCAATTGTTGTGCATACCCATGATTGTCGCCGGCATCGTGTTACTATTCATGGCATACGGCACCAAGCCCCGCCACAGCTAGAAGGGATCACCAGCGGTAATGCGCCTGTACCTTGAACTGCTAGAAGACATTCTGAATAACGGAATTGAAAAATCCGATCGTACTGGCACCGGAACCATTTCGGTTTTTGGTCGTCAATTCAGACATGACCTTAATAACGGTTTTCCGCTACTAACCACCAAAAAGGTGCATTTTAAAAGCATAGCCAACGAGCTCATCTGGTTTTTGAATGGTGGTACCAATATAAATTGGCTGAATGAAAACGGCGTCACTATCTGGGATGAGTGGGCAATCGAAGATGGCGAGTTGGGGCCAATTTACGGCAAGCAGTGGACTGCCTGGCCGACCCGGGAAGGTGGCACCATCAACCAGATTGACTATGTGGTCAATTGCCTCAGGAATAATCCCAATAGCCGGCGAATCCTTTTTCACGGCTGGAACGTCGAGTATCTGCCTGACGAGAGCGTATCGCCCCAGGATAACGTAAAAGAGGGTAGGATGGCGCTACCTCCATGTCACCTGCTCTATCAGTTTAACGTGGCTAACGATCAACTATCCTCACAGTTGTATATACGCTCGTCAGACACATTTCTGGGATTACCCTACAACATTGCATCATTGGCTTTGCTCACTCATATGCTGGCTCAGCAATGTGATCTGGATCTGGGCGAAATCATCATTAGCACCGGAGATAGCCACCTTTACTTGAATCATATGGAACAGGTGCAAACGCAGCTGTCCCGTGTACCCCGCACATTGCCCGGGTTGCGGATCAAGCGTCGCCCGGAATCTATTTATGATTACCAGTATGAAGATTTCGAGATTCTTGAATATGACCCCCATCCCGGAATTTCAGCTCCTATATCCGTCTGACAATCGATGAAACTTTCACTTATCTGTGCCATGGACGAGAACATGGTAATTGGCAAGAATAACAGCCTGCCCTGGCACCTCCCGGAAGACTTGCAGTACTTCAAGCGGACTACCATGGGGAGGTGCATCATCATGGGTCGCAAGACATTTGAGTCGATCGGAAGGCCGTTGCCCGGGCGCACCAATATTATCGTTACTCGCCGTCGGGATTATGAGGTTGACAACGCAAGGGTGGTGGACTGTCTTACTGATGCGATCGAGCTGGCTGAAACCGTATCCTTTATTGATGCTTCGGACGAGGCCTTCGTCATCGGAGGCGCTGAACTTTACAAGCACGCGCTACCCTTTGTGGACCGCATGCATCTGACCATAGTGCATGCCGAGGTCGATGGTGATACGTTCTTCCCCGACTTCGATGTGGAAGAATGGGAAGAAGTCAGTAAAGAAAATTTTGCTGCCGATGAGGCAAATCCCTACGACTATAGTATCTGTGTATTCGAACGTCGCAGTTCGCTATTTGAGTTGCAGTAAGCTCTCCGGATCCGGTCGGAAAATCAAATAGCGTATATCGGTATCCAGACTACTAAACCAGTGTGGTGTGTTGCCGGGGATCACGATGATGTCCCCCGGAACAACCTGACGACTTGTGCCGCTACTTATTCCTGAGCCAGCAAAATTCGGTCTGCCGGTCAGTCGGCTATTGCCAGTGCTTTCCTCCTGTTCGATAGTGCCCCCGGTAACCAGCGTGCCGGTGCCCGAGACGATGTAATAGATTTCCGTGACGGATGTCTGATGCCTAATTGGCCTGCCCGGTAGGTTCTGCGGGCGAAACACGCCGAAAATACCAATGTTGTATCCCCCTACGTCTACCACGCGTATGGCTTGATCGCTGATGCTGTCTGTGGGCAATGCGTCGATAAAGGCATCTATGTCTATCGCGGTCACGTCGGTGGCCTCGCGTATGTCCTGGGGAAAGGAGCTTAACGGCAACAGAAACGCCAGAGTCGGAAGAATAACAGCAGGGAAGCGAATCATTTTGAGTTCTCCTTGTCGTCGGATTTTATAGGGCGGGGGGATTCCAGTTTGAACTGTGTTGGCCTGTCTCATCACAGACTGCCGGCTCGTGAGGAACTCAAAGAGCTTTCACAAGAATTCTGGAGTTTCGCTGATAGTTGTACAGTCCCTTTTTGGAGTCCGGTAGCTCATCCACCTTAGATTCGTTGAAGCCGTTCTCCAGAAACCAGTGGGAGGCAGCGGTGGTAAGTATAAAAACCTGAGACAGCCCCAGCCTTTTGGCTTCCCGCTCCAAACTGGACAGCAGTCGCCGACCAAGTCCCTGCTTCTGATAGTCCGGGTGGACAGCGATGCAGGCAATCTCGCCGCTGGCGTTTTCTTTGGGGTAGAGTGCAGCGCAGGCGATTAGCATACCCTCCAAGGCGACTACCTTGAAATTGGCTACTTCGATTTCCAGCAACTCTCTTGAACGTTGCACCAGGGTGCCCGACTGCTCAAGCGGCTTGATGAGTTCCAGGATACCACCCACATCCGCTATGGTTGCCTGGCGCAGCTGTTCCATACTGTCATCGCTAATCAGGGTGCCAGTTCCTTCCCGGGTAAAGAGTTCCTGCAATAGAGCTCCATCCTTCTGGTGGCTGATCAGGTGGACCCGGTGGACGGCTCCCTCAATGGCATTGACTGCAGCAGCCAGAGCATCATTTATCAGTTTCTGGTGTTGATCGATCGATTCCGCATGCTCATTACAATACTGATGAGCACCTGAAGGACTGAGAGAATTGATCAGGGCCCCGGCGTCATCCAGCACGCCCTGTCCGGGAACGAACATGATCAGCTTGTCAGCCTGCAGAGCCTTTGCGGTTTCCATTGCCACCTGTTCGGCTGAAAGATTGAATACCTCTCCGGTAAAAGAATAGCCAAGATTGGAAATCAACACGATGTTGCCCTGAGACAGCTGATTTTCTATCGCTTTTCGCTGAACCTTGCGGATGAGGCCGGTATGTTGGAAATCAATGCCGTCGTGAATGCCATAGGGTTTGGCAGTGATAAAATTACCCCGGCACAACTTGATGTCTGCGCCGTGCATCGGTGAATTCACGAGTCCAAGGGAAAACTGAGCTTCTATATTGATACCCAGGCGCCCAACGGTTTCCTTGATCGATTCCAGACTTTCCGAATCAGTAATCCTCAAATTGTTGTGATAGTGAGACTCCACGCCGTTTTTTTGCAATGCAGCGGTGATTTGCGGCCTGGCTCCATGAACCAGCACCAGTTTAACTCCGAGACTGTTAAGCAGGCTGATGTCGTAAACGATGTTAGGGAAGTTTTGGTCAGCCAGCGCTTCACCGGTAATGAGAATAACAAAAACCTTGTTCCGGTGGGCGTTTATATAGGCGGAAGAATAGCGGAACCATTCGATGTATTGTTCAATTTCATTGCTCATACCAGCTGTTAACCTTTTAGTTTGTTTTTTATGTTCGGTAGTTTTTGGCTACAGAAAAAAATCCTTAAAAGCGTAGTCACATTGACACTTACAGACAGACGTTTTCAATAATCTTTCGGACGCAGGCAATGCCCGGATTTACCATATCAAGAGACATATATTCATCGGGTTGATGAGCTTGATCAATACTGCCGGGTCCAAAAATAATAGTATCCATGCCCAGTTTTTGCAGGTGCGGCGCTTCGGTGCCGAACGCGACACTGATACCCTGACGACCGGTCATAGATTCCACCATATTTAGAATTTCGCTATTGGTGTTTGCCATATACGCGGGTACTCCGGGGAATAGAGGTGTCAGTTCGAACGCTATGTTTAGCGGATCAACAACTTTAGCGACCCGCTTTACAAGCTCTTCCCGCACGGCATCAGGCTCCATCCCCGGCATAAGACGAATGTCTATCTCCAGTTCACAGTGGCCGCAGATTCGATTTGGGTTGTCTCCGCCATGTATACAGCCGAGGTTTAGAGTAGGGTACGCTATCTTGAAGAGATCGTTCGCATAGCGGTGCCGCAACTCCTTGCGCCAGGTAATCAGGTCCGTAATCACCGCGTGCATGGCATCCAGCGCATTGTTTCCCAGTGACGGGTCTGATGAATGTCCGCTTTGCCCGAGCAGACGAATCGACTCCATCATGATGCCCTTATGAGCCCTAACCGGCACGAGACCAGTTGGTTCGCCAATTATTGCGTACCTGGCTTTCGGGATACCTTGCTCCACCAGCGAGCGAGCACCGTACATCGAGGTTTCCTCGTCGGCTGTAGCCAGAACGATCAGTGGTTCCTTGAAATCAACAACGCCCAGCTGTCGAATCGCTTCCATAACAACTGGAAAGAAGCCCTTCATATCCGTGCAGCCTAGACCATACAGTCGGTTGTCCTTTTCGGTCACCTTAAACGGGTTCACCGACCACAATTCCTCATCCAATGGGACCGTGTCGGTATGACCGGAAAGAACTAGGCCTCCGCTTCCACTTCCTCGAGTAGCTACCAGGTTGTACTTGGGTCTCGCCTCGTCCAGAGTGCACTGTAATAGTTCGCAGCGAAAGCCGAGATCCTCAAGGCAGCCCGCGAGGTAGTCAATGACCGGTCGATTGCTCATGTCGAGATCCGGATTGGCGGAGCTGACGCTGGCGTGACCTATGAGCGCATTAAGATTGCTTAAAAAGTCGGGGATTTCGATTGCCATGTTTATAGAACGTACGGTATGAAATAATCAGTCGACCGGCGAATCGGTCAATGACCGATCCGTTTT
The DNA here is from genome assembly GCA_038134485.1 of Pseudomonadales bacterium. Taxonomy (GTDB): domain Bacteria; phylum Pseudomonadota; class Gammaproteobacteria; order Pseudomonadales; family Pseudohongiellaceae; genus NORP240. The sequence continues at coordinate 128,469 of JAYPVG010000002.1, forward strand.
TGCGGCCATAATAAAATCGTTTTGATGCAGACCGGATATACTGTGCGTCCACCAATGAACAGTCGCTATACCCCACTCCACGGTAATAAGAGGATGATGATCCTCTTGCTCCGCGATATCCGAAATCTTCGCGGCAAACTGAAATGCACTTCTGAAGGAGTCAAAGTTGAACTTTTTAATCAGCCGATAGACGCCATCGTAACTTTCGATCTTCCAGCCAGGGATATCTACAAGCAGCTGTCTGGCCTCATCAATGGACAGGGGTGAAGAATCCGATCGACAGGGCTCGCATTTTTGATTTTGCAGGGAATCCATTGGTAAACCTTGCATGAAAGATCAAAGAAACTGCTCAAGCAGACTGTTGGTGAATAGCGTGCCCTTCTCTGTGGGCACTACTCGCGAGGATATCAGGCGCAACAATCCTTCATCCTGCAGCGATTCTAACTTTTTTATGATGGCACTGAAAGATTGCCCGGTTCGTCGCTCGTAGAGTTCGGCGTCGAAACCGTCCGTCAATCGCAGGGAGTTCATCATGAATTCAACGTCCAGATCATCCTCCTCTACCATCTGCCACTCCGCCTGGTAGGCACCCTGACTGGAAAGGTAATGCGTTGGCTGCCTGACCTTGCGGCTGCGAAAGATCTGGTTATCTTCAGTCCGGGTTATTTTGCCGCTGGCCCCGGCGCCGATGCCCAGGTAGTCTCCGAAATGCCAGTAATTAAGGTTGTGCCGCGATTCGTGTCCAGGTATGGCATAGGCGGATATCTCATATCGAGACAGTCCAGCCTGGCCAAGCTGCGCCTGCCCGGAATTCATCATCGACAATGCCAGATCTTCATTCGGAAGAGTGGGCGGCCTGCGGTAGAACGCGGTATTGGGCTCGACGGTTAACTGGTACCACGACAGGTGTGCAGGCTCAAAGGAGATTGCTTCCCGCAGGTCCAGCAGTGCCTGCTCCAGCGACTGACCAGGAAGGGCATACATGATATCAAGATTTACATTGTCAAAACCTGCCTGCCGGGCAATGCCAATAGCAGTTCTGGCTTCGCCACCATTATGTATGCGGCCCAACGCCTTCAGGGCATGATCGTTAAAACTCTGAATACCTAGCGACAATCGGTTAATGCCTAGGCTGCGATAGTCAGCCAATCGATTGGCTTCTGCCGTGCCAGGGTTGGCTTCCAGGGTTATTTCAATATCAGTGACGAAATTTATGCTATCACTCAGCCCATTGAGTAGCCCGTCAAAGAAGTCAGGCGACATCAGGCTGGGAGTACCGCCGCCAATAAAGATGGACTGCAATTCGCGGCCCTGGGCGTGAACAAGATCGATACTGAAATCTTCTAGCAAAGCCTCGAGGTAGTCCTGTTCCGGTAGCTCGCCGTTGGCCTTGTGAGAGTTAAAGTCGCAGTAGGGACATTTCCTGACGCACCAGGGGATGTGGATGTAAAGACTCAGGGGCGGGAGTTCCAGCATTGCACTAATTGCCTGATGGCCTGACCTCTGTGACTGAGTCGGTTTTTTACCGAAGGATCCAATTCTGCCGATGCGCAGTTATGGGATGGCACATAAAAAAGCGGGTCATATCCAAAACCGTTACTGCCGCACTCCTCAAACAGTATTCGTCCTTCCCAGGTTCCCTGGCATATCAGGGGCATTGGATCCCGGGCATGTCTCATATAGACGATGACACACTGAAAGCGGGCTGTACGATGCTGCTCTGGCACGTGCTCGATAGCCTTCAGCAGTTTAGCATTATTTGCCTTGTCCGCGCAGGAAGTGCTGTCGCCCGCGTATCTTGCCGAATAAATGCCGGGTTCACCGTCAAGCGCATCCACTTCGATTCCGGAGTCATCTGCGATAGCGGGCTTGCCGGTAGAATTACAGGCGTGCCGCGCCTTGATTATCGCGTTTTCTACAAAACTGAGACCGGTTTCCTCGGCTTCCGTAACGCCAAATTCGGATTGGGGTACCAGAAGAACCTTGTTATCGGCAAGGGTTTGCTGGAGCTCTCGCAGTTTTCCGGCGTTGCCGCTGGCCAGGACTATTTCCTGCATAATGATCGCCTTCTGTGTTACCGTGGCTGCTCCGACGTGTGCAGGGTAATGTCGCCGTATCGGATGGCGCCGGCGCTCCCAGGTGCAACCACCAGTCAGTTTCGGGTCAGGTGGTAAATCGCTATTTCCCCCAAAAAATTCGGCCACGCTTTCATGTACCAGTTACCCTGATGCTCGTTGTCCACTACGGTGCGGGCCAGGACCTTGATGTTTTTCTCGCGGCACAGGGCGTCAAAATCTCTGACCGTGCAGAAATGGATATTAGGCGTGTCATACCACTGGTATGGCATGAATTTAGAAACCGGCATACGCCCTTTGCTGGTGAGATAAAGTCGTGACTTCCAGTTTCCGAAGTTGGGAAATGTCACAATGCCATGCTTGCCGATCCGAAGCATTTCATCGATCAGCAGGTCTGGTTTACTTGAAGCCTGGAGCGTCTGGGTCAGCAGAACCGTATCAAAGCTGTCGGACTGAAAGTTGCCCAGTCCTTCGTCCATATTCTGCTCAATTACGTTTACACCCTTCTGCAGGCATTGATGAATATTTTCTTCATCAATTTCCAGCCCGATATCGAAAATATTGCGTGTTTCTTTAAGGTACAGCAATAGGTTGCCATTGCCACAGCCCAAATCCAATACCCTGCTGTCCGGCTCGATCCAATGCTGAATGATTTCTAGATCAGGTCTCATGGGGTCAAGTCTCTGTGCACTCTCTGCAGGTAGTGACGGAGTGCTTCCACATAACGGGGAATCGGCAGTAGAAACGCATCGTGGCCCTGATCCGCGTCGATTTCGAGATAGCTGACTTCCCGGCGCGCCTGTAAAAGATTTTCCACCAGTTCCCGTGAACGCTCTGGTGGGAAACGCCAGTCGGTGCTGAACGACATCAGGAAAAACTTGCAATCACTGTTGGCGAAGGCTGAGCTCAGGTCACCGTTGTAATCCACGGAAGGGTCGAAATAATCCAGAGCCTTGGTCATCAACAGGTAAGTATTGGCATCAAAATTTTCAGAAAAACGTTCTCCCTGATAGTGCAGGTAACTCTCTACCTGGAAGTCTATATCCAAGCCAAAACTGAGTTTCCCGCTGCGCAGATCGCGACCGAAATTACTAACGCCTGTGCCGAGTTGATCCACGTCTTTGCCAAATTTATTGCGCAGGGCGTTCTCCGATAAGTAAGTGATGTGTCCAACCATTCTTGCCAGCATCAGGCCACGCTTGGGAAGAGTGTCGAAATCCAGGTAGCGTCCGTCATGAAAGTTCGGATCGGAAGTGATGGATTGCCTGGCGACCTCATTAAAAGCGATATTCTGAGCCGAGAGTTTTGGTGCGGTCGCGATGGCAATGGCGTTTGCCAGCCGGTCTGGATAACTGATTGCCCAACGCAAGACCTGCATGCCTCCGAGACTACCGCCGATTACTGCCGCCCACTTCTGGATACCGAGACGGTCTGCCAGTTTAACCTGGCTGTTGACCCAGTCGCGGACCGTTACGACCGGGAAATCAGGTCCATAGTACCTGCCGGTTTGGGGATTAATGGAACGAGGCCCAGTGCTGCCGCTACAACCACCCAGATTATTGAGGCACACGACATAAAATAGGTTGGTGTCAATGGGTTTGCCCGGTCCGATACATTCATCCCACCAGCCAGGCTTGTTGTCTTCCATACTGTGATAGCCGGCAGCGTGGTGGTCGCCGCTCAGTGCATGGCAGATCAGGATTGCGTTGCTTCCGCTTTCATTCAATTCACCATAGGTCTCCACCACCAGGTCGTAGATCGGCAAAACCTTGCCGCTACGAAGTGTCAGGGGTTCATCGAAATGGTAAACCTCGGGTTTTACCAGTCCGACGGAATTGTCAGGAATAACCTCGGGCATCGTTCAATTCAGGTTGTGATGGCACTTTTCCGGCTTGCACAGCTATTGTAAAGATTAACGCCTATTCAGGCTTTACGTTGAGTTTCGGTGCTTTGCTCCGACGTTCTAGACGCCGACGATTACTGATGCGATTGTCGGCGTGATCCGGAATGTCTGCACCAGAATTTCCCTCAACAACTGGATACCGATAAAGATGAATATCGGCGAAAAATCCAGTCCGCCCATAGAAGGCAACACGCTGCGTATGGGCCGCATGACTGGTTCTGTCAGTTGCCAGACTAGTTGCAGGGCTGGGTGCGGGGTCATGTTGCCGGAAAACATCATCACGAAAGACATGATTATTGAGGCGATGATAGCCCAATAGTAAATATTGATGACAAAAAAGATTATGCCGGCAAGGGCCCATGTAATGATAGAACTGATGGCCGGCATCGGGTAGCCATAGAGGAATATTAACGCCATTATCAGTATAGCTTCGACCACCAGTGCCAGCACCAGGCTTGAAAAATCCACACCTCGATAGCCAGGCACGATCGTGCGGAAGATCCGTACCACGGGGTCCGTAATTTTTACTACCGCTTGAGAGAGCGGATTGTAGAAATCAGCTCGGGCAATCTGTAGCAGGAAGCGCAGCAGTACAGCCAGCAGGTAGAGTCCGCCCAGGGTGCTCACCAGGTTTCCAAAAATAGCCATACTTGATCCTTTTATTTCTCTGTTAACTACTCTTCGCCAAAATCCCGAGCCAGCTCTCTGGACCGATTCTGGGCAGCCATCAACGCCCTGTTGACCAGTTCCCTGAGGCCACCTTCTTCGAATTTAAGCAGTGCCTGTTCGGTAGTGCCGCCGGGAGAGGTCACCTGGCGCCTCAATTCAGCGGCAGTAGCGCTGCTGCTATCTGCAAGCTCCGCCGCCCCAAGCGCAGTCTGAAGGGTTAAGCATCTGGCGGTCTCGGCATCGATGCCCATGTCAATTGCTGCTTCCTGCATGGCTTCCATCAAGAGGAAGAAATAGGCAGGTCCGCTTCCTGAAAGAGCAGTGACCGCATCTATTTGACCTTCGTCTTCAACCCACAGCGCAATTCCTACCGCCGCCATGATAGCCTCGGCGAGCGCTCTCTGTTCTGCGGTGACGTTGTTATTGGCGTACAACGCGGTCGCTCCCCTGGCAACCAGGGCAGGCGTGTTTGGCATACACCTGACCAATGCCCGCCGAGTTCCCAGCCAGCTTTGCAAATGCTGGCAGGTGATGCCTGCCGCTATCGAGACTAACAGACAATTCCTGTTTCTCAGAAAGGGTTCAATCTGTTGGCAGGCGGCCTTCATGACCTGCGGTTTGACGGCGAGTACTATCACGTCTGCGACTTCCGCGATCTCCCCGGAACTGGCTATCTGGATACCGCAGTCTTCCTTGAGCTTCTGCAGCTTGTCCGCATCGATATCCGCTGCTAACAATTGCCGACTGCCAGCACCCTGCACCAATAATCCCCGTATCAGGGCGTTGGCCATATTTCCGGCGCCGATAAAGCCAATATTGCTGTTTTCCAGATTCATAACACCATCAGAAGTCATTAATAATTCTTACCAGGGGAGAAATACCTCGGGATTATTCTAACTTAAATACGTAATCCTTGAAGTGCCGTCTGACTAGTCTCGGGGGCCAAAAAGCGCAGAACCGATCCGGACCATCGTCGATCCCTCGGCGATAGCCGCTTCATAATCGCCGCTCATGCCCATGGACAGGGTATCGAAGCGGGGAAACAGGGCCTGTAGTTCATGGAAAAGTGTGGCCAGTTCATGGAAGGTTCGGCATTGATCCTGGAAATCCTCTTGTGGAGCTGGTATTGCCATCAATCCCCGAAGACAAAGGTTTTCCATGTTATTGATTTGCCCGCAGAGTTTTTCTGCTTCAATCAGTCCAACGCCGGATTTGCTGAATTCACCCGAAAGGTTTACCTGCACGCAGACGTTTAACGGCTGTTCTGAAGGATTACGCTGTTCGCTTAGGCGGCGGGCAATTTTTACCCTATCGACACTGTGCACCCAGCTAAATAGACCAGCAATTGTCCGGGTTTTATTGGACTGAACAGGTCCGATAAAATGCCAGCAGATATCGAGGCTGCTCAATTGTTGAATCTTGGATTCCGCTTCCTGAACGTAATTCTCGCCAAAATTGCGGATTCCGGCCTCATAAGCCTCCCGAATAGCTGCTGTTGACTGTTTTTTGCTCACCCCGAGCAGTGTTACAGCTCCGCGGACTCGATCATATCGTTGCTCAAAAGCGTGGATTTGTTCAATAATTTTGGAAATATTATCTGGTATGCTACTCATCTACGGGGATCCACTGATGTTTCGAACTACCCCGCGACAGTCGCTGGTTGAGTCAATAGGCCAACTCGCGCAACAACCGACTCCGACATAACGGGTTATGGCTATGGATATTACCGAATTATTGGGTTTTAGTGTTAAACAGGGAGCTTCCGACTTGCACCTCACAGCGGGCATGCCTCCCCTCATTCGCGTGGACGGCGATATTCGCCGCATTAATGTGCCAGAGATGGATCACAAGGCTGTTTACAGCATGGTCTACGAGATCATGAACGATAAGCAGCGTAAGGATTATGAAGAGTTTATGGAAACTGACTTTTCATTTGAAATCCCCAACCTGGCTCGTTTCAGGGTCAACGCCTTTAATCAGAATCGTGGTGCTGCAGCTGTGTTCCGTACTATTCCCTCCAAGGTTCTGAATATGGAACAACTTGGCATGGGTCAAGTGTTCCGCGATGTGTCGAACAAGGCTCGTGGTATGGTGCTGGTAACCGGGCCTACCGGTTCAGGTAAAAGTACTACGCTGGCGGCGATGGTGGACTACATTAATTCAGAAAAATACGAGCATATACTCACCATTGAAGACCCGATCGAATTCGTCCATGTCAGTAAAAAATCATTGGTGAATCAGCGGGAAGTGCATCGCGATACACTCGGCTTCAATGAAGCCTTGCGTTCTGCGCTGCGTGAAGATCCGGATATCATTCTGGTCGGCGAATTAAGGGACCTGGAAACGATCCGGCTGGCGCTGACCGCCGCCGAAACGGGTCACCTTGTGTTTGGTACCCTGCACACCACTTCGGCCGCCAAGACCATCGACCGTATTATTGACGTGTTCCCGGCCGCTGAGAAAGACATGGTGCGCTCCATGCTGTCGGAATCTCTGCAGGCGGTTATCTCTCAGACTCTGCTTAAACGGCCGGGCGGAGGTCGGGTAGCAGCCCATGAGATCATGATCGGAACCTCAGCGATCAGAAATCTGATTCGCGAAGACAAGATCGCACAGATGTATTCTGCAATCCAGACTGGCTCAAATGTAGGCATGCAGACTCTGGATCAGTGTTTGCACAATCTCTTGGTCAAGGGATTGGTCACTCGCGAAGATTGTCGGGCCAAGGCCAAGGTTCCTGACGACTTTTAGCAAGTGTTGATTGCTATGGGACGTTTCGCACAGAGCGGCGCCGCGTCCCGTACCAATTCCTTCAAGATCAAACGATATCGACTGGCTTTAATTGCCCTCGGCAAGGTTTTTCATGTTTTGCAGGGCGTTTTCGAATGCGCCACGGCGACGCGCAACATCGGCATCCTTGGCAGCCTGGTCGGCGAGGTTGGAGACATCGTAAACCAGCGTGTAAATCATGCGCGTTCGATTGCCCCCAATGGGCCGAGCTTCCATGAATCCGTGGTAAAGATTGTAAAACTGTCCTTCAACTGCCGGTTGGGTATAGCCATAGGACAATTCCGTCTGAGCCACCAGGATTTCAAGAATCCGTCCTCCAGCCAGGGCCCGTACTGTTCCTATGCCACCGTCTCCGGAGGTGATTTCGCAATCCAGCCCAAACCATTCGCTGATCGCACAATAATCCCCAACCGCAGCCCATACTTCAGTAGCCGGTCGGTCAATCTCAATTTCCATCTCGATGCGGGTGTATTCCTGGGCGCTGACATGGTTGGCAAGCGCAAAAAAAGTGATCAGTGCTGTGAGTAGCTGTTTCATATCATTCTCCGGGCTATAGGCTTCCTAATTAATGTGCGGTCCTCTGACGAAGGATGAGAGTAATCACTTGTGAGAGTCAGGTCAAAAGCTATTCTGGAATCTGACTTCGGCTTTTTAACTCTGCCAGCCAGCTCTCCAGTATGAGTTGCGCGGCGATGCTGTCTAATGGGGCATCGTTGCCCTCGACCAGTTCTTCAGCGGCGTGGGAGGAAAGGTGCTCGTCGATGCCGTAGCAGGGCAGATGAAAGCGGCCGTGTAGTCTATTGGCAAATTTACGCGCACGTCTCGCCAGTTCACCCTCGCCACCATCCAGTTGGTATGGCATGCCTATTACCAGCGCGTCCGGTTGCCAGGTGCGTATCAGCTTCGCTACCTGATTCCAGTCAGGTATGCCATCAACGGCCGGCAGGATTTCCAGTGGCCGTGCGGTGCCACTGACAGACTGTCCAAACGCGACACCAATTCGGCGGGTGCCAAAATCGAAGCCCAGCGCGGTCAATTCCGACTTTAGCACGGTAGGAAAAATTTCCAGCGTCATAACCTACTCAACATTGCATTTGAGCTGGCGCTTCCAGCAATGGAAAAGCTTGTCTGCTGAATACGTGAAACCATAGGCTCAGGAGTGTCCGGCAGTTGGAGACAGATGGGAAAATTCGACGCCAAGCTGGGCGACGGCCTGCACAGCCTTGTGTTCGAAATTTTCAGAAAAAACTAACTCTGCCGACGCGGGCGCGGTGAGCCATGCGTTCTCGCTGATCTCCTTTTCCAATTGCCCGGCGTCCCAACCGGCACAGCCGAGGGCAATCAGGTATCTGTCCGGACCATTGCCGCTAGCAATGTCCGTCAGAAGTTCTTTGGACGTAGAAAGTTTCAACCTGTCGCCAATGCGAATAAAGGACCTACCATCATTCTCCGCATCATGAATGACAAACCCCTTGTCCCGCTCGACCGGTCCGCCCGCCAGTACCAGTTTGTTTTTGAACGGATTATCATCAACGGAGCACACAATATCGAGATCTTCAAATATGTCAGCCACGCTGATTGACAGGGGTTTGTTGACAACGATTCCCAGAGCGCCTTCTCTGGTATGTCTACACAAATAGGTAACAGTATTGGCGAAGTAGGGATCTGCCAGTTGGGGCATGGCAATGAGAAGCTGATCTTCCAGCGAATTTTCCAGTTCAATTTCAGACATGGCAGACCCTGATTGAGTGCTCTCATACATATAAGGAGAGTTCGAATGTTGGTACTCAAGAAATAACTGATAAGCTTAACGGTCACTCGGTGGAAAAAGCCGCGCCCTCCTGGAATCGCCAGGTTCGAATTATTTCCAGAATATCATACTGGCCAAGTAATTCTTCCGGGAAAGGCTCAAACGGTGCTGCCAGGTTGACGATCTCTATTGCAGCCTGGTCCAGAATGGCACTGCTGGAAGATTGCAGAATCAGAACTTCGTTTAGAGACCCGTCCGGTTTCAGTGCCACTAGCAATCTCAGGTCGCCATAGATCTCCCGTTGCCGGGCAGCCTGCGGATAATTGAGATTTCCCACGGATTCAATGCGCTTGCGCCAGCTGTCCAGATAAAGGGCGTCCTGGCTTTTCCGAGTTGACGCGGAGGCAATGGTGTACTTGCGCGGTCTTCTTGCATATGCCTCGCGTTGCAAGTCAAGCTGCGCCTGCAGGCTGGCGATCGACAGACTCAATTCTTCCTGAGTGTATTCGTCGCCCTCCGGATTCTCGGCTTCAGTGGATTCCTGATCTGTTCTCTGTTCCAGAAGTTGATCCGACCGAGATGAAGTCAGGACCGAAATATCTGCTACGACATCGTTGCTCGCGGCAGCCATAGTCTGACTGAGCGGAGAAACTTCCTGAATTACGTCGGCGTTGAATTCTGATGTAAATGGTGTACTCGGGGCCACGACTTCCTGCAATGTTCCACTACCGGATTGGTTTTCCTGGGCCAGAAAATCAGCCTGTTCCGATGGCACCTCGCTGCGGTACTGGGCGAGGGTAATCTCCATCGTCGGGGCGCTTATTGATTCATCCAGATAGGAGAAGCCCACCCCAAGGATAACCATGGCGTGAACGCAGGCTGACAGAAATACTGTAAACCCGAAGCGTTCTGTCTGATGGTCGGTGTCCGATACAGCCATTTTCCGTACCTAACTAATCGGTCTTTAACGGTTCAGTTTGGAGCTGATGCACTCCATCAAATCTCCTGCAATATCAATCCCATAGGCGTTGTTCAACTCTCTCACGCAGGTTGGACTCGTGACGTTGATCTCGGTAAGGTATTCGCCGATTACGTCCAGGCCCACAAAGAGTAACCCTTTTTCCCTGACGATCGGGCCGACCTGTTCACAAATCCAGCGATCTCTGTCGCTAAGCTCCTGAGCTACACCACTGCCACCGGCCGCCAGATTGCCGCGGGTTTCTCCAACGGCCGGGACTCGGGCCAGGGCATAGCGAACAGGTTGACCGTCTATCAGCAGAATTCTCTTGTCGCCCTTGACGATCTCGGGAATGAATTTTTGCGCCATGATCTGGTTGTTGCCGCCCTGGGTGATAATCTCAATAATGACGCTTACGTTAGGGTCTCCTGGTTTTAGTCTGAAAACTGCCGTACCACCCATGCCATCGAGAGGTTTGAAAATGACATCCTGATTTTCCTGATGGAACTCTCTGAGTTTGTCGGCGTTGCAGGTTACAAGGAAGGGTGGACAACATTGAGGAAACTGGGTTGCGAATAGTTTTTCATTGCAATCGCGCAGCGCCTGAGGATTGTTGACCACCAGTGTTCCTGCCTTTTGTGCTTCTTCCAGCAGGTAGGTCGAGTAGATATAGTGGTTATCAAAGGGCGGATCTTTGCGCATGAGAATAACGTCTAACTCTCCCAGCGGCATATCGACCGTAGCGCCAAAGGCAAACCAGTCCTCGGGATTCTCCCTGACTGTCAATTCGCGCATAACGGCCTTGCTGACGCTGCTCTGCATATACAAGTCTGTCTGCAGCATGTAATAAATTTTCCAACCCCTCGACTGGGCCGCCAGCAGCATGGCGAGGCTGGTATCTTTCTTGAAGTTAATGGACTGAATTGGGTCCATTACAATGCCGAGTTTGATGCTCATTTCAGATCCTGAGTGAACCCTTGTATGAAGATTTTGGAAGCTAGCACCGCAGCGTGCATGATAGCCCAGATTCTTCCTGTTCGCGATTTAGTATGCGATCGAATTACTATTCTTTATCGATTGACTCCGCGTTTTTAGTATGACCGGTTAACGGGATATAATAGCGGCGCATTCAGAGCGAGGTAGTTAGAATTGGGATTAGTGGGTTTCAGCTGGGGAATTGGCGGCGTGCTGGCAATGCTGTTATTCGCGGTTTATCGCCTTGCACCGATGGCAATAGAGCTGTCCGCGCTAACCCTCAGCTCTTTGCAGTGGATTGCCTTGTTGTTCAGTATCGGATACATGGCATACGCAGAGGGTTACAGGGGTTTTCACTTGAGTTTTGCTCCGCGCCTTATTGTGCGAGCTCGTTATTTGAAAACCCATGTCAGCCCTCTCACGACTGTCCTGGCACCTTTGTTTTGCATGGGCTTTATCCATGCGACACGTGAGCGGATGATTCTGTCTATTTCCCTTACCCTGATGATAGTCTGCTTTGTTTTTGCAGTTCGTATGTTGCCCCAGCCCTGGCGTGGCATTGTGGATGCAGGCGTCGTTACCGGACTTTTACTTGGTGTCGGGTCGATTTTCTACTATTTTGTTCAATCGCTGGTCAGGCCTGATTTGCTCAAGGCGCCATCAGACGTTCCAGGTATCACTTCAATTGAATCTTGATAGAGACTGAGAGCGTCAGAATGTTACCGGTAAGCCAACGCAAGAATACAAGTACAACCTGTTGTGCAATAGTCGTCACGTTTCATCCTGAAATGGCTGCGCTCTTAAAGCTGTTAGGTCAGCTCAACAGGGAGACTGATTTCCTTGTGATCGACAACGGTTCTCCGGAGGCCTCCAGATTTCATGAGTCGATCCTGGCTTATGAACGATGCCTCGAATACCGGCAGCTGCCGGAAAACGTTGGCCTGGCTCAGGCCCTGAACTATGGCCTCGAAGAGGCGCAGCGAAGGAATTACCAATTTGCCTTGCTGTTTGACCAGGACAGCAGTCTCTGTGATATATATGTTGAAAGTCTGCTGGCGTCGTACCAGGAGGCCAGTACGCTGAGTGTCTCCAGGGTTGCCGCTGCGGGACCACGAGTAATCAACCCGCAGACTCGCCGTCAGACTCCGTTCAAACTTTTCAGCAAACTGTTTTTTCGTACCGACTGCCCTTTTTACGGGAGCAGGCATCTTTTTCAGGCCGATTTTTTGATTACTTCGGGCACGCTATTGAGTTTGCAGTATCTCGACGAGATCGGATCTATGCGGGCTAGTTATTTTATCGATAACGTCGACATGGAATGGTGTTTCAGGGCCAAGTCCCTCGGTTTTGAACTGGTGGGAACGGAACGCGCCATTCTGTATCACGCCATCGGCGAGCGTAGTGACGACCCGCTGGTTCGCAAGGGAATCCTTGCACGGCACAATCCCGAGCGTACCTATTATTCCAGCCGTAATCGGGTGCACCTGTACGGTCTCAGCTACACTCCTATGGGCTGGAAACTGCGCGATCGGTTGCGATTCCTTATTAAATTCTGCTGGCTGATGCTGACTTCACCGCAGCGTAAACATTACTGGCACAACATTTCCTCGGGGATTAGAGATTCCCGAAATCTGAGCTAATGGGAACTTCCAATCCAACAAAAGTTGCAGTGCTATTACCAACATTCAATGGTTCGAATTTTCTTGCACAGCAATTGGATTCGCTGTTTGCTCAGAGTCATCGTAACTTTGTCATTGTTACCAGGGACGATGAATCCAGCGACGAAACACCGAACATTTTGCACTCTTATCGGGATAGGTTCCCAGCCCAAATTATTTCGGTGCAGGATAATATGGGAAACCTAGGTGCCAGCGGAAATGTATCATTGTTGATGCAGCATATAATTGACCATGCAGCTGAACTGGAGTTGCAGGATGCCCTGCTGATGCTTTGCGACCAGGATGATATTTGGGAGTCGGACAAGATCGATATGGAACTTGCAGCCATGCAAAAGCTGGAAAGCCAATACCCGAATCTGCCCTTGCTCGTGCACAGCGACTTGACGGTGGTCGGTGAAGATGGGTCATTGATTGCCCCATCTTTTCTGGCCTATCAGGGCCTCGACGCATCGAGAAACGATCTCAGGAACATTATTTTCAGTAATACGGTTACCGGTTGTACTGCGCTATTTAACCAACAGCTGGCGAAAAAAGCGCTACCGATACCCTCGCAAGCCATGATGCATGATTGGTGGCTGGCGTTGGTTGCAGCCGGATTCGGCCATGTCGAGTTTATACCCCGAAGCCTGGTGAGATACCGCCAACACAGTCAGAACACTCTCGGTGCCAGCGAGTTCATACCGCGCAAGGTCTTCAGTCGAACAACTCTAAAGCAGCTTTTTCGCCAAAATACGGACGAGCTGTTGCAAGCGGTAGCTGGTCAGGCGGAAGAATTTTCCCGGCGCTATGGTACCCAAATACCATTAATGGATCGAGTACGACTCAGGCTTGCTGGCTGGTTATGTACCGATAGTTATTTTATTCAGCGAATTTTGTTCAGGCTGCTCAAGTATTGAAATTGAAATTGCCGAGTGGCGCAACACTCATTCGAATAGCCGTAACAGTGCTGATTTGAATGCCTCTGTCGAGCATTCAGCACTTACCGATTCCAGGGCCGAATCTCTAATCTTATTCCAGAGATTAATATCCCGATAAAGCAACAGGCAGTTGTCGGCAAACTCGCGGGGGGAATCACCGGCAAGCAATTGGCAATGATGCTGCCAGTCTAGCTGCTCCGCCAATAACTCTGTTGCGACGCATGGCAAACCCCTCGCTGCTGCTTCGTGAATCTTGTGGGGAATCCCGGCGGCAAACCTTGTGGGGGCAATGAACACCCGTGCCGAATTGTAAATGTCATCAAGATTGTCGATGCGCCCATGGTATTGAATTCTGTCTGAATCCAGTTGCTGCAGCGAAACAGCACTATTATCGCCAACCACATGCAGCACGATATCGGGGTCGTCATCTTTTAGCAACGGCCAAACCGCATTAATAAACCAGTGCAGCGAATCGACGTTTGGTGACTCTTCGTCTCTCAACGCACCGACGAAGAGCAGGCCGTTCCGCTCGCCGAACGCGCCAGGCGTGGGGTTTACCTTCAGGCTGTGGCCGAGAACCACGGTATTATTGTAACCATATTGATCATAAACAGCAGATTCCGATGCCGATACGGTTACGATGATGTCGGCTGTTCGCGATGCATGAATCTCTCTCTCGATAAGTTCCTGCTTTTCATCTTCCTTCAACATTTGGCCATGCAACTCGCTCTTTCTGATATCCCTCATCGCGGTGATAGCCTCGGCATCATAGATAAGCCTGACACCTTCGAGCAATTTCGGCTGTTGGGACAGCAGTTCATTGACGACCAACATATTGTGGATTCGACTTACTATGACAGTGTCAAAAAATCCCCGTCGCTGATGTAAAAAATCGACCAGGCCGTGGACTCCAAGACCCAGCAGTACTTCGACATTCGCTGGCAATGAGCCGTAGGTGTCAAGCCAGGTCTCTTCCGGGAATTGCAAGGGATATAGCGACACATTCAGCTCTGCCTGAGAGAGGAGGGAGACAATCTCGCGACAGCGCGGGTAACCGGACCCCATGCTGGTGTATGGCACCCGGTCATCAATAATCAGTACATTTCTGAAGTCGTTGGCAGTGCGGGTAAAAAGGGTCCTACCAGGGTCAGCCGGATGTTGTTTCTCCAGGTATGCAGAGTGTTTTTCCAGGAGGATTCGCCGATGTGTATTTTGCAGTTCCTCTGCTTTCACTTGGCTGCCGGAGCTGGCAAATTCATAGTGCGTAATGACTGCGTTCGGGTCATAGATCACTTTCAAGCCCCGTTCCTGCAGCCGCACACAGAAGTCTGAGTCCTCGTAGTAAGCAGGTGCATAATCGGTATCGAATCCGCCCATTTCTCGGAACAGTCCGGTTTCGCATAGGAGGAAAGCTGCTGAGCAGTAATCGACCGGCCGCTGGAACATGTACTCGGGAGCTTCAGGATCGCCGTGTCGTCCATATCCCAGGCAACTGCCATCATTAAAAATGATACTGCCGGCTTCCTGCAGGCTTCCGTCCAATAGCACAATACGCCCACCTACAGCTCCGGCATCGGGTGTGTTTTCCAGTGTGCGAATTGCGGATTCGACAGAATAAAGGTGCAGCATGGCATCGTTATTCAGAAGTAACAGGTACTTCCCGCGGCAATGTTCCAGTCCTTTGTTAACAGCTGTTACAAAACCTTCATTTGAAGAATTTCTAACGAGAGTCACATTAGAGACTCGAGTCAGCAATTCTTCGGTAAGGTCCTGGGAATTGTTGTCGACGATCACCAGTTCATAGGTAACCGGTGCGAACTTAATTATTGATTCGAGGCACAACAGAGTAAGTGGAGCCTGATTGTAGAGAACCAGCAGGATCGAAACCTGAGGAATTTCGGATTTTGGAAAGAATAGTTTGTTATCTGATTCGAGCAATTGCCGCAGATTGAGACTGGCCTGTTCCAGGAATATCGTTTTCATCTGCGCTAAATCCTGCCCAATGTTTGATTCTTCATTGCAGAATTCCATCTCAATCTTGCGGCCTGAGTTTGAAATCAGTTCTGTTCCATGGCGAACAAAGTGAACACGCTTTTTAAGCGGGAAAAGCAGTTGATCAATTAGTCGAGCCGCGCGCCTGAAAGGCCCCATAAGTCGCCACAATGGACTTGAGTATATAGTGTTAAGAGCGTCTTCCAGATCACCAATGTTCTTGTCACGATGCATATTAGAGATAGCATGCTCCCGTTTTAGCAAATTTAATGCTTGTTTCAACTCGTTAGCCTTGAGGTTAAAGTCTCTTGCCTCGTTGGTCGTTTTCTCCAACATCGCCTTCAGGCTATCATTGGACGATTCGAGATTTTCGACCCTGAGTCTTGCGCGCTGAAGCTCATTGATCTTTGTTTCAATTTCGCTGTCCTTTGCTTCAATTTCGCTGTCCTTTGCTTCAATTTCGCTGTTCTTTGCTTCAATTTCGCTGTTCTTTGCCTGAATCTCGCTGTCTTTTGCTCTGACTTGTTCGATTAGAATTCCGAATTCTGAGCGTGACACTGTCTGGCCAATGAGTTCATTCAGTTCCACGCCGCCCCATGTGTTTATCCATTTATCATAGATTCTGGCCCTCGCATCGGCTATCAGGTGACCGGCCTGGAATCGGACGTCATACTGAGTTGTGTCAGTCTCAGAGTCTCCGCCCTGTCGGTAAAAAGCAGTTTCCTGATTGAGATGAAGAAATTCGGTTTTTCTGGATACCTGCAGCCAGAAGTCCCAGTCTTCGTAGATGTCCAGAGTCTCGTCGAATCGGCAGCCACTCTCCACCAGGGACCTGGTGAACAGCACCGCGTGAATTGGTATGTAATTATCCCGCTTCAGAAGAACCGGGTCGTATGTACGATCGAAATGCTCATCCAGCAGATTCCCCTGCACATCTGTCTTTCGGGTGGAACTGTACACGGCATTGATACCCGTGCTGGCATTCAGTGTGTCGACCAGCCCGGCGATGTGTTCGCGCGCGATCCAGTCATCTTCGTCAAGAAACAGAAGGTACTTGCCATGACTGGCATCCAGTCCGGCATTGGCGGCCTGGGCGCGGGGAAGCGGCGTGCCGGTATTCACCAGCACAACAGATAGATCGTCGGGTATGCATTCTCCGACTTCCTTTCCATCAAGTCCTTCTCCAATGGCATCTACCAGCACGAGCTCCAGGGGGCGGTAGTTTTGCAGCGCGATGGACTCCAGCGCCCTGGCAAGCTGAGGGCGATTGGTGGTTCGAACGATGACCGAAACTAGCGGTGCGTCAGGTGCACCCTGCTTGTGATTGTCGGTCATGGAGGGTATCTCCGGGAGAATACAGGGAAGGCTATTCTAACCGGGATGACTTGCCATCCAAAACTGCCCCTATGACGTGACCGATGAAGTCAAGAAACAGCGTGTCGAGATTGACGTTGAAGTAGTTGTTCTGCCGACTGCCAATGGCAAGGATACCTAGGGCGGTGCCATTGGACATGATGGGGCAGCGGGCCGTCGATTTTATTGCAGCTGCGGATTTTCCGAACAACATGGAAAGTTGCCTGTTATCGGGCAGGCCGCAATGTGTGTGTTGCAAGCGAAATACGTCGTCGTGGGTCTCGGCCAGGTTACTGTCGATACTGAGATGTTCGCCGGGCTCGGCGGCCAGCGAGTCGCTGACTATCAGCCGGCATGCATCGATATTTTCCTGCCTGCCTAGCGTGTCGTAGACGGCGGCAGCAAGCTGTGCTGTCGAATCAGCGCGAAGTAAGGTCAGCACCAGAATCCGGGTGAGTTCAAAAAGTTCATCGTTCTTGCTGGCATTTTCCAGCAGGTTACCCAATTTTGCATTGGCGTGATAGGTGCGTTCCCGCAGCACACTGACCTGGCGTTCCAGTAATGAGACAGCCTCTCCACTTTGATGAGGAAGCGAAAGCTCTGCCAGCAATTCCTGATGATCGAGGAAAAAATCCGGATTATCTCTCAAAAACGCGGCCACCTGCTCCTCGGTGACACTCTCCTCTGTCATCTCAGCTATTTTTTCCGCTGCGCCTGATTCGGTGCTCATATTTCCACTCTCCCCTCGAACACGGTGACGGCGGGTCCACGCATCAGGATTGCACCCGAGTCCTGCTCCCATGACACCGACAGATCTCCTCCGCGTAGTGCGAACACAACAGAGGAATCCAGCAACCCCCGATCGTGACCCGCGGCCATCGCCGCGCACGCCCCCGTGCCACACGCGAGGGTTTCGCCCACTCCGCGCTCAAATACCCTCAGCTTTACCCGTTGTCGATTGTCGATCTCCATGAAGCCGACATTGACGCCTTCGGGAAAGTCCGGGTGCACTCCGAGCATCTTGCCAATCTCTGCCACCGGCGCCAAATCGATGTCATCCACAATAAGCACTGCATGGGGATTGCCCATCGACAATGCCGAGAACTCTATCTCCCGGCTAGAGCCGCCAATCTGCAGCTGCCGTCGATAGGTGGATGCTGGCTCGGCGGTCTTGAAAGGTATGTCGGCAGGATTGAAGATTGGTCTACCCATATTGACGGTCACCTGTCCATCAGGATGCAACTCAAGCTCCAGGATTCGACTGACAGTCTTTACCCGGATCGGGTTGCGGTCGGAGAGTCCGCGATCGTGCACGAATCTGGCAAAACACCTCGCGCCGTTCCCGCAATGCTCCACTTCTTCGCCGTTGGCGTTGAATATCCTGTAGTCAAAGTCGACGTCCGGACTGCTGGGTGCTTCGATCTGAAGCAGCTGGTCGAATCCGACGCCGAAATGTCGATCTGACAGCTGTCTTATCTGCGCCGAAGTAAGATTGAGCTGGTTGGTGATAAGGTCGATGACCATGAAATCATTGCCGAGGCCCTGCATCTTGGTAAATGGCACTAACATAGATCTCCCCGATTCACTGGTTATTCAGGCAGCAGCTGTTCCCCTTGAAGCTGCTCTTCGATGGTCTCGCGGTGCCTGATCAGGTGCGCGCGGTCACTGTCTACCATGATTTCAGGAGCCCGATTGCGGCTGTTGTAATTGGAGCTCATCGCGAAGCCATAGGCTCCGGCTGATCGCACCGCCAACAGGTCCCCGGCCTTGACTGACAGATGCCTGTTCTTGCCCAGAAAGTCCGCGGATTCGCACACCGGACCCACAATGTCATAAGACAATCCAGGCTTATCCTCTCTGGGATGAACCGGAATGATTTCCTGCCAGGCATCGTAAAGTGCCGGTCGGATCAGGTCATTCATTGCGCCATCCACGATGGCAAAGTTCTTGTGGGGAGTTTCTTTCAGGTATTCGATCCGCACCAGGAAGACTCCGCTGTCAGCGGTGATCGAGCGGCCTGGCTCTAGCAGCAGCGACAGGGATCTTGCTGACAGACGCTGCTTGATTGCGCTTACCAGCTCTTGCGGCGTGGGGGGCGTTTCACCGTTATAGGAAACCCCAAGTCCCCCGCCAAGGTCAAGGTGGTGGATCGTAATGCCCGCCTCATTAAGCTGGTCCACAATTTCCAGTATTCGATCGAGGGCATCGAGGTAAGGGTCAAGCTCGGTAAGCTGCGAACCAATGTGGCAGTCGATGCCAATAACTTCGATATTTTCCAGCGCCGCTGCCTGGCGATAAACCGCCAGAGCACTGCTACTGTCGATACCAAACTTGTTCTCCTTCAGTCCGGTGGAGATATAAGGATGGGTGCCGGCATCGACATCAGGATTGATGCGCAGAGAAATCGGCGCCAGGCACCCCATTGTCCCTGCTATGGAGTTGATGCGCAGGAGCTCGGCCTCGGATTCAACATTAAAGCAGTGAATCTGCGCCTTGAGTGCTTGTCGAATTTCCTCTTCGGTTTTGCCCACGCCGGAAAAAATAACCCGGGCGGGATTTCCGCCGGCGGAGATTACGCGCTGCAGCTCCCCGCCCGACACGATATCGAAACCAGCCCCAAGATTCGCCAGTAATTGCAACACTGCGATGTTGGAATTGGCTTTCACTGCATAACAGAGCAGGTGAGGACTGCCTTGCAGTGCCTGCTCGTAAGCGCGGAAATTATGCTCGATAACTGCCCGGGAATACACGTAGCAAGGGGTACCGAACTGTTCCGCCAGTTTTGTCAGCGAGACCTGTTCAGCGAACAATTCACCATCTCTGTAAGTAAAAGCTTCCATATCAGTTGGTACGGACAAGTAGTTGGAGGTCGCCAGAGGGCCGGTTAGCGGGGCAGCGATGCCGGCGCCGCTACCCATGCTGCCAGATTTGCCGTATCCGGCCGACGCAGCGGTCCCTTTTGTCCGCAGAGTGTCAGCCCTGTGGCGAGCGCTATTAGCAGTACTGGGCGAATTAGTCTGGACATGTTTTTGAGCGGCTCAGTGCTGTATTTGGACCGGCAACGTTGGATTTAAGATGAGGATTATACCTCTGAAAAAGAGCTTACCCAAACGGGATTGCACGGCAATCTGGGGTGTGCGGTGTCAACAGGGCGTAGTGTCTTGAAAAAAACAGATTCGACCTCTATATTAGCCGGTCTCAAATTTTCGTCGGTTTTACAGAAGATTACGAACTAACCCGTCGTTTGATTCTGGGGAACTCAGAGAAAACCAGGCGGACTGACAGAATGATCGAAATTAGTAATTTGACCAAAAAGTTTGACCGCTTCACCGCGGTGGATGACCTGAGTTTCAATGTTTCCGAGGGGGAAGTATTGGGGTTTCTGGGTCCTAACGGAGCCGGCAAGTCCACCACTATGAAAGTAATCACAGGCTTTCTGGCGCCTACCAGCGGCAGCGTCACGATTGACGGCTACGACATCAACACCAGTCCCATAGAAGCCAAGTCACTTATCGGTTACCTGCCCGAAGGCGCACCCAGTTACGGTGATATGACGACGCAGGATTTCCTCAATTTTATTGCTCAGGTGCGGGGCTTCCGCGGCGCTGAAATCATTGAGCGTGTCGACCGGGTTGTTGATGAAGTAGAGTTGAGCGCGGTGCGTCACCAGACTATTGAGACTCTCTCCAAGGGCTTCAAGCGTCGGGTCGGTCTTGCCCAGGCCATCATGCATGATCCCAAGGTGCTGATTCTGGATGAACCGACCGATGGCCTTGATCCGAATCAGAAACACCACGTTCGGGAGCTGATCAAGAATCTGGCACGGGACAAGATCGTGGTAATTTCCACCCATATTCTCGAAGAGGTTAATGCGGTCTGTACCCGGGCAATCATTATCGACCGCGGGAAAATAGTAGCGGATGGCACTCCGACAGAACTGGAAGCGCGTTCCCGGTTTCATCAGGCTGTGAGCATTCGCCTGACTACCGAATACGACCTAGTCGCTGATCTCAAAGATGTCACCGACATTGATCACGTCGAGCAGGACAGCACAGATCGGTTGCACTACACCATTTTAGCTAAACACGGTAAACCGATATTTCCCACGGTTTCCGCGCTCGCTCAAAGCAGGCAATGGCCGGTTTCGGAATTTCACATCAACAAGGGTCAACTGGAAGACGTATTCAGAACAGTTACTCAGGGTGCGAATTAGGGGACGTTGGCTATGAATAATCTTGGAATTATCTGCAAACGAGAACTGGCCAGTTACTTCGCTACGCCACTGGCCTACATCTTCATCGTAATTTTTCTCATCATGAACGGAATTTTTACCTTTGATCTGGGGGGATTCTATCTGCGGGGACAGGCAGACCTGTTACCGTTTTTCAGTTTCCATCCCTGGCTTTACCTGTTCATGATTCCTGCCGTGGCCATGGGCCTCTGGGCGGACGAACGCAAGACAGGCACCATAGAGCTGCTGATGACACTGCCAGTCAGGTTGTCTGAAGCGGTCCTGGGCAAATTTCTGGCGGCCTGGGCTCTGACCGGAATCGCACTGGCGTTAACGTTTCCGATTTGGGTCACGGTCAACTACCTTGGGGAGCCGGATAACGGCGTTATTATCGCTGCCTACCTGGGGAGCTGGTTTATGGCTGGAGGTTTTCTGGCGATTGGCTCCTGTATGTCCGCCAGCACCAAGAATCCGGTTATCGCATTCATTCTCACGGTCAGTATCTGTTTCCTGTTCGTGGTGATGGGTTCGCCCATCGTGCTGAACGCATTCCCGGAATGGATGCCACAGTTCATTGTCGATGCGTTTGCCGCCATGGGCTTCCTTACCCACTTCGACTCCATCAGCAAAGGCGTTCTGGATATTCGCGATGTCCTGTTCTTTGCCGTTTTTATCATGGCCTGGCTACTGGCTAGCGCCGTCGTTATTGAGATTAAGAAAGCCAACTAGTTTCGCATAATGAGACTGGACTATCGAAAAGCATAAATCGCTATAGAGAATCCGAACATGAACAACAAGACACTTTTCTCGACCGCCGGCCTCGTGTCTATCGCCGCATTTCTGTTGTTTGGAGTCCTGATAATCAGCCTGCTGCCTCCAGCTCGACTGGATCTCACTGAGGATCGACTGTTTTCGCTATCCGACGGAACCCGCAATATTGTTGCTAATCTGGAGCGGCCATTGCAGCTGATTTTCTTTTATTCTGACCAGGCTACTGAGGATGTGCCGCAGATTCGCAGCTACGCGACCCGGGTGGAGGAACTGCTACAAGAGATTGTCCTGGCCAGTAACGGTAATCTTTCCCTGCGACTGATTGATCCGGAACCCTTCTCCGAAGACGAGGATCTGGCCACCGGATTTGGTATTCAGGCGGTTCCCGTTACCCAGGGCGGTGAGGGAGTTTACTTCGGACTGGTAGTGGTGGAAGACCTGGATGATTCTATACCCATGTCCACCCGCGTATCTGAAACCATGCCACTTATTCGACCGGACCAAGAGGGGTTTCTTGAATATGAGTTCATGAAACTTATCACCCGGGTGGAAAATCCCGACCGTCAGGTAGTAGGGCTGATCACTGAACTGGATGTAGACGGAGGATTTAATCCTGCCTTCGGACAGCCGACTCCTGCCTGGATGGTCATGGATATCATACGGCAGCTCTACGAAGTGCGACGCGTCGACGTCACCGGTTCCGAAATTGATGAGGACATCGACATTCTATTGATCGTGCATCCTGAAGGACTGTCGGAGCAGATGCTGTATGCTATCGACCAGCACGTCTTGAGCCACGGCAAGGCCATGGTTTTTCTGGACCCGAACGCTGATTCCATGGTCGAGCGGAATCAGTTCGGGGTTACCATCCCGGCGGGCGTGGGTTCCGATATTCCTCAGTTGCTGACGGCCTGGGGCGTTGCCTACGATGGACTTAAAGTGCTTACCGATGCCGATATGGCCTTGCGGGTAATGCTTGGCCAGGGGTCGCGACCTGTGGCCCACCTGGGTATGTTGGGGGTCCAGCGTAACGGGCTGACTGCGGACGATGTGATAACCAGCCGTCTGGAAACGGTCAACGTTTCATCTGCTGGCGTCATCAGTCAGATTGAAGGAGCCGGCACCCGATTTGAACCGCTGATACAGTCCAGCAGCAATGCCATGTTAATGGATGCCGGCGTGATTCAGGACATGGATGACCCCTCCGTGCTGTACGACGAGTTTGTGTCTGCTAATCAACGGTTCACAGTGGCAGCGCGAATTAGTGGAGAGATCAATACGGCGTTCCCTGATGGTGCGCCTCAGGTCGCGGGAGAGAATGCAGAAGAAGCTGCGGGAGACGCCGACGTTGTCAGTGACGCTGTCGTCCCTGAAGAATCCGCAGACTCCGGCGAAGCTGAGGCAGAAGCGGTAGTGGAACATCTGAATAGCTCGGCTGCTGAAGTTAACTTGATCGTCGTAGCTGACACCGATATCCTCAGTGACCGGCTATGGGTGCAGGTGGCTCAATTCCTCGGTCAGCGCATCCCGCAACCCTTCGCCAACAATGGCGACTTCGTAGTCAATGCTCTGGATAATCTTAGCGGGGGAGCGGATCTCGTCAGCATCCGCAGCCGCGGGCGCTACTCGAGACCTTTTACCCGGGTCCTCGATCTGCAGCGTGAGGCGGACGATCGCCTGCGACAGGAAGAATCTGAACTGCTAGAAACACTGACGGCTTCCCAGACGACGCTGAACGAATTGAGCCAGGATAGCGAAGGTAACCCTATCTTGCAGATTACCCCCGAAGTTCAGCAGGAAATTGATCGGGTTAACGCCGAAATGCTGGAGACTCGACGTCGCTTGCGCGATGTACGGTTTCAACTGAATGCCGATATTGAGCAGCTGGGTGCAAACCTTAAACTGGTGAATACCGCGCTGGTGCCGGTACTGCTAACTATTCTCTTGCTGGCGCTGGCTTACCTCAGGGCTCAGCGACGCAAGCAGTCCGTCTGAGCGGTATTTTGCAGTAATCCATGAAATCGTTTAAGGTCTGCTCCGATGTTCTGCGCCACGACGACGCTGGCGCGGATCTGTCATTACTCTCGGGAGCGTCTGCACATGCTAGACAGTTTTTACGAATTCGGTAAAAAACGCCAGTTCTGGTTTCTGGTTGCGGGTTATTTTTTCCTGATGGAAATGATAGCTCTGTTCTACCAGTATGTTCTGGACTGGTATCCCTGCGCGCTTTGTGTTCAGGTGAGGGCGTGGGTGTGGGGAGCGATTTTCGCCTCTCTTGCAACTGCGGTTTTCCATGACAAGTTCTGGTTACGCTGGGCAGGATTAACTCTAACCAGCGTATTTCTTGGAGGGGGACTCTATACCAGCTGGTATGCCTGGGGCGTAGAGCGTGGAACGGTAATTTCCAGTTGTAGCATAGGTGCAGGTTTTCCCTCTTTTATGCCTCTGGATCAGTGGATCCCGTTTCTGTTTGGAGCCCAGGGGGCCTGCGGCCAATCCCCACCAATGCTGTTTCTAAGCATGGTCGAAACCCTGTTACTCACTATTGGATTGCCGCTGCTTGCTCTGCTGGTAATCTGGGTACTTAACTTCAGAGAGATGGGTCAGCACGCCGGTGACTAGATTGAAGCACTGCAGGTCGGGGCCGCGCCAATGAGGTACCGACGCGCGCTTCGTGCTAATTGCTTGATTTGAAATCCGGCGGCTGGCGCGGAATCCTTATTGTAATGTGCGTGCCTTCGCCTAGCCGACTGGCAATCTCAATCACACCGCCGTGAGCCTCCACGATCAGCTTGCACAGGTACAATCCCAATCCGAAGCCGCCGGTATTGCGCTGACGGGCGCTGTCTACTCGATAGAAGGGCTCGGTTATATCAGCGAGGTGCTCTTCGGCAATTCCTTCACCCTGGTCGACTACTTCGATCGTTGCAGCTTCATTTGCGAAACTAACTCGCACGTCGATTGGTTTGGCGCGGCCGTGTCGCACGGCGTTATTGAGCAGATTAGTGATGAGCAGGCGAATACGGAGTCTGTCCAGAGTTACAACCTGGTCGGTATCGAGCCCGGTGAAGTGAATTTCAGATTGTTCGCTGACAAAACCCGTCACCACTGATTCCAGGAATTCGGAAATATCTACGGGCTCGGTTACTAACACCGAGTGGGTATTGTTGAGTCGCTCCGCTTCCAGTAGATCTGAAATCAGCAGGTCAATTTCGTTGATATCATCCAGCAGGGCATCTTTGGATTTTTCATTTTCCATAAATTCCAGCTGCAATTTGGCTCGGGTTATTGGCGTGCGCAGTTCATGACTGATGGCCAGTAACAGTTGTCTCTTTGCTTCCAGCATGGACTGCAGTGAGTCGGCCATGTGATTGACACTGCTGGTCAACTCCCCAAGTTCATCCTGACGATCGGTGACCACCCGATAGCCAAGGTCTCCGCGACGAATCCTCTCGGCTCCCTGTTTTAGCATCCGGACCGGAGCCAGCAGTCTGTTCACCAGCAGGTAATTTAACAATAGAACAATGGCGGCAATACTGAGGCCGGCGTACAAAACCACGTAGTTGAAGTCGGTGGATTCCAGAAACCGCTGATGCATATAAAAGCGATAGCCGTTTCTGTCCACCACAATGATGTCTTCGTTGTTCCAGCTGCGAATTTCTGCATCGCCGGAAATGTCACGCTCATATTCTGCAAGTTCGACAGCAAGACGAAAGTCATTGTCTGATCGCCACTCCATGTTTGGATTCTCGATGCGGATAGTCCAGTCCAGGTCCTGGGCGAGCAGAGTGGCTCGCTCAAGATCGGGTGGCGTTCCGATATCGTCAATAATGGATTCGACATTGCGCGTAAAGAAATCAGGTATCTCTATAATTTGCTGATTACTATTGATCGCATTTAATTGCTGAACGGAAATGGAAATAATGGTGAATATGAGCACTACGGTAATGCTGAAGATAAGCAGCAGTCGCAGAAATAGAGATCGCCGGATCTGCGTGAGCAGTGGAGTCACTTGTCCGACCCGACAAAAGTATAACCTCGTCCCCACACGGTCTTGATGAATCTCGGAGTTTTAGACGTATCATTCAGTTTATGTCGGAGTCGACTTACCAGAGTGTCTACGGCCCGGGAGAACAGCTCGGCGTCAATACCCCGAAGTTTGTTCATGAGCTCGTCTCTGGTATAGGTTTTATTCGGGGACTTCATAAAGAGCAACAGGAGTTCGTATTCCATGGTGGTCAGTTCAAGTAATTCACCGTCCAGCCTGGCAGCTCTCCTGGTCACATCAATTTCCAGCCCGTCTACCGGTTTCAATTCTATTGATGCTGTTCCATCGTCACTGGTGCGTCGCAATATATTGTTGATTCGAGCAACCAATTCACGGGGTTCAAAGGGTTTGGCCAGGTAGTCGTCTGCTCCGAGTTCCAGTCCCACGATACGATCTGTCACTTCGCTGTGAGCGGTGAGCATCAAAATGGGAAGGTATCCGTATACTGACGACTTGGCGCGAATCTCCCGGCAAATTTCAAAACCATCTTTTTCCGGCAACATGACGTCAAGGATCAGCAGATCCGGTTTTACCCGTCTCAAGAGCTCAAATCCACGTGACGGTAAATGTGCCACTTGGACCTGCATGTCATAGCGCTCAAGATACTGTGTCAACAGCTGGCAGAGCTTTTCGTCGTCGTCGATGATGATGATTTTTTTCATCTCTGGTCCGGAATTACGTGAGGAACTTCACTGCTTCATTATTTATAATTGCTCTTCACAGCAGTCGCATAGAATTCGCTCTGTGAGGTCAATGGTACGAATTAGGCATGTCAAAATCAATCAAATGCCGGGGCGCCCGGATTTCTCCCGCTCAGCAGTAGAGTAAGGCTTGTTTCAACAATGATTTCACTGAATAACGCGAGCCTGCAGCGCGGATCGAGGGTTCTCTTCGAAGACGCCAGTCTGACTATTCACAGCGGACAGAAACTTGGTGTAGTTGGTCGAAACGGGTGTGGCAAATCTAGTCTTTTTGGTTGCCTGCAGGACCAGGTACACCTCGATCACGGTAATTTGAGCAAGCCCGAGAATTTGCGTATCGCATCGATGGCTCAGGAAACCGAGGGTTCATCGCGTTCGGCCCTTGATCATGTTATCGATGGAGATAGACCTGTTCGTGAGCTGCAGCACCATCTGCAGCAGGCTGAAGAAGCAGAGGATCAGCTGGCAATAAGTAGACTGCACGCTGAACTGGACCGAGTAGACGGTTACACTGTCAGTCATCGTGCCGCTAAACTACTTTCAGGTCTCGGCTTTGACTCCGCTGATTTCGAAAATCCCGTGAGCAGCTTTTCCGGTGGCTGGCGTGTTCGTCTTAATCTGGCTGCGGCCCTGATGACTCCCTCCGATTTGTTGCTGCTTGATGAGCCCACCAATCATCTGGATATTGAGGCCACTCTCTGGCTTGAGCAGTGGCTGATCGGTTATACCGGCACCCTGCTGATAATTTCCCACGACCGTGAGTTTCTCGACCGGGTAATTCGAAATGTGATCAGTTTTGAGGGCGGGAGATTGCATCTCTACCGCGGTAATTTCAGTGCTTATGAGAAGCAACGGGCGGCGCGCATGGCGTTGCAGAAGTCGATGTTCGAGAAACAACAACGGCGACGCGCAGAGATCGAGGATTTCGTTCGACGGTTTCGCGCCAAGGCATCCAAGGCGAGGCAAGCTCAGAGTCGGGTCAAGGAGCTCGAGCGCATGGAGGAAATCGCTCTGGCCCATGTGGATTCACCTTTCCAGTTCAAGTTTCGAAAAGCCGAAAAAATGCCGGAGCATCTGCTCTCCATGCAACACCTGGATATCGGATTCGAGGGCCCACTTGTTAAAGGCATAAACTTGTCATTGCGCGTCGACAGCCGGATTGGGCTTCTTGGGATCAACGGATGTGGCAAGTCTACCCTGCTCAAGGTGATTGGAGGAGAACTATCGCCTTTGGCCGGAAGTCTGGAAATTTCCAGGCACCTGAAGGTGGGTTACTTCGCACAACACCAGGTTGATGTGCTGGATGGAGCCGCCTCGGCACTTGAGCTGTTAACGCGTGCGGATCCCGACACCGACGAACAGACGGCCAGGGACCACCTTGGAGGTTTTGATTTTCGCGGCGACCAGGTTGACAGCAAAATCGGCACGCTATCGGGCGGCGAGAAAGTCCGCCTGGCAATGGCGATTATTGCCTGGCAAAAACCCAATCTATTGCTTCTGGACGAACCTACCAACCACCTGGACCTCGAGATGCGGCATGCTCTCACGGTGGCCTTACAGCAATTTGAAGGAGCAGTTATTGTAGTGTCACACGATCGACATCTGCTCAATAATACTGTCACTGAATTTCATGCAATCAGTGCCGGTCGGTTGTCGCGTTTCGATGGCGATATGGCAGATTACCAGAAGCAGATTCAGCGCGATCAAAATACTCTCGGTCACGATGTCTCCGAACAGAAAGAACCGCAGGCACCGGATAAAAAAGCTCAGCGCCAGACTGCTGCGGCCAGACGTCAATCGCTGGCGCCCCTGAAAAGGGAGATCACTAGCCTGGAGTCCAACATGGAAGAGCTGGGTAATAAACTGGTATTAATCGATGAACAGCTTCTCGACGCCGCTATTTACGATGATAAAAACAAGGCGCGATTGAAAGAGCTTCTACTGGAGCAGGGAGCGCTGAAAACGCAGTTGCAGGAAATTGAAGAAAAGTGGCTGGAGCTTAGCGAGCAGTATCAAGAGTACTGAAATTTGGCAGTTTTCGAGCCCGCCAGAATTCAGACGGTCAGCACCAATACGGTCAGGGAGTAAAGTGCAAAAAGAAATGACCAGGCACTGAAACGTGCCGGTTTGATGATCACCAGCACCATGAGAACCATCCCCAACAGCGGAATCGCGATAGAAGGCACAATCGCGTTGTTGTACATCACGATATTAACGTAGGGGCCGACCAGAAAATATAGCAGCATGGATAATGCAGAGAGGCGACCCAGCTGCTGGCTTACCTGCAGCATATCGAGCACCTCGTCCTCCGGGCTTGATAATGCCATTTCAGCGGCGCCATAGAGTGATGCAGATCCGAATACCAGGACAATGAAGTTCTGGAAAGTCCATTCTTCGATTACCCGTAGACCCCATCCAACCCACCATAGCTGCAGAATATAAAGCATGATGCTGAAGGCCCAGATTGCCGAGGACCAGTGAAAAATTACCCGTTTATAAGCGCGTGTGAGCATTGCTACGGTATGCAGAAGGCGTGTGATTGCAAGTCCGAGAATGATGGAGACTGCAATGAAGATATATTCGTGCTGGGTCAATTTACTTTTTCTGCAGAGCCGCCGCTGCGAGTGAGGCCGTGGCAAATTCGTAGACAAGTGCGCCATAAGTATAAGCAGTCACCGCGTCCGTGGACATCACTGAGGTGACCAGCCGCGCAATCGCCAGGGCGCCAATTCCTATAACCAGAAGCATCAGGCCAGGGCGGTAGTATTCGGGTTGCAAAAAAGCCAGCAAACAAAATAGGCCTACGCCGGTCTGCAGTCCCCCATACATGGCGCCAATCTCGGCAATAGCATCGCCATTACTCATTTCCAGTCCGGCAAGGCCGGAAGGGGTTTCCGGTGAAAGTAAACTCACTAGCCCGTAAGCAATGAAGACCAGGGCGGAAATACCCAAGACGGCTTTTCCAAGCAGCATACGAGGCTCCTCGATGACAATATCCGCTATTCTTGACTTGCGAAGGTGATGACTGGTTGGCCACGACCCTCCCCTGAAGTTAGATTCTAACAGTAGATTGTCATACGTGCCTTAAGCGAATTGGATTGGTACGCAGATTCGTGGTTGGAAATTGGAGATCAATTTTGTTCAAGGACAATCCGGGCAGCATAATCCACCCTGATTGGGAAAACGTTATAGTCATGACAGATCATTAAACCCAAACTTCATTGGTATCTCTCAGCACCAATCAACGCTTGAAATTTCGGTCCACTGATCCTATTTTGAAAATGGTAAAAACCGATAATCGGGTGCGCAAAGAAAGTGATCAGATAATGAAACGTTTAACTCGGAAATTAGTGACGTCAGCGCTGCTGTTGGCAAGTATTGCAAGTTCATTTGTGCTTGGTCAGGACTACGAGAATTTCAAGACCAACGACGAAGAAAACAATATAGAAGTGTTCAAGCGGGCCAGTCCTTCAGTGGTGTTTATCACGAATTCTAGGCTGGTTCGGTCGTACTATTCATTGAATCCCCAGGAAGTACCTCAGGGTAGCGGATCCGGATTCATCTGGAGCAAGGACGGTTACGTTGTCACCAACTATCACGTTGTTCAGCAAGCCAATCGAGTAACGGTCACGCTGCAGGATGGCAGTACCTACAATGCTACGCCGGTAGGCTTCGAGCCGAACAAAGATCTTGCTGTGCTGAAAATCGACGCGCCCGCTGAGAGGCTTGTTCCGGTAACAATAGGTGATTCGTCACTATTGGAAGTAGGTCGTAAAGTTATCGCTATCGGTAACCCGTTTGGGCTGGACACCACCATGACCGTTGGCGTGGTCAGTGCACTGGGCAGAGAAATCGATTCCATCACGCGTCGCAAAATCCGCGATGTCATTCAAACGGACGCCGCTATAAATCCAGGCAACTCCGGGGGCCCCCTGCTGAATTCTCTGGGAGAACTGGTCGGGGTAAATACTGCGATCTACAGTCCCAGTGGCGCCAGTTCGGGTATCGGGTTTGCCATTCCAATAAACACCGTGTCCAGAATCGTTCCGGACCTGATTCAGTACGGCCGGGTTCAGACTCCGGTGCTTGGCGTGTCACTCTTTTCCCAGACTCAGGCTGATTACTATAGACGGACCGAAGGGATAGAGGGCGTAATCGTGCTGGATGTTCTGGCGGGCAGCGATCTGGAGCGACAAGGCATGCGCGGTTTGACGCCCAGTGCCCGGGGTTGGACTGTTGGAGACGTGATAACCGGGATTGACGACTCGACGATCCGAAACGAAGACGATCTGCTGAGCGTTTTGGAGCGGCGTAGAGAAGGGGATCAGGTCACAGTTCAGTCAAGGCGAGGCAACCAGTCTCTGGAATACCAGGTCAGGCTAATGGCGCCGCCTGATTAGAGCTATCCGATCAATCAGATTTGCTAAGATTGCTTCCGCTCTGACAGGCTGGCCCGACCCTGGACGATTGCCTGCCTAACACGCTCCGGCGCTGTTCCGCCAATATGATTGCGCGCGTTAACTGATCCTTCCAGCATGAGGTAATCGAAAACATCTGCCTCGATTGTGTCGGAGAACTGTTTGATTTCGCTGAGCTCGAACTCGCTCAAATCTTTACCCTGTTGGATTCCGTAAGCTACCGACCTGCCGACTATTTCGTGGGCATCTCGGAACGGGATACCACGCTTGACCAGATAGTCCGCCAGATCCGTGGCGGTGCTGTAGCCCCTTAGAGCAGCTTCTCGCATGTTGTCCCTGCGGGCCACAATTGCCGGCACCATGTCGCAATACGCCTTCAGACAGTCCTTGACCGTATCCAGCAGATCAAACAGAGGTTCTTTGTCTTCCTGATTGTCCTTGTTGTAAGCCAGTGGCTGTGATTTCATCAACATCAATAATGAAACCAGATGGCCCGTGACCCTTCCACTTTTTCCGCGTATTAGTTCCGGCACGTCTGGATTTTTTTTCTGTGGCATTATTGAAGAACCGGTACAAAATTTATCTGGCAGGTCGACAAAATTAAATTGGCTGGACGACCACAGCACCAACTCTTCGGAAAATCGAGAAAGATGGTTGAGCAGAATGCTGGCAAAGGCAGCTATTTCGATAGCAAAATCCCGATCACTAACCGAGTCCAGAGAATTTCTTGTCGGCGCGTCGAATCCCAGCTCTCTGGCTGTAAATTCTCTGTCGATGGAATAGCTGGTTCCTGCCAGAGCGGCGGCACCAAGAGGAGACAGGTTTAATCTGTTCCTGCAGTCCATCAATCTGCTGTAATCCCGCTGCAGCATTTCATACCACGCCATCAGGTGATGACCGAACGTCACTGGCTGGGCTGCCTGTAAGTGAGTGAAGCCGGGCATTATGGTGTCTGCTTCGTGCTCAGCCAGATCCAAAAGGGCATGTTGAAGCGCAGTAATCATGGTGGCGATGGAATCGGCTTCCTCGCGGACGTATAGCCTGATGTCAGTTGCAACCTGATCGTTCCTTGATCTGCCGGTATGCAATTTCTTGCCAGTCACGCCTATACGCCTGGTCAATTCCGCTTCAATATTCATATGGACATCTTCAAGGGCTACGGACCATTCGAATTTTCCTGCCTCGATATCGGCGTTTATTTGCTGCAGTCCGTCAATGATCTGTTCAGCCTCCTTGGCGCTGAGAACATCGATTTTGTGCAACATTTTCGCGTGTGCAATAGAGCCGGCGATGTCCTGCCTGAACAGTCGCTTGTCGAAGTCTACCGAGGCCGTGAATCGCTCCACGAACTTGTCGGTCGGCTCTGAGAATCGCCCTCCCCAAAGCTTGTCGGCGTCTTTTTTGTTACTCATATCGCGCTCGGAAGTAAGATTGCGGGGATTTGGTCAATCGGCCAGTCCAATGCCCGCTGGGATTTGCGTGGCGATTATAGCAATATTATTCGGACAATAATTGAATATCCCTTAAAATAAGGGTTTCCGGGCCGACGGACTGGCCGGAAAACGGGTAAAAAAAAGACCAGACCATCAGGACAAAAAGTGACGGAGACTACTTCCGATTCTGACCGCCTGCTCAGAATTGCCACTCGAAAAAGTCCGCTGGCTCTATGGCAGGCAAATTTCGTCAAGGATCGCCTGGAGGCGCACCATCCAGGCTTGCGGGTTGAGCTTCTGACTCTGACCACCCAGGGCGATAAGATTCTTGATACACCGTTGGCCAAGGTCGGCGGCAAGGGTCTGTTCGTCAAAGAGCTGGAACGCGCAATGCTGGATGGCGATGCTGATATTGCTGTTCATTCTATGAAAGACGTGCCGGTTGATTTCCCGGCGGGTCTCGGACTGGCAGTAATCTGTCCGCGGGAAGATCCGTCGGATGCCCTGGTATCTAATAATTTTGCGTCGCTCGATGCCTTGCCATCGGGCGCACGAGTTGGAACGTCCAGTTATCGTCGCCAGTGCCAGATCCGGCACCTCAGGCCCGATCTGCAAATCCTGGACCTGCGTGGCAATGTCGGCACCCGTCTGGGAAAACTGGATGACGATTATTACGACGCGATCATCCTGGCGTCGGCTGGCCTTCTGAGGTTGGGCCTCGGAGAACGCATAAAGCAGCGGCTGGATTTCGCCGCTTGCCTGCCTGCGGTGGGGCAGGGCGCTGTGGGAGTTGAATGCCGCCTGGACGATGGTGGTATTCGCAGTCTGTTGGAGTGTTTGCATGATCCCGATACTGCCGTCAGGGTAAAAGCTGAGCGGGCTGTGAATAATCATTTGCAGGGGGGGTGCCAGGTCCCGCTGGCAGCATATGCCGAAATTGAGGGTGATGTTCTGGTCCTGCAGGGCAGGGTAGGTAACCTCACCGGTTCAGTGCTGCTCAAGTGTCGACACGTCGGAGATGTTTCTGCGCCCGAACAGCTTGGTATTACAGTGGCCAAAGATTTGCTGAGCCAGGGTGCTGACCTCATCCTGCAAGAGCTGCGATAGCCGTGCATTGATCTTATGGAACTTTCATGAGCGACGCAGTATCCCTGAATGGAATGAGAGTGCTGGTTACCCGACCCGCCGGTCAGGGCGAGGGGCTTATTGAGGCTATCAGGCGAGCAGGTGGCGACGCTGTATCATTGCCCCTTCTGAAGATTGAGCCCGTAACCGAGCAGCATCGTCAGGCTGAGATTCGAAAGCTGATACAGAGCCTCGATGATTATCAGGTTTTAATTTTCATTAGCACGAATGCTGTTCGGTATGGGCTGGACTGGATTTTTCAGTATTGGCCGAATTTTCTCCTCGGCGCCGATGTGGTTGCCGTGGGACCCACAACTGCAGCGGCCCTCGCTGACCTGCCTTGCGAGGTGCATCAATCGGCAAGTGGCATGTCAAGTGAAGACATACTTGAACTCTCGGTATTACAAGAGGTGCAAGGCAAAAAAATTGCGCTGTTTCGCGGTGTGGGCGGGCGCGAATTACTGGCCGATACCTTACGTCGCAGGGGTGCCCGGGTCGACTACATCGAAACCTATGAGCGCCTGCCTGTGAGCGGTGCGGGCAATCAGTTAGCCCAACTATTGCAGCGCGAGCGGATCGACGCCATGTCGGTCACCAGCGGTCAAATTCTTGATTCTCTCTGCCAGTTGGTCGATATATCTGACACCGGTTTCAAACTAATACCTTTGTTGGTGCCATCAGAGCGCATCAGGCAGCAGGCACAGGCGGCGGGATTTGTAAGAGTGGTTTGCAGCCGGGGATCTACCGACAGCGCGATTCTTGCCGGACTTGTGGCGATCGCCGAACAGCAATCTGATAGGCCTGACGGAGCCCGCAGTGGTTGAAGACGTCGAAACCTCAAAGGTACTTGAAGAACTGGCCAGGCACAATTCGTCAGCCTCTGGCAACGCTGGAAGATCGAGGTTCCGCGGAACCGGCTGGTTAGTGTTTGCATTCCTGCTGCTGCCATTGCTTGGTGGCGCGGCAGTAATTGGGTACCTGCAATGGACCCTTTACCTGCGACTGAATCTCCTGGCCACCGAAAATAATCAGTTACAGGAAAGCCTGCGTGCCGGTGATTCCCGCCTTGCGGCACTCGAGGCGTATGAAGATCGGATAATTTCAGCCCCCGACACTCCCGTAGAGCAAAACGAATTAGCAGAATTACGTCGGCAGTTCACTTCGCGACTGGAGGAGCTGGATCAGGTAATTGATGAATTGAGCCAGCGTATTTCGAGCACTAATGAAATCGATGACAGCGACCTGCTACTGGCGGAAGCCGCGCATATATTGAACATTGCCAATCGTCATTTGCTGCTAACGCAAGACGCCAGAACCACTTCAAGACTCTATGACGCCGCTGACCAGATTCTGCAGGATTCCGGTGACAGCCGGGTCTCATCGATACGCGAAGTGCTGGCCCATGAGCTGGCGCAGCTGCGGAGTCTGGAGACCGTGAACATTGCAGATCTGCATGAGCAGATTACTGCACTGCGTGCGATGATCGGAACGGTCGATTTCCCAACTTCAATCGGTGACTCTTATCAGCAGCGTCTGGCGCAGGCGAAGGAAAACAATGCGGCTGTTGCAGACCAACCGCGCACGCTACTGGATTCGGGGCTTGATTTTTTTGCTTCAATTTTTATTTTTACAAAGTGGGAGAACAGGCCAGATATTTTCCAGCCGGATCAGTCGCTTCTTGCCGTTCCGCAGGCAGTTGACCTGATGCTGCAGCAGGCGCAGCTTGCGCTCCTCAGCCGACAGTCGAGCATTTATCAGCAAAATCTGCAGGAAGCCCGAAATCTCGTTGAAGGGCAAATTGATACCAGCGACCGTGCTGCTGCTGCAATTTTAAGCCAGATGGACGCCCTGTTGATTCAGGAACTGGCACCGACATTACCCGAAGTCTCACGATCACTACTCATGATCCAGCAGCTAATCACAGAGCGACGGGAAAATTCCGGTCTCGATCCTCACTAGGTATTAACGGACCCGCAAACAGAAACAATCATGGTGAAAATTTTTATCTATACATTGCTGGTGATCGTTTCGGCGGTTGGCCTGATCTTCTACCTCGATCTTCCCGGCGATTCCGGATACCTTCTGATCGCGTGGCGAAACTACACTTTTGAGACTAGCATTTTCGCGTTAGTGACGTTTCTTATCGTTGTTTTCATTGCTCTGCGTATTCTTATGCTGTTGCTGAGCGCACTCAATCCCTTGCGGCTGTTTCGACCAGGAGGGGTTTTCAGTCGAGGAGCGAATGAATCGCGAAGCCGAAGCAGAGCGTCGTGAGACTGTCACCGTCGCGCTTCTCATTCAGACGGTATCGAAGATATTAAGTTCCTTCCAGAGGGAATCCACCCTGTTTTTGATCGTTTTATCCATCTCAATGGGTCGACCCCATTCGCGATTAGTCTCTCCCGGCCATTTGCTGGTGGCATCGATCCCCATTTTTGAACCAAGACCGGAAACTGGCGAGGCAAAGTCCAGATAATCAATTGGTGTGTTGTCGATCAGAACCGTGTCCCGGGTCGGATCTACCCTGGTGGTAATTGCCCAGATAACGTCGTTCCAATCTCTCACATTGACATCGTCATCGGTGACGATAACAAACTTGGTATACATAAACTGACGCAGAAAAGACCATGCACCCATCATTACGCGTTTGGCGTGTCCGGGATATTGTTTCTTCATACTGATGACCGCCATGCGGTACGAGCATCCCTCAGGTGGCAGATAAAAATCGACGATCTCCGGGTATTGTTTCTGAAGTAGCGGAACAAAGACTTCGTTAAGGGCGACGCCCAGCACCGAGGGCTCATCCGGTGGACGACCGGTGTAGGTGCTGTGATAGATTGCATCTTTGCGACGCATGAGTTTCTTAACCGTAAAAACCGGAAACTTCTCCACTTCATTGTAGTAGCCGGTGTGATCGCCAAATGGCCCTTCGTCAGCCATGTCGTTGGGCTCTATTACACCCTCCAGGATAATCTCGGCACTGGCGGGCACCTGCAGATCGTTGGTCTGGCAGGCTACCACATCAGTTTTTTCGCCTCGCAGCAATCCGGCAAACGCGTACTCGGAAAGCGTATCCGGAATCGGGGTGACGGTGGCCAGCGTAGTGGCGGGATCAGCCCCTATCGCTATTGATATCGGGAACGGTATACCTGGATGTGCCGCCTGCCAGTCGCGAAAATCCAGAGCGCCACCGCGATGTGAGAGCCAGCGCATAATCAGGCGATTGCGTCCAATCAGCTGCATACGGTAGATGCCCAGATTCTGACGATCCTGGTTGGGACCTCGGGTAATGACCAGCGGCCAGGTTACCAGTGGTCCTGCGTCCCCTGGCCAGCAGGTCTGGATCGGCAGACTGGCCAGATCGATATCATCTTCGTCGATAATCACTTCCTGAAACGGAGCGCTGCGTTTGACGTTTGGCTTGATGTTAAGTACTTGTCGGTAGTTGGGAAGATTCTGGAGCAAATCTTTCCAGCCCTTCGGTGGTGAGGGTTCTTTGAGTAGCGCCAGTAACCTGCCGACTTCACGCAGACCTTCGAGGTCTTCCTGACCCATGGCCAGCGCCACTCGGCGCGGCGTGCCAAAAAGATTGGCTAGCATGGGTATGCTGTTTTTGGGATTCTCGAAAAGGAGGGCCGGGCCGTTGCTGCGCAGTGTGCGATCGCAGATTTCAGTAATTTCCAGGTAAGGGTC
>JAYPVG010000002.1:165959-180889 GCA_038134485.1 Pseudomonadales bacterium
GTAAGGGTCAACCTCGGTGCTAATGCGTTTTAACTCACCACGCTTCTCAAGCAGATCGATGAAGTCCCGTAAATCACGCAGTGCCATTGGCTATCCCTGAGAAAGGCTGCGAAAGAATAATTCGAATTATAGTACGGTCAGTTTATTTTCTCTTCATGGCGTTGAAGAATTCATCATTGGTCTTGGTGTCTTTCAGTTTGTCGAGGATGAACTCAGTGGCCTGTACATCTTCCATCGAGCTAAGAAGCTTGCGCAAAATCCACATTCGTTGCAGTTCTTCTTCCGAGGTCAGCAGGTCTTCTCGCCGCGTACCGGAACGACGCACGTTGATAGCAGGGTAAACACGTTTCTCAGCGATCTTTCGATCCAGATGAAGTTCCATGTTACCGGTACCTTTGAACTCCTCGTAAATGACTTCGTCCATTTTGGAACCGGTTTCTATTAGCGCGGTTGCAATAATGGTCAGGCTGCCGCCTTCTTCCAAATTACGAGCGGCGCCAAAAAAACGTTTGGGTCGTTCGAGCGCATGGGCGTCAACACCGCCGGTCAATACCTTGCCTGACGACGGAATAATTGTGTTGTAAGCGCGAGCTAACCGCGTAATCGAGTCGAGCAGAATTACTACGTCTTCCTTGTGCTCTACAAGGCGTTTGGCTTTTTCGATCACCATTTCTGCAACCTGGACGTGGCGTGACGGAGGTTCGTCAAAGGTGCTGGCAACTACTTCGCCGCGAACGGACCGCTGCATTTCTGTCACTTCCTCAGGACGTTCGTCAATGAGAAGAACGATAAGGCGGCATTCGGGATTATTTCTGGTGATTGATTGCGCTATGTTTTGCAGTATTAACGTCTTACCAGCTTTAGGCGGCGATACAATCAGCCCTCGCTGGCCCTTTCCGATCGGGGCCACGAGGTCGATTACTCGGGCGCTGAGATCCTCGGTACTGCCATTACCAATTTCCAGCTTCAGCCTGTCCTGGGGGAATAGCGGAGTGAGGTTCTCGAACAGAATCTTGTTTTTGGCGGCTTCCGGTTTGCTGAAATTGATGTCGTTAATTTTGAGCAGTGCAAAGTAGCGTTCGCCTTCTTTAGGGGGGCGAATTTTGCCGGCTATCGTGTCTCCTGTGCGCAGATTGAACCGTCGAATCTGGCTTGGCGAAACATAGATGTCGTCGGGCCCGGCAAGATAGGACGAATCCGCGGATCTAAGAAATCCAAATCCGTCTTGCAGGATTTCTAGTACGCCATCTCCGTAGATGTCTTCGCCATTCTTGGCGTGCTTCTTGAGTATGACAAAAATGATGTCCTGCTTGCGGGTTCGGGACACGTTATCAAGACCCATTTCCTGGGCTGTTTCCAATAGTTCGGCAATTGGCTTTTGCTTGAGTTCAGTTAGATTCATAAGTAGTCATTTGCGAAAAAGATGGGTTTAAAAGTAAAGCTGGTTGCTTACTGAGGTGTTAGTGGTTTAGATAGAAATTGGTGCAGAAAGATTTTGATTTTTTTGATTAATAAAAATTGGGACCTAGCGCTTGTGCCGATCTTGGCGTCTTTAACGATATTACAGGAGTCTCTCGAAGGACTTGCCTGATCGACCGTGATAAAAGGCTGGTGTAACTAGTAAGAGGTAAAGAAAAGGATTGAAATATGCTCTTAATATAGAACGAGAAATCGAGTTCGTCCAGATTTTTTTCTCATCACGCAAAAAAAAGCGTGATGGGGACTTAACGTAATTTAAATAACGCTGTCAATAAAGGCTGACAGCTGTGATTTCGACAGTGCTCCAACTTTCGTTCCGACTACTTCACCATTATTGAACACAATCAAGGTTGGAATACCGCGAATGCCAAATTTTGGAGCTGTTTGAGTGTTGGCGTCTATATCCAGTTTGCAAACCTTCAATCTTCCTTCATAGTCGTCGGCAAGCTCTTCAAGGACTGGCGCTATCATTTTGCACGGTCCGCACCATTCGGCCCAGAAGTCAACGAGAACGGGACCATCAGCTTCCAGGACATCCTGGTTGAAACTCGTATCGCTAATGTGAACGATCTTTTCGCTCATTTGTAAAATCCTTGTGGTTTAATTGTGTCTCAGAGGGAACGACTATCAAGGGTGTTCAGGTA
Source organism: Pseudomonadales bacterium (assembly GCA_038134485.1). Lineage (GTDB taxonomy): Bacteria > Pseudomonadota > Gammaproteobacteria > Pseudomonadales > Pseudohongiellaceae > NORP240. The sequence goes on from JAYPVG010000002.1 coordinate 168,083, forward strand.
TCTGGCTCTGACGCTGGTCCTAATAATAAGGGCAAAAATACAGGATTCAAGCAAAATTTGCCGTTGTGTCACAATCGGATTCCCCGGTTCAGTCCCCTTTTGCATTCAAAAGCTTTGCCGCTTGCGGGGCAAAATAGGTGAGTATGGCATCGGCGCCTGCGCGTTTGATGCAAGTTAGCGATTCCAATGCAACAGCGTCCGCCTCCAGCCAACCATTGCGTGCGGCGGCCATGTGCATCGCATACTCACCACTAACCTGGTAGACAAATGTTGGGACACCGAACCGGGCTTTTACTTTTGCCACGATATCGAGATAGGGCATTCCGGGTTTAACCATTACCATATCAGCACCCTCCGCAAGATCCAGCGCTACTTCCTGACAGGCCTCATCGCTGTTCGCCACATCCATCTGATAGGTGTACTTGTTGCCGCCTCCTAGATTGGAACTCGAACCCACGGCATCGCGGAATGGTCCGTAGTAGCTGGAAGCATACTTGGCCGAATAGGCGAGAATTCGGGTATAGATCTGACCTGACTGTTCGAGAGCTTCTCTTATCGCACCGATCCTGCCGTCCATCATGTCCGAAGGTGCGACCATGTCGGCGCCAGCCTCGGCCTGGGATACAGCTTGTCGAACCAGGGTCTCAACGGTTTCATCGTTTAGTACATAACCGCTCTCGTCAATGATGCCGTCCTGCCCATGGGTAGTATAGGGATCCAGCGCGACATCGGTTATAACTCCGAGTTCGGGAAACCGCTCCTTCAGCGCCCTAACCGCGCGTTGCACCAGTCCATTCTCATTAAAGGCCTCGCGACCGTCCTCTGTCTTGGTCGCCGCATCCGGCGAGGGAAACAGCGCTACAGCCGGTATGTTCAGATTACAGAGCTCTTCTGCCTCTTTCACAAGTTCGTCTATGCTGAGCCGATGCTTTTCTGGCATCGATTGGATAGGTTGACGCTGGCGATCGCCTTCGACGATGAAAATTGGGTAAATAAGGTCATCCACAGACAGTCGGGTTTCACGCATCAGACGACGACTGAATTCATCACGTCGCATACGTCGCATGCGGGTTATCGGGAATTTTCTTTCGAAATCTGACACGTTTCTTTCCTATGCTTCCTGTTGACTTCAGACACTGGTAAGTTAAAGGTAATATGGCTGGAATTGAAAGGAAAGAGGATTGAAAAGCGTCATTGATATTGTGGCCGGTGTTACAACGCGGCCACAGTCAATTCAAGATTTGATCAAACCGGTATCTGGCAGGAGCGCCGAGGCTTAATTCAGGAATCCCAGCATTGAAGCAAACAAAAATCGTCCTGGTCGCCGTTCTGGCCCTCTTACTGCTGTTTTATTTCATTTTTGATCTGAACAGGTTCCTGACGCTGGATTACGTGCAGTCACAGCTCGAGGCCATCGCTCAGTACAAGGACGAAAACTTTCTCCTTTTTGCCACAGGCTACTTCAGCACTTACGTACTGGTTACTGCGCTATCGATTCCGGGCGCAGTGCTAATGACCTTGCTTGGAGGCGCTGTCTTCGGTCTCACGTGGGGGGTGTTGCTGGTGTCGTTTGCCAGCAGCATTGGCGCTACATTGGCTTTTCTAGTCTCTCGAATTTTGCTCCGCGATTGGGTCCAGAGCCGCTTTGGAGACTACCTGGCGCCCGTCAACAAGGGCATCAGTGAGGACGGCGCTTTCTACCTCTTCAGTCTCAGGATGGTGCCAATTTTCCCGTTTTTCATGATCAACCTTTTAATGGGATTGACGCCTATCGGAACTGGCGCGTTTTACCTGGTTAGCCAGCTAGGCATGCTCCTTGGCACGATCGTATTCGTCAATGCCGGGTCAGAGCTGGCACAGATCAGTTCGTTGTCCGGGCTGGTCAGTGGATCCGTGTTATTTTCTTTTTCGCTCATCGGACTTTTTCCTTTGCTGGCCAAGCTAGTTGTTAGCTTGATCAAACGCAATCGCGTGCTTGGGTCGTTTCAGAAACCTGAATATTTTGACACCAACGTGGTGGTACTAGGCGGTGGCTCTGCGGGTCTGGTAGCGGCACTGATAGTCGCTGGAGCCAAGGCCCGAGTGATGCTGATCGAAAAGCACAAGATGGGGGGAGACTGTCTCAATACAGGTTGTGTGCCGAGCAAGACCCTTATCCGCAGTGGCAAAATTTTCTCCTACCTGCGCCGAGCAGAGGAGTATGGGCTGCGCGCCGTGTCCGGCGAAGTCGACTTCCCTGCGGTGATGAATCGTGTACAGCAGGTAATCAAGACCATCGAACCGCACGATTCGGTTGAGCGATTCACCTCTCTCGGAGTTGAATGCGAGCAAGGAGAAGCACGGATTCTGACTCCTTACCAGGTCGAGGTGAACGGGCGGGTTATCAATACGCGCTCAATCATTATAGCGACCGGCGCGCGGCCGTTAGTGCCCACAATCCCGGGACTGGACAAAATCGACTATCTGACTTCGGATACTGTCTGGGAACTACGTGAATTGCCGCGTCGATTGCTGGTGATCGGAGGCGGACCAATTGGGTGCGAACTGGCGCAAGCGTTCAATAATCTCGGCGCTGAGGTAATCCAGGTAGATCTGGCGTCCAGAATTCTGCCCAGGGAGGATGATGAGGTTTCCGAACTGATAGTCAATCGCTTCCGGCAACAGGGCATTAAAGTGTTGACCAGTCACCGGGTCATTGGTTTTCGCGGTACCGAGAAGGGTTCGGTCGCAGAAGTAGAGCACGAGGGAAATAGAACGGAAATTGAATTCGACAGGGTATTGCTGGCCATCGGACGCAAGGCCAATGTTGAAGGGTTTGGGTTGGAGGAATTGCAAATGCCCCTGACCCGTGAGGGTACTCTGGAGGTCAATCAGTACCTGCAGACCGCTTTCCCAAATATCTATGCCTGTGGTGACGTAGTCGGTCCTTACCAGTTCACACATATGGCGTCGTTTCAAGCCTGGTATGCGGCGCTGAATGCCCTGGCGGGCTGGCTCCGCAGGTCGCGAGTCAATTACCGGGTGGTGCCATGGGCGACCTTCATCGATCCGGAAGTGGCAAGGGTTGGTTTGAGCGAAAAGGAAGCCAGGGAGGGAAATGTCGCCTATGAAGTCACTCGTTATGACCTGACTGGTCTGGACAGGGCGTTAGCGGACGGCGAAGCTCATGGTTTTGTCAAAGTGCTGACCGTACCTGGCAAGGACCGGATTCTGGGAGTGACCATTGTTGGCTACCATGCTGCAGAGTTGATTTCCGAGTATGTTTTTGCGATGACCCATGGTCTCGGTCTCAGGAAGATAGCTGCCACCACTCATATTTATCCGACGCTTACTGAGGCCAACAAGTTTGCCGCCAATGCCTGGCGCAGCGCTCGGCTGCCGGTGAGGCTTTTCCCCCTTTTGGAACGATTTTTCCGCTGGCAGAGGCGGTGAGCTCAGCGGTCGGTCACAGCCGAAAGGCATTCCATTCCGCCAGAAACTGGTCGAACGCAATAGAATCGTTTGCTTCGATTTCTTTCTGCCGTTCCATCGACACTGAGCTGGCTGCTTCCAGCAAGGCCAGGTTGTTGCTGTCGATCGAACCTTTCAAGAGCTGGTGCCGATGTTCCAGCGACAGGCCCATGGCAAAGCGATAGAACGACTTGTCAGCCTCACGCATAGCTTGCAGCAGTCGACCGGATGGTGTCAGGTTCGGATTGCGCACTTTCTCTCTTTGCTTTGCCAGACTTGCAGAATGCCCCTTAGTGGCCTGGGACTCGTCAAGTAAAGCCGCGGCATGATCTATTCCAGCGAGCAGCGTCTCCGCCCAGTCAGACAGCAGAACTGGCTGCTCGCGCCAATGCAGCAGCAATTCCGGATCTCGACCCCTGGCAATCACCGCTTCCAGATTGTTGCCGACCTCCCGTTGTTCAGCCGGATTGCAATCCGGACTATCACTCAACAGGCAATACAACAGAAAGGCGTCCATGAACCTCGATTGTTCAGTGCTGATTCCGATTGGATTAAAGGGATCGAGGTCGAGTGCTCTGACTTCCACATACTCAATTCCCCCTCGCAACAGGGCGGAAATAGGTCGCTCACCGGGCTTAGTGGTACGTTTTGGCCGGATGGTGCTGTAAAACTCGTTTTCCAGTTGCAGCAGGTTACTGTTCATCTGCAGAGGTTCGCCATTCGCGCCCGGTCCTATCTTTTGGTAGGGCTCATAGGGCGTTCGCATGGCACCATCCAGACTCTCCACATAGCTTGACAGATCGTTATAACAAACGAACAGAGACTTCTGGGCATCGCTTCGGTAACCCAGGTCTCCCATGCGCAAACAGGTTGCGTCGGGCAGAAACAGAGTATCCTCGTCATATTTTTCGAGCCCGTGCTGACGATCTTTGGCAAAACACCTGCAGGTTACCGGAGACGCCCCGAACAGGAACAGTAGCAGCCAGCTGTAGCGATGGAAGTTACGAATGAGATGCAAGTAGCGCGACGTTCTGAATTCCTGCAGGCTGCCCAGGACCCGACAGTGTTGTTGAAATGCCGGCCAGAATTCGTCCGGCATCGAAAAATTGTAATGAATTCCCGCAATGGTTTGCATCAGACTGCCGTATCGTTGACTCAGGCCCCGGCGGTAAAGAGTCTTCAGACGTCCGATATTGGAGCTACCGTACTGCGCCAGTGGAATGTCTTCAATGTTCCCTGTGGGGCAGGGCATGCTGCAGACCCACAGCATCTCGTCGTTTTTTAGATGCTGAAAGGTATAGCGGTGAATGGCTTCGAGAAAGCCCAGGCATTCTTCAATATCGTCGTTAACCGGAGTGATGAACTCGAGCAAGGCTTCGGAAAAGTCAGTAGTTATGTAGGGATTGGTCAATGCTGACCCAAGCCCGGTCGGATGTTGCGACAGAGCTATACCACCTTGGGGCGAGACGCGCAGACTTTCCTTCTCGATGCCCCGCTGCACTTTTCCCCATGCAGAGGGAAACTCGGTCAAATTGAAATGTCTGAGGCTTTCCTGAAAATTAGTGCTCAACGAACTACCTCGATCGTATACGGGCCCACCCAATGCGGCGATTTCCCTTACCTGTTCTTATATTATTCTTTGCTCACCTCGGCTGGTTACGCGCCTGCGTGGCAAAATTTCAGTCCAGAGCCTGGAGTCTCGCTTCTGCTCGAGACATTGAGCCGGTGCATATTCTATCGGAACTGATCAATCAGGTCGCCAACCTGTTGATCGATTTTGTCCGGATTCTACTGAGACTCATTTCGAGGCCGGCGGAGGTCGCGGGTGTATTCAATCCAACTGCGAATTTTTGAATTGATGGATCAGGCGGCGATCTCTTTTACTGGGGCGTCCCTCGGTCTGCAGGTGCCTGGGCAGAGTTTTGCGCTGCTCCAAGTGTTGCTGTCTCTGTTCAATGCTTTCCAACGTTTCCTCATAGAGCAACTGGGCTTCGGGTGCTCCACGGCGTTGTTCTGAAAGGGCTTTGACGACGACAGTTTTCTCATCAAAGCCCTGTCGCAGGGAAATTTTTAACCCTACCGTAATTTCTTTGCCAGGCTTGGCCCGCACGCCCTCGCAGTGGACCTTGCCGCCGTCGATTGCCTGCTTGGCGATAGCTCGGGTCTTGTAAAACCGCGCAGCCCACAACCATTTATCGAGCCTGACTTTGTCAGTTTTGCCGCTCGAGTTGGATTTTTCCGAATTTGCCATGGTCAAGTCGTCCCCGCCACTTCCCGATCCCGATACGCGGGCATAATCTGCTGAAAATCGATAATTTGCGGATAGTCTTCCAGCAACAAGGGGGCCTGCTGGCTATCGGGTTGATGAATGCCGTAAAGGTACCTGATACCCTCGCGCTCTGCCTGCCGCAGCACGGGAAGACTGTCATCCACCAGCATGGTGCGCTCGGGCTGATAGTGTTCAAGCTCCATCAGTTTTGTCCAGAAGCCTTGATTTTCCTTGGCGAGCCTCAAGGTATGAGCGCTTATCGTGTTGTCGAAATATCTGTCTATCCCGGTGTGCTGCATCTTCAGATTCAGACTGTCAGGATGGGCGTTAGTGATCAGGAGTATGCGTTTGTCGAGGCTGCGTAATTTCACCAGTAGATCAATCACGTAGGGTCTGATTATTATCTTGTGTTTCACTTCCTGCTTGAGCAGCGCGATGTTCAAGTCGAGCTGTTTGGCCCAGAAATCAAGGCAGTACCAGTTTAGAGTGCCGCGCTGCTCGGCATACATCGCCTGCAGCGTCGCGTTGGCGGATTCACTGTCCAATCCCTGCGCTCTTGCCCAGACATCCGGCAGAAAGGATTGCCAGAAGTAGTTGTCGAAATGCAGGTCCAGCAGAGTTCCGTCCATGTCGAACATGACCGTATCGATCTGCGACCAGGGTGGCATCAGGCTGTCTTGCCGGTGGCTTTCGTTGGCTAACTCACGCATAGTAGGGCTTGAGTGTTCATTTATCCGGATTCAGGAATTTAACAATGGATGATAGAGACCTGCTGGCGTTGGCGGACCGGGTGGCCCGGGCCGCAGGGCAGCAAATACTCGCAGTTTACAACAAGACCGGCAACATTGATGTAACGATCAAGGACGACAGGTCGCCTTTGACAGAGGCAGACCGTCGGGCCAATCGGATCATCGTAAGCGAGCTTTCCGAGGCGGTTCCGAACATCCCTGTTTTATCTGAAGAATCCGAGCACCTGGACTTTTCCGAGCGCGGCCGCTGGGGAAAATACTGGTTGGTTGATCCCCTGGACGGCACCAAAGAGTTCATCAAGCGGAACGGCGAATTTACAGTGAACATTGCCCTGATAGACCGGGGTCGCCCGCTGCTCGGGGTCGTGCATGTCCCCGTAACCGGGGTGACCTACCGCGGACTTTACGAAAGTGGTGCCAGCAAAACCGAAAACGGCAGGACAACAGCTATTCGCTGCCGACCGATTACGCCAGGGCAGAAAACTCTGAAGGTAGTAGCGAGCAGAAGCCACCGAGCTGCCGATCTCGATGACCTCCTGGACCGCATACGCCTCAAGTTTGGCGATCTGGAACTGGTTAGTATGGGGAGTTCACTGAAAATCTGTCTGGTTGCCAGCGGTGAGGCCGATCTCTATCCGCGGCTGGGACCGACCTGTGAATGGGATACTGCGGCAGCTCACGCGGTGCTGTTGGCCGCTGGTGGGTCGCTGGTCGATCCCCGGTTTAACGAATTACGTTACAACAGCAAGGCAGAACTGCTGAATCCGCATTTCATCGCTATTGCTGATAGGGATTTTCCCTGGCGGCAGTTTTTCAGCTAATCTTCCAGGTTCTGAATAGTGGGAGCATTCGATGATTCGATACCTTGGGATCATAACCCTTGCCGTGCTGGTTGCCTGCAGCCCTGATGAATCGGCTAACGATGCGGTTTCGGCGGCCAGGGACTTCGATGTGACTGAACAACCAATTGCCGAATCAATCGTGCAATCCGAAACTGAGCGACTGACGGTCTGGCTTGATGAGCAATTTGAAGAATCGCTGCAGTTCAGTCCTGAATTCAAGACGATACTGGGCGACAAGTCCGATAACGATAAACTGGATGATCGTTCCGAAGCAGCCCTGCAGCGCGAGCTGGATTGGCAACGTAACAGCGTGGCTACAATGCGTGCACAGTTTGATTACCAGTTGCTCACTGCGACTGGAAAACTGTCGTGGGATTTGTGGGAGTACAATCTGGAATTGGCAGAGCAGGGTCAGCCATACTGGCGCCATGGTTATATTTTTGGTCGCGGAGGGCCGCATGCTGGGTTGCCAAATTTCCTGATCAATTTTCACCAGGTGGAGACCTCCGAGGATGCCCGAGCCTACCTCGCGAGGCTGGAGGGAATACCCCGGGCATTCGATCAGCTGCTGGAACGGTCCCGTGCGGCGGCGGCGCAGGGCATACGGCAGCCCCGGTTTGCCTATGAATTCGCCCTCGATGAAATAAGCAGGATCACCTCGGGAAGCCCCTTTGACGCGGGTCAGGATTCACCTCTCTGGGCTGACCTGCAGAGCAAGGTAGGTCAGCTGGTGGACATTGATCAATTGAGTGACAGCCAGGCGGATGTCCTGCTGGAAGAAGGACGGCAGCTACTTACCGGGCCGGTGGCCGAGGCATATCGGGGGGTGGCCGACTGGTTGCGGCAGGACATGGATAATGTCGGCGTGAATGCCAGAGGTGTATGGAGTCTTCCGGAGGGTGAGGCTTATTACAACTACCGATTGCGGCTGATGACAGGTCTGGATCTGACAGCCGACGAAATTCACGACATAGGTCTGACAGAGGTCACCCGGCTAACAGGAGAAATGGAAGCCATCAGTCGCAGTGTCGGATTCGAAGGGCCTCTGCAGGAATTCTTTCTGTTCATGCGGCAAAGCGAGCAGTTTTATTACCCCAATACAGATGAAGGCAGGCAGGCCTATCTGGAACTGGCGGACGACTATCTTGAGGCCATGAACGATCGATTGCCGGATTTCTTCGGTCGCTTGCCTCTGGCCGGTCTCGAGGTTCGCCGGGTAGAAGCATTCCGTGAACAGGACGGCGCGGCGCAGCATTACATGCCGGGTTCACCGGATGGTTCACGCCCCGGACTGTTCTATTCACATCTTTCCGATATGAGCGCCATGCCAATCTACCAATTGGAAGACGTGGCCTACCATGAGGGTAGCCCCGGACATCATATGCAGATCTCGATCCAGCAGGAGCTGACCGATGTTCCCCGTTTTCGAACCCAGTCCCGCAATACCGCTTACACCGAGGGGTGGGGGCTGTATGCCGAGTATCTCGCCAAGGAAATGGGCTTTTTCAAGGATCCCTACTCGGATTTCGGCCGTCTGACCGGGGAAATCTGGCGAGCTATCCGTCTGGTAGTTGATACCGGGATTCATTCTAGGCAATGGTCAGAAGAAGAGGCTGTTGCTTACATGCTTGAAAATTCGCCGCTTGCGGAGGGCGCTGTACGTTCGGAAATCCGGCGCTATATCACTGGTCCGGGGCAGGCGACAGCCTACAAGATCGGCATGATGCAATTTCTGGAGTTGCGTGAGCGCGCCAGGGAAGAGCTGGGAGGGAGATTCGATATCAGAGAATTCCACGATGTGGTGCTCGGTGCCGGCGCCCTGCCGTTGCCGATTCTGCGCACCCAGGTTGAGCGCTGGATCGAAGAACAGAGAATTTGAAGGTGATTTGATTACCTTCGCGGGAGGTCAGATGAAAAAACTCATTGCAACGACGCTGATGCTGACAGCATCGCTGAGCCCGGTGGTAGCAAGCGCTCAGGACCTTGGCTTCGCCTCGCCCGAGGAAGCAGGTCTGTCCAGTGCTGGCCTGAATGCGGCGACAATCAGATTACAGCAACACATAGACGATGGTGATATTGCCGGTGTGGTCGCTGCCGTCGTGCGCGACAGCAAAATTGTCTATTTTGAATCCCTTGGCCTCATGGAAATCGAAAACGCCAGACCGATGGTAGACAACGCGCTGTTTCGCCAGTATTCCATGACCAGGCAGATAACCAGCACCGCCATAATGATGCTCGCGGAACAACAGGAGCTGAATGTTGATGACCCGATCAAGCAGTATCTGCCGCAGTTCGAACAGCAACAGGTGTTCCGCGATGCCTCCAATCCGGACATAAACCAGACCCGAACCCGAACAGGTGATATCACAATCGCTCAGCTTTTAACCCACACCGGTGGACTGGGCAGTCGCAGCAATCCCGTCTATCGAGAAAATAATGTGCGGGATCGCAACATCACCCTGGTAGAAATGGTAGATAATGCAGCACGTGTCCCACTTTTTTCCGACCCTGGCACCGAGTTTCTTTACGGTATTTCGGCGACGATACTTGGCCGCATCGTTGAGGTCGTCTCCGGCATACCTTTTGAGGAGTATTTGCAGAAGCACCTGTTCGAGCCACTGGGTATGTCCGATACCGTTTTCTGGGCTGATCCGACCCGGTTAGATCGGCTCGCAACGGTCTATCGACCCACCAATGGAAGGCTAGTGCCGTACCAGATCGAAACGGTGCCCTTTACCGAGCAACCCAAACTGATTGAGGGCGGTGTTGGTCTGCTCTCGACGGTAATGGATTATCTGCGCTTTTCCCAGATGCTGCTCAACGGTGGCGATTTAAATGGAGCACGGGTGCTGAATGCGCAAACGGTGGAAAAGATTTTCACCAACGCGGTCCCGGATAGCGTATTGCCGCTTAACAGCCGGGGCTACTGGGTGGGGTCGGGCTGGTCGCTAGGAGGCTTCAACGTAGTGATGGATAGCTCCGCCTACAATTTTCCGGTCAGCAATGGCACCATCTGGTGGGACGGATCTGCAGGTACTCGCTATTTTATAGACCGGGAGCAGAACATGATCGTTGTGATCATGGCGCAGGTATCACCCGCCAGCGGTAACGGCTTTCGAGAAAATTTCAAACGTCTTGTGGAAGAAGCGCTGGTTGAACGGCGATAAAGAGCGCCAGGCAGGATGAACTGGCTACTCCAGACGATCAGGAGGGTCAGAAATTGCCTCTCATGGAAAGGCTGAAACTGGGCCCATTCTTCGTGCAGTAACGTTCTATCTCGCGCAGGTTTCCATCCCTCAGATAGCCGAAGTAGCGCTTGCGCTCGAAGCAATTCTCGAAATCGTGGGCATTATCTACCTGAGCCCGGTAAGTAAAATCCCCATACCCTACTTTTTCTACAAACAGCTCGAGATTGGGTCGTATCTTACCGGAGCCGTAAAAAATGACGTTATCTATGTCATATCTGACGCGATTACCTCCGGTTCCTCCCACGCCACCAATACCATCCCGGAAATTAAAGCCATAGTTAAGTCTCTGTTCTGGAATGTCGTGTCTAAAACCCAGTCTATAGCCCCCACGGTCGTATGGGATAATGGTGCGCTTTTTCTCGATAAGCGGATCATACAGATAAGCGTCCTCGAAATTCAGTCCTGCAGTAACAACCGCCTGGGGAAGATCGATGAAACCCAGTCTGATGCTGGCATTCAGGTACAGGCCGAACACCTTGCCGTCACCGACGTTTCCATTGGCGCTAATCGGTTTGGCCGGATTGGTAGTGACGTCTACCCGGCCGATGGATTTTTCGACATCGAAATAGAAAAGTCTGGAGTTGAGTACACCACCGTCATTCGGCAGTCGATAGTCAAGATTGACGTTATACCGCCAGGTCTCCTCGGGCTCGATTTCCGGGTTTCCGGCGATGGTGTCCTGATCATCGTCCTGGGGGTTGGAGTTGGCTGAAAAGTCAGCAAAGCTGAGCTGTGAAACATCTTTTTCAGCCGACATTCTGAGCTGGAAACTCGGATTGATGTTAAATCGGAAATCCACTTTTGGTTTCAGAAAATTAAAATCCCGCTTCTTGTTTACCTCACCGGTTTGCTCAATCTCGGATGTCTCATACAGCATGCTGCTTTCCAGCGACATGCGTGGATTAATCTGCCAGTTATGGATGGCAAATCCTTCGAACCTGATCTCTTCAACAGTTGATACTGCGTTAGGCGGATCGGCAGGCACGAGCCCACCGTAATCGTGCTGCGGTGTGCCGGGGATATTAAGGCCAAGTTTGAGCGCAGAATCCTGAATGGTTTGCGCGCCTTCTATGCCCAGTTCGAGGTTTTGTCCCTCAGCCATGTTCCAGGTGTAGGAGGTACGCACGATTCTTTCCCGATATCGACTGTCAGTATCGAGAAATAAAGTCTTGGTTTCTTCGGTGTCTTCGACTGTGGAAAAAAATCGCTCGCGCGTTATCGCGTTGTTTCTTTCATTGACGATAAAAAGCAGCTTGTACCTGTCGCCATCAGAAAAATTGTGCTGATAGTCTCCGCCCAACTCCCAGTTGTCAGAGGAGGCAGGAAGCTCCTCTCGTTCCAGTACTACGGGACCGGCGTCAGGTTTGAGGTCGGTAATTACCCGCAGCAAATCGGTAGGGGGATCGTTTTTTCCATACAGCGCATTGAACGCGATGCGGTCCGCTTCGGTTGGCTGGTATACGAGGTTGGAGTTCAGAGTAATATTCTGTTGATCGCGCCTGCGATCCAATTCCCGGGTTTCATTGAAGGAGAGATCCGCAAGGTAGCTCCTTTCGAAAGTTTCCTGAGATTCGTAATTTGTCGCCACGTTAGCGCTGACCAGGTAATCGATGTTGCCACTCTGACCGCTGACCGAGAACGTGCCGGTGGGCTCGACATTGCCATCCCAAAAGTGAGTCATTCCTATTTCGCCCGATACGGCAGTGGAAGACAGTGATTCAAACAGGACAATGTTAACCAGCTGGCCGACGTTCTGGACGTCGAGTGTGCCCGATGTGCCACGCACGATTTCGATGTATTGCACCTGATCGGCGGAGATCCTGTCCAGCTGGGCTGCTGCCTCGTTTGCCTTGCCGGCGAGTCGTTTGCCATTGATCAGAATCTGGTCCTGGGCACCGAGTCCCCGGTCATTTCCTCCCCTGAACCTGCTTGAGGGATCTTCCTCCAGGGCCAGGCCGATGCCCGGGATCCGATTGAGCATGTCATTGACCGAAACCGGCGAGTACTGCGCAAAAAATTCAGCGGGATAGGTGACGGTGCTCTCGTTCGATCCACTGGATTGCGCCGTCGCAACTTGCGCAAGGTTAATAAGCAGAAAGACTGCAAGAGTGCGACGGATGATTGAAAACATGGAAAATTGACTTGCTCAGGGATGATATGGTGACCGAAGGGTAGCGTGAATCGCTTCAATATTCCACGGGCAATGAATTCAGGTCATCAAATTTCCCTTAAACATGTCGAGATTACCG
>JAYPVG010000003.1:0-9999 GCA_038134485.1 Pseudomonadales bacterium
AACTCGCGACCCCGACCTTGGCAAGGTCGTGCTCTACCAACTGAGCTATTCCCGCATAATCAAGGGCGCCTATTCTACTGCGTAACCCTTTTAAGTCAAGATTCCTTAATCACGCCTGACAGGCGGCCATTATTTGTCGCCAACAGATTGGCGATGAGCCCTCAAGTATCCTGAGGCATCGCGAAAATAAATGAACATGGAATAAAGGCTGAGTAATGCCGCCACGTAGATTCCTGTGTAGCCAACCTGCAAATAAATCTCGGGCCCTTCAGGATCGCTGGCGAGAAGGACGATGATCGCAAGCATCTGCACCGTCGTCTTTACCTTGCCGGCGTAAGCAACCGCAACTACGTCCCGATTTCCGCGACTCGCCATCCATTCGCGCAACGCGGAAACCAGAATCTCTCTGCCAATAATGATACTGACCGGTAAAATAAACCACGCAGTCGAGTAACTGGCTACTAGTAATACCAGCACCAGAGAAACCAGTAGCTTATCTGCCACCGGATCAAGAAATGCCCCGAATTCGGACGTCTGCTTTAATTTCCTCGCAACATAACCGTCCAGCCAATCGGAAACACTGGCAACAGTGAAAAATGCAGAGGCCCAGAGATAGTGATGGGGAAAATCTGCAAAATACAGTCCAACAACGACTGGCACCAGAGCGATTCTGCTTATTGTTATCGTATTCGCCAGATTGATCATGAATTCGAATTATGCCTAGTCATGATGCAGGTGGCTATAAATGGTTTCTGCAAGCTTCTTGCTAATCCCCCGGGTTTTCGCCAGATCATCCTGACTCGCGCGTCGGATGCCTTGTTGCCCGCCAAAATGTCGAAGCAATTCCCTGCGTCGATTGGGCCCCAGTCCCGGGATCGACTCCAAAGCAGATTTACGTCGGGTCTTTTCTCGTCTGGCACGGTGCCCGGTGATCGCAAATCGATGTGCCTCGTCCCTTACCTGTTGCAAAAGGTGTAAAGCAGCCGAATCGGACAACAGCGCCAACTCTTTGAAATAGCCGTCGCTGTCAGCCAGATAGAGAGTTTCCTGCCCCGCACGCCGGCTTATACCTTTGGCTATACCCAGCAAGGTAACGCCCTGCAGCTGGAATTTGTTCAGCGTTTCAAGAGCCTGCTTGATCTGCCCTTTTCCCCCGTCAATGAGAAGAATGTCGGGAATTTTGCCCATTCCGCCCTCTTCACCCTTTGCCAATCGTTCAAATCGTCTGTCCAGCACTTGCAGCATAGCGCCGTAATCATCGCCAGGCTTGACACCCTCAATATTGAAACGCCGATAATCGCTTTTCACAGGACCGTTAATGTCAAAGACTACGCAGGAAGCAACAGTACTTTCACCTCCTGTGTGACTGATATCGAAGCACTCAATCCGCAGCGGAGATTCCGGCAGGCGCAATGCGTCCTGGAGCAACTGAAAGCGCTGCTGCATGTTTTGCTTGTTACTCACGTAACTGGCAAGAGCGGCTTTCGCATTGGTAGACGCCAGTTCCAGCCAACGTGCCCTGTGTCCTCGCACCTGATGGGACAACTTGATTTTTCGACCCGCACAGTAACAAAGCGCCTCGCCTAGTTGCTCAAGATCCTCAAGAGCAGCACTTACAATCAACTCAGCAGGAATATTCCGCGCACTGCCGCGTTCTTGGGTATTCAGATAATACTGGCCAATAAAGGCAGATATTAGCTGAGATTCATTTTCTATAATCTTGATTTTGTTATAGTAATTCTTGCTCCCAATAATTCTACCTGCACGGGAGTAGATGACATGCACGCAATAGTAAGGGGCCTGGATCGAAGCTGCGAGAATATCAGCATCGCCACCCTGATTGGCCACATGCTGTTGCTCCTGAATCCGTCTCAAGTCGATTATCTGATCCCGTAACCGGGCCGCCTTTTCGAAATCCAGACCCTCTGATGCTTTATCCATGCTTGCTGACAATTCACGCGTCAGGTCATCGCTCTTCCCTTCGAGAAACATCTGCGAATACTTGACGTCTCGTGCGTAATCTTCAGTAGAAATCAACCCAACACAGGGGGCCGTACAGCGTTCGATCTGGAACTGCAGGCAGGGCCGGGAACGATTACTAAAATAACTGTCTTCGCACTGTCTGACTCGAAAGACTTTCTGCAGTATTTGCAGGGTATCCCTCGTTGCATGAGCGCTGGGATAAGGCCCATACAGAGCGCCCTCACGCCTTCGAGACCCGCGGTAAAAAGCCAACCTGGGATACTCCTCCTTATCAGTCAGTAGTATGTACGGATAAGATTTGTCGTCTCTAAGCTGAATGTTATACGCGGGCTTGTGAGTCTTGATCAGACTTTGCTCCAGTAACAATGCCTCGGTCTCACTGGATGTGATAGTGATCTCTATATCCGCCACCTTCGCCACCATAGCCATGGTTTTGGTGGTCAGGCCACTGGCTCGAAAATAGCTTCCTACCCGATTCTTGAGATTTCTGGCCTTGCCGATATAAAGCACCTTACCGTTCACATCCAGCATGCGATAAACACCCGGCCTCGAAGTCAATGATTTGAGGAAGGTCTTGTGATCAAATGGCTTTTCTATCGGCTGAGTAGGCATGGAATAACAGATAGTTAATCAATCTCCACGGTGACTGTAGGCATTCACCGCTGGTAGAAATTATTACACGACAGCACTAAAAAGTGCTCAAGGGATTGGTAATCCGTTAAACTTCTGCCTGAAAATTCTGAGCCCCCGGCAAAGCAGAGGCTCAAGCGGTCTTGAGGTGCTCTCCGTATGCGATGTAATCCTCAGAGGTCTCGCAAACTCCGTTTTTCATCGCCAGGATGGTTAATTCAACATCGCTTCGGATGCCAAGCTTTTCAAAGATACGATAGCGGTAGGTATACACCGTCTTGGGACTAATCTTGAGCAGTTCAGCAATCGCGCTTACCTTGCTACCATCTGATAACGCCATGGCAATCTGTAATTCGCGCCTTGAAAGCCGGTCAAATAAAACTTTTCTTCGAATTCCACCTCTCCGTCTCCTGGCAAATGGATCGACGCCTAGCTTGGTGGCGACGGATGGCGTCACGTAGCGCTGGCCCGCATGCACTTTTCTGACCGCAAGCAACAGCTCATTAACACCCTCTGTTTTGGTTATAAACGCTTTCGCACCAGCAGCCAGCATGCGGGAAGGAATTACGCCGACATCGATCGACGACATACCAATGATGCGCGCCATCGGGTTGCGCCCTATGATGCGGTGGGTAGCTTCGATACCCCCTATCCCGGGCATTTTTACATCCATCAGGATCACGTCCGGCTTCAAATAATTGAGGACTTCCAGGGCCCGCTCCCCGCTTTCAGCGCAGCCCAAAACCTCCATGTCATCCTCATCATTCAATAAACGTGTAATGCCAGCACTCATAAGATTGTGGTCGTCTACCACCAACAGCTTGATTTTTAAATTCTCTAAATTACTTGATAAATGATCTGCATCCATTTGTTTTCCCGATACTTTAGAATTCTATCGATACGGCAAGTCAGTTTCATCAGTCACAGTTAAATGATTTCTTTATATCCGCCTGCCAGAAAATTTGTGCGATTACAGTAAAGCTTTGTCGGTTACTCAAGTCTGGAGGACTCTTATTCAGATGTGCTTGCTTCGACAGACCAGCGCAGTTCAAGAGCCTTACAAAACGTTGTATCGGTAGCGGAGCAGATGTCTTAATGCGAGATTGATAATCAGGTAATTCGGCGGGATCCCATGATCGGGTTCTCAAATAATTCGTACTTCCGGCTCGAGGCGCACTCCAAAGCGGTCCAGAACCGATTTCCGCATGTCCCGCGCCAACTTCAGTAATTCGCTACCAGACGCACCTCCGTGATTAACAAGTACCACGGCATGTTCTGCATGTACCCCACACGCGCCTTCGCGTCGACCTTTCCAGCCAGCCTGTTCCAGAAACCAGGCCGCTGGCACTTTGACCATGTGGGGCACATCGGGCTCAGGATAAGCAGGAACGGAATTAAAGCTCGCACAAAGTTCCTGATAGGCCTCATTACTGATAACTGGGTTCTTGAAGAAGCTTCCGCAGTTAGGCAGGAATCCAGGATCCGGTAACTTTCGCTTTCTGATCGCCATCACCGCTGCCGCCACTTGCCTGGGAGTCGGTTTGTCCAGCGATTTTCTCTTGTCCAGTTCCTCGGCCAGAGACTGATACTCGGTTCGCGTCTGAGGCGTGCGGCTTAACTGCAAAGTAACGGAAGTCACTATCAATTCGCCGGGCGCACCTTTCTTGAATATGCTGTCACGGTAACCGA
This sequence comes from Pseudomonadales bacterium, assembly GCA_038134485.1. GTDB lineage: Bacteria > Pseudomonadota > Gammaproteobacteria > Pseudomonadales > Pseudohongiellaceae > NORP240. Next base: position 4,303 of record JAYPVG010000003.1, read on the forward strand.
AAAGGCAGTCTTCCCTGTTAAATTTACAGATCTCGCCCGAGTTAATTTCCAGCGCCTCGAGACTGACAAAGACATCCGAAATCTCCACACCGTAGGCACCAATATTTTGAATTGGCGCTGCACCAACTGTCCCGGGAATGAGAGCCAGGTTTTCCACCCCGCATAATTTCTGATCGAGACTTTGCATTACAAACCTATGCCAGTTTTCACCGGCACCGAGTTGCACCTGTACCACATCAGCATCTTGTTCCACTGAGGACATTCCCGACAGGCTGATATGAATCACCAGACCGTGATAGTCCTCACTAAACAACATATTGCTCCCATCACCGAGGACAAGTACCGGCATATTTTTTTCATTAGCATAGTCCAGAGCTTGCAACAGGGAATTCAAGTCTGCCACTTCACAAAACGCGGCAGCTTTACAGTTAACCGCAAAACTATTGTGTTTAATCAGATCAAAATTGCGAATTAGATTCATGAGGCTTAGCTTGACAGGTTCCGTTACCGAGCGCATCCGCTCAATTACTGCGTGCTACTGTTAGTTCTGCAAGTGGCGCTGGATCAATGCTTCCAGCAGACCATCGGCCGCATCCTCCACCATATCCAGCACCAGTTCAAAGCCTTCTCCACCGCTATAGTACGGGTCCGGAACTTCATTCTCATCACGGGCGGCGTAATCCATGAAAAGCTCGATACGACAATTGGTTGCCGAAGGTCGTGCCGATTCCAGGGCAGCCAGATTGTCACAGTCCATTGCAAGCAGGTAGTCAAATTCGAAAAAATCTTGCTGCCGTACCCGGCGGGCAACAAGATGCTCCAGTTGATACCCCCTGGCACTCGCGGCGTTCGAAGTTCTTCTATCAGGAGGCGAACCGACGTGCCAGTCGCCTGTTCCGGCAGAATCTACCAGAATCTTATTCTGCAGACTGCAAGACTCTATTCGCTGAAGAAATACACCATGAGCAGTTGGCGAACGGCATATATTACCGAGACAGACCATCAGGACCCTGACCATCCCGTCGTCGCTATTGAGTGGGATGTTGTCCTTCATGGTGTTAGCTAGCTTCCGCTCCCAATATTTTACGAACGGCCAATAGATCACGTTCGGTGTCTATGCCGGCCGGAATATTTTCGCAAGATGGTGCCATGTGTATTTTGATACCATTGGAAAGAGCTCTTAATTGCTCCAATTTTTCCTGTACCTCTAGCTGGCTGGGAGGCCAACTTACAAAATCTTGTAAAGTGGCGACCCTATACGCATAAATGCCAATATGACGAAGGCAATTTTTTGCCTGTGCACTACTGCCATGAGGTATCGTGGCCCTGCTGAAATACAATGCATAGCCATTAGCGTCACAAACAACCTTCACTGCGTTCGGATTGGCAATTTCGTCATTCTCAGAGATGGCTTCAAAAAGCGAGGCGATTCCGGCTTCAGCGTGCTTTTCTAAATTTATTGCGACCTGATTAATAGCGGCCGGCGGAATCAATGGTTCATCACCCTGAACGTTAACCATGATCTCTTCGTCAGCAAGGCCAAGCCTGACAGCTACCTCGTGAATCCGATCAGTGCCCGAACGGTGATTGCCACTAGTCATTAGCACTGATGCCCCGAATCGCGCTGCTGCTTCCTCTATACGCTCATCGTCTGTCGCGATGTACACCGCCGAAGCATCGCTCTGCAAGGCGCGTTCATAGACGTGCTGGATCATGGGCTTGCCGGCAATATCCAGTAGCGGCTTACCCGGCAATCGAGTTGCAGCAAATCGAGCGGGAATGACGACAGTAAATGTCACCGGTATTTTTCCCGTTCTTCCTCGGACAGGGACCTGGCTTGCTCAACAAGCATAACCGGTATGTCTTCTAGAATCGGAAATGCCAGTCGATCTGCGCAACAAATTAGCTCTTTGGCAAGCTTGTCAAAAATTAATTCGCCCTTGCACACGGGACAAACCAAGATACCTAGCAACTTCTGATCAAGACTCATTGAAAGCTCTATAGTTTCTGAAGGGCTTCTAATTCACTACCTGCTTGCGCTGCTTCATCAGGTTTACTATCTCCTCGATGAGCCTGCCGACAAGTTCCTCTGGCAAGTCAACCTCAACGGTTAAGCACCAGAAGTTTGCGGCAGCAAACGGCTCGCATTTTACCGCATCCTTTTCAGTCATTACGACAGGTTGGCGCTCGTCTATTTCCAGCGCCTTGAAGTCCTTTTCGGAAAATGGATGGTGATCGGGAAAATCATGCCTTGTTACCTCGTAGGGTAACGTCGACAGCACATTAAAAAACCGATTGGGATTTCCAATTCCGGTAACGGCATGCACGTTAGTGCCAATATTAAATGGGGCACCTCTGAATGGCTTCTTTTCTCCACTTAGCAGGTTTACCAGGTAAGCAGGGTTCAATTCCATTTGATAGACCTTTTGAGTATCAGGAATTACATTGGCCTCTTTGACACTGCCGTTGACTACGACGAAAGATACTGAATCAAGGCGACTCACCGGCTCTCGTAGCGGACCAGCCGGCAGACACCAGCGATTACCGAACAGTCTTTCGCCGTCAACCACAACTATTTCCAGGTCTCTCGGCAAGGCATAGTGTTGCAGCCCGTCATCACTCAACACAACATCACACTGACGATTCGAACTCAGTTCCTGCAAAGCTTGCACCCGGTCAGGATCAACCACCATCGGACAACCAAGCGTTCTGGCAATCAAGAGCGCTTCATCGCCAACTTCTTCAACAGGGGAGTCACTCTCAACCCAATAGGGATAGTGTGGCGCCTTACCCAGATAACCACGACTGATTACTCCGGGCCTGAGTCCTGCTCGCTGCAATGCTTTCCCAAGACCTATGATGAAGGGAGTTTTTCCAGTGCCGCCAACTGTAATATTGCCAACCACCACAACTGGCAAAGGCGTGGTATTGGTTTTCGCGACGGAAGAATGGTAATTACGCCGCAACCATGCCAACAATCGAAATAGCAGCGAGAGCGGCCATAGCACGATAAGCCAGCCGTCTCCCCTATACCAGGACTCTTCGAGGGAACGCATTAATCCCTCGCCTTGCTCGACTCAGAAAATTGCATGCGATGAAGTTTCGCATATTGCTGATTTAGTTCAAGTAGATCCCGGTGGGTTCCCGATTCGATTATTCTGCCACTATCCATCACCAGAATAAGATCAGCGTTCTCCACCGTAGAAAGACGATGGGCTATGACAATCGTGGTTCGACCCTTCATAAGCGCAGCCAATGCATTCTGGATATGCTGTTCAGATTCGGAGTCCAATGCCGATGTCGCTTCATCCATAATGAGCAAAGGCGCATCTTTGAGCAAGGCTCGTGCGATCGCTATACGCTGTCGCTGGCCACCAGATAGTTGACTACCCTCATCCCCAACTTCGGTATCTATACCTTCTGGCAACTCAGAAACAAACTCCATAACTTGGGCATTTTCTGCAGCCTCAATAATCTTATTTCGATCCACGCTACCGAGACTGCCATAGGCAATGTTTTCAGCTACGGTAGCATTGAAAAGCACTACCTGCTGAGACACCAGAGCAATCTGGTTTCTGAGATCTGCCAGGGAATAGGCAGAAATTGGCACGTCGTCAAGCAAAATCTGGCCTTCATTACAGTCATAGAAGCGCGGGATCAGACTGGCCAATGTTGACTTGCCGCTGCCAGATTTGCCCACAAGTGCGATCACCTGGCCCGGGCTGGCCTCGAACGAGACATCATGCAATGCCACTAAATCGCGGCCGTAGGAAAATGTAACATCCTTGAACTCCAATTTTCCTATCACACGGTCGACGTGGAAGTCTCCCCGGTCTCTTTCTCTTTTTTCGTCCATCAGCCCGAATATGCTTTCCGCGGCTGACAATCCCCGCTGTATAACGGAATTAACCTGAGACAACTGCCGGATCGGTTTGGCCAGCAAACCTGCCATGGTCAGAAAAGCAACAAAGTCCCCGGCAGATTTGTCGGCGAAAAAGCTGGGGGTCATTGCCATCCAGACTAGCGTCGCCATTGCAATAGCGACAAACAACTGAATAAGCGGAGTACTGATGGATTGAGTTAATTCCATCTGCATGTTTTGTTTACGATTTCGCTCGCTGGCTCGGCGGAATTTTTCCGCAACAAAGTCCTGGGAGCCGAAGGTACGGACCACTCGATGCCCCTTTACCGTTTCATTGGTGATCTGAGTAACATCGCCCATGGAGTCCTGCATTTTAGTGGCGTACTTACGAAATCGCCTGGCTGCGGCGGAAACTGTAATTCCTACGACGGGAGCAACAATCAGAAAGGTTAAACTTAGTTTCCAGTCCGTAATCAATAGCGCGACCAATAAGCCGATTACAGTGAGGCCCTCACGCATCGCCACGGTCAGCGCAGAGCTGGCGGCTCCCGTGATTTGAGTAACATCGTAGGTTATCTTGGAGACAATCTTGCCCGCGGTGCTTCGGTCATAATAGCTGACTGGCACATCCAGCAAACGACCGATCATTTCGCAGCGTAATTTGTGAACCACATGATTCGACACGAGTGCAATACCGTAGCTACCCATGATGCCACCAATTCCGCGAACTACCACGATTAGCACACACAGCAAGGGACTGAGAACTCTCAGTCGATCGAATTGTTCAGATTCTATCGCGTCAACAGTCCAGCCCAACCACTGCGCGGTCGCAACCGAGGTTGCGGCAAATATAAGATAACCGACGACGCTCATTTCAAATGCCAGCAGATGGGGCCTTACATAACGCAACAGGCGTTTGTATAAATCCCAGCTATCGTGAATTCGAATTTGGCGGTCCGAGTTCTTGTTTCTAGATTGGCTACTCAACGACTTTGATCGCCTGTGATTGTGTGTCAAGATTTTCAGCGGACTCATTCGGCCGTTGCGTAGCAATGCTCAGCCGGGAAAATCCGAGCTGGCCGATACCATCCATGGCAGTCACAACTGATTGATGGGTGGCTTCCGCATCAGCAATCAGAATTATCGGGATTGATTTATCGTTCTGTGTAACCAACTCCAATCCCTGCATGAGCGTGTTGATTTCTGAATTTAACAGCGGTCGACCATTGATGGTGTAGGTACCGTTTCGGCTCACAGTAATTTCGATCTGATCTGGCAATGTTTCCGACGGAGAAGCGTCGGCTTCTGGCAAATTGACCATGAGCCTTGTTTCTCTGGAAAAAGTGGTCGTGACCATGAAAAAGATTAACAGCAAAAATACCACGTCGATTAAAGGCGTTATGTTTATAGTAAGATCGTCACGATTTTGACGCTTGAAATTCACGAGTCACTCTCTTTGACTTTCACCGCCCGGTCTGTGTGCAGGGCATCAACCAGCTTGATGGATTCCTGTTCCAGGCTCAGCACCAAACTGTCAACTTTTCGAGTAAAGTAGCGATGAAACATAAACGTGGGGATCGCCACAGATAATCCAGCAGCAGTCGAAATCAGCGCTTCGGATATCCCTCCTGCGAGGGCATTCGCATTGCCTGTACCCTGCAGCATGATCTCACTGAAAACCCGAATCATACCTACTACCGTTCCCAACAATCCAAGCAGCGGCGTAATCGCGGCAATGGTTCCGAGAGTGTTGAGGTAACGCTCCAGTTCGTGGACTACCTGCGCGGCTGCCTGTTCTATGCTTTCGATCATGGCAGCACGACCATACTTTGAAT
>JAYPVG010000003.1:10009-84230 GCA_038134485.1 Pseudomonadales bacterium
CCAATAACTGACCGAGTGGCGACGACAAACGCAGTTCGCGCAGTTTACTCGAGTCCAATTGATTGTTCTTTATCCAGGTCCAAACCTGTGCCAATACGTATCTCGGCGTAATGCGGGCCGCGCTGAGAGTCCAGAAGCGCTCTATAATGATGGCAATAGCAAGGACCGAGCAGAAAATAATGGGGATCATTAACCATCCACCGGCCCTGATTAATTCAATCACTCGTGTTCTCCCAGACTCACACCCAGTACTTTACCATATTCTCATCAACTCCCCGATTCCTTGCGGGAAATCACACTGCTGAATTCAGTGCATTAAGATTTAGCATCTGAATCTCTATTCTTCTGGTTTCGACCAGTGCCAGTAGCGCTTGAACCGATCTCGGTAAAGACGAATTTCGGGTTTTTCATTCAATTCCCTCAAGACGATACTGATCATGCCGTTCTCAGATGTCGACAGCTGGTTAGCCCCGATGCGGGATACGCGTTCCAGCACTCGAGTAGACGGATGACCAAACTGGTTTCGGTAGCCCGCTGAATGAATAACCAATTGCGGACGAACAGTTGCGAGAAAGTTGAGGTTCGATGACGTATTGCTGCCATGGTGAGCAGAGACAAGCACATCAATGTTCTCGCCATGTTTGAATTCGCTTATCAGCCTTCGCTCGATTGAAGCATCGATATCGCCCGGCAGTAAAACTTGAAATTCACCTGCTGAAATCAGCAGCACACACGAAGCATTGTTGCCGCTGTATTCACTTTCCACCGGCGGATGCACAAAACGAAAGTCAATCCCGTCCCATTGCCAGGCAATGTGTCGCGCGCACTTTTCCGCAGGTTCAGATAACGCAGGGAGTTCTTCTCCTATCAAGAGTCGATCAATCGGCATATTCTCAAGCAACCCGGCGACTCCGCCCGCATGATCATTATCAGCATGACTTGCTACCAGCACTTGAACCCTCTTGATGCCCAGTCGGCGAAGTACTGGCGCGACAATCGCAGTACCGCTGTCAAATCCGCTACTGAATCGGGGACCAGAATCATATACCAGGGCATGATTTGCTGTGCGCACGATAACTGCGAGACCCTGTCCCACATCGAGAACATGGATTGCCATAGCACCCTCGCCTTCAGGCCTGGGGATAAAAGAAAATAAAGGCGACAACAATAGCAATCCCAGCACTCGACTGTTCGCGATACCAGGAAGTAACAAGAGCAGGCATCCAAAAGCAGCGAACAACAGCATATCAGCTGACAATTGATTGCTGCACCAAGTCGTACCAAATTCAGGTAACGTTGCTAGCTGCTCAAGCAGGTAATAAAGCCAACCGAAAATCCTATCCGCCAATTCAAAGAGCTGGCGACTGACAAAGAATGATATCGGCGAGAATGCCGCAGCAAGGAGGCTCAACGGCACTACAAGCCAACTCACAACGGGTATCGCTACCAAATTCGCCGCGGGTGCCAGCAGCGACACTTGACCTTGCCAGTAGCCAAGAGGAACCATCAGGCCAACAAAGACAGCAAGTTGTGGTGCCAGTAATCTCTGCAGCCGGTTGCCGATCGAATTATCGACCTGCTTTGAGACATACCTCCTGTGCGTCAGTAGCAGAGAGGCAACTGCAGCAAAGGATAACCAGAACCCTGATCCAGTAGCTGCCATAGGATCCCACAGCAGCACCAGCAACATGGCGAGAAAAAACGAAAACCAGCTGTTCCCGTTTACCGCCAGCATCCTGGCAGCAACAAAAATTACGACCATGATGACGGCACGCTGAGTTGGTAACGCGAAGTCCGCCATTGCCGCATAAAATAGTGCACCGCCAATCGCAGCTAAAGCACCGGCTTGCTGCGAAGGAAGCATATCGCTCAATTGGGCGCTAAATCGCCAGACGCCTGAAACAAGACAGGCGAACAGCAATGCCACCAGAGCAATATGCAAGCCAGAAATGACGACCAGATGATTGGTTCCCGTATCGCTGAATACATTCCATTGAGAATCATCGAGTAGGTTTCGATCACCAAGGGTAAGTGCTAGCAAAACTGACTGAAAAGGCAGTCCGGAAGTAATAGCCAGCAATTTCTCCCTGAATGCTGCCCGGACTCCCAGCAAGGTCGTCGAAGTCTCAGCTATTAGCCCGTTGGAGTCACTGCTCCTCACGTATCCGCGGGCAGATATGCCTTGCTGAAATAACCAGCCTTCATAATCGAAGGTGCCAGGATTAGCTGAGCCGTGGATTCGCTGAAGTCTAACCACCAATTTCCAGCGCTGGCCTGCTTTGAATGCCAAGTCATCATACGTATTCAGTAATACCTTACGATGGCTAAACTCATCCTGCGCATGTTCAATGTAAAAGTGAAAACTCTGTCCAACAGAGCGTTGCTCGGGGATGGAAGCGACGTATCCCTCGACATACAGATCTCGCCCTTCTAATCTCAAGGGAATTTGTTGTTCAAGCTTCTGTTCGCCATGGTAGAGATGCCAGCTGCTTCCCGTCAGCAGAAAACCCATCAGAATCAGCGCTTCGCCCCAATTGGTTCGAATCCGAGTCAGTCCTGCCCCTGTGCAAAAAAATAAAAGGCTCAACGAGGCGATCGACCACCAGGGAAGCAGGTCCGGCCAGAACCCTACCCAGATTATGCCTGCGGCAATCGCGAACATCCTTGTGCGCATTGAACCGACCCGATTGAGGGGTTAATTCTTGAAGATACTAGAAGTCGGATCCTGATTTAGCCAGAATCGAGAAGTTATTTACACTGCTCGCAGACCGAATAGCACCGATTACCATCCAAAATAATCGCCTATGGCAATTTATTCAGTTCGCAGCGCCTCAGCTGGCTGCACCGCTGCGGCCCGATTCGCCGGATAGAAGGTGGCAAGAATTGACAACAACATAACACCGGCTGAAATACCGATTATGTCAGACAGCTTTATTTCCGAAGGCAGGAAATCTATCGGGTAGACTTCCGCATTGAGTAACTGCACCCCGAGGACTGACTGGATCAGGTCAGCAAAATCACCTATCCCCAAGGCAGCCAAAATACCGAGCAAAACTCCTATCAAAGTGCCAATTGCGCCAACCATAAATCCCTGCAGCATGAAAATATTGCGCACAGTCTCAGGGCTAGCTCCCATGGTCCGCAAGATAGCTATATCCGGCTTTTTGTCGCGCACCACCATTATCAGACTGACCACTAAATTGAATGCAGCCACTGCCACCAGAAGCCATAGCATCAGTGCCACAATGGTTCTGGAAAATAGAATATTCTCATAAATGCTACCGAACATTTGGGACCAGCTGGTGAGACGCACTCCCGCGGGTACTAGCGTTTGCAATTCCGCCCTTACCTGGTCAGCGGTCAGTACGTCATTCAAACGCACACGCAATCCGGTGTAAGCATTGCGCATCTTAAACAATGCTCTAGCCGCTTCGATATTAATAATCGCAAGCTCGCTATCCAGCTCTAATGTTCCTACTCTGAATATTCCGACAACATCGAAGGCCCGATACGAAGGCAAAGGCGTTAATGGGTTTATATTTACTGTCAGCGAAAAAAGATCCAATCTGTCTCCAACAGATACACCCAAATTCTCTGCCAGGGACTGTCCAAGAATCACCCCCCAGCGCTGCGATGACAGATCGGTCACTGAGCCGGCAACCATGAATTGCTCCAGGACTGAGATAGACTGCTCTAGCTCGGGATCAATTCCGTTAACCAGAACACCTTTATTAAAATTCTCAGTAGAGACGATGCCTGTCTGCTCGATTAGAGGTGCAACTGCCTGCACATCGGACCGCTCAATCACAAGACTTTCCAGTTCTTGCCACTGCTGTAAGCTAAAGCTCTCTTCGGTAGAAAGTGTGATATGCGGCACTATCCCTAGGATATTTTCCCTGACCTCTCGATCAAAGCCGTTCATGACCGATAGGACTGTTATCAGTATCGTAACACCCAGCGAAAGTCCGAATATCGAAACTGCGGACATGAACGCAACCAGCTGACTCCTTCGGCCAACCTTTATGTAACGGGTCGCGATATAGCGAGCAAACCAGAAGGATCCGCGATCACTCATGATTTCGCAATTCTCCGTCCAACAATAGTAGTCTGCGGTCCATTGCAGAGGCCAGCTCTTCATCATGAGTTACAACGACGAAACAAGTCGCGAAAATTTTGTTTAGTTCCAACATCAGGTTTTGCACTTCTCTGGCAGTGTGGCGATCCAGATTTCCAGTCGGCTCGTCGAGCAGAACACACTTTGGGTCAGTAACGAGAGCTCGTGCGATTGCAACTCGCTGCCTCTCCCCACCTGAAAGCTCACTCGGCTTGTGCTCAAGACGATCAGCAAGCCCAACCTTTTGTAGCATTTCCTTCGCACGCGACTGAGCTTGCTGCACATTTACTCGAGCTATCAATAGCGGCATGGCAACGTTTTCGAGCGCACTAAATTCACCGAGCAAGTGGTGAAACTGATACACAAAACCAAGGTATTGATTTCTGAGCTCGCCCCGCTCGGTTTCGCTCAGCTTGGCGGCGTTTCGTCCAGCAACAACTACGTCTCCTGAAGTCGGCGTATCAAGTCCGCCGAGCAGATTCAGCAAGGTGGTTTTGCCAGACCCGGAACTCCCTACAATGGCGATGCGCTCTCCAGGGAATACTCGCAGATTAACATCGGCGAGAACCTCTATCTCGCGCGGACCTTCCCTGTAGACTTTTCTAAGGTGAATGCACTCCAAAACCGGCAACGCCGGCGCTTGACGATCCCCTGTTTCAGATTCCGACACCTATTCGTACCTCAATAACTCAGCCGGCTGCACCCTGGCGGCGCGGTAAGCAGGATAGAGTGTCGCCAGAAAACTGATAAGCAATGCCGCTGCTGCGATTATCAGTACATCGCTCCATATAACTTCCGCTCGTAGATACGAGATCATATAAAGTCGTTCCGGCGCCAATATAGTGTTGATCAAATTTTCAAAACCAGCGGCTATTCCAGTCAAATTAAGGGCAGCCAATACGCCGACAACAGTTCCGATGATTACTCCCAACAAGCCGGCTAGACTTCCTTGAACTATGAAAATACCCATAATTGCAGCCTTGCTGGCTCCCATCGTCCTCAAAATCGCAATATCAGCTCCTTTATCCGCCACGACCATGACGAGGGTTGACACGATATTCACGGCACCAATCAGGACTATCATCAGTAACATGAACCCCGTAAGCATTTTTTCCATACGCAATGCATCAAACAAGTTCCGTTGACTTTCATTCCACGGAATTACGCGCACCTGATCCTCTAGCCCAAGATTTAAAGATGCACGCTCGACTATCGCGGCTGCGTCAAAGACATCCTCTACCTTGACTCGCAACTGCACACGCTGATCGCCGAATAGTCCCCTGGCCTGTTCGAGCTGCACCAAGGCGACGCTTTCATTGCCATAAAAACCAAAATCTGCCGCCCCGAGAACAGAGAACCCCTTTGCATCATCGAGGGATCTGCGTAGCAAGCTGCGCAAGGGCGTTACACTTACACTTTGGTTGCTAAAAATTCCCAGATCCCTTGCCAATCGCGAACCCAGAATCATGCCGTTATCTGCATTCTCGAGCTGGGTCATCAACTGCCCCAATGAAGCACTGACCCCGTCCAGGACTGCGAGCTCAGATGCGGCGTCGATACCGCGGAGGCTGACAAATCGATCTCGCCCCTGGTGTCTGACCCAGGCTTCACCTTGCAGGAAAGGGGCTACCGACTCGATACCTGTCTGACTGGCGTACAACCCAGCCAGTTCCTGCCAAGAACCCGCGTCGCCGGCAATTTCGATAAGCGCGTGAGGAACAGATTTGAGAGTTTCGCTTCGCATAACAGTCGTCGAACCATTAATAACTGACAGCACCACGATCATGGCCAGAACACCCAGTGTTATGCCCAGCATCGAGATGACGGACACAAACGACACGAAAACGTTGCGTTTCCTTGTTCTGGTGTAGCGGAGCCCAATGTAGAGAGATACCGGTTTGAGCATGGCAAAATGACCGGTCTGCTTTAGAAGTATAGTAATAAATCAGTTCGCTATGGCTGACTAGCGTGTCTCTGCAACAGGCGCTGCACGGTTTTAAAGCTTACTGGCGCCATCGGAGTACTCACTGCCTTGGATATCGCACGTAACGACTTCCCTTCTGTCTTGAGTTGAACAATTCGTCTCAAGACGCGCTGCTCGACGGGATTTTCGATCAGGCTTCCATTTTCATGAATCATATAACCGAAGGGACGACTACCACCAAGGTATCGCCCCCTGGAGCGCTGCTTGTTCTTGACTCGCTTTACACGCTCCACTGATTTGCGCTTTTCCAGCCCCGAAAGCATACGCGCGACGTGTCCGAAATTGACCAGGAACTCGGCAGTGGTTACATCACCACCCAACTGCGCAATATGCAGACCAATGCCTCGCTGTATGAATGCGTCGATAGTTAACGCGGCGTCTTCAGTGGAACTGAAGATTCGCTCCAGACCATTGGTGACGACAATATCACCTGGCTTGAGTAACTCCAGCAACCTCGAGGCGTTTGTACGGCGGGCAAAATCTATATGCCAACTGATGTCCAGATCCACAAATGAATCCGAGAGCAGCCATTGCCGTTCAAGGCAATAAGTGCTGATTGCAAGACGCTCTGTTTCAGAGAGAGACTCGAGGGCTTCCGAACCCTCTTCCTGTTCAAGTTCGGAGAATCTGCAATAGGAATAGACTGTCATTTATTAACTCAACCAGGACTCGCGCTATATCAGAGTGCTTTTAACACCCTGTTTTCATTAGTAAATTTCGATCAACAGACCGACGTTGTACCGTGTGTCTCTGCGAGGACGAAGCCACGGGGCCCAAAATTTAAACGCATTTGTTTTTGATAATCAAGACCCACTTGAAGCTGCGCCGACAAAGCACCTCACCAGACTCATAAAAATGACGCATCTCTTTGTTTTACCGTCATTTTTATAAAGACGGGTATTGAGTGCAAAGTGCTTTACTGATACACTCGGCGCTGTTGGAGTTACTGGACACCAACAGCGTCGGTTCAGTTGCGGCCGCATTAACGGATATGAAATCGCCAGCAAAAGCAGGCTGGCGAACTACAGCAATACCTCACAACATTGACGGATTGCTGTAATGCCGAACCAAAAAGTTATAGCAGTAAGTTTTATTTTAATTAATCGTCGCCGCTAAATCGGCGGCAGGTTTAAAAATCCAGGCAGATATCAGGATTTCAGATTAGCGGGCTCGGGGTATAGGATCGAAACGCTACCCGGACCCAAAAGACAAGGTAAAAGTAAAGGTTAAGGTATAGAAAGAAGTGGTACAGAGAAGGGCTCGTTACCCTGACTCATTCTGAATAATCTAGGAACAGGCCAAGGGCCGCCTACTTTCAGTTCATAGCAGGTAACGAATAGCCGCTTCAAGAGCAAATATAGAGTCTCTGAAGATCACTCAACATGGTATTCAGTTGAAATAGCAGGAAATCGACAATCATCTCAAGTAATTACAGTATGAAAGGTGCAAAGCGCCTGAAAACATTTTGCTTGAACTGACTCCCGACCATCCCGCGAATACTAGAATCTATTTCTTCAAGCTCACCATTTAGATAGCGAGGCTTCTGCCTGCATCTGTACAAGCCTTATCGATTCCCTTGCGTTACGCCGCGTAGCCGCCATGGCATCTGCGACGCATACGCTAATCCCCTCCTGGTATCTCTCCCTGGCACAAAAGGTCTAAAGAGATACTATGAAAAGAATGTTAATCAATGCAACTCAGGAAGAGGAACTTCGTGTAGCCCTGGTTGATGGGCAGCGCCTGTATGATCTGGACATCGAGAATCGCACCAGAATTCAGAAAAAGGCGAACATCTATAAAGGCAAAATTACCCGTGTTGAACCCAGCCTCGAAGCAGCCTTCGTCGATTTCGGGGCAGAGCGACACGGATTTCTGCCCCTCAAAGAAATTTCAGACCAGTATTACGTCAAGCCTGCCGTCATCAACGGAGAGCGGACACCAATTCGAGAATTGCTGCCCGAAGGTACCGAAGTTGTGCTGCAAGTGGAAAAAGAAGAGCGCGGGAATAAGGGTGCTGCGCTAACCACTTACATCAGCCTTGCGGGGCGTTACCTCGTATTGATGCCGAATAACCCAAAAGCTGGCGGAATATCAAGACGCATTGAAGGTGAGGATCGCACAGAGATCCGCGAATCACTGCGGAATCTCGAAATCCCAGATGGTATGGGCCTTATAGTCCGCACCGCCGGGGTTGGCAAGGAACAGGAAGAACTGCAATGGGATCTTGATTATCTGCTCGCGCTCTGGAAATCAATTCAGGAGGCCGCCTCAGAGCGCTCTGCCCCGTTTTTGATCTATGCAGAGAGCAACGTAATTATCCGCACCATTCGGGACTACTTGCGCAAAGAAATCGGTGAAGTGTTACTGGACACTGAGCAGGCCTATAACGAGGCTCTGAATTTCATCCAGCAAGTGATGCCGCAGTACGAAAATCGTATCAAGCACTACAAGGAAAAATTACCACTCTTTAATCATTATCAAATAGAGGGGCAAATAGAGAGTGCGTTCGAGCGGGAAGTAAAGCTTCCCTCCGGTGGATCAATAGTTATCGATCCCACAGAAGCTCTGATCTCCATAGATATCAACTCATCGAGAGCGACCAGAGGCTCCGATATTGAAGAGACAGCCCTGAACACCAACCTGGAAGCAGCCGATGAGATTGCAAGACAATTGCGCCTCCGAGACATGGGTGGACTGGTGGTTGTCGATTTCATAGATATGAATTCAAATCGCAATCAGCGCGAGGTCGAAAACAGAATGCGGGCAGCCCTGGAATCTGACAGGGCTCGGGTGCAAATCGGCCGCATTTCGAGATTTGGACTCCTGGAAATGTCCCGTCAGCGACTCCGCCCGTCCCTCGGAGAGACCAGTACAATTGTATGCCCACGATGCAGCGGTCAGGGCACGATTCGAGACGTGGAATCCTTATGTCTGTCGATTCTGCGTATTCTTCAGGAAGAAGCCAACAAGCAGAAAAGTCTGGAAGTCAAAGCTATAGTTCCGCTGGTTGTAAGCTCCTACCTGCTTAACGAAAAACGCGCAGCCCTTGCAGAGATTGAGTCACAAAGCGGCACTCGCATTATTATTCAACCGAACCGTGATATGGATACGCCCCATTACGAGATTACTGGCCTAAACAAGAAGGCCCAGACCTATGAGGTTGATTCGGTATCAGAGGCTGATGTCCCCGTTGTATCCTCGAAAATAGAAAAACCGGAACAACCGGCTGTACAGGCACCTACTGTCAATTCCGCACCGGTCGCCAGGAAAAAAATAAAGAAAAAGGGTTTTTTCGCACGGCTGCTCACCGCACTTTTCGGCAATGACGACAGTGGGCGCAAGTCAGAAAAACAGCCCAGCAAGAGTCATAAGGATCAACGTCGAAACAGAACCCAGGGTAAAGGCCAGGGCCGACAGGCGAACAGAAGTGGCCGACGGGACGAGAATCGCCGGAGTAACGACAGGACTGAACAACAAAATCAAGGTCAGCAGCGCAGGAGTGGTGGAAGCCGGGACGATAACCGCCCTGGCGCCGAACGGGGTAAAGCTGCTCGAGGCAGCAAAGAGCAGCGACAAAGAGATAAGTCAGGCAAGAAACTTGACGCCGACAAGCAGGAAAATAGTCAAGCTAGGCAAGCGGACGACTCCGGTTCTGGCAATCATAAGGAAAATCTCCGCAGGCCGGGTAGCAAACGCCCGCGCAATACTGCGCCGCGCAACCGAGGACCCCGACCTGAACCAGAAGCACAAATCCGGAGCGAGCCGTCGGTAGACCCAGCGCAGGAAATACCGCAGGCATCTGCCGCGGAACCCAGCACCGCTTTGCCTGGTCAAGCCTCAGTCGGAGTCGTTCAGGGCAGCGCTATTGATATTCAGCCGCCGCAATCGGTCGAGCAGACAGCAAGCAGTCCGGACAATACCGAACTGGCTGCCTCCGACACTACGAACGCAATTGCGGAGAACACGATGGTTGACAAGGGCGCACACACCATCAGTGATGCACTTATCGATAACTTGGAATCCTCTCCAACCGAAGCAATTGACCAAGGCGGCAATCTTGTTAACCAAGAAACGCAGACCGCAGAATCTGCTGATAGTAATACTCGGCCACAGCACCCGGCACAAAAAATCGCCACGCCAGAAGAGCCCGGGTCAGGCCAGTCGGACCAGGAAACCCCGATGTTATCCGAAGAAATCGTAGCCGATTCGTCTCCAGAAAGCCTCGATATGGAGCACGGAATTCAGCCTGAGATTGCTGACGACCACTCTCAGGACAATGCTTTCGAGGAATCACCTGAACCCGATTCAGTTGAAGTGATCCCTTCGTATTCGGATTCTGAAAGCGCGCCTAACTCTGGACGCGCGCCTAACGATCCGAGAGAAGTCCGCAGACGTCAGCTCAAAGAGCAGGAAGCCGACTAACAGGCGTCTTGTCAATCTATTGCTCTTTCGCTAAGAAATTTGCAGGGGCCTATCAAAAAAGGCCGTAACTCATAGTTGCGGCCTTTTCTATGTCTCTTCAACCGCACGGACTGAACCTGCAAGGCGTCATTCAGTCTCCCGTCGATTCAAGGTCTTTATAGCTTGCTTTCGAGTTCCGGTAACGCCTGAAACAAGTCTGCAACCAGACCATAATCTGCCACCTGGAAAATCGGCGCCTCTTCATCTTTGTTGATGGCGACAATAACCTTCGAGTCCTTCATACCGGCCAAGTGCTGAATTGCGCCGGAAATTCCAACCGCAATGTAGAGATCGGGCGCTACAATCTTACCCGTTTGTCCAACCTGCATATCGTTTGGAACAAATCCTGCGTCCACAGCAGCTCTAGAGGCACCAATCGCGGCACCTAGCTTATCTGCCACTTTTTCAAGCAATGCAAAATTTTCACCGTTTTGCATACCGCGTCCACCCGATATCACGATCGACGCCGAGGTCAATTCCGGTCGCTCTGATTGCGAAAGCTCTTCGCCTACAAACCTGGATATTTCCTGGCTCCCGACATAATCACAGCTTTCAATTGTTCCCGTCCCACCTCCAGCCGCCTCACCGAAAGCCGTGGTGCGAACGGTAATTACTTTGATCGGGTCAATGGATTGTACAGTTGCTATCGCGTTACCGGCGTATATCGGGCGTACAAATGTATCCTCAGACACGACTGCTGTTATGTCAGAGATTTGTCCGACGTCCAGGAGTGCCGCAACCCGAGGCATAAGGTTTTTGCCTGTCGTGGTCGCAGGTGCAAGGATGTGACCGTATGGCTTGCCGACTTCGGCCACGACAAGCGCTATACTTTCAGCCAGCTGGTGTTCGTGCGCCGGGCTATCTGCAACAATTACCCTGCCTACACCCTCCACAGTCGCGGCAGCTTTTGCTACGAGTTCGCAGTTCGAGCCTACAACCAACACGTCCAGGGTATCGACAAGCTGCAGGCCCGCGGAAATCGCGCTGAGTGTGCCGCCTTTCAGGGTACTGTTATCGTGCTCTGCTACAATCAATACGCTCATACTGTACCCCTAAATTACCTTTGCTTCGGTCTTGAGCTTTTCTATAAGCTCGTCCACAGACGCAACCTTGATTCCGGCGGTTCTCTCGGCAGGCGGCTCCACGCTCAATGTTTTGATACTGGATTGTACAGAGACGCCAAGATCACCCGGACTTAGGGTGTCGATTGGCTTCTTCTTCGCTTTCATAATATTCGGCAGCGAGGCGTACCTGGGTTCGTTCAGTCGCAAATCGGTAGTAACAATAGCCGGCAGTTCCAATTCCACCGTTTGCTCACCACCGTCGACTTCTCGCGACACGATAATCTTGCTCTCCGCAAGATCAGCTCGACAGGCAAATGTGCCCTGGGGCATTCCAGTTAAAGCGCCAAGCATCTGACCAACCTGATTATTATCCGTATCAATGGACTGCTTGCCCAGGAGTACCAGGTCGACCCCCTCCTTTTCAATGAGCGCCTTGAGAATCTTGGCCACACTGAGGGGCTGTGCTTCCTGATCTGTTTCCACCAGGATTCCACGATCTGCACCCAGAGCCAGAGCGGTGCGGATCTGCTCCTGAGATGCGGCAGTACCCACTGATACTACGATGACCTCATCTACTTTACCCTGCTCCTTAAGGCGCACGGCTTCCTCTACTGCGATCTCGCAAAATGGATTGATGGCCATTTTGGCATTGGCAAGTTCCACACCACTATTGTCCGACTTGACCCGGACCTTAACGTACGCGTCTACGACACGTTTGACAGCCACAAGAACCTTCATGGATTCTCCGTTAGTGCGCTATAAATTACTGGGATAACCGGTTGCCGCGCTGCTGATAAAGGCCTGGCGACTCCGAAAAAAGGCGCCTATAGTGCCGTTTTTGCTGCCCCAGGTCAACCAGCCGCAGCCCTCAAAAGGTTCAGGCATCAAGCATATCCGAGCGAAAAAAAATGTCCTGCGCTCCAAATCCCAAGCAAACTTCCAGACTCGCCGTCAGCAGCGTCTACCAGCTGATAAAAGACACTTCGAGATAACAAGGCGAAAAGCCCGTCTCGAACCAGCACTGTCGGATGGGGCTCATCACTCTTATCACGCTTCCCAATCTTAAGCGGGTGGTGCTCATCCACCAGCACCCACTCTCCGGTATTGAGCAAAATCCGTACCTCTTGATCGGAACCGCTACCGCTAATTTCCATTCCCCGCGCGACATAAGGACAGTCTTCAACCTTAATACCGACTTTTTCTACTGGCGTTACCAGGAAATAGTTGTCACCCTCTTTCTTGAGCACCGAGGAAAACAGTCTTACCAGGGCATCCCTTCTGATCACTTGTCCTTCATGAAACCAGGTGCCATCACGCGCAATACGAATGTCCAATTCACCGCAGTAAGGCGGATTCCAAAGGTGCACTGGCGCTGGACCGGGCTGCCCGATATGTCGAGAAAGTGATAGCGGATCGTCGTGTACTCGATCAGAGCGATGCTCGCTATCCGGCAAATTCTTGTGCCCCGGGCCCGGGTTATTTACCGAATCAGTCATGAAAACTTATCTACCCCATCACGATAAGACCTTGCATCATAGTGCGCCCGCCCCGGTAATGAAAGTTGGAAAGCCTAAGAATTAAATCGGCTTTGCATGATCTTGTTATTCGATGAGTTATCAAAAGCAAACTCGTCTGAAAAGTTAGTTGTCTATACAATGGCTTTCTGGATAAAGTGATCTTGCTGTCCGATTTCATCAACTTGCATCCAAGATTCTGTCGGGTGGAATTTAACCCTATGTCTGAAGTGATATCTGCCGAATCCTGTCGGGAATTCCTGCTAAATAACACTCCTCTGATCGACACGAGGGCTCCTGTTGAATTCGTCAAGGGTAGTCTTCCCGCTGCAATAAACCTTCCCCTGCTGAACGACGACGAACGAGAGCAGATAGGATTGAAATATAAACAAGCCGGACAACAGGCTGCCATTCAATTAGGCGAACGACTGATTAGCGGTGAAGTACGGAATCAACGAGTGCAGCAATGGACTGGCTACATCCAACAATACCCGGATGCACTGCTTTTCTGTTTTCGCGGCGGATTGAGATCCCAGACCGTCCAGCACTGGCTAGCACAGGAAGGTATTTTCGTACCCCGAATCGCTGGCGGTTACAAAGCGGTGCGACGCTACCTTTTAAATATCATTGAAGAGGTATATAAAAACTGTCGTTTCCTCCTGGTAGCCGGCAAAACCGGGTGCGCCAAAACCAGCCTGGTTAATGGCAGTTCGCCCAGCATTGATCTGGAAGGTCTCGCTAACCACCGGGGTTCCGCGTTCGGACGCAGAGTTCAGCCTCAGCCCACGCAAATCAATTTTGAAATCGCTCTCGCGATTGCGCTTCTGCGTCTGCCCTACGAAGACTATTGCCGAATAATTCTGGAAGATGAAAGCCACGCTATTGGCTCGGTATCTCTGCCTCACGGACTTTATGTCAGTATGCGTAATTCACCGCTGGCTGTAATTGAGGAACCGCTATCTTATCGGGTAGAAACAATTATGCATGCCTATATACAAGTAAATTATTTTGATTACATAACCCAGGATGCGGCAAACGGAGAGGTTCACTTCAAAGAATATCTGCTAAGCAGCCTACAGCGCATACGCAATCGACTGGGAGAAGAGTTATACCAAGAAATTCTCCAAGACCTTGGCGAGGCCTTGCGTCAACACCTGGGACATCGAGATAGCGAAGCCCACAGAATCTGGATAGAAAAACTTCTCAGCAATTATTACGACCCGATGTATGAGTATCAACTGCAAAAAAAGCAACACCGTATAGTCTTCAGGGGCAATAGCGAAGAATTCAACAAATGGGCTAAACGACTGCAGTACCGTAACCATGATCTGAAGAATGATTAAACGATTTGATATTGAGCCGCTGGAAAAATTTCTGTGCGATGACTATACAATCCTGGTGCCGAATCAACGCATCCGGGACTCTCTGCTCTGCGCTTATACGTTGAAATCAGACTCCGATATCTGGTTTACCCCTGATATCAATGCGGTGGATGTCTGGCTGAAAAACACCTGGATTAAACTTGCCAGCCAAGGCAGAACCCCATTTACAAAGCTACGGATCATCGACAGCACCGAAGAGTTGTTAGTTTGGATCGACATTGTTGAACAGGACCAGCAAAAAACAGCATTGCTGAATATTGAGGAAACTGCTGCGTCTGCCCAGCAAGCTTATCAGCTCTATCGCCTGTGGCTTGATGACGGCAGCCCAGATGCACAGTTTCCCGCGTCATCGGGCATTCCCGAGCTGACGCTTTTTGCCAGCTGGAGCCGGGATTTTTATTATTACTGCCAGTCGCAACAGCTAATCAGCCTGGCGGATGCAACCCACTTGCTGTTCAGGGAGCTGGCCAGTGGTGATCTCGAGCTGCCCCGCAAGTTCGTCGCTGTCAATTTCTATCAGCCTCCTCCAGTCTATATGAAGCTCCTGAGGCTGCTTGTTTCGAATTGGAACACGCGACATATTCAAACCTCAATTCCGCTGACAAGCTCCGTCGGCGTGCGCCACAGCTTCGCCGATATCGAACTTGAAGCTCGCGCCTGTGCGAACTGGGCCAGTGCCATAACTCGAGAGCAACCCGACGCCCATGTAGGCATTATCATTGCCGACGAACAGAACACGCGCCCGGTGATAGAACGGATTTTGAAAGAGACCTTAAATCCAGAGGCTTTTGTCGATCTGCTATCTGATCAGCCGTTATATAACGGCATTTCCCCATATCGCCCCGTGATTGACAACAAATCTATTGGAGATGCGCTACTTCTTTTGAACTTGGGCAATCCATTACAGGATACAGAAGATTTCTGTCGAGTGCTGCGATCGTCCAATCTGCTCGGCGGATACGAAGAGCTGGAAGAGCGAGTGCAACTGGAGAAATATCTCAGGGAAAATCTTGGCCGTCAGTGCAGCGTTTCCCAGCTCATACAAATTATGAGTCGCGAGGGCAAGCCGTATTATTGCCCCATTCTGAAAAACATCATGCTGACTGTGGTAAACCAGAGCCGCTCGCACAAGTCGACTGGTTCTCCCAGCGAGTGGGCAAACTACTTTACCAATCAGCTTCAGTTACTGGGATGGCCGCAACAGTATTCCAACAAAAACGCAGAAATCCAGGAGCTCGAGGATTGCTGGTGGCAGATAACAAAATCTTTCGCAACGCACCAACCGCGCGGCGGTGTTATGTCTCGCAATACTGCGATCTCAAGGTTACGAACGCTATGCCAGAAGACCTCGCCGCCTTTCGCGTTCGACCCGACCAGGGCGATATCGCTGTACCGAATGAATGACGCCACGGGTCTGCAATTCACCCATACGTGGTTCCTCGGCTTCACTGATCAGGCGCAACCACCGCCCGTCAAACCGTCCCCATTCATTTCCCATCGGATGCAGAAGGAAGCAGGGATTCCCGGTAGTCACAGTGACGTGCAACTTGCGCTGGCACAGCAAAACTTTGACATTCTCTGCGCCTCAACCACCGGGGAAATTCATGCCAGCCATCATTTAGCTAATGACGATGAAAGATTCAGAGCCAGCAGCCTCATTACAAAGTTACAGGTCCACGAAGCGCCTCTATCTGAAGCCCGGCCCTTCAACGAACTGGATGCCATAATCCCCGGGGATCTGACTCTGGAAACTCTTGAGAATGAGTTGACAGTTCCACTGCGTGAAGACGAACAAACTGAAGGCGGTCAGTCCATTTTCAGCGATCAATCGGCATGTCCATTTCGAGCTTTCGCTAATCACAGACTAAGGGCGCGTCCGCTTGAACCCCTGACTAACGGTCTTGACTCCAAAACCCGCGGTACAGCAATGCACATCGCCCTGGAAAAATTGTTTTGCAAAATAACCGACTCTCGACAGCTGAAGTTATTGAGCAACGGACAGATTCAGCAGGCGGTTCTCGAAAGCGTTGATGCCGCCCTGGACTTCTTGATTCGTCGTCGTCAGTCACTCATGACTCCCGCATTTTCCGAAATTGAACGCCGCCGAATGCTACGGCTGCTCGAACAATATATTGAACTTGAAAAACAGCGTGATGATTTCCAGGTAATTGCGACTGAGAAATCTGTCAGATGGCAGCACAAAAATCTCGCAATTAATCTCAAAATCGATCGAATCGACAAACTCGGCGATCAGAAATTGGGAATCATTGACTATAAAACTGGCAAGAGACTAACCCCGCTGAACAGCCTCACCGAAACCCGACCAGAGGATCTTCAGCTGCCTCTTTACTATTGTGCCGTTACAGACAGCCTGGAAGCCGATGTAGGATCGGTTGTGATTGCCCAGATGGCCACTGGCAGTGTCAAATTTCACGGACTGGCGGAGGCAGCAAATTTCCACTCAACCCTCAAACCAGTCAACGGCCGCACAGGCTTTGATTCGGACTGGGCATCACTGACCTCCGAATGGCGCAACGTCATTGTTGGGCTTGCCGAGGAATACATCGAAGGCATAGCCAGGGTCAGCCCGATTAAGGGCAGTAAAACCTGCAGCAACTGCAAACTCCAATCGCTTTGCAGAATCAGGCAGCTGGACTCTGCCCTTCAAAATGCCGCACTCGATGAGGAAGCCGATACATGAGTGCCCTGCCCGATCAGCAACATCGTGATCTGGCTCTGGATGTAGGGAGCTCGTTCATCGTTCAGGCCCCAGCCGGCTCCGGCAAAACGGAGCTGCTCGCACTTCGTTATCTCAGACTGCTGAGCATCTGCAACGAGCCGGAAGAAGTGCTGGCAATTACCTTTACCAGAAAAGCCGCGAGTGAGATGAAGGACAGAATCATCAAGGCCCTCAGCAACGCCTCGGCAGCAGGCCCGGCATCAAGCTTCGAAGATCCATTGAAAGAAAATCGCCATCGGCATGCCTGTGCAGCATTGATTCGAGCAGACCAGTGTCAATGGAATATATTGCAAAATCCGGGGCGGCTTCGAATACAAACCATCGATAGCTTCTGTTATAGCCTCGCTAGCAGAATTCCCCTACTGTCGAGGCTTGGCGGTTCTCCCAATGTTAGCGAAGACGTGCAGCCCTGCTTCGATATGGCTATCACCAGAACCCTGGCGCTCCTGAACGATGGCGGGGAACTCGCCAGAGACATCGCCAAACTTCTGGAACATCTGGATAACAACGTCACCACCATGGAAAGGCTGCTAAGCGATTTGCTTCGCAATCGCGACCAGTGGTTACCATACATACTCGATATCAACTCGCATAAGGGAATCGACAGAGAATACCTGTTGTCATCATTGAATGAATTGATCTGCGAAGCACTCCTGGAAGTCCAAACATATCTGAGCAATGACGAGAAGGACATTGTGGAACTTCTTAATCATGCCGCGGCCCATCTACCTGCAGATCATCACCGTTACATCGTAGACTACAAGCCGCTGACTGGTTTGCCTGACTGTGTTCCCGATGCATTCAGCTACTGGCTTCTTCTGGAAGCTATTATGCTCACAAGGGAAGATGGCGAGTGGCGCGTAAGAATCGACAAAACCCAAGGTTTCCCCGCGACCATCAATGGCGATAAAGATCTCACGGCTCTCTGCAAGACACGCAAACAACTCTGGCTCACCCTGCGGACAAAGCTGGCCGGAAATGAAGATCTGCGACAAGCCCTCACCTACCTTCGATTGCTCCCGCAACCTGATCTGGCGACTGAGCAATGGGAAATTCTTACCGCCTTGTCTCGCGTATTGCGGCACCTTGGCATGCAATTGCAGTTAGCATTCAGAAATCTAAAAATGGTTGACCATGTGCAAGTCTCTGCGGCGGCTCTTGATGCCCTCGGTTCCGAGGAACAGCCTACTGACCTTGCTCTCGCCCTGGACCATCAGATTCAGCACATTCTCGTAGACGAATTTCAGGATACATCAAGACTGCAGACCAATCTGCTCGAGCGACTGACAGTCGGCTGGGAGCCTGCTGACGGCCGGACGCTGTTTCTCGTAGGTGACGCCATGCAATCGGTGTATGGCTTTCGCAACGCCAACGTCGGCATTTACCTCACGGTGCGAGAGGAAGGTCTGGGACAACTCAGTCTTGAGCCTCTGGTGCTCAAGAGCAATTTCAGGTCTCAATCGACCATCGTTGAATGGGTAAACAGGGTTTTTTCCAGCGCATTTCCTATTCGTGAGAATCCTTCCCGAGGGGCAGTAGCCTATACTTCTTCAACTGCCTCTCTGGGAGCGCTCGAAGACTGGGGAGTTACCACGGATCTGATCACCTGTGAGCAGGCAGATATTCAACTGGCTCGTGATGCCGAATCCGATCTGATCGTAACACGTGTACAAAATATCAAACTTCGGGATCCAGCCGGCTCAGTAGCAATTCTGGTTCGCAGTCGATCCCATCTGGCGACGCTCATACCGAAACTCAGGGATGCAGGCATTCATTGGCAGGCTACCGACATCGATAAGCTGGACAGCCTGCCAATCATCGATGACCTGTTAAGCCTGACTCGCGCGCTATTAAATCGAGGTGATCGAATCGCCTGGCTGTCAATATTACGCGCACCCTGGTGTGGACTTTCGATTTCAGACCTCCACGTGCTCGCATTGGCTGCTGGAGATGGCACTATCTGGTCTGCGTTACAGAGGTTCGATGAATTATCTGATCTGTCTGCAGACGGGCGCATGCGCCTCGAAGATTTCATCACAGTCCTCGGGTACGCAAACACATTGCGCGACCAGTTGAGCTTGCATCAGCTAGTGGAATCCGCCTGGAGATTGCTCGGCGGTCCCAGTACAGCGAGAAGCGCAGCGGAACAGCGCAGTGTCGTCTATTTTCTGGAGTTACTGCGGCGCCATGAACAAAGCGGCTCCCTACCATGTTACGAGAATTTTTCTGAGAAATTAGCCACCGCATTCGTACCCAGCGCTGTTACATCTGAAGCGGAAGGCACCGTGCACTTGATGACCATGCACAAGGCAAAAGGGCTAGAATTCGATCATGTCATCATGCCGGCGCTGGGCGCGGAGCCGCGCAACAGTCCCAAATCACTTATGCAATGGCATGAACGCATCAACCGTCTGGGCGACCCCAGGCTTTTTATCGCAGCCGTTCCTGAGGCCGGCACTGACGACGATCAGCTGTATAACCTGTTGAGGTACGAGGAAAAAAGAAAATCTGAATACGAAGACGTGAGGCTGCTCTACATCGCCACCACTCGGGCTCGCAAATCAGCACACCTGACAGCGACACTCATAAGAAACAAGGAGGGACAGGCAAGTCCCAGAAAAGGAAGTCTGCTCCACTATATCTGGCCGCGTCTGGAGGAACTGGGGGACGACTATTGCAAATCCATTGCACTGGAATATTTATGCGAGCAGAAGAATTCTCTTCATGAAGAATCCTTGTCTCAGTCAAACCCTGCGGTGTCTGGAATCAAACGCTTCAGCTCGCCATTGCGGCTCAGCGATAATACACGCCGCTTTATTCATATCACCTCCGAGAGCCGGCTTGAATCTCAGGACGAAGCCTCGGTGCAACATGACATTAACAGTCTGGAACATGATCTTGACACGGCGGTGAAGGCAGCTATTGGCACACTTATTCATCAGGGACTGGAAAATTTAGTAAATACACCGAACCTCCTTGATAGTCCGCTGTCAATTGCCAGTCTCAAGCAGTACTGGCATCGACAATTAAGTCAGTTCGAAATAGATGCGGATTCGCTTGCCAATGCGCTGCAATTCATACAATCAAGTTTGGAAAACTGCCTCTCCAAGAAGGAGGTTTCATGGGTCTTCGATTCAGGCTTGCAGGATAGCAGAACCGAGGCGCCGATAAGCCGGGTGTTCTCCGGCAAAATTCAGCATTTCGTCATTGATCGAACTTTTGTTGATCGCGATGGTGTTCGCTGGGTTATCGACTACAAGACAGCAGCTCCGACTCCTGAACATGACATCGACGAATTCATTACGGAGCAGTGCAGAATGCACTCGCAGCAGCTGCTTAACTATCGCCAGTTGTTTTCGCAGATGGAATCAAGACCGATTCGGACTGCTCTGCTATTCACCAGCCTGCCGAGACTGGTGGAGATCTGAGTTCGGGGCCTTATAGATCCTTATCATCGACCGCATAGATTCCTGCTGCGTTTCGCAGGTAGCCCTTGTAATCCATGCCGTATCCAAACAGATAGCGATCAGGAGCCATAAGGCCCACAAAATCCGCTTTAATGGGCGGCACTCTGCGTTCCTGCTGTTTATCGATCAGCACAGCGCACAGGACTTCCTCACTGCCACTCTCGAAACAAAAGTTTCTAATTTGATGCAAGGTTTCCCCCTCATCGAGAATGTCATCAACCAGCAACACGACTCGATTCTTAAGATTCAACGTGGGCTTGCATAGCCATTGCAGATCCGCTCCCCGGGTCCGTTCCCGGTAACGCGTCGCGTGCAGATAATCCAGTTGCAGCAAGAACGGCAAGCGGGCGGCAAGTTTCCCAGTTACAACAAGCCCTCCCTGTAATACACACAGAAGAATCGGGTTACTGTGAGACAATCGCTCGGTAATCTTTCCGGCCATAGCGTCAATCGCAATCTCTACCTCGTCATGGGTGTAGAGACAGCTTGCGCGCGACCATACCTCGGAAATTTCGTCGGGAGTCATGGGCGGCTTTACGATTCCCGCGCTGCGTTATTTATTAAAGGCTGAATGCCGTCAAGAGTCGTGGTGGGAAAGGCGAAATCTGCGCCCTGGGCATGGACAATGGCAATAATCTTCAACAGCACATCCTGCTTTACCTCGTGGAACTTTATCCAGTTAGTTGTGCGAGTGAAGGTGTAGATAAAAAATTCGAGCGAGGACGCCGCGTATTTGTTGAAATTAACGATCAGCGTCTGAGAATCATCAATCTCCTCATGATTGAGCAACATTTCCCTGACGCTTTGGATTATCTGATCCATCTTGTCAGCATCGGAATAACGAATGCCAATCGTCTCATGTATTCGCCTGTTCGTCATACGTGAAGGATTTTCGAGAGCCAACTTGGTAAATACCGAATTCGGGATATACAGGGGCCGCTTGTCGAACGTTCTCACGATAGTTAATCGCCAACCGATGTGTTCGACCGTCCCTTCAATTTCGCGGTCTGGAGATCTTATCCAATCGCCAATTGCAAACGGTCGATCCAGATAGATCATCAGACCTCCGAAAAAATTAGCCAGCAAGTCCTGGGCCGCAAAACCAATAGCGATACCTCCCACCCCCCCCGCCGCGAGCAGAGCAGTGATTTCAATACCGAGGGTTGGCAATGCAATTAATGTCGCCGATATAACGATCGTTAGCCTCAGCAGCTTCGCCAGGGCAGTGACTGTTGTGGCGTCCAATTTGCCCGAGTCCGGCGGGCACTTTTTCAACTCTTCGAGCTTGGCAAGCTCGACTTGAGAAACAAAGCGACTGCCGAAAAACATGGCAAGCAGTATGACGGTTAACTGCCGAAGCAGGTCGACATTCCGTTCTGAAAGTATCTCGCTTTCGATGTTGTTATTGACTACATCAGCGGCGAGACAGAGCCCCATAATTAGAATGAACCAGCTGATTGCCGGCCGAGCCGAATTGAACAGGGCATCATCCCAAATGTTTTCCGTCCGCTGAAAGTGCCGACCCAGGCGCCTCAAGAATGTCAGGGCCAGTGTTCTGACGACCAACGTCAGCAACACGATTACAAAAATCAGCCAGCCCCAGCCCAGATCCTGAACGCTCTCAATTCCGAGCAAGTCGTTCAATAAGTCTAGCACTCTACGCTCCTCCCGCCGTCAACTCTGATATCAATATATTCGCCTGCCGCCACTTTTCGGAAGCCAATAGCGTAGCACGATCTGGCCCGCGGACCCCCTGCATGGCAATCAGTCTGTCGCTTGTTGGAAAGTCACAGGACTCAAGCCAGGAGATAACTTCCAATGCCCGCGGTCGGTCATTGCAGACAAGAATCATGTCACAACCAGCTCCGAGAGCCGCATCGGCCCTTTTTACGATGTCCCCAACAGATTCTGCAGCCGCCATACTCAGATCATCACTAAATATGATTCCATCATAGCCAAGGCGATCGCGTAGGATCTCCTGCAGCCATATTCTGGACAGCGCCGCACACCTGTTATCTACCCGGGGATAGAGAACGTGGCCTGGCATCATAGCATCGAAAAAATCGGCACAAGCGACAAAGGGTAAAAGGTCCGTGGTAAGCAATAGATCCAGTGGCCGCTCGTCTACCGGCAATTCATCATGGGAATCTGCTACCACGCTGCCATGTCCCGGAAAGTGTTTGCCCGTCGCTTTCATACCCGCCTCATGCATACCAGAGACGAAGGCGCGGGCAAGCTCTGCAACAACCTCGGGATCTCGCGAAAATGCCCGATCACCGATCACGCGACTTACGCTGCTGAATAGATCGATAACTGGCGCAAAGCTGATATCCAGACCACAACTCAGAACCTCTGCAGCCATTAGCCAACCGCATTGTCGGGCCGCGTTTACAGCACGCGCAGGGTCTTTCCCGTACAACTCCCCGAAGACAAACATTGGCGGAATTCGGGTGAAGTCCTGTCGGAAACGCTGTATCCGACCACCCTCCTGATCTACCGCCAGCAGCATGTTCGGGTTACATTCCCTGATCGATGCGACCAGTTCTTGCAGTTGTGTAATCGATGCGTAGTTTCGCCCGTGCAGTCCGAGAATCACCCCGCCAACCTGAGGGTGGCCAAGAACTTCGCGATCTTCACGAGTTAATTCCAGTCCCTGCACGTCCAGCATAAGAACGCCAAGATTGTTATGTTCAGTCATGCAATATCCGCAATTACCATCTGGCAGTTCTCGGATTATCACAGATGCCCATGTCTTAGAAAACCGGCTCTCAGGGAAAACCGCCAGTATGGATAAGAACTCCTGGCTGAAAATTTCCGCTGGCTTCTATCCAGCTCAAGATATTTGTTCGGGTGCAGATAACTGTATATAATTACAGTTCTATTCCTTGCAGGTATCGCGAAATGGTTAAACTTACAACCAGGCAAGAGGAAATACTTGATTTTATCAAGCAATACCTCACCGAGACGGGCTTTCCCCCAACCCGCTCCGAAATCGCCGAGCAAATGGGGTTCAGATCACCCAATGCCGCGGAGGAACACTTGCGCGCGCTTGCCAGAAAAGGCGCGATCGAAATGCTGCCCGGTACATCCCGTGGCATTCGCCTGCCCATCAGCGAACAGCTAGGGTTACCTATAATCGGGCAGGTCGCTGCCGGCAGTCCGATTCTGGCCGAGGAATCCATCGCAGATTACTGCAATATCCCGCCAGAGATGTTCACACCCAGCGCTGATTACCTGCTAACCGTAAAGGGAACCAGCATGATCGACGTGGGCATTTACGAAGGAGATCTACTGGCTGTCCACAAAACCACGCGAGCTAATAACGGAGACATCATCGTTGCGCGTCTGGGGGAAGAAGTGACAGTAAAGAGACTGCAGACCACCCGTAGCAGGCACCGAATCCAGCTAGTTGCAGAAAATCCTGATTTCGCACCAATCGAAGTGGATCTGCGCTCACAACCTTTTGATATAGAGGGAGTTAGCGTTGGAGTAATTAGAAGACAAATATAGGCAAGACTCGCTACTCTCGCCCAGACTGCCGCTCCAAAATGAGCGGCTAACTCGAATTAGGCTTTTTCTTTTCCGCTTTGGTAACCACCCATTTGCCATTTTCATAGAATGCCTTCCATCCAGTGGCCTTTTTATCCGTCTCAGACTGCACATACTGCACGCCTTGCTTGCGACTGAATCTCACGACTGTCTTATTACCTTGATCGTCTTCAGTCGGCGCGTCCATAAGGAAAGCGTATTTGGGGTCTATTTCGTGTCTATGGGGAACTAGCTCCTCAACCAGTGGCGCACGTGTTTCGCGATTACGGGGGAAACCGCTGGCCGCCAGAAACAAACCTGAAGCGCCATCACGCAGGATGTAGTGATCGTCGACACTTTCGCAGCGCAATTCCGGCATTGGCACAGGATTCATTTTTGGAGGTGCGGGTTGTCCATTCCTGAGCAGTTTTCGCGTATTGCTACACGACTCATTTGTGCAGCCAAAATATTTTCCAAAACGGCCTGTTTTCAACTGCATTTCAGCACTGCACTTGTCACAGTCTATAAGCGGCCCATCATAGCCTCGAATTCTGTAAGCGCCCTGTTCAACCTCGAAGCCCTCACAGTCAGGATTGTTACCACATACATGCAGTTTACGTGACTCATCGATCAGATAGGCTTCCATCGCGGTATCGCAAATCTTGCAGCGATGCTTTTGTCGAAGTTGAATATTTTCTTGCGCCTCGGCTTCCTCGATATTGTCGGTTCGGATCGCTTCATCCCCGGGGGTAAGATTAATTGTCGACTTGCAGCGATCCTTCGGAGGCAGTAAATATCCGGAACATCCAAGAAATACGCCGGTAGAGGCCGTGCGAATCTGCATGTGACGACCGCATTTTGGACAGGCTATATCAGTATCAGTGGGGTTGTTAGCGCGCATTCCGCCCTGATTGGACTCGGCTTTTTCTAATTGCTGGGTAAAGCTGTCGTAGAACTCATCCAGCAGATCCTTCCATTCCCGCTTGCCATTCGCGACATCGTCGAGCGAGTCCTCCATGCGCGCTGTAAAATCGTAATCCATCAATTCGGCGAAGCTTTCAATAAGCCTTTCAGAAACAATATCCCCCATCTTGAGCGCATGAAAGCGTTTATTTTCAAGTTTCACATAGCCCCTATCCTGGATAGTGGAGATTATCGAAGCATAAGTGGACGGTCTGCCAATACTACGCTTCTCCAGTTCTTTGACCAGACTCGCTTCGGTATAACGTGGCGGCGGCCTGGTAAAGTTTTGTATGGGATCCAGTTTTCCAAGCTGCAGAATCTCTCCGACGTTCACCGAAGGCAGGACAACATCATCTTCCTTACCGGGCATGACGCGAAGATATCCATCGAACTTCATTATGCGACCCTTTGCCCTGAGCTCAAATTCATCGGCAGAAATTGTCAAAGTGGAGCTCAGATACTCGGCACGGGGCATCTGGCATGCCAGAAAAAATTGCCATATCAGGTTGTACAGCCGAACTGCATCAGGCTCCATATTCTGTAAGTGCTCTGCCCTGACGGTCGCATCTGTCGGTCTGATCGCCTCGTGGGCTTCCTGAGCACCCTCTCGAGAACTGTAATAAATTGGTTTCGCAGGAAGGTAGCTGTCGCCAAATTGGCCTCTAATGTAGTCTCTCGCCATGGCAATGGCGTCGTCGCTTAGATGAGTAGAATCCGTGCGCATATAGCTAATGTGGCCAGCTTCATAGAGACGTTGGGCCATCATCATGGTCTTTTTTACGCCAAATCCGAGCCTCGTGCTCGCTGCCTGTTGCAGGGTGGAGGTAATCAATGGCGGTCGCGGCTTGGATGAAGTCGGCTTGTCGTCGCGTTGGCTGACCTGGTAGCTGGCAACCTCAAGAATCGGCAGTATTTGAGCAATTTCTTCATTGCTGGTCGGACGAAAGTTACTACCCTTTTGCCTGACGACCTGGCAACGCAAGTTTTCCTGACCTTTAGAAACCAGATCTGCAAATACTTCCCAGTATTCCTCCGGATTGAACGCACGAATCTCCTGTTCCCGCTCAACAACCAGACGAACGGCAACTGACTGAACCCTTCCTGCTGAAAGTCCGCGGGCAACCTTGGCCCACAGCAATGGTGACACCATGAAACCAACAACTCGGTCCAGAAAACGCCGGGCTTGCTGAGCCTCGACATAACGCATATCGACCTCGCCAGGCTCTGAAAAAGCTTCCCGAATAGCGCGCTTGGTTATCTCATTGAAAACCACCCTTTTGAAGCGCCCTGGCTCTCCGCCAATGGCCTCCTTTAAATGCCAGGCGATAGCTTCCCCCTCACGGTCAAGGTCAGTCGCCAGGTAAACTTGTTCGGCATTTTGCGCCAGTTTTTTCAATTCGCTGACGACCTTTTCCTTGCCCGGCAAGATTTGATAATTCGCGCGCCAGCCGTGTTCGGGATCAATTCCCATTCTCGCAACCTGTTGTTGCTTGCCTTTGGATTTTTTGTGCGCGGCTTTTTCCTCTGCACTCATATTGCGAGTAATAGCCGCCGCGGCCGCTCGTGCTTTGGGGTCAACTTTATTACCACTGCCGGAGGTAGGTAGGTCTCTTATATGGCCAACGCTGGATTTGACGACAAATTCTGGCCCCAGATACTTGTTGATTGTCTTTGCCTTGGCGGGCGATTCGACGATTACCAGCGATCTTGCCATGGAGAAAACAGCTTCCTTTGCGGCTCGAGGATTTGATGGGAATTTACAAAGCGCACATATATAAGTGCTGAACTATGATCGGTCAAGCTTTTGTTTGCTTAATCAAGGAAGGTTGACTAAATCGCGACGCGATGAGTCCAGCCGTAAGGATCTTCTATTTCTCCTCGCTGAATACCGACTAGCAGATCATATAATTCCTGCATTATTGGACCGACGGATTGGCCATTGTTGTAAAAACTGTGCCAATCCTCATCGAACCATATTTTACCCACCGGTGACAGCACTGCCGCGGTACCACAAGCCGCGATCTCCTCGAAATCTCCCAATTCGGCGCGCAAATCAATGGGCCGCCATTCAGTCTTGAGTCCGAGCCGGTCTTCTGCGAGCACCATCAATGAGCGTCGGGTGATGCTGGGCAGCACGGCATCCGACCTCGGAGTGACAAAGCGATTACCTTTCATCGATATGATTATGTTTGCAGACCCCGCCTCATCGATAAAGCGTCTTTCCGCAGCATCCAGGTAGAGCGCCTCATCAGCACCTTTTTCCTGAGCGGCACGAGTTGCCAACAATCCTCCGGCATAGTTGGCTCCTACCTTGTAGTTCCCAGTTCCATGGGGCGCCGCACGATCGATGTCTGAAACCGCGAGCGAAATAACAGCCAGTCCGTTACTCGAATAATAAGGCCCTACCGGTGAGGCAAAAACTCGAAACTCGAAGGATTTGGCCGGCCTGAGCCCAAGATTTTCGCCAACTCCTATCAAGAGCGGTCTGATATATAAAGATGCACCCGATCCGTAAGGAGGTATCCAGGCATAGTTTGCCCGGACTGTCTCTTCCACGCCCCGCATAAATAGCTCTTCGGGGACCTGAGGCATCAATAGCCTCGATGCTGCCTGCTCCATCCGCTCACTGTTTAACCTGGGTCTAAACAGCAGCACACTGCCGTCGCGCGCAGTTTGAGCTTTCATTCCTTCAAAGCACTGCTGTGCATAGTGCAGCGATGGTGCACCCTCATGAATAGAAATAAATTCGGACTCTACCAGATCACCATCGGACCATTCTCCTCCGCTATGACTGGCGGTGAACCTGTAATCTGTTTTACGGTACTGAAAACCGAGCTTAGCCCAATCAAGTGATTTTTTTTCCAAGATCTTATCCAAAGTAAGTAATAATCTGGCGACTCATCTCGTTCGCAGGTGAATCGCCGGAGCACGATACTGACAATCTAGCAATGGAGTCAACGACGCATTATCTGTTATCAGCCTGGCATTTGCCATATACCCTCAATAGTGAAACTGAATCCTGCTAAGCCATTGTCGAAGCCGAAAAACTTGAGCTTGGAACACATGATGGTTAGAGTTGCCGCGCTATGCAATCAAAATTCTTTCCGCTTATCGACATTGGCGCCAACCTTAGTCACAGTTCTTTCCAACAGGATCTGGACTCGGTTCTGGAGCGAGCTCGCGAGGCCGGTATCGCGCACATTATCGTAACCGGCACCGACCACGATTCAATCATGTCAGCGAATGAGCTTCATGATCGTTATCCCGACTTCCTTTCTCTTACAGCGGGCTATCATCCCCATGTCGCTAAAGATTTCACTATCGAAGCGATGAATACAGTGCGCGAGTACGGGCTCTTGCCCCAGGTAGTTGCAATAGGTGAGACCGGACTCGATTTCAATCGCAACTATTCTCCCCGGGGCATCCAGCAAGAAGTCTTCGCCAGCCAGCTGGAGATTGCCTGCCAACTCAAAAAACCCGTATTCCTGCATCAAAGAGATGCCCATGACTGTTTTCATGGGATCCTGAAAGAGTACCGCGACAAGCTACCCGGCGGGGTGGTGCACTGTTTTACCGATAGCAGGAAAGCTCTCTATGATTATCTGGATCTCGATATGCATATTGGAATTACGGGCTGGATCTGTGACGAGCGAAGGGGCAGTGAGCTGCAAAATCTGGTCCGCGAGATACCCCTGAACAGACTGATGCTGGAAACCGATGCGCCTTATCTGCTACCACGCAGTATTGAACCGCTCCCCAAGTCGAGGCGCAATGAACCGGTTTATCTGATCGAAGTCCTCAAAATGGTGTCCTTGTGTACAGGACTGAAAGAACATTCTCTAGCCGCACAGTCAACTGCCAATGCCCGCAAACTGTTCGGACTTCGCAACCATCAACTTACAGAACAGAAGTCTGAATTAACAAGTGATACCTGATTCCTAATTAATGCGCAAAAACTTTTCCAGCTGCCGCTGATCAAATGGCCAACCCAGCTCAGCCCCGTCCTCAGCTCTCATTATCACCGGGATACGAATACCGTACCGCTCCACGAGCACCGGATCATCTGCAATATCTGAACTCGTCCAGGCAATTGTCGAGTTCTGACCTGCCTGCCGCAACATATCCTCGGCTTGTTTACAAAGATGACAACCGGCAGTTGTATAAAGAGTAATCGTATGCATGTGACCTATAATGAAGTAGTTTCGATAGGCTTGATCAATGCTCAAACGCCGTAACTGTAAGCTACAATATGGAACAAAGTCTCCCTAGACATCCCCTTGAAAACGTTTAAAATCCGTGACTTCGCTCAAGTTAGCCCGCATGCAAAGTTCGAGAAGAATAATATGAGTCACCACGTAATGATAACAGAGCTTAAAAATTGGCTCTCTCACCAGATTATTGGCCAGGAAAAATTACTGGATCGCTTGTTGATTGCCTTGTTGGCAGACGGCCATCTGCTCGTTGAAGGCGCTCCCGGACTTGCAAAAACCAAGGCAATCAAGGATTTATCCCGAGCTGTTGAAGGTGATTTTCACCGCATTCAATTCACACCAGACCTCTTGCCGAGCGACATTACCGGTACCGAGGTATTTCGACCTGAAGATGGATCGTTTCGATTCCAGCAGGGGCCAATTTTCCATAATTTGGTGCTGGCCGACGAAATAAACCGCGCGCCTGCAAAGGTTCAGTCGGCGCTTCTTGAAGCTATGGCTGAACATCAGGTAAGTGTGGGCCGAGAGTCGTTCACCCTGCCGCCTCTATTCATGGTCATGGCAACTCAGAACCCGATTGAGCAGGAGGGCACCTATCCCCTGCCCGAGGCCCAGCTTGACCGTTTCCTGATGCATGTCACTATTGACTATCCGGCAGTCGAAGCCGAGCGAGACATCCTGCATCTCGTGCGGGACGAGGCTCAAAACAAGGTTCCAGCGCCGCCCTCTGTCATCCCCCAATCTGACCTGTTCGAAGCCCGTCAGGAAATCCTGGCAATGCATATGGCGCCCGCGGTGGAGGAATACATTATTCAGTTGATAATGGCCACCAGAAAGCCAGAACTCTACGGCGAGGAACTTGTTAAATGGCTAGAATATGGCGCCAGCCCGCGAGGCACTATTTCGCTGGATCGATGCGCCCGCGCTCATTCCTGGATACAGGGGCGCGATTTTGTCAGCCCAGATGATGTTCAGGAAGTCATGTTTGACGTATTGCGTCATAGGGTTCTACTGAGTTTTGAGGCCGAGGCAAGCGGAATTACCCCCGACAAGGTTCTGGAAACCATCCGCGAACGCGTCCCCACGGCGTAGAACCGGGCCCATCTACCATGGCGATGGCGATGCAACTGGATCCTTATCAGAGCCGCTACCGGTGCACGGGCGCGGTGGTGGAACTCGACCAGTTGCTCGCGCAACGTTATGCCGCCAAAACGCTTGAATACGTTGCTCACTCTCGCTCAATAGCCGGCATCTCAGGTCTGCATCTGTCCAAGATGCGTGGTCGCGGGATCGATTTCGAGGAATTCAGGCCGTATCAGCAAGGAGACGACATCCGACTTATTGATTGGCGTGTTACTGCGCGCACGGGCCGCCCCTTTACAAAGGTATTCAGGGAAGAACGGGAGCGACCGGTTATCATCGCAGTCGACCAGACTTCAAACATGTTTTTCGGTAGCCAGGTCGCGTTCAAATCCGTGATCGCCGCACAAGTAGCAGCGCTGTTTTGTTGGCTGGCGATCGATAACGGCGACCGGGTTGGCGGTCTGGTTTACTCGGACCGTAATGCCAACCTGGTAAGACCGAAGCGAAGCAGACGTTCGGCGCTGCATCTGATGAACCACATCCACGAGTATAATCAGCAACTCCAAGACCTTGGCAATAAATCTGGCGCCGCGACGGATCCTGATTTTCAGCCGGGGCTTGCGTATGCTCTTGGTCAAATACGCCGAATCACCAAGCCCGGCAGCACGCTTTATATAGTTTCCGATTTTGCCACCCTGGATGAGAGAGCACTGCAATATTTAAATCAGCTGTCACGTCACAACAACGTGATTTGCGTTTTTATTTCAGATCCGCTCGAGGAAGTCCTGCCCGTGCCGGGCTTCTACAGTATCACCGATGGTCGGCGTAAAGGGGCACTGAACACGTACAACAGCAAGATCAGAGAACGGTATAAAGAACAATTTCAAGAACGCATGGCTCGCATCAGCGACGACCTCGATCAATTGCAGATTCCGTTACTCCGCCTGAAAACCAACCAGCTAGTGGTCGAGCAAATACGAAAATGGATAGCGCAGACTTACTAGAGCAACTCGCTGATATTCATCTACCGGGACCAGTTCCTTTTTGGCCGCCGGCTCCGGGGTGGTGGCTATTGGCCCTGCTCGTCATAGCCGCTCTAACCTGGCTGACGCTTAAAGCTATGGAAGCTAGGCGTCAGAAGCAGATTTGCGCATTCGCGTTACACGAGTTGGACAAGGCCTATCACACCTATCGCCAACATGGACGGGACAGTGCCGAGCAATCAAATCAGGCAACGCTGTTATACCTCAACGAATTCAATGCGGTCCTGCGACGGGTAGCATTGTGGCACTTCCCACGACAGAATGTTGCCAGCCTGGGAGGCCGCGCCTGGGTTGATTTTCTTCGAAAAAAAGGGGAGTCTTCACTGCTGAGCGACCAAATTGCAGCCGCGCTCGAGGAAGGTCGCTTCAAGGCTCAATGTGATGTCGACACCGAGCAGTTGCACCAGTTTGGCGAAAGCTGGATTGAAAGCCTGTACATGAGCCGTTCGAAGTCCGAAACCTCTCCCAAATTGAGCGCCTGAGTGATCTGATATGCTTGAATTTACCTGGCCCCTCGCATTTCTGGCTTTGCCCCTCCCCTGGCTTGTATACAAGCTCGTGGCTCGAGCACCTCGCCAGGACGCATCACTGTTTGTGCCATTTTTCGAGAATCTCACACGACTGCAGTCTGATAATGAGAACCTGGCCAGCAGCCGACTATTAAACCTGATTTGTTGTGTTCTGATCTGGCTGCTGGTGGTACTTGCAGCATCACGTCCACAATGGCTTGGCGATCCGGTAGAGCTGCCTTCTACAGGCCGCGACTTGATGCTGGCAGTAGATATTTCAGGAAGCATGGAAGCCCAGGACATGGTGGTGGGTAATCGTCAGGTTTCCCGTATTGACGTTGTGAAAGCAGTGGTCAGCGATTTCGTCGAACGTCGAGAAGGCGATCGACTTGGATTAATTCTGTTCGCTGCTCATGCCTACATCCAGGCGCCGCTTACCTTTGACCGCGACACTGTCGGCACGCTTCTGGAAGAATCTGAAATAGGCATCATAGAGGAATCTGCGACCGCAATAGGCGACGCAATAGGACTAAGCGTCAAGCATCTTCGTAATCGGCCCGAGAATAGCAGGGTTTTGGTTTTGCTTACCGACGGAGTCAACAACGCCGGTTCGGTTTCCCCGGTGCAGGCTGGACAGCTTGCCGAGACGGAAAACATTAAAATATACACAATCGGAATCGGCGCTGATCAGGTGGTACAGCGGACATTCTTCGGCTCCCGCTCAGTAAATCCCTCAGCGGAACTCGATGAGGAAACATTGACCTTGATTGCCGAATCAACAGGGGGTCGCTACTTCAGGGCTCGTGACGTTAACGACCTGGTTGATATCTACGAAGAACTCGATCGCCTCGAGACAATAGAGCAGGATGAGCAAACTTACAGGCCAACCAAAATTTTGTTTTTTTGGCCGCTGGGGGCTGCCCTGCTTATTAGCTTTTTCCTGGCCGCTGCATCAATTCCCTGGGCCTCTCTGCTTAATCGGCAGCCGCAGGTGCCCGATGACGCCGATATCGAAGGCGCCGGCGTCAGGAGCAATGCTTGATGGACCTGATTCTCCCGAATTTTCAGGAATTCCATTTTCTTCGTCCACTTTGGCTGCTGGGGCTTATTCCCAGTGTAGTGTTCCTCCTCGCCCTGTGGCGAATCAACACTTCAGTGACCGCGTGGGATAAAGCAATCGACCACAGCCTGCTGCCTTTCCTGCTGGACAGCAGCAAAAGCGCAGCCCAGCGCAGCCCGTTACTATTACTGACAGCAGCCTGGGTTATGAGCATCATCGCTCTGGCTGGACCAGTCTGGGAGAAACTGCCCCAGCCGGTTCAAAAACGGGAAGACGCGCTGGTGATCATCATGGACCTCTCCTTGTCGATGTTTGCTCCGGATCACGTTCCCAATAGACTCGATCTGGCCAAACGCAAGTTA
Source organism: Pseudomonadales bacterium (assembly GCA_038134485.1). Lineage (GTDB taxonomy): Bacteria > Pseudomonadota > Gammaproteobacteria > Pseudomonadales > Pseudohongiellaceae > NORP240. Next base: position 43,495 of record JAYPVG010000003.1, read on the forward strand.
CGGGATATTCTGGAATTCAGGAAAGAAGGACAAACCGCTCTGGTCGTTTACGCTGGCGATGCCCATACGGTAACACCTCTAACCGATGACACGGTCACCATTTCGGCCTTAGTGCCGTCTCTCAGCCCAAATATAATGCCACTTTTCGGGAGCAACCCGATCGCAGCCGTTGAGATTGCCATCTCATTGTTAGACGACGTCGAGGCCACCAGAGGTAGAATTCTTCTGATGACCGACGGCATCTCAGGTTTCGCCGAGGAACAGGCGCTTGCAGAGCAGATAGCCGATACCGCGTATGAATTACTGGTGATGGGAATCGGCACCGAAGAAGGAGCGCCGATACGTACCAGTGACGGCGGTTTTCTGACTGATGCCAATGGTGAGGTGGTGGTACCCCAACTAAATCGCAATGTGTTGCAATCACTGGCAAATCGCAGCGGCGGCCGCTATCACGATATCCAGCTGTCCAATGCGGATGTGAACTTCCTTTTAGCAGAGTCACCATTCTTCGAGGAAAATCTCAGCGAGGTAGAAGAGGAATTCGACATCTGGTACGAAGCCGGACCCTGGCTGCTAATTCTGATCATACCGATAGCGGCGCTGAGCTTTCGACGTGGCTGGCTATTCAGTGTCATGCTTCTGCTAACCGTGACCGGCACACTAACCCCCACCCGGCAGGCTCAGGCCTGGGAATGGCGAGACCTGTGGCAAACACGCGACCAACAGGGAGCCGCGGCAATGGAGGCAGAAAATTTTGGAGACGCTGCCGTACTGTTTGAGACTTCCAATTGGCGCGGAGCGGCATTGTACCGCTCGGAAAACTATGAAGCAGCCATAGCAGCGTTCAGCGCCGATGACAGCGCCGATGGCCACTATAATCGGGCCAATGCTCTGGCACTGGCGGGAAACTATCCTGAAGCTATTGCTGCGTACGACCTGGCATTAGAAATACAACCAGATCACCAGGACGCTATCTTTAACAAAGAGATCATCGAACAGCTACTGCAGGAGCAGGAAAGCCAGGAAGGGGAAGCTCAGGGCGAAAACAGCGATGAGCAGCAACAACAGCAAGGCTCAGAACAGGAACAGGAAGATCAGGAAAACAGCGATCAACAGGAACAGGACAGCCAGGAAGGTAATCAGGAACAGGAAGAGCAAGAGCAGCAGCAACAGCAACCCGAAGAACAGGAAAGTTCGCAGAGCAATAGCGAGCAGAACACCCCGAGCGAACAGAGTAACGAGGAATTCGAAGAACAACAGTCGCTGGAGCAATGGCTAAGGCGAATTGAAGATGATCCCGGTGAACTGCTGCAACGCAAGTTCCGCTACCAATATCGTCAGCGGCAACTCAATGGAACAGCCAACAACCTGCAATCTGGTGACCAGATATGGTAGTCGCTGCACGCATTCTGCTGAGCTTGCTGTTGATGCTGCCAATTTTCGCTTGTGGGCAGGAAGTGGAGATCAGCGTCGACCGTAACGAAATCGCTCGCGGTGACACGGTCGAGCTCACGATTCGGGTTTTTCGCCAACAGCAAAATGTTCAGCTGGATCTTTCTCCTCTTCGTGACGATTTCGATATATTGGCATCCCGCACTTCCAGCCAGATTCGCAGCATCAATAACCAGGTTGAATCCTGGATAGACTACATCATTACCCTGTTTCCAACCCGCGAGGGCCAGATCGAGATTCCTCCCCTGGACGTTGGAGGCGTCTTCACCGACAGTATAACTCTGTCAGTAGTCGACCAGGGCCCCAATTCGAATCAGGGAAACAGCGATCTGTTCCTGGAAACTGAGGTCAATAAAGAGTCTGTTTATGTGCAAGAGCAATTGCTCTTCACTATTCGGCTTTTTTACACCATAAGCGGTATTCGCAATCCTCAGTTTACCGAGCTTGACATGCCTGAAACTGTGATTCAACTAATCGGATCACCTAACCAATATGAGCGGCTGATTGACGGAGTTCGATTTGGTGTCTATGAGATGCGTTACGTCATCTTCCCCCAACGAAGCGGCCCATTGGAAATTCCCGACATCCTGTTTCGTGGCGAAGTAACCGACGGCTCTAGTAATTTTGTTTTTCGTAATCTCAATACGCAGCGGGTTACAGCCTATATTGAGGGCATGACCATTGACGTCAAGGAACGTCCATCTGTCGCGCAAAATGAAGCAAACTGGCTACCCGCTGCAAGTGTGACGCTGGAGGAGAGCTGGGATAGGGACATCAGCACGCTTCAAGTCGGCGAAACTATTACGCGAACCATAACCATGGTTACCGAAGGGCTCGATGGTGCGGTCCTTCCGCCTTTCAGTCCAAATGAAATTGACGGCACCAACTTGTACCCTGAACCCGCCGAAATTACGCGAACGTTCGTGGAAGGACAGATAGTAGGATCTCGAGTGGAAACAACTGCCATTGTGCCAACTCAGGCGGGGAGCATTGAGATTCCTCCCCTATCCGTTCCCTGGTGGGACATCAACACCGACGAAATGCGGTTTGCCACTATTGCACCGACCCAGCTCTTGGTGACTACCATAGAAGGAGACATGCCGGCAGAACAGCTGGTAGCTGATAACGGCGAAGTTCTCGAGCAAGAGTCTCTCGCACCGGTACTAGATCAGAGCATGATCGATGCACAGAATGAGACTACTCTGATTAATATCCCCGTTATCTGGTTTAACCTGTTTATAACAGCCGCCGTGTTGGTTGTGCTGGCGAGTATCTACTTGATGGTAATACGCAGTTACAACATCGATCCCAAGGCGATCATTAAAACCTATATGGATACGCTGGCCGACAAGCGCAGACCTGAAAATAATGAAGGCGTGGCATTTGGCGTTCTTCAAAAAGCCCTGCGCAGGGGCAACCCGTCTGATATCCGCTCGTCACTGATCACCTGGGCAACACATTATTATGCGCCCGAAAAGGTGCGAACCATGGACGATATTCTTCGACTTGCGAATGGAAGCATTTTATACACATTCTGCCTTCAGCTTCAGGCTGCTCTCTACAATGCGGATCAATCTGCATCCCTGATAACGAATGAGCTTGAGGCTGAATTGACAGCTCTGCGCAAATCCAAACGGCAGTCCCGCAAAGAGGTCAGACGCAAGGAGGCTTATGCGCTTCCCCCCTTGTATCGCGCCTGATCAGCCGATGCCAGCTTTCAGGTGAAATATTCACACCCCGTATACTCAACACAATCGGGCCGCCTGTGTTCGTCTTGTGGCAAAGCCCTGCAAAATTGTGCCTGCAGGATAAGTGATAAACCTGCACATCCCGACGGATCATTCGTCATGATTTCACGGGAACGAAAAGGCCGTGGCGGAAAGGATGTCTCCATAGTTAGCAATTTACCGCTGACCAGTATGGAGCTCAAACTACTTGCCTCGGCGCTAAAAAAACACTGCGGCAGCGGTGGCACGGTGACAAAAAGCTGCATAGAAATACAAGGCGATCAACGCCAGAGCATCAAAAACTACCTGGAACAGCAAGGTTTCAGGGTAAAGCTAAGTGGCTCCTAGGCCCTCATTTTCCCAATTGGAATCTCAGTTCGCGCAGGGACTTCCTGAATTCCGTTAGCGGAGCGGATGCTTCCGTTTCGGACGTCTCATGTTCCTGGTAAGCGAGCTTCATGTAGAGCCCGGTAATTTGCTCGAGACTTGAGGTTAGATCCGGTCGCCGTTTTTCTATGCGGGCCAGGTAGTCCAGAGGAGCTTCACCGGTTTGACGCTGCAACCCTATTTTACCTAGCTGATCACAATAGTTTCGGTACAGCTGTTCAATTTCACGACAAGGGCTTGGCCGAGGCCTCCTCAGACTAAACAATGCCGAAAGCCCAAGAGCGAGTGAACTGGATATCATTAGCACCAATATGACCTTGCTCGCGCTGAACGCACCAAACCAACGCTCAAACAACTGGAATTGCCGCTCTACACCATAGCTGACCACTCGTCTGTTCCATGTATACTCGATCGAATCCAGGCGCAGACGCAGAGTATTCAGCCAATTTGCGTTGCGAAATCTTGCTAGCGAAAAAAGTGAATCATTCAGAAAAGCAGGATCATCTCCAAACGCAGCCTCCACCCCGTCAGAAATTCGCTCCGGGGCAACAATAGAAGTCGGATCTACACGAACCCATCCTTCGCCAGGAAGCCAGACTTCACTCCAGGCGTGGGCGTTATACTGGTAGACCATCATGTAATCCTCGAAGCGGTTATATTCCCCACCCTGGTAGCCGGCAACGACTCGCGCAGGAATACCTGCCGCTCGCATCATAAACGTGAATGCACCGGCATAATGCTCGCAGTAACCCGAGCGGGAATCGAATAAAAATTCATCGATCCTTTCCGTTCCCAGCAAGGGCGGACTCAATGTATATACAAACTGCTGTTGAAAAAGTGCCAGCACCCGATACACGTAATCGCGATCAGTTGCTTCGCCAGCCCTCAAAGATTGCGCCAGCTCCCTGCTCCTTGGATTTCCCGAGTCCGGCAATGACAGCGAACGGCGACGTGCACTATCAAGCAGCAATAGATCGGTCTGGTGATCAGGATAGGACTGCAGATCGTAACTGAATCGCTGAGCCACTGGAGTGCGATTAAAAAGCTCAAAGTTCCGCCCTTCCACTATTCCGGCAGTCAACGGTTCTGCCAGATGCAAGCCATACAACCATCGCCTGAAACTCGGCTCCAGAATAATGTTGTAGCTCAGAGGCTCGCCAGACACCGAAGCCCGCTCCTGGTAATCAATCGTCACCGGAGCGTTCGCAGCTGCAGCCGCGTACGCCGAGCGCCCCTGCCGGCTCCAGGTGATACCGTCAAAATAGTCCAGCACTAGCCCACGCCAATACAGGTCTTGATGCAAGGGTGGAGGATTGTTTTCAAAGGTAACTCTAAACGCCAGATCCGCAGACTGGGCTAGCCGGCTAATATCTCCGGGAGACATCTCATCGGACACTCCAGTCGTCGCTACGGACTGATCCGGAACTGCCCAAAGCGGTCCGATCCTGGGGAAAATAAGGAAAAGTGCGATCATCAGCGGCAGGCTCTGGGCCGTTATTCTAACCGCTATGCCCACTGTGCTATTACCACCACTGTCCATAAACGATCGATTAATGGATACCATGCCAGCGATGATCACATTAACCATCAGAGTGAGATAAATGGCCATGACGAGACTTTGGGAGAATAGCAGGGACACAGCGGCCATAATAAATCCAAGGGATAGAACAACGTAAACATCCCTTTTGCTCTGCATTTCGACCAGCTTGAAAATAAATCCAAGCGCCAGCAGACTAGCAGCCACGTCAAGGTCAATATCCAGAGATCGTAACTGGCTGGCTCCACCAAGCAAGATCACTACTACCGCCAGTACGCGAGTCTTCGTGTCTGGATAATCCAGCTTTCCCGCAAAGATTAGAATCCGCCAACCGATACAACCCAGCGCTACAAAACTAATCCAAATGGGCAGGCGCGCGGCGTGGGGAGCCAACGCCATTACAACAAGTATCAATACCCAAACGAGGCTATTTCGAGGAATCAGGTAGCCCAATTCCATCGCCTAGCCCCTTTTGATATCGGATGGAGTTGATTTGGTGTCTGGCAAATTGAATAGCGCAAGCGCACGCAAGACTTTTATCTTGTGCTTTTTACCCGCGGCAGGAGAAATCTCTATTCCAGGTAGTTTGACTCCGAAAGTGGCACCCAGGCTTGCCAGCTGCAATACACAGTAGCAGAGCCTTGAAAGCCTCTCTTCTTGACTAAAGCCAAAGAACATATCCCAATCCAGCCAAAGCTGCTCATCGACCGGTTCTATAAACTGCTTAACCAGCATTCCCTGTCCGCGAGCCACATTTTTCCAAGCCACCTGCTTCAGGGAATCTCCGGGAACAAAACTGCGAAATCCATGAAAATCGTCAGTACCGCTTCTCACCAGTTTTGATTCCACGCCGGAGCTAGCCCCATGAAGCACCTCTTTGAGAGATACCGCTACAGGCCGGGGATAAACCAGACAGTGCGTCTGCAGGTTGACAATCGACCAGGTACTGAACAACCCGGTAGGAAAACGGCTGCGCACATAGAGCTTTGGTGCCGCCAATTCGCCACGCCGACTGGCAGGAAGAAAGACCGAAACCTGTTCCTCAGTGGCACGACTCATGCCCGCCCTGCTAACCCTTGACCCTCGAAACAGTAGCTCCAGGGACTCTGGACTCCCTGTGTCATCACTGCTCAGCACAATCTGGAATGCCGCATCCTCGCCGCAAAAAACCGGGCTGCATGGCATAGACGATAATCGCAGGCCGTTGAGGTTATTAAACCCGTGCAGCATAGCAACCAGAAACAGGCTCACCATCATGAATGCCAGGCCAAACCCCAGGCTATTTTCGTAATTTATCGCCGCAATCAATACCACCAGAATTGCCAGGGCCAGCAGTACACCCTGCGACGAAGGAATGATAAGAATGTTTTTACGATTGAGAATTACCTCGTCGGCAGGAGGATTGCGCTTCTCCGACCAGGCTTCGATTCTCCTGGCTACCCAGGACGTACTCTTAGGCTTTTCCATAACACTACGCAATTTCCTTTGCTAATGATTGGTCGAGGCAGGAGACATGCATTATTGAATTACATCCACGTCGGATAGCAATCGCTGCGCCAGTGAGGCCCCGGTATGACCATCCTCATCGCTCAGAGCGCGTAATCGATGCTCGACGACCGCCGGAAGCACCGCCTGCACGTCTTCGGGAATTACGTGATCTCGTCCTGCCATGAGGGCCCATGTTTTCGCTGCACTCATCAGGGCGAGACTTCCGCGAGGTGATAAACCGAAATGAAAATCTTCCTTGTTGCGGGTATACGCGATCAGCCGCTGCACATAGTCCAGTAACGAATCGCTGCTGTGAATTTTAGCAGACAGCCGACTGAAATTTTGAATATCCTCAGCCGAAAGGCACTGCTTCACAAGGGCTGCACTTTCCGTAGACGCATCCCGCAGAAGCAACTGGCGTTCCGCCTGCTGATTTGGATAGCCGAGATGGAGTCGCATCAGAAACCGGTCCAATTGCGACTCGGGAAGTGGGAAAGTACCGGAAAGCGTAACTGGATTCTGCGTCGCAATGACAAAAAAGGGCTGTGGCAATTTTCTGGTTTCACCTTCCACAGTAACCTGACCTTCTTCCATTGCTTCCAACAAAGCGCTTTGCGTTTTCGGAGTAGTGCGATTTATCTCATCAGCCAGAATAAGCTGACTAAAAATAGGTCCGGGATGGAAAATAAATCCTCCACTAGACTGATCAAAAATGGAGACTCCGAGAATATCCGCCGGGAGCAGATCGCTAGTGAACTGGATACGGTTATGAGCCAGGCCGAATGCACTGGCCAGAGCCTGGGAAAGCGTTGTTTTCCCCATTCCCGGCATATCTTCTATAAGAAGATGACCACCGGAAAAAAGGCAACAAATAGCTAATCTAATCTGCTGCTCTTTACCGAGTAGAACCTTGCTGATCTCCGCTATCGCGGAGTCAACTTTCTCTTCAATGGCGGTGCCTTTATTACCTTTATTTTTCGCCAAATTCTTAGTTGGATTTATAGTTAACATGCGGATTCTCTACCCTGCCACTTTTTCGCCTACTCCTGCAAATCGGCGGTCAGGTTACTATTTTTTCTGCTGCCGTAATTTTGTCGCTGAGCCTTTGCATCGTCATTTCGGGCCATCTCCAGTCGCTTCAAATACATTTCGTCAACATCGCCCGTTACATAATCGCCGTTAAAAACACTGCATTCATATTCGGTGATGGCTGGATTGCCTTCCCGCGCTGACTCAATCAGATCCTCAAGGTCCTGGTAAACTAGCCAATCAGCACCGATTAACTTCTCAACCTGTTCATCGGTTTTTCCACTGGCTATAAGCTCGCTGGCTGCGGGCATATCGATACCATACACGTTCGGGTAGCGGACTGCCGGAGCAGCCGAAGCGAAGTAAACTTTATTGGCACCTGCATCGCGGGCCATCTGAATAATTTGTTTGCAGGTCGTTCCGCGAACAATTGAATCATCCACCAGAAGAACATTCTTTCCCTTAAATTCTAGGTCAATCGCATTGAGCTTCTGACGTACCGATTTTCGCCTCTCGCTTTGACCAGGCATGATAAACGTACGTCCAATATAACGATTTTTTACAAACCCCTCACGAAACTTGACGCCAAGACGATTGGCCAGTTCCAGAGCCGAAGTCCGACTGGTATCCGGAATTGGAATCACGACATCGATATCATGATCTGGCCTGAGACGAGCAACCTTTTCAGCAAGCTTTTCCCCCATCCGAAGCCGGGCTTTGTAGACAGAAATACTGTCCATTAGGGAGTCCGGTCGGGCAAAGTAGACATGCTCGAAAATACAGGGGGTAAACTTACCCTGCACCGTGCACACTTTGGTATGGAGATTGCCGTCCACATCAATGTAAACCGCCTCGCCGGGTGCGACATCCCGAATCAATTCAAATCCCTGGGCGTCCAGAGCGACACTTTCCGAAGCTATCATGTATTCAACTTGCTGCCCTGTCACTCGTCTACCAAAGACCAGCGGCCTGATTCCGTGTCTGTCACGAAAGCCCACAATACCGTACCCCGCAATCATGACTACTGCGGCATAGCCTCCGCGGCTGCGCGAATGGACACCTCTGACAGCTGTAAAAATATCATCAGGGGTGGGAACCTCCTTTCCGGACTGCTGTAATTCGTGGGCGAAAACATTGAGTAAAACTTCCGAGTCGGAATCAGTATTGATATGTCGCAGGTCGTCGTTGAACAATTCCCGGACCAACTCCGCCGTATTAGTCAGATTACCGTTGTGCACCAGCGCCAGACCGTAGGGTGAATTGACATAAAACGGTTGCGCCAGCGCAGGGCTGGAACTTCCGGCAGTAGGGTAACGAACATGCCCTACTCCGATTTGCCCGGTCAGACGTCGCATATGTCGGGTACGGAATACGTCTTTAACAAGACCGTTATCTTTGCGCAGGTTTAACTTGCCATTGTCACTGGTCATGATACCCGCTGCGTCCTGCCCCCTATGTTGCAAGACTGTTAAAGTGTCGTACAAACACACGCCCGCGTCAGAACCTACCACTACCCCTACCAGACCACACATTTTTCTTACTCCGAGATTACTGACGGAAACTTCACTTAAGGACCGTATCAGGCGTTGATGTTTCAACCAATTCATCGGTTTCGCTATTATTCTCAAAGAATATCCGTGACACGCTTACGGCCTCCTCGCCATAGGGAATCAATTGCGAGTCCTGCCAGTCGAGAGATTCCGAAAAAAAGCTCCCCGCAAGAAACACTCCTAACATCACAATCAGACAGCCCCGAGCCAGCCCAAATACCCCACCCAACAATCGATCTGTGAAAGCAAGCCCAACAAATGAAATCAATTTAGCCACGAGACGGTTTATAAGCGCCCCCACCACGAGGGTGGCGAAAAACAATAGAGAAAATGATGCTATCAGCCTGGTTGTTTCTCCCTCAAAAATCGATTCCAGAAAAGGTGCCAAATCATCACTATACACCCGCGCGATTAACAGTGCTGCGACCCAGGTCACTAGTGAAAGCACCTCCCTGACAAGGCCGCGCCACAAGCCAAACAACAGCGAAATCAGCACAACTACCGAAATCAGTATATCGATCCAGTTAAAACTGGCTAACTGGCTCACTGGCAGCCTCGTTGCGCAAATCTAGCCATCACAACTCCGACAGACTGTCATCAAATCGAATCCACTTCAAAACGTACAACAAGACCCGCCAGTTGAAATTCGTCCTGCAAGCGGTCCTTGAGAAGATTTGCTTCGCCGCGATCGACATGGGGCCCGACAAAAACTCCAGTGGCAACGCCCTGAGCTCCGGGTATATCCCGGCTGTAGGCCCGGTATCCAGCATCCAGTAATCTTCTGGTAAGACTCACCGCGTTGGCACTGTCGGAAAAAACCCCGAGCCTGACACTCCAGCCTTCAGGGAGAGACAATTCGTCCAGCTTCGGCTCTGCGCTAACCAGCCCAGGATCTATTGTTACTTGCTCGGCATCTTGAAGCTGTTGTTCGTCGACAGATACGGTGGCCGTCGGGGCGACCGCAACCGCGGATTGCGACTGAAATCGATCAGCATCGATGACCGGACGCTCGGGTTCCGGTTCCGGCATAAAATCAATTATGGGGGTATCGGGGATACGACTACTGATAGTAGGTTGGTAATTGCCGTCACCGTCAAGAACCAGCGGAAGGAAAATCAGGGCCAGAGCCAGCAGGACAAAAGTACCAACGACTCGCTGTTTCGTACTCTGATTCATCGAACCTCCAAATTTATTGGATGCCGCAATGCCAGATTCTGTAATCTTCGTTCTATATTTTGAAAGTATGGAGTTGCCTGCTTCCCATTAATCATAGATGCATTAGATTCCAAGAAAACCAAGAATCGCAGACACAATATAGAACGATCCAGTTACGACTATTGTATCATCAGGGCCAGCCTCACCGCATGCGGCCAGATAAGCTTCAGCCGCGCTTGAGAAAGCTACCGGCCTGGCAGAATCAATAGACTCCACTATCAGTGACGTGAGCTCCTGGGCCGGCATACAGCGATCCAGATCCACTTGCGCAATATACCAGATGTCAACCGCTGACGCTAAGGCTTGCGCAAAACTGACAACATCTTTATCGGCCATCATTGCCAGTACCAGAATCAACCTACCACCCTCGCGTTTTTTCGCTTTCAGATTCAGTAGCCTACTCGCCAGCAGGGCTGCTGCTGCAGGGTTATGGGCTACATCAAACAGTACGTGACGAGACCTTACGTGATCGATCCTGCTATCAAAACGGCCAGCGAGCCTGATAACGGCAATAGTCTCGCGAAGAACCTCTTCTCTCAAGGCCAGCCCCAGCAGAAACAATACCTGCAACGCGGCGGCAGCCGCATCTCGATGCAGTATAGGGTTCTCTAACCTTTTCAGGGTCAACTGTCCCTGCTCTGAAGTCGTACCCGACCAATGCCATCCGTCATCACCTTCAGCACAGGCGTCAAAATCGCGACCGATAAGATAAAGTGGCACCGCAGCGCTCTTCGTTTCAATCAGTAACCGTTCAGGGGGATCACGATCGGCACATACCAGTGGCCTGCCACTGCGCATGATACCGATCTTTTCTATGGCAATTTGTTCACGGGTCTCCCCGAGCCACGCCGTGTGATCAAGATCTATGCTAGTGACGACTGCAACATCGCAATTAACAATATTAACGGCATCGAGACGCCCCCCGAGACCAACTTCCAGTATGACCACGTCGAGGCCGGCCTGCTTAAACAATAAAAGCGCTGCCAGGGTTCCAAACTCGAAATAGGTAAGACGGGTATCGCCACGAGTAGCTTCAATGCGGGCAAACGCATCGCAAAGCTGCTGATCACTTGCGTCAACACCCTCTACCCTGACGCGCTCGTTGAATCTTCTCAAATGGGGCGAGGTGTACGCGCCTACCCGGAGCCCATGTGCCAGCAGGAGGCCTTCCAGCAGCGCCACGCAGGAGCCCTTGCCATTCGTACCAGCGACTGTCACTACCCGAGTTCCGGACAGATTTAGTTGCAGCTTTAGAGCAACCTCCATAACTCGATCCAGACCCAGTTCTATCTCGCGGGGATGCAGAGATTCGATATAGTGCAACCAGTCGCTAAGATTCATGATCCGACCAATAAAGAATTACCAGTATAGGAAGTGTGATGCTCACAAAGGCGAAGTCTCAACAATCCGATCCGTTTGCGACATTTCTGCATTCGTGTGATGGAAGTCGAGAAATTGATCAGTCTGTGTTTGATGCTCAGCCCTGGCATCAAATGTCTCTCTAATCGCTCCCAAGGTCGGGCTTATTGATTAACGAGGGTGGTGCGCCAAGTTGTGCCAGACGATGGTGCATAAGCTTTCGAATCAACGAGGCCAAACGTTCTCGCAGGTTTTTGCGATGCACGATCATGTCAATGGCGCCGTGTTCCAACAAAAATTCACTGCGCTGAAACCCATCAGGCAGCTTGACCCTGACTGTCTGGCGAATCACATCAGGTCCGGTAAAACCCACCAGCGCATTGGGCTCAGCAATATTTATATCCCCCATCATGGCCAGACTGGCAGATACGCCGCCGTAAACCGGATCCACAAGTACTGAGATAAAGGGCAGGCGCTCACGCCGCAACCTACCGAGGGAAGCCGCAGTTTTTGCCATCTGCATAAGCGATACCAACGCTTCCTGCATACGAGCACCACCGCTCGTTGAAAAACATACCAAAGGCAAACCTTTCGCTATACAGAGGTTTACCGCCCGGACAAATTTTTCTCCTACCACAGCACCCATTGAGCCACCGATGAAGCCAAACTCGAAGGCCGCAACCACCACCTCGGTGCCATAAACCGTGCCAGTGCATACTATCAGTGCGTCTTTTTCACCTGTGTTTTTCTGGGCCAGACTCAACCTTTCGCGGTATTTCTTGAGATCTTTAAACTTGAGAATGTCCACCGGCTCTAAATCCGAAAACAACTCAGACTGTCCTTCTTCGTCCAGAAACAACTCGATACGTCGTCGGGCGCTGATGCGAAGATGATGGTCGCATTTTGGACAAACTTCTGCGTTCCTCTCAAGATCACCACGATACAGGGTTGCGTCACAACGCGGACATTTTTTCCAAAGTCCTTCAGGCACTGAGGATTTGTTCTTGCCACCGATCGAAGAAGTAGAGATTGACGGGAGTATTTTGTTTATCCAACTCATTATTCAGAAAACCCCAGGATAATCTTTGGCGTCATACTAATTGACAATATCCAATTCCGCCCTTGCCTCAGCTATAAGGCTGACAGCCGCCTCTATAGATGAGTCATCCACCTCAGCATTGCCCCAGAAACCGGCAATTCTTTCTACCAGAGCGCTACCTATCACTACGCCATCCGCGAGCGACCCCATGCGTGCAGCGCTTTCCGGATCCTTGATGCCAAATCCGACTACAATCGGAAGGTCGGTAAATGTTCGCAGCAGGCTGATATTGTTCGCAATCGATTCAGAATCGCTGATTGCAGCCCCGGTCACCCCCTTAAGTGACACGTAATACAGATATCCTGTGCATCGCTGCACGATCAGGCGGGCTCTCTCCTCACTCGTAGTGGGCGCAACCAAAAAGATCAGGTCAATCGAGGCTTCGTTCAAGAGCCGACTAAGCTCTGCAGATTCCGAGGGCGGCATGTCGACCATCAAAATCCCATCCACCCCAGCTTTGCTCGCGGCGCCAACGAATCTTTCATAACCCAGAATTTCTGCCGGATTCAAATATCCCATAAGCACCACTGGAGTGCGATCGTTACTTTGTCTGAACGCTTCTACCAGTTCAATCACATCCAGCAAGGTAGTGCAGTTTTTCAGCGACCGCTCTACACCTCGCTGAATAACTTCTCCATCCGCGGATGGGTCGCTAAATGGCACACCAAGCTCGATGATGTCCGCTCCGGCATCCACCAGGGCGTGCATAAGTCGCAGAGAAGTGTTTATATCCGGATCCCCGGCGACAAGGTAGGGAATAAGGACTTTCTGCTGCGCGTCTAGTTTTTTCTTAACGGTCGCGTTAATTCGGCTCATGAATCAAGTCACAGATGAATTCTGTCAATAGTAGCAATAGTTTCGATGTCCTTGTCACCGCGCCCTGACAGGTTAATAACTATGTTGCGTTCTGGCCCCAATGCGGCGGCCAGCTTTAGCGCATAAGCTACAGCGTGGCTCGACTCCAATGCCGGAATAATCCCCTCCATCCTGGTAAGGTCGCGGAAAGCCTGCAGTGCCTCATCATCGGTAGCATCTACATAGTTGACTCGTTGAATATCTTTTAGCCACGCGTGTTCAGGACCAACACCGGGATAATCGAGCCCCGCGGATACGGAATGGGTATCGCGGATCTGCCCTCCGCTATCTGTCATGAGGTAAGTCCGATTGCCGTGCAGCACTCCGGGCTGACCATCGCTAAGGGGTGCCGCATGCTTGCCGCTCTGAATACCCAGACCGCCAGCTTCCACTCCGTACATCGCTACATCTTTATCGTGCAAAAAAGGATGAAAGAGACCGATGGCGTTTGAACCGCCGCCGACACAAGCTACCAGGGCGTCTGGCAGGCACCCCAGTTGATCAAGACACTGCTGTCTCGTCTCTCTCCCGATAACACTCTGAAAATCCCGCACCATCTGCGGATAAGGGTGAGGACCAGCCGCTGTGCCGATCATGTAATAGGTAGTATCAACATTCGTTGCCCAGTCCCTGAGGGCCTCGTTCATTGCATCTTTAAGGGTTCGGGTACCGGAGGTCACCGGTACAACTTCGGCGCCCAGCAGCTTCATACGATAGACATTCGGAGCCTGCCGCTGGATATCCTCTGAGCCCATGTAAACATGACATTCGAAACCGAGTCGCGCTGCAACGGTGGCGCTGGCAACACCATGCTGACCGGCTCCTGTCTCCGCTATCAGGCGGCTTTTGCCCATGTGTCTGGCCAGCAAGGCCTGCCCGATGGTGTTGTTGATTTTATGCGCGCCAGTGTGATTCAGATCTTCGCGTTTTAGATAAATCGAAGCGCCTCCAGCAGCTTGTGTCAGGCGTTTTGCAAAATAGAGTGGCGAAGGCCTGCCGACATAGTGCTTGAGATCGTGGTCAAATTCCCGCCAGAAAGCAGGGTCTGCGGCAAGCGTCGCATAAACGTTGGACAAGTCTTCAACGGCCGCTATCAGGGTTTCACCGACAAAGGTTCCTCCGTATGGACCGAAATGGCCCAGTTCATCGGGTCCAGTCAGGGGATCTGCCTGCGCACTCCTGCTTTTATCAAGCTGCTCGCTCGCCACTCAAAATTTCCTCTTAATAAAGCTCGATTTTATCTGAAATCAACCATTAACTGCGTTGAATAACCGAATTAACTTATCCGGGTCTTTAATACCCGGAGCACTCTCCACTCCGCTGCACAGATCAATCCCGAAGGGTTGTACCGCAGCGATTGCGGCTGCGGCATTTTCAGCATCTATGCCACCCGCAAGTATTATCGGATTATGGCTGCTTTCAACCAGCGCCCTGGCAACAGACCAATCGAAAGTTTGGCCGGTTCCCCCCATCACACCGCTGACATACGTATCCAGGATGATGGAGCAGGCTCCATTGAATGGCTCCAGATCACGCCGAGCTTCAGCAAGATTTTTTACCCTGACCGTTTTGATAAAGGGTAGCGCGAAGCTCTGGCAGAATTTCAGTGATTCATTTCCATGAAATTGCAGGCACTGGATCAATCCCGATTCCAGAACGTATTCAACCTTGTCAACCGGAGGGTCAACGAATAGCCCAACCACGGTGACAAACGCAGGAAGATCCGCAACAATTTCCTCGATTTTGTCTGGACTTACGGCTCGAGGACTTTCCGGATGAAATATAAGACCAACAGCATCTGCCCCGCAGTTGGCAGCCAGCATGGCGTCTTCAGCACGGGTTATTCCACAGATTTTAATGCGACATCGAGGCAAGGGTTTACACTATTCGGCAACAGCGCGGCATTTTAGCAAAAATAGCCCGATCGTCCTACGAAAAGGGCTGTAAAAAGATCGGTCCTAAATCGCTTTCCGGCAAACCGAATTCTGTCGGGTAGTCAGCCTTCACGAAATACAGTCCCTGGGCAGGCGCGGTAATAGCTCCCGCGGTACGGTCGCGACTAATTAACAATTCGCGGCCCCAATCGGGAAGCTGCATACCGCGGCCTACTTCCAACAACATCCCTACAATATTGCGCACCATATGCTGCAAAAAAGCGTTAGCCTGAACATCCACCACCACAAATCTATTTATACGCACCACATTTAACCAATGAACAGAACGCCAAGGAGTTGAAGCCTGGCAACCTGCTGCACGAAAGGCACTGAAATCGTGTTCTCCGAGCAAATTCTGGCCCGCCCGTTGCATCGCCTCCACATCAAGTTCAAAGGGCACCTGGGTCACGAGCTGATGCATATGGGCAGACTGAATACGGGATTCATGGAGCAGGTACAAATATCGCCGAGAAATCGCGGAGAATCGTGCGTGAAAGTCTGCGCGGACTTCATGCGCCCACCTGACCCTGATTGAAGCCGGGAGCAGGCTGTTGACCCCAACAACCCAGGCTTTGTCGCCTCTGTCCTTGTTCGTCTCGAAGTGGATAACCTGACCGCTGGCGTGCACTCCCTTATCGGTCCTACCTGCACAGAATACGGTCACCGGCTCATCAGCTATTGTGCTTAGACAGCGCTCCACATGCACCTGGACAGACGGCAGCTCGGGTGATAACTGCCTTTGCCAGCCACAATAGGAACTCCCGTCATACTCCAGCTCCAGAGCTATGCGGTGGGCTTTTTGTTTTTCTGAAGATTGATCGTCCATTAAAGCGGGAATCAAAGAGATCAGATGGCAGATATCCCGCCTGACTGTTGCCAGATACGGAACTATCAAAAGGCCGATTAGGAGTCCAAGGTCTCGATGAGTTTCCTGGCTTCAATCACCTGGGCTTCGTTACCTTGCGCTAAAACCTCGTTAAGAATTTCTCTGGCCCCGTCGACGTCGCCCATTTTCTGATAGGCGTACGCCAACTCAAGTTTGGTAGCGGCCTCGTCAACATCGGATAAAAAGTCAGACTCGGATTCTGGTTCGCCGATTACGGCATCGTCCTCAAATGGCAGGAACTCGATATCATCCAGCCCATCGTCATCGATCGACGACACCGGATCCTCAACTTTTACCGCCATTCCACTGGATTCCTCAGCTTCCTCCGATTCAGGCTCGTCATTCATGAACTCGATTTCTTCGAACTCCTCGATTACCGTATCGTCACCATTTTCCTCTCCAGTGCCAGCCTTCTGCTCTTCTAGCGATTCAATATCCAGCTCGAAGTCGACGCTCTCGTGCCTTTCCAGTTCCTGATCGAGATCTTCTGGTAGTTCGTCGCTTTCGGTATCGGAATCTGGATCCAATGCAAAATCGAACGTCTCAATTTCCCCATCCGATGGAGACGCGATGTCTACCCCCGCGTCATCCGGCGATGGGTCTGCAGTGTCATCGGCTATCTCGAAGTCCAGTGATTCAATATCATCCGCTTCGCGGGCGTTCTGCAAATTTTCTGTGATCTCTGCGTCCGCTTTCGGGACCTCCTCATCCAGATCAAATTCATAAAAATCCACATCTGAATCAGAATCGCTTGCTTCACCTGAGTCAACAATAGTCGGTTCGTCTGCTTGCTCTGTTGCAGTAAAGAACTCGATTTCGTCAGTATCCGACTCGGCCGTTACTGACTCATCGGGCTTCCGCTCATGCTCCTCATCCTCAGTGTCCAACTCAAAGTCTATATCTGTCTCAGATTCATCATCCAGCCTCTCTGCCCTATCCTGCCCGGGGTCCGGATGCGCTTCGCCTGCTTTCCCCTCATCAAGAAAGTCCTCAATATCGAAATCCAGGACCTCGGAGTCAGGGTCTTCCGACTCGCCGTCTTCTTCTGCCGCATCCAATTCAAGATCCACAACCTCATCAGACGTTTTGGCATCCGAATCGTCATCGATTTCCTGGGTAGACTGCTCCAACGCGACCGCTTGTGTTTCGTCAAGCTGATCCAAATCCATCGCCTGCGAATCTGATTCGCCAGCCATGGCTTCATTATTGTCATTTTCCAAATCAACGGCTGGCAGCTTGTCGGCGTCAAGCTCAGATCCGTGATCCAGGTCCAGGTCGAGCTCCGTCTCGGTCTCCGTAAACTCCTGAGACATCTCTTCTTCAATAACAATTTCCTGCTCGTCATGGTCAGCGAAGCTGGCCGTCGCCAGTTCTGCGAGCTCTTCAATCTGCTCACGCTCAGACTCTGCAGAAGCGAAATCAGTAATTTCTGACACTTCCGAATCGGCTCCGCTGTGTAAGTCAGATTCCTCTCTGAGCACCAGTTCGCCATCGAATTCCGCGTCCAGTCCGTCAGCAGACACTGCGCGATTGCGCCGTAAGAGCAGCAACACCATCAAGAACACGACCAGAGCCGAAACTGCAAGCAGAATCCAGGAATTATTGCCCAGAACCGTAGCGATACTTTGTAAAAAGCCGCGGGCATTGCCAGTATCGGGACCAGATTGAACCGGCGCCCCATCCGTCTGCTCAACCTGTCCCGCGGCCTGATTTTGCTGAAGGCTGGCCTGCGCGGCAGCTTCAGCAAGAGACTGCTGCAGCTGAGCCAACTGTTGATCCTGCAAGCGAATAATTTCCAACGCCGACGTAATCTGTGCATCCAACTCACTCAGTCGCGCAATCAGTTCCGTACGCTGCAACTCTGCCCGATCTGCCTCCTCTTGTTGCAACGCCAGTTGATTTTCCAGTGCCTGTATGCGCGCATCCAGCTCGGCATTTTCATTTTCCACCTCAGCACTTGCACCGACGGAGGCCGGCTCCGCATCATCGGCAGTCAGAACTCTCAACTGTCCCTGTTGCTCGACTGCGGCCTGCGAACTGGGGCCTGCAGAAGGTGCCGCAAGAGGCTGAGTGTCGATACCAACCTGCTGATTCTGGCGGGCAACCTCGGATATCGCCTGCTGCTGCGTGACACTTTGCACCTGGCTAAGATCAGGTATCTGCAGTGTCTCGCCGGCCCGCAGACGATTTATGTTGCCATCGACGAAGGCCTCCGGGTTGAGTCTCTGGATCGCAAGCATCGTCTGCTGGATCGAAGCGGAATCCGCGGGGCGAACTCTCATGGCTATTTCCCACAA
The DNA here is from genome assembly GCA_038134485.1 of Pseudomonadales bacterium. Classification (GTDB taxonomy): domain Bacteria; phylum Pseudomonadota; class Gammaproteobacteria; order Pseudomonadales; family Pseudohongiellaceae; genus NORP240. Next base: position 62,310 of record JAYPVG010000003.1, read on the forward strand.
CGTATCCTGAGGCGACACCTCGATACTCTCAGTCACACCCGCCGTATCGGTAATAATGTTTTGTCGGGTAACGACAAGCTCCTGTTCAGTCGTTTCTTCCGATTCGGGTGCAACCTCTGATTCGAGAGGCTGACTTGTGTCGACCCCAGTCGCTTCTGTTTCAGTCGCTTCCGTTTCTGAAGCGACAGCAATTTCCGAGTTTGCGTCACTTGGATCAGCTGCATCCTGAGAGTCGATTATGGAGTCGGACTCGGGATCTGGCTCGGATTCGAGCGCCTGACTTTGCTCAGTCTCTGCCGTCTCTGTCGCTGCCACATCGGCGTCTTGCGAGTCAGCATCAAGCGACGCGTTCGCCTCCTGGGATTCAACGGCGAGTTCGACCTCTTGCCCAATCTGGATCGGCGCTGAGTCCGATGCGGTAACCGTTTCCTGGATTGGAGCGGACACTTCTGCAGCCGCAGCAGCTTCGATGCTCGGGGCGTTGCCTACTGCCGGGCTTACCGGCTGATTGATGGGTTCTGCTACGGATCGCCCATCGCTGTACACGGGAAGATCAAGCAAAACCGTATGCTCGCTGAGAATCCTGCCGTTTGGCCAACGGGTTTCGAGAATGAAACTCAGATATGGCTCTCGGACGGCCTGGTTGCTGGTAAGCACCATGAACAGGCCTTGTGAGGTATTTTCGACGGTTATATCGACGTCAGAGAAAAAACCCGCGCGCTCGAGATTAAAGCGTCGAAAGTCTTCTTGCGAAGCAATTTGCATAACGACATCGACGGGGTTGACTTCCCCGAGGTCGACGATTTCAATCCGTGCTCTAAGCGGTTGATTTAGCGCAGATTCTAGAATGAAAGAGCCAAGCCCGAGAGCGCTGGCCTGACTTGACAGCAGACAGCAGATCGCGGTGACTATGGCTGAGGCTCTGCGCATCATAAACTTATTCCTACCCCGATTTGCCTTGTTATATCAGAAAATCTGGCTATCAGCAGGTTCGACAAGACTTGAGCTCGACTTCCTAAAACAATTAAACACAAATTAATATAAAATATAATAAATACAGTATTTTATAATAAATACTTAAAGTCTTATATTGAATATGAAATTCACTCCCAGAGCCTTTCACGGTTACTGAAAAGGCATTTCAGACTTCCAATCCAAAGCTCTCTGGGGACTATGCATTTTTCTTAGACAAAAGCTTCACTTCCGCGCGTAAGTATTCTTTATAAATAGTCTTTTATCAACAATTCAGCGATCTGGATTGAGTTCAGCGCTGCCCCTTTTCTTACATTGTCTGAGACAATCCACATGTTCAATCCATTATCAATGGAGATATCTTGCCGTATTCGTCCCACGAAAACTGCGTCCTGGCCCACAGATTCCGTAACTGCAGTGGGATAACCGCCTGCTACTGGCTCATCTATAACGACGACGCCCGGCATGGCAGAAAGCAAGTCGCGCGCCTCCCTGGCTGATATTGGGGAGCGGGTCTCTACCTGGACCGCTTCAGAGTGACCGTAAAACACCGGTATGCGCACGCAGGTAGCACTGACCTGAATCGACTCGTCGGCGAAGATCTTTCTGGTTTCCCAGCACATCTTCATCTCTTCCTTGGTGTAGCCGTTTTCCTGAAAATCATCGATATGAGGCAGCGCATTGAAGGCGATCTGTTTTGGGTATACATCGCACTCGACTTCCCTGCCGTTAAGCAGATTGGCTGTTTGTTTTGCCAGTTCTTCAATCGCCGACTTACCCGTTCCGGAAACTGCCTGATAAGTCGCGACCGATATACGCCTGACGCCTGCCGCGTCATGTATGGGCTTCAATGCCACCAGCATCTGAATAGTTGAGCAGTTTGGATTGGCGATTATGTTGCGATTGCCGTAGTCGGCGATTTTATCCGGGTTTACCTCGGGCACCACCAGGGGAATATCGTCGTCGTAGCGAAAATGCGAGGTGTTATCAATCACCACACAGCCGGCAGCGGCCGCTTTCGGTGCAAATTCGGCAGAAACGCTGCCGCCGGCGGAAAACAGTCCTATCTGAGCGCGTGTGAAGTCGAATTCAGCCAGATTTAAGACCTTGTGAGGTCTGCCTTTAAACATTACCGTAGAGCCCGCGGAACGCTCGCTGGCCAATGGAAACAATTGATCAACCGGGAAATCCCTCTGAGCCAGTATACTCAGCAGCGCCTCCCCGACCGCGCCCGTGGCTCCTGCCACAGCAACATTGTATTTTTTCATCAGATTATTCTCTAACTGTCGCTTGGTCTAACATTGCTAAAATACCAGGGCGCTCGCTGGCGCCACTGGCTTTCAAATTCACGAATAGTATCGGCTTCTTGCAGTGTCACACCGATCTCATCGAGACCATTTAACAGGCACTGCTTCTTGTAAGCATCAACCTCGAATGGGATGAGTTCGTTGAACGGTGTTTTAAGGGTTTCGGCAGTCAGATCGACCACCAGTGAATAACCTTCATTGGCTTCTACTTCTGCAAATAGCCTGTAAACAATTTCTTTATTTAAAACAATGGGTAAAAGTCCATTCTTAAAACAATTATTAAAAAATATATCAGCGAAACTCGGGGCTATGATGACGCGAATTCCGTAGTCATCCAGAGCCCAGGGTGCATGCTCTCTGCTTGAACCGCAGCCGAAATTTTCCCTGGCCAATAAAATTGAACCATGCTGGTAGCGGGGTTGGTTAAGAACGAAATCTGGATTCAATGGGCGCTGACTATTATCCGAGTCAGGCTCGCCTTTATCCAGGTACCGATGTTCGTCGAAAAGATTGGGTCCAAAGCCAGTACGCTTGATTGATTTGAGAAACTGTTTGGGAATGATGAAATCGGTATCGACGTTGGCCCGATCCAGAGGAATGACCACACCTTGCTCTGTAGTAAATTTTTTCATGATCGCTACTGCTCCCTCAGACCCAATTCTGTAACTGGCGAACATCAACAAAATGTCCGGAAATGGCTGCTGCAGCCGCCATGGCAGGACTGACAAGGTGAGTTCGACCACCAAAACCCTGGCGACCCTCGAAATTCCTGTTTGAAGTGGACGCACAATGCTTACCCGCCGGCAGCTGATCGGCATTCATGGCAAGACACATTGAGCAGCCGGGTTCACGCCACTCCAGACCGGCCTCGATGAAAATCTGGTCCAGGCCTTCAGCTTCTGCCTGCTCTTTGACCAGGCCCGAACCGGGCACTACCATTGCCAGTTCGATGGTATCGGCAACCCGCTTACCCCGAAGCACTCTGGACGCTTCTCGAAGGTCCTCGATTCGAGAGTTTGTACAGGATCCGATAAACACATAGTCCAGTTGAATATCCTGAATCGCGGTCCCGGGCTTCAGTCCCATATACTCGAGTGCCTGCTCAATATTACTCCGGCGTGAGGCATCATTTTCCAGCGCGGGATCGGGGATATGGCCACTAATGGGTGCCACCATTTCCGGCGATGTTCCCCAGGTAACCTGAGGTTCGATTTCTTTTGCATCAAGCTCGATGATACGGTCGAAAGCCGCATCCGCATCACTCACCAGTGTCCGCCAATCGGCAGCGGCCTGCTCCCAGAGCTCGCCCTGGGGTGCGAATGGCCTGCCCTTCAGGTAATCAATGGTAGTTTCATCTACAGCAACCAGACCTGCCCGCGCGCCAGCCTCAATGGCCATATTGCACACTGTCATTCGACCTTCTACTGAAAGAGATCGAATCGCCTCTCCACCAAACTCAATGGTATGACCCGTGCCTCCAGCGGTACCTATCTTGCCAATTATTGCCAGAACAATATCCTTAGCGGTCACGCCTGGACCCAACTGACCATCAACCCGAACCAGCATGTTTTTCATCTTCTTCTGCAACAGACATTGAGTAGCGAGCACATGCTCTACCTCAGATGTCCCTATCCCGTGCGCCAGGGCTCCGAGCGCGCCATGCGTTGAAGTATGGGAATCACCGCAGACTATGGTCATTCCCGGCAGGGTGGCGCCCTGCTCCGGCCCGACCACATGCACGATGCCCTGCCGTCGGTCATTCATACCAAGTTCGGGGATATTAAATTCCTCGCAATTCTTATCAAGGGTTTGAACCTGGATCCGGGAAACCGGGTCTTTGATTCCTTCCAGACCCTGACTTCGCTCGTCGGAAGTCGTTGGAATATTGTGATCCGGGGTAGCCAGGTTTGCATCTGCTCGCCAGGGAAGCCTGCCAGCCAGGCGCAGCCCCTCGAATGCCTGCGGCGAAGTGACTTCATGAATTAACTGTCTATCGATATAGATCAGCGCGGTACCGTCATCCCGGCTATTCACCAGGTGTGCGTCCCAGATCTTGTCGTACAAGGTCCTACCTGCCATGTTACTTCCTTCCAGTTTCAGCAATAGCTCTCAATCTAACCGATTGAAATAAATCAATATAATCTATCATTTCATTCTAGTTACAGGTTTTCCCAGCACTAGCGATGCCAACTAAGTACTGTTCAGCTGACTGTTGTACTGCCCGAATTCTGACCACGATGGCGCAGATAGTGATCCATTAACACGATCGCCATCATCGCTTCGGCTATTGGTGTCGCTCGAATACCGACACAAGGATCATGACGACCGGTAGTAACGACCTCTACGTCATTGCCCTGGGAATCTATTGAGCGACCAGGAATTCGTAAACTTGAGGTTGGCTTTAGCGCGATGCTGGCCAGAATGTCTTGACCGCTCGATATGCCCCCCAGAATTCCACCGGCATTATTGGACAGAAACCCAGCTGCGGTAATTTCGTCGCGGTGTTCTGTGCCTTTCTGCTCAATACAGCTGAATCCAGCGCCGATCTCAACGCCTTTAACCGCGTTGATGCTCATCAGGGCTGAAGCAAGTTCAGCATCCAGCCTGTCGAACACGGGCTCTCCCAAGCCTGGGGGAACTCCTGTCGCCAAGACGTTGATACGGGCACCGATTGAGTTACCCTCCTTGCTCAGAGCCGTCATGAAATTTTCCATTTCACTCACCTTGCTGGCGTCTGGGCAGAAAAACGGGTTTTTTTGGACTTCGTCCAAATCAATGTGCTCAGCCTTTATCGGCCCAAGCTGACTGAGGTAACCATGGATTGCAATTCCTTCTGCCTGGGCCAGGAATTTCTTGGCGATTGCACCGGCGGCTACACGCATGGCGGTTTCTCTCGCGGACGAACGCCCACCACCCCGATAATCTCTAATTCCGTACTTTTTAAAGTACGTGAAGTCGGCATGGGCCGGCCTGAACTGGTCCTTGATCTTGCTGTAATCCTTGGAGCGCTGATCGGTATTCTCTATTAGTAATCCGATCGGAGTGCCCGTCGTTTTGCCTTCAAAAACGCCGGACAAAATTCTTACCTGGTCCTGTTCTCGCCGTTGGGTCGTGAATCGGGACTGTCCAGGTTTACGCCGATCCAAATCGGCCTGCATATCCTGCTCACAAAGTTCCAGGCCGGGAGGGCAGCCATCTACAATACAGCCTATGGCGGGGCCGTGGCTCTCGCCAAAGCTCGTCACTGTGAAGAGTTTACCAATACTGTTTCCAGCCATTGAAGCTCACCTGTCGCGCGTTGCCGGTATCAATTGCGACCGGCCCCCGGCACGAATCTACCGGTCCTGGGAAAAGCCCGGCATTGTACACCAATGAAATGCCTATTAACTATGGGTATACCCGGGAATCCCCGGTGCTCAGCGCACTCTCGAAGTGGTCGCAATACTCGTGCAACTGCGCTCTGGAGAGTAGCAACACCCCTTCCCCACCGTGATCAAATTCCAGCCACAGAAACGGTACTTTCGGACAGCATTGCATCAATGCTTTGAAAGAGTGCCCTACTTCGAGAATCAGAATCCCCTGTTCAGTGAGGTAATCGGCCGCGGCAAGCAGAATTTTTAGTGGAATTTCTAGACCTTCATGATCCGAAACAAGACCAATAGCAGGCTCGTGCGTGAATTCAGCGGGTAGCGAAGCGAATTCCTTTACTCCTACATAGGGCGGATTACTGACGATGAGATCATAGCGACGCCCTGACAACTCTTGAAACAAGTCCGAACAGATTAACTCGATTCGCTGCTCAAGATGATGAAGTTGCACGTTGTCCCGAGATAGCAGTAACGCGTCTGCTGAGATGTCAACCAGGTCCACGTGAGCATTCTGAAACACCAGAGCGGAGACGATTCCGATACATCCCCCACCGCAACACAGATCAAGTATATACCCCGGCTGTGCCGGCAGCAGAGGTTCAAGTCGATTTTCAAGAAGTTCAGCAATCGGGGATCGGGGTATAAGGGCTCGGTTATCGGAATAAAAAGGGTAGCCAGCAAACCAGGCCATGCCAACAAGATATGCCGCAGGGATACGCTTATCGATGCGCATATTTACTTTGCGATCAATAAGTTCTTTCTCCTGCGCAGTGATTTCCCTGTACATTTCAGTTTCATATTCCAACCAGTCCAGATTCAGGCTCGCGAAGACAATATAGCAGGCTTCGTCACCAGCATTTTCGGTGCCGTGACCAAAAAACAGTCCCCCGGTTTCGAGACGATCGGATATCTGATTTATATAATCTTTAACCAACATTTCGGCACAAATTTCCCGGGGCAGTATCAATTTACAAAGCGCTTTACGATTCTCTATCGTTGTCGTAGTGTAGCAACTCATCCAGCCAAGAGAGAATGACGATGGAAGACGCCTTCAAAAATATAATCGAATCGGTAGGTGAAGATCTTGAGCGCCCCGGATTAATAGATACCCCAAAACGGGCGGCGGAGGCTATGCGGTTTCTGACCCAGGGATATAAGCTCGATGTAGATGAAGTGCTCAATGCCGCGCTTTTCCCCTCTGATTCGGATGAAATGGTCATAGTTAAAAACATCGAACTTTACTCCTTATGCGAACATCATCTTTTGCCGTTTATAGGAAAGTGCCATGTCGCCTATCTTCCCCGAGGACAGGTCATAGGCCTTTCAAAGGTTGCACGCATCGTTGATCTTTACGCCAGAAGATTACAGATTCAGGAAAATCTCACCAATCAGATCGCCGAGGCCATACTTTCGAAGACCGGCGGCTCCGGAGCGGGTGTGATAATTGAAGCGCAGCATATGTGCATGATGATGCGCGGCGTAGAAAAACAAAACTCGGTGATGACCACATCCTGCATGCTGGGAGCATTCCGTACCAGCCAATCAACTCGAAGTGAATTCCTGTCCCTGGTAAGGGCCGGCTAGTTCTGCTGTTGCACCACAAGCTCGACTCGCTCTTCGCAATTTCCCTCAATGCACAATGGCGCCAGCGGGCCGACGCCCTGGGCAACAAGTCGATTTTGGTTGACTCCCATCCTGATCAAAGCCTGGCGCACCAGCTCGGCACGCCGTAATGATCTATCTATTGCATTCTGGAGTAATACTGGCGCCTGCAGATGGGCAACCACATACAAATCGATTGCCTCCAATTCTCGCAGGGCTGTCGCTATTTGAAATAGGCCAGCGTCTTCGATTAATTCGTCACTCGCATTAAATTCGATACCTGATATCGGGATTGCCCCGCGCTGTATCAGAGTATCGATGGACATCATCGCTTCGCTACTACCCGCGCGCCTGCCTGACTCGAGCACTTCGACATGCGCAAGCAGTCTGCGGTTTGCTCGCGTAATTACATACACGACCGCAAAGGCCTGCGGGTTGTCACCGCTGTCCAGCTGCAACGCCAAGTAGTATTGATTGCGTTCAGGCCCATAAAGAGAACGATCACCAAATACCTCATTAGCCCAGTAATTGCTATTGCCGCAATCCCGGCCACGACAGCTGAATAATTCGAGATAACTCTTATCATCCGCCTGTTCTTGGTAAAAACTGATCACATCGTCGCTAGTGAAGCCTGCGGGAATTTCATAGGTTATACGGGTAAGTTCACCCCTGACTCGTTGCGAGCGCTCAGGAACCACTCGACCAGCTGTACGTCTCATGTTGCCAAGCACTAATCGATAGGCATTGTCTGATACGCTGCTAAATCTGACGATCTCGGAACCGGCAAAACGCTCTAGCAACTCATGATCAACTGCTTCAGTGTCGATTGCCTGTTGGGTCATAGCATGCTGAGCAATCGATAGCAGCAGGACGGATATCGAAATTGTGCGCAGGCAAGTGGCAATCATCAAATTTGAACTTCCTGAGGCCGATTTCGAAATGGCATTCACGCGGTCACTCATCGACCGCTGGATTCCTCTTCTCAGTTTTCTCTAACGTATCAATGTCATTGAGATTTTCTTGTGCCTCGGACAAGCGTTGATCGTGATCCGAATACGCACTAGACTTTTCAGCTGCCTCGGGCGTTCCCGCTTTTCGCTCAGTTTCACCTGACACCGACAGGAACGCCAGGTCGTCGAACTCCTGGCCAGGCGAGGGCTCGGAATTTCGCGCCGATGCTATGTCAACATCCGCCTGACGCATACCCTCTTCGGCGGTAAAGTCCTGCTCTACTCCGACGGGAAAAGGTTTGAACGGGAACGGTTTGTCGTCTGAATTATAAGTCACAAAATTTAATATTTCCGATGCGTATTGCGCCAGACTTGATCCTAACAGTCGCAGATTACGATTATCCGAGCCGGTAAAGATGCTGAACAGGGCCTGCGCTGCAACAAGAACCCAGCTCACCACCATCACCAGGTTGAGTACAATACAATATCCGATCAAGTGAATAACTCGCAGCCAGGTCGCGCCTTTTTTGACATTTTCCATCACATCATCAAAATCATCGGCCATCATTTACCCCTTATGGTGTAACTGTTTCTCGTCTTTAGCGGCAAATTCAACATCCAATATCTGTTCGCTTTGTACCAGAGAAGGAACTATGCGGTCTACTGACTCCCCCTCATAGATTACCCGATACAGTGCGCTTACGAGCGGCATGAAGACATCCAACTCATCTGCTTTCTGTTTTACTAATTTAAGGGTATTCAATCCCTCTGCTTCCTGTCCAACTGATTTAATGGCCTCATCCAGAGTCATCCCATTCCCCAGATTAAATCCGATCCTGTAGTTGCGACTCAGGGGGGTCGAACAGGTCACAATCAGGTCACCAACACCAGCCAGGCCCAAAAAGGTCATGGGATCAGCACCGAGTTCGCGACCAAATCTGGCCATTTCTGTCAGACTGCGAGTAATCAACATGCTATTGGTGTTATGCCCCATGCCTAGCGCCGCTGCCAGACCAGCGACAATGGCATAGATATTTTTCAATGATCCGCCGAGCTCTACACCATAAAAATCGTCATTGCTGAATACGCGAAAATACTCCGAAGCGAGTATTTGTTTGATAGCCTGCCGAACACTCTCATGCTCACTGGCTATCACCGTTCCGGTGAGATCCCTGCGAGCAATTTCCTTGGCCAGATTTGGTCCGCTTAATACCCCGACTTTGGCACTCGGCGCTTCCTGGCGCAAAATCTGACTCATTAACATGAAGCTTCCGCGCTCTATGCCCTTGGTGGTGCTGATCAGCATCGCTTCCGATGGGGCAAAATGGCGCATCAATCGTACTACCGCTCTGAACGAATGACTCGGTACCGCGACAAAAATGACCTCGGCATTCGTCACCGCTGTGCGCATGTCGTTGGTAGCTACTACATTCTTGTGCAGATGATAGCCTGGCAGGTATTGGGAATTTTCTCTTGCCTCGTTTACCTGGTGAGCCATGTCCTTGCTGCGCATCCAGAAAAATACCGGATATCCGTTTTCGGCGATGATATTGGCAATCACCGTGCCAAAGCTCCCACCCCCCAGAACTGCTACTCGAATATTTTCCATCCCGTTACCTGCACAACTTATTCGTGGCCCAATCTATGATTTCTAATTCATTCTTGAACGGACTATAGGTCACTTTTTTAAACCCCTTCAGGAATGCAAAAGTCCTTTTCTTTATTAGGGTCAGATAGCGGTCCGAATAAGTCGACATCTGAACTACGGACCGAGCTGCAAGCAATTATTACAATATCAGGCCGGTAACCTAAACGGAAACCGTGACGGTTTGAAGTAGTGACATCAGGAACGCGGGATAAATTCCCAGCAAAAGTACAGCGACCAGAAGAATGGCCAGCACCACATAGGACCCCATGCTAACAACACCAGCGGTCCGCTGGGTCGCGTTCTGCTGAGGTTGCAGCAGCATGCGGTAAACAATTCGCAGATAATAATAAATACTGATGCCGCTCCCTACTACCAGCACCATCAGCAATCCCCATAGCGCTCCTTCGACACCAGCCATTACCAGGTAAAACTTGCCGATAAATCCAACCGTCAAGGGAATACCGGCCAGGGAAAGAAGCATAGCAGTCAACAGGAAACCCAACCACGGCGCGCGCCAGAATAAACCCTGATAGTCTGCAACTGAGTCTTGCTCGCTTTCACTGCTCGATACTGCCGTAGCAATGCCAAAAGCGCCGAGAGACATCAGCACATAGGCGATGAGATAGAAACTTACTGCCTCAACCCCAAGCGGAGTGCTGGCGTTGCTCAAAGCGATTAGTGCTATCAGCAGGTATCCCATATGCGCTATGGAAGAATACGCAAGAATCCGTTTGAGGTTTTCCTGGACCAGAGCGAGAACGTTACCTGCGAGAATTGATAACACTGCGATTACCGAAATCACCGAGACAACGGGAACAAACGATAACGCGTTGGAAGCCACGATCAGGCGAAGCAGCAATACCATCATAGCCGCCTTACCAACCGTCGCCAGAAAGGTAGTGGCTGGCAGGGGCGCACCTTCGTAAACGTCCGGCGTCCACATATGAAACGGTACCAGTGACAGCTTGAATCCAACCCCTGCGAGCAGAACCACAAGAGGGACAACGAAGTAATTTTCTCCGGTGCCCGGATTTCCATTAACGTTGATCAGATCAGAAAATTGCAGAGTGCCTGTCTGGGCGTACAGCAATGCTATTCCAAAAAGGATAAACGCTGATGATACGGCAGAGAGAACAAGGTATTTAACTGACGCCTCCAGCGGAAACTTGGCGGCATTATTACTGTGTATCGGGTAGGCAATCATGGCATACAGAGAAATACTGAGTGTCTCCAATCCCAGAAAAGCACTGATGAAATGATTGCTACTCACCATGATTAACGCGCCGAGTGATGCGATTAGCAAGAGCAGGTAGAACTCGTCCACATCATCACTGAGTGCTGCAAGGTAGGGATAGCTGAATACGGCAATGAAGCTGCTCGCGACAAGCACCACTGCAGTAAAAAAGAGACTGAAATTGTCGACCACCAGCAGCGGAGTAATTTGTTGGCCGGCAAACGGCAAGACAACCACAGTCGCCAGCAAAGCAACGATCAAACCGCCTACCGTCACTGCGCAACTGACTGCATGACTGCGCCTGACCGCGATCAGCAGCATGACGAGCACAGTTACACCGGTCACTGCCAGAATAGGCAATAGCGGTATCAGGTCATTAAGTGCTATCGTCGAGTCCATTTGCTCACCAGTCTCTTACAAAATACTTCCAAGCGTCATTGCCGACAGGTCAAGGAAAGTCTGCGGGTAAATTCCCATCCACACCAGCCCAGCCATCATCGCCAGATAGAAAATCATTTCTTGACGACTGAGATCCACGAGTGAGGCTTCTTCAATGTGTTCGGTGCGGTATTCCCCCTGAAACACTTTCTGCAAAACCCAGAGAGAGTAAACCGAGGCGAAAATCAATCCAAAGGCGGCCACGACTGTCAGTTCAATGTTTACCTGGAACGCTCCCAGCAACGCCAGAAATTCGCCGACGAAGTTGCCCAGCCCGGGCATACCAAGTGCTGCGATGGAAAAGAACATCGCCACGATGGACATGCGCGGCACTCTTGCCCAAAACCCACCCATATCGCTCATTTCTCTGGTATGAATGCGATGCTGTAATCCGCCCGCCAACATGAACAAAGCCGCTGCGCTCAAACCATGAGCCAGCATGGTCATCACTGCTCCCTGGACCGCCTGCTCATTCCAGGCAAATACCCCCAGAGTAACGAATCCCATGTGGCTGACACTCGTATAGGCGATTAAACGCTTGAGGTCAGTTTGCGCAAAAGCGACCTTGGCGCAGTACAAAATGCTTACCGCCGCAAGCGTCATGGCTATCGGTGCGAACTGCTCCGCCGCCTGCGGAAATAGGGGAACCGTGAATCGGATCAGCCCATACGCCCCGGTCTTGAGCAGAATGCCTGCAAGAATAACGCTGCCGGCAGTTGGGGCCTGACTGTGCGCGTCCGGCAACCAGGAGTGGAATGGCACTGTTGGCAGTTTGGTACCGAATCCGATAAAAAATCCCAGCATCAGAAGCATTGCCATCGAAGCCCCCAACTCAACATTCTGCAATTCAAAATAATCGAAGCTGAAGTTGCCGAATTGCAGGAAGTGGTTGAAGGCCATGGCCAGAATCGCTATCAGCATCAGCAAGCCAGATAGCTGGGTAAAAATAAAGAACTTCATTGCGGCATAGTTCTTATTTTCATGTCCCCAGATCGCAATGATCAAATACATGGGAATAAGCATGACTTCCCAGAAGAAGAAAAACAGGAACAGGTCCAGTGCGATGAAGACACCGACAACGCCAGCAAGGGTCCACAGAAGGTTGAAGTAGAAAAACCCAGCTCGATCTTTGATTTCACTCCACGCCGCCCCGACCGCCATAATGCCGAGAAACACGGTTAGCAGCACCATTAACAAACTGAGTCCATCCAGGCCTACCTGGAAGTAAATATTAAAGCGCGGCAGCCAATCGGCCTTGAGGTATATCAGCCAATCGCCACTGGTGCCAGTTGGAGTCGAGGGAGTAAAGCCCAGAACACCGAGCATTAACAAGGCCGACCCCAATAGTGCTCCCAACGCCACCACTCTGGGCAGCTTGGGATTGACGAATTCAACCAGCCAGGCAACGAGACCGCCAGCAAACAAGATAACAATCAACAATGCCAGTATCACAGCAGCACTCCCAGGGCCATCAGTATGACGACGCCCGCCATGAAACTTGCTGCGTACCATCTAAGATACCCGGTCTGGGTACGCACCAGCATTCTGTTGAAGAGACTTGTTAAACTGACCAGAACGCCAACTAGTAAGTCAATGATGTCTTTCTTGTTTATCCGCGCCAAGGTAATAAAAGGCGAAACAAAAATTGTCTGGTAAAGCCTGTCCATTCCCCAGCCACTGAACCAGAACTTGTGCAGGCTGGAACCGAGGCTGGAAGAAACAAGCTTCTCTGCCGACCAGGTCCTGGAGAAGAAAAACAGGTAGGCGACACCCACGCCAATGATCGGCACAGCTACCATCAAGCCGTGTATGACGGCGCTCACGTGGTGCTCCTCATGGGCAGCCTCACCGTGACTGAATACAGCGTCAACGGGGATATGAATAAACCCACCCACCAGTGCCAGCACTGCAAGGATGATCAGCGGCGCCGCCATGTTGAAGCCGGTAACCTCCTTGGCGGGGTGGTGGTTTTCTCCAAAAAAGACCACGAATACCAGGCGAAAACTGTATATCGCGGTAAAAAAAGCACCGATCACACCCCCTAGCCAAAGCACTGCCCCGCTACCACCACTTTCCAGTGCAGCAAGCAGAATTTCGTCCTTGCTAAAGTAACCTGAGGTAAACGGCAGGGCTGTGAGAGCAGCGCTGCCAATAACAAACGACCAGAATGCTACTGGGAGATACTTGCGCATACCCCCCATCTTGAAAATATCGTGCTCGTGGTGGAGGCTAAGTATGACTGTACCTGCAGCAAGGAACAAAAGAGCTTTGAAGAAGGCATGTGTCATGAGGTGAAATACTGCGGCAGACCAGGCCCCAACTCCCAATCCGAGAAACATGTAACCAATCTGACTAATCGTCGAATATGCCAGTATGCGCTTGATATCATGCTGGGTAAGCGCAGTGAATCCCGCCATCAACAATGTAATCAAGCCCACCCAGGCGACTAGCGCCTGTACCCCGGGGGCAAGTTCAAACAGAATGTGGGTACGGGCAATTAGGTAAACCCCGGCGGTTACCATGGTGGCAGCGTGGATCAAGGCGCTGATCGGCGTAGGACCCGCCATGGCGTCCGGCAGCCAGGTTTGCAATGGCAACTGGGCAGATTTTCCGACAGCGCCACCGAGCAGCAATAACGATGCCGCGACAGCGATTCCAGAGCCTACTGCCCACTGCTCCTGGGCATTATGCATAAGATCCTGAATGTTTAGCGTGCCCAGCTGGGAGAATAGCAGGAACAGGCCAATCGCCATCGAGGTATCCCCAACCCTGGTAACAACAAATGCTTTTCGGGCCGCGTAGCCGTTGGCAGGGTTCTCATACCAGAAGCCGATTAACAGATAGCTGCATAATCCGACTCCCTCCCATCCCAGATAAAGAAGCACCAGGTTATCCGCCAGAACTAGCACAAGCATGGCCGATACAAACAGGTTCATGTAAGCGAAGAAGCGGCTGTAGCTGGGATCGTCTATCATGAAGCCGGTCGAATACAGATGAATCAGGAATCCGACTCCACTGATAATGAGGATCATCACCACAGTGAGACCATCAAGATAGAACGAAAATCCCGAACTGAAACCGCCAGCTATCATCCAGCTCCACAGAGCAATCTGAAAACTTTCCTCGCCCGAGCCAAGAAACTGATAGCTGGCGAGCGCAGCCACTACAAACGCCAGGCCGACAGATCCAGCGCCTACAACAGCGACCACGGACTTGGGCAGGCTCCCGCCAGTTAGGGCCAGGATCAGGAATCCTGCCAAGGGCAAAGCGGGCAATAACCAGAGTAATTCAAGCACAGTCTTCTACTATCCTTTCATCTGAGTTAGCACGTTAATATCGACGGTCTGGAACTTACGATACATCTGGATGATCAGCCCCAGGCCTACCGCTACCTCTGCGGCAGCAAGAGTCAGTATCATCAGGAACATGATTTGCCCGTCGGCATGGCCCCATCTGGCAGAGGCCGCGACAAACGCCAGTCCACAGGCGTTCAACATAATTTCCAGGCACATCAGCACGAACACGATGTTACGACGAGTGAGTACACCTATCAGCCCCAACGCAAACAGCATCGCGGCCAGTATCAATCCATGTTCGAGGGGTATTGCCTGCATTACCTGCTATTTCCTGTCCAACCTATAGTCATCGTTCTTGGAATTGCTTACTGTTCTTCTTTACTTCTTGGCCAGGTGGTATGCACCAACAAGGCCTGCCAATAAAAGTACCGATGCGATTTCCACCGCGAGCACGTAGGGTCCGAAGAGGGCGAGGCCGACCTCTCTCACACCCACCTCGACCCCGCTGACATTCGCTTGCTGCTGGGACGCTACATTGATAAGTTGCGCGACCAGAGCCGCAGCCATAAGCACCGGAGCAATCCAGATGCGCTTTTCTAACCAGCTTTTTTCCTGCTCTCTGCTCCGCTGACCAAGGTTCAGCATCATAATGACAAAGAGAAATAGCACCATGATCGCTCCAGCATAGACAATTGCTTCCAGCATTGCTGCGAAAGGCGCTCCAAGGGTGTAGAAGATTACGGCCACCGCGAGCAGAGACAGAATGAGATAAAGAAGCGCGTGAACCACATTCGTCTGAATAATCACAGCAAGCGTCGAAATCAGGGCTACCGAGGCAGCCAGGTAAAAGAGCACAGTCACGGCAGCAAACTCCTTACGTCGACTGGCGGCGCTTCATTTTGGGCTTCTCCCTTATCCTTACCGCCAATTGCCATGCCGGCGACCCGGTAGAAGTTATAATCGTGATATTTCCCGGTACCATTGATCAATAAATCTTCCTTTTCCCACACCATATCCTGACGCACATATTCGGCCATTTCGAAATCGGGTGTGAGCTGAATAGCATTGGTCGGACAGGCTTCCTCACAAAAACCGCACATGATGCAGCGGGAAAAATTAATTCGGAAAAACTCGGGATACCAGCGTCCATTCTCGTCCTCTGCTTTCTGCAGAGCAATACAGTCGACCGGACAGGCCACGGCGCACAGATTACAGGCGACACAACGCTCTTCGCCGTCCGGGTCACGGCTGAGAATTATGCGACCCCGCCAACGCGGAAACATATAGGGTTGTTCGTCTGGATACTCGACTGTATCGGTCTTGTCGAACATGTGCACGAATACCCGCCACAGGGTGACTAGCTGACTGGTAAAGGTATCCTTGATTAATTGAAACATAGCGTACTAGCCTCCGCTTCCGAGCAGGATTACCGCGCCCGTGACGAGCAGGTTTAGCAATGACAACGGCAGTAAGAACAGCCAGCCATAGCGCATAAGCTGGTCATAGCGCGGACGGGGGATGGCTGCCCGCAGCAAAATGAAAAACGCGATAAAAACGCCCGCTTTTATTGCAAACCAGACGATTGGAGGCAATAAAGCCGGGCCTAACCAGCCGCCAAAAAACAACACTGTGATCAGCGACGAAATAAGTACCAGTCCCAGGTATTCTCCGACGAAGAACATGCCAAATTTCATGCCTGAATATTCGGTATGATAACCGGCTACTATTTCCTGCTCTGCCTCAGGAATGTCGAACGGCAATCGATGGCTCTCTGCGACGCCGGCAATCAAAAATATGATGAAGCCAATTATCTGAGGAATGACATACCAGCCGCCTTGTTGCGCCAATACGATCTCTCTCAAGTTGAAACTGCCCGCAAGGGCGACCACCCCAAGGATCGAGATGCCCATGAACACTTCATAGCTAACCATTTGAGCCGCTGCCCGCAAGCTTCCCAATAGCGCATATTTATTGTCGGAGGAAAGGCCTCCCAACATTACACTGTAGGCACCCAACGATGCCATCGCGAGCACGAAAAGCACGCCTATGTTGGAGTCGACGATTCCAATTCCCGGCGCAAAAGGGATAACGCTGAAGCTCATCAGCACCACCGTCATGATGATCGTTGGTGCCAACACAAAACTGAGTTTGTCGGCAAACGGCGGAACCCAATCTTCCTTGGTAAAAATTTTCAGCATATCTGCGACAACCTGGAGTAGCCCCAGTGGTCCCACCCGGTTCGGGCCCAATCTTTCCTGCCAGATTCCTAGCAAGCGTCTTTCGACCCATATAAGCATAGCCGCGACGCCCACAACGACCAGCAGGATGCTAAGAATGCTCAAGGTTGATCCCACTTCCCAGGTCATGCCCTATTCTTCCCCCATGCCCCGGTCACTGACAATCAAGTTGTCAAACCTGCCATGACCGACGCCCTCGGCTTTGACGGCTTTTACCGATTCGCCTGCCACAGCGATCGGGAATGACCCCGCGCTGTCAAATACCGCCATAGAGCCAGGTTTAACTTTCTTGCGGATGCACACCGCGTAGCTTGCGCTGCCCTTTGCACTCTGCAGTTCCAGCACCGAATTTTCGCGAATCCCAAGCGTCTCCGCATCACGCGGCGAGACCGCGACATATGGTCCCGTCAGGCGTGTGCCAACCACTTTGGAGCGTGCACTCAATTCGTCACTGCCATAGAGCTGATAAGCAGGGATCACCGAAAATTCTCCATCGCTTGATTTTGCAGACGATACAACGATGTAGTCACCCGGCGAAGTCTGCCGAGCAACCACCATGGCGTCATGGGCCGCCTGCAACAGTTCACCAGCGACTTCGTCCTGAAACTTGGTTATAGACTGGTTCGAATTCCACTGCGGCGCCCAGCTGCTGGACATCATGCTGGCGTTCTTCTGGCTACTCATGCCTTCCATCGAAAATGCCATGACCGAGTCCATATCCTGAGGTTGTTTGCCCTCGTGTACATTCTCATTTGCGCGCATGGCCGTACGACCACTATAGCGATGTGACTGCCGTGGTATCTTCATACCCTCCGGTGTCCCCGCAAGATCAGGCAACACGCTGCTGATGCCTCTCAGAGCGGGCACAGCAGCATCACATTCCTGTAATACCTGATTGAAGCCGATTGCATCGTCGCTTAACCAGCGCCATGAAGGCTGGCTAGCAAACCCGCTTATAAACACCTGCATACTTAGCTGGGCGCGACCCTCAAAATTGACGTAAGTGCCCTTTTGCTCTGCGAACGTGGTGCAGGCAAGCACCAGTTCTGCACGATCTGTCGTTCGGGTCGGAAGTTGATCAAGCACTACCAGAGTTTCAATGCCTCCAATAGCAGCATCCACCTGCAAGGCAGGGGCTCTGGTGTAAAGATCATTCTCCAATACGATGGCCACCTTGGCTTCACCAGTCTGCATTTTCTTTAGCGCACTACCCAGGGTTCGAGCCGGGTCTGTGATCAAACCAAGACCCGCGGTGTTGACCTCCTTTAACAGGCAGGTCACATCTACCTGCTGCTCGCCTCCCCGCGCTTTTGCCAGCGCCATGGCGATGTTTGCCGCTGCATTTAACAATTCGATGTTACTGCCGCTGGTGCCGCACACGATAAGAGGTCGTCTTGCACTCCTGAGGTCATCTGCTATCGCGCTGACCAGAGCCGTTCTTGCCGCATCCCTCTCCTGTTCAATTACGGGCGCGGAAGGGTCGAGGGCATGGGCTATGTTACACGCTATCTGCGTCAGGCCTGGCACATCGTCAATTACAGTCTCGCGGGCAATATCGTCGAGCCGCGAAGCGTAACCGCAAAGCTGGTAAAGAGGGCTGAGTTCGTGTTGCGCCAGTTCGCGGACTGCGCTGTCCTGCCACTGAGGAATACCGGTGGCAGCAGCCAGATCGGCAGCCTTGTTGCGCACAGACTGCCGCAGGGCCAGCGCTACCCTGGGAGCGACGTTGGTAACGTCTTCTCCAATAATCAATACCGCGTCGGCTTGCTCGATTTCCCGGATGGAGGGGCTATGGAATTGTGTGTTTCCCAGCAGCTCAATGGCGCGCTGGATCAGCCCGTGTTCCCCGTCACTGAGCCCAGAGTAAAAATTTTCTGCTCCTACCTTTTGTAGCAGCGCATAGTTCGCCTCGATACTGGCCCGGGGCGATCCAATGCCGATCACGCTTCCCGCAGCATCTTCCAGCAGCTCCGAAAAGCGCGCGGCGCCACTTTCGAGAGACAAGGACTCACGCCCTTCTCCCTGCCCCGACAGCGCTCCATCCAGACGCTCTTCACTATTGACGAATCCGTAACCGAAGCGACCACGATCGCAAAGAAAATATCCGTTTACGTCTCCGTGATACCTGTTCACGACACGCCGCAGTTCACCGTATCGCTCACCGGGCGTGGTGTTGCACCCAACCGAGCAGCCTACACAGACAGACGGTGCGGTTTGCAGATCCCACTTTCTCGAATAATGTGCGCTGAAAGTAGCGTCGGTAAAAACTCCCGTCGGGCACACTTCGACCAGATTCCCGCTAAATTCACTTTCCAGACAGCCATCTGCCTGGCGACCGAAGTAGGTGTAATGATGACTCGCCTGGGCAGACAAATCGGTTCCACCGGCGTAATCGTTGTAGTAGCGCACGCAGCGATAGCAAGTGATGCAACGATTCATCTCATGGCCAACGAAAGGCCCGAGATCCTGATTTCTATGAGTGACCTTATTACGGTCATACCTGCGATAATTATGGCCAGACATGAGCGTCATGTCCTGCAGATGACACTCTCCGCCTTCCTCACATACCGGACAGTCGTGGGGATGACTGATCATCAGGCTTTCAATTACGTGCGCGCGGAAATCCCGTGCCTCATCGTCCTCAATAGAAATGATGGAGCCGTCACTGGCAGGTGTCATGCACGCCATCACCAGCGTACCGGTTGTGTCGTCTTCATTTCGGAACTGCTTTACGGCGCACTGACGACAAGCTCCTACAGACCCCATGCACGGGTGCCAGCAGAAATACGGCAAATCGAGACCCTTGGACAGACATTCCTGCAACAGGTTGTTGTCGCCATTCACCTCGTATGACACACCGTCAATGACAATCTTTGCCACCCAATAGACTCCTAATTTCAATGCCCGTGATAGGGGCAGCACTTCTTGTGTATGTGATCTTCAAAATCCTGGCGGAAGTGCCGCAAACCGCTTCCAAGCGGTGCCATGGCACCGGGCGCTAATGCGCAAAATGTGCGGCCTGGCCCTAAATAGGTCAGGTGTTCTTCGAGAATAGTGAGATCCTGTTCTCGCCCAACTCCTTTCTCGAGATCTTCAAAAATCTGCTCGATCCAGGGCAGCCCATCCCTGCACGGCGTGCACCAGCCACAGGATTCGTGACTGAAGAAGCGCATCAGATTGCCTATCATCCCCACCGGGCAGGTTCTGTCGTCCAAAAGAATCATCGTGCCGGTGGCAAGTCGACTACCAGCCTTACCGATGACATCATAATCGAGAGCCAGATCCAGATGCTCCGGAAGCATAAAGTCGGTAGATCCTCCACCGGGGAGAAATGCACGCAACTGGTAGCCTTCCTGCATACCGCCAGCATGTTCTTCAATAACCTCGCGAATCGTTGTACCGAAAGGCAACTCCCAGCAGCCCGGGTTCTTTACGCGGCCGCTCACGCCGAACAATTTGGTCCCAAAGTCTATACCTTTGCCAAGCGATTGATACCAGTCGACCCCATTGGCGATGATGCCCGGCAAGTTACACAGTGTCTCGACATTATTAACAATAGTTGGCTTGCCCCACAGACCGCTAACCTGGGGAAACGGAGGCTTTGCCCGAGGATTCGCGCGCTTGCCTTCCAGTGCGTTGAGCAGTGCAGTCTCTTCGCCGCAAATATAACGACCGGCGGAGGTGTGCAGGATTATCTCCAGGTCAAAACCTGTTCCCTGAATATTCTTGCCCAGCCATCCTCCCTGATGCGCCTCGCCAATGGCCTTTTTAAGGGCAGCCTCAGAGCGAATGTATTCGCCTCGCAGGAAAATGTAAGCTTTCGATGCCTGTATGGTATAGGCTGCAGCAATCATTCCCTCGATCAGCAGATGAGGATCCCCCTCCATTAATAGTCGATCCTTGAACGTCCCCGGCTCCATTTCATCAGCATTGACCACCAGATATTTCTGCTGAGGCGCGTTGTCTCCCGAAGGGACAAAACTCCATTTGAGCCCAGTTGGGAATCCCGCGCCTCCCCGGCCCTTGAGCCCGGAATCCTTGACCAGTTGCAATACATCTGCAGGGCTCATGCCCGCGGCGATTTTACTGATACTCTGGTAACCGCCAGCCGCCACGTACTGATCAAGTGCCAGCGGCGGTCTGCTCATATCGATATTTTTGGTTAAAGGCTTATCCATCCGAAATCAACCAGTCATTCCTTGTTTTCTGCGCGCTGTCCGCGGTACTGCGCGATAATCGTATCGATTTTTTCAGTGGTGAGATTTCGATGCATGTCAGGACCCACCATCATAACAGGAGCGCGATCGCAATCGCCAAGACACGGTACCGGAATGAAAGTGAACTCGTTATCGGCACTGGTTTCCCCGTAGTCGATATCCAGTTTTTCCTTAATATGCTGCCGAATGTTTTCGCAACCCATGATCCAGCAACTTACGCTGTCACAAAACAGGATCACGTTATTGCCCACCGGTCTCCTGAAAACCAGATTAAAAAAAGTCGCGACGCCTTCGAGATCAGCAACCGGCACTTCAAGGTATGCGGCGATGGCCAGCATACTTTCGTCGGAGACCCAGCCCTGATGTTTTTGCACGATCTTGAGCGCTTCCAGACCGACAGCTCGCTTGTCAGGATAGAGCGTCATTTCATGCTCTATCTCGCTGATTTCCTCCGCGGTTAGCTCACGCGCTCTTGGTCGACCGTCTCCGGTCGATGCGATGACATCGGCACTCATTGCTATCTCTGCCTGCTCTTCACTAATTCGCAGTCTTTTCTGCGCTCGTATTCCACTTTTCAGCCTACCTGTCTACGTCTGCCATAACGAAATCAATGCTGGCTATGATGGCGATCAAGTCTGGCACCATAAAACCT
>JAYPVG010000003.1:84240-111419 GCA_038134485.1 Pseudomonadales bacterium
AAAACCTCGACTTATTTCCGGGATCATTTGCAGATGCGCAAACGACGGGGTTCTGATTCGAGTTCTGTAAGAAGTAGTATTACCGTCGCTCACCAGGTAGTAACCATTAATGCCCTTGGTCGCCTCGATAGCCACGCTGACTTCACTGGGAGGTATCACAGGCCCCCAGCTGACATTCAGGAAGTGATTGATCAGCGTTTCGATATCCTGCAGGGTGCGCTCTTTTCTCGGCGGTGTAGTCAGAGGATGATCTGACTTGTAATGACCCTCCGGCATGTTATCGAGGCATTGCTTGATAATCCGCAGGCTTTGACGCATCTCTTCAACTCTAACTGCGCATCGGTCATAACAGTCACCATTGATCGCGATCGGCACGTCGAACTCAAAGTTCTCGTACCCGCTGTAAGGCCGTTGTTTGCGGTAGTCCCACTCCAATCCAGTCGCCCTAAGGCCGGGACCGGTAATTGCCCAGTCGAACGCCTGTTGAGTATTGTAAACGCCGACTCCTTGACTGCGACGCTTGAGGATACCGTTATCCATGACCATCTTGTCGTAGTCGTCAAGACGGGCGGGCATGAATTCCAGTAATTCCTTGACTCGCGTCTCCCAGCCATTGGGAAGATCTTGAGCGACTCCACCAATACGGAACCAGCCAGGGTGCATTCTTGCACCGCATATGGATTCGATTATGTTGAAAATTCGTTCCCGCTCAACGAACATGTAAAAGATCGGCGATAACTGTCCTACGTCCTGAGCAAAAGTTCCATAAAACAGCAGATGGCTGCAGATTCGGAACATTTCAGCCAGCATCACACGAATAACTTTGACCCGCTCGGGCACTTCTATTCCGGCCATTTTCTCGACTGCGAGAACATAGGGCAGGTTGTTCATTACGCCACCGAGGTAATCGATACGATCAGTGTAGGGAATAAAGGTATGCCAGGACTGGCGCTCGCCCATTTTCTCCGCACCGCGATGGTGATAACCGATATCGGGAACCGCATCGACCAGAATCTCACCATCCAGCTGGAGCGCAATTCGAAAAGCACCGTGCACGCTGGGATGATTCGGACCGAGATTGAGAAACATAAATTCCGATGTGTCGGACTGGCGCTCCATACCCCATTCTTCGGGTACGAATTTGAGCGCCTGCTGTTCAATATTGCCCTTTTCTTCATCGAGCGAGAACGGCTCCATTTCTGTGGCCCGGGCCGGATGCTCCTTGCGCAATGGATGTCCCTCCCAGGTCGGTGGGAGAACCAGTCGAAAAAGATTAGGATGACCATCGAATTTGATGGCGAACATGTCCCAGACCTCGCGCTCATACCAGTTCGCGCTGGGCCAGATATCGGCAACACTGGGAGTGGACAGATCGGCGGACTGCAATGGCACCTTGACTCGCAGGTCAACGTTGCCCCGAAAAGACATCAGGTGATAGACGACCGTGAAATCACACTCGGGCTGTCCTTCACGATAAACCCGCATACGCTCGTCGATAGCAGTCAGGTCGTACATCATCTCGAAGCACGGATCCGCCTCTGCTTTCAGAAAACGGACAAAATCCTTGACCCGACTTCGGTCGAACCAGTAGGTGGGGATTCCGTCGCAGGTCTTCTGTCTGGCAAGGATGTCCGGCCCGAAGCGCCTGTCGATGTCTTCCAGCAGCGCTACGGGAAAGGACATTCCCGACGCAGGCTTTGAGGCAGTGTTCTGGGCCAAATCCATACTTCTAAACTACTTTAATAATTTAATTTATCTATTTATTTTATATGTATTTTTAGACTTCATCAGGTGATCGAAGCTCGGTGGCAGCTATCCGCTCGTCATGGCGTCGGACACGCTGAATTTGCTTCTCTTCTTTACGATAAATGCCCTGATCGTTGATCACCCAACTCAGCGGTCGACGTTCCGCGCCAATCGATTCCTGCAACAGAACCAGACCCTGAAGTAGCGCTTCCGGGCGCGGCGGACAACCGGACACGTAAACGTCTACAGGAAGGAACTTGTCCACGCCCTGGACTACTGAATAAATGTCGTACATTCCCCCTGAGTTGGCACACGAACCCATGGAAATCACCCAGCGCGGCTCCAGCAACTGTTCATAGAGCAGCTGCACTACCGGTGCCATTTTTCGAAAGACAGTACCGGCAATTACAATCATATCCGCCTGACGTGGAGTTCCCCTGATGACTTCAGAGCCGAATCTGGCGATGTCGTGCCGACTGGTGAATGCTGTAGCCATTTCCACGTAGCAGCAGGAAAGCCCGAAGTTAAATGGCCAGATAGAATTTTTTCGCCCCCAGGCCACCATGTCTTCCAGCTTGGCCATCATCACATTGCGACGAATGAATTCGTCAAAGCTGTTAGCTCCGCGACGCGGCGACGGAGCGTCCTCGGGTCTTTGCAGCTGATAGCTCATAATTTGAATTCCTTTTTATTAACCACTCCACCCGGCCCTCGGATCATTCCAAGCTCGCGTTTTTGAGTCTGGGTACGCCAATCAAGCGCACCGATGCGCCAGAGGTAAACGAGGGCCGCTGTGAGAATCACAATGAAAACTGTAATTTCAACAAACCCCGGCCAACCAGCTTCCCTCACCACTACCGCCCAGGCAAAAAGAAAAACGACCTCGAGATCGAAAATAATGAATAGGATCGCGGTAAGATAAAAATGAACAGAGATTTTAAACTGGGCACTACCCACCGAAATGATGCCGGATTCGAAGGGGAGATTTTTACCTGGCTGACTGACCCGCTGCCCCAATAAATAGGACAACCCCAGCATGGTAAAAACCAGAAGCAGTACGCAAGCCGTGTAAAACAAGAACGGACGCGATGCTTCCAGAACACCGGCTGCTGTATCCAAACCCAATTTTCCCCTGGTGAATTGCTGGTCAGACCTGGCCGAACAGAATCCTTGTGGATGCCCCTGCCCGAGCGTGCCGCAAAATTACCACTCTGCATAAGTGAAGGCAAGTGATTTGCCAGACTGAATCCCTAGAATCAAACTGCGGAGCCTGCTTCCCGGGTCGAAGACTTGCGAATTGTATTTGGAGAGGGTTTCTGTTGCCCGCCGACGATCAGATTACATCCTGATCTTCAGTGCGACTGCCCCTTCATTAACTACCATCAACGTTCAAGCGAGCAGTGATTGCCATTGTCGCCGAGATTGTCAGAGTCCGGACGAGTCGAGATAGTACGCGAACTGAGCAGTGAAGCGACCTTCGAATGCATCAGCGGTGCGGACTATGAAGTAGACAGCCAATCCCGCATTACTAACAAGCGCCATACCGGCGTCGAAACCCATCACCATAAGGGCTGTTGCCAGAGCATCAGCGCGAGCTGTTGAGTTATTTATGACATAAACCGCAGCCAGATTATGGCTGACGGGTTTGCCCGTGAGCGGGCTGATTTCGTGAGAGTATCGAACCCCGTCCAGTTCAAAGAAATTTCGATAATCTCCCGACCCCGCAATGGCCAGTTCTTCGCCGCGCGAATCAAGCACAGCAAAAATCTGTACAGCATCTTCCACGGGGCTTTCGACTGCCGGAATCCAGGCTTGTCCGCCAGGCTTCAGGCCTTTTAGTCTGAGTTCACCGCCAACCTCTAAAAAATAACAATCCACGCCAATGCTATCGAAATAAGCCGCCACCTGATCAACTGCGAAGCCCTTTGCAATCCCACTGAGGTCAATGTATATCTCTTCGTCCCGGCGTAAAGTCGACTGCTCTGGATCGATACTCAGATGCTGGTAACCCACTTTTTGCTGAGCTTGACTGATCTGATCCTCGCTAGGCACCTGATTCAGATTCGCCGAAGGACCGAAACCCCAAAGATTGACCAGCGGCCCTACGGTTACATCAAAGGCCCCGCCAGTGAATTCGCTGACTTCTCTCGCCAGCATCGTGACTTCCAGCAATTCCCGCGAAACCCGAACTGGCTGACCAACAGGTGAGCGATTGAAACGCGACAACTCTGATTGCTCTGCGTAAGTGGAAAATACCTGTCGATCAAGTCGCTCCAGTAACGCAGAAACATCACTCTGAACTTTGGCGCGGCTGAAATTTTCTGGCAATCCAACATACTGTAGCTGGTATGTTGTGCCCATGGTATAGCCTGACAGTTGCTGAATCTCATCGGCTTCGTCGGCCGCGAAGAGAAGAAGTAGGAGCAGAGCGCCAGAAACGACAAGTGGGATACCGAACCGGGGTAGGATTCCGATCATAAAAACTTGTCCCGATGTATGGTTTCTGTCTATCAACCATCACCTACCGAAGCTCGCCGAGAGAAGACCAGAATACTGACCGAAATATGCCTCTGCAGAGCAGTAGTTTTTAGCGACCGTAAACCTGGTATTGAACCCCGGCCATTTTGTACACGCAGCGGGCAACCTGACAGCAATATCCAAATTCGTTGTCGTACCACAAATACAGTACGCAGCTTTTGCCATCCACTATCGTGGCATTGGAGTCAACGATCGAAGCTTCTCGGGTGCCGACAAAATCACTGGATACTGCATCCGGGTCGTTGGTATAGCTTATCTGCATCTGCAAATCCGAATGCAGTGCTATCTGACGCAGAAAATCATTAAGCTCTTCTCTGGTAGTCTCGTTTTCGAGCGTCAGCATGAGGATAGCCATGGAAACATTCGGTACTGGCACCCTGACCGCGTTACCTGTCAATTTGCCGGCAAGTTCCGGCACGACCTTTACAACGGCCTTTGCGGCCCCGGTTTCGGTTAATACCATGTTCAGGGCGGCACTACGACCACGTCTCGCGCCCTTGTGATAGTTGTCGATAAGGTTCTGGTCGTTGGTGTAGGCATGGACGGTCTCTACGTGCCCATGAGCGATACCATACCTGTCGTGGATAACTTTCAGCACTGGCGCAATAGCATTGGTGGTGCAGGATGCAGCGGTTACAATTCGATCATCGGGACTGATTTCATCATCGTTGATGCCAAAAACGATATTTTTGAGTTCGCCTTTGCCGGGGGCTGTCAGCATCACCTTGGATACACCCCTAGACTGCAGATGCAATGCTAAACCTTCCGCATCCCGCCACTTTCCGGTGTTATCGATAACTAGCGCATCATTGATACCGTATTCAGTGTAATCAATTTCCTGGGGGCTATTGGCGTAGATCACTTTGATGGGATTTCCATTAGCAATGAGTTGCTTGTTTTTGTGATCGACCCGCAGCGTACCCTGAAATGCGCCGTGAACAGAGTCATTGGTGAATAATCCGGCACGTTTGTCGAGATCCCCTTCCTGTCCTGGTCGCACAACTATGGCTCGGAGTCTCATGACCTCGCCGGTGCCTGTTCGCTCTATCAGCAAACGGGCCATCAACCTTCCAATCCGTCCAAAACCATAGAGGACCACGTCTTGACTCTTTGCAATGGGCAAATTTCTGCTGCCTGCAAGATACCCCAGTTCCTGCGTAACGAAGCTGTCAACATCCGGGGCGGCCGTTCCCATGGATTCCAGCTGTTCCATGAACTTGACTGTCAACTTGCCGAGATCGATCTGAGCATGGCGGAGATCAAGTTTAGCGAGCGCCATCAGCACAGGATGCGTCTCAAATTCCGACATCTCGTTCTTTTCCACTTGCCGAACATAGCGGTGGCTCTTCATGATAAAAGTGACTGAACGATTATGTAGAGGACGACCGTATATGAAGATTCCGACATCCCGCTGACTGAACAGTTGACCGATCACGGGAATCATCTCCTGGGCCAGCGCCTCTCGCTGTTTCCAGTCGGTAAAATAATCATCTACGCTGGGACGTTCTTGCACTTGAGTACCTTTTGCGGGTCAATATTGTGGCCGGGTATTATCTTGCGAATGCCATGGAGGTGCAACATAACAAGTCTGCGGTTGCGCGCCGCAGCCCATGCAAGTCAGCCGCAAACTTCTGGGCCATCTAACAGACCCAAACCTTTTTGCTGTACAATTTCAGCCTTTGACAGCGCCCCAGCAATCGAGTTTCGTGAAGACCCGCGCGGATATATTTCAACCCCCATTGCCTGAATCCAGCGACCATAAGCTCCGCTGGACTGGCCTGTCCGGACTGGCAACCAGTCTCGCCATCGCAGAAGCGGGACGGCGACATCAAGGGCCCCTTCTGGTGGTTACCGAAGACAATGAGCAGGCCGAACAGTTGTCGCGAGAACTCGGCTTTCTCTGTCCGCAGGATTCACTACCAGTACTGACTTTCCCGGACTGGGAAACGTTGCCTTACGACAATTTTTCAGCACACCAGGACATCACATCAGATCGGCTTAGTACTCTTTACCAGCTGCCTAAATTGAGTGCCGGCATCCTCATCGTGCCTCTTACCAGTCTGATGCATCGTCTCCCCCCGAGAGATTACATCGAGTCGAACAGTCTTTTACTGGAAACCGGGCAGAAATTTGATCTGGAGCGCATGCGCAAGAATTTGCTCGAGGGAGGCTACCAATCCGTTGAGTCAGTGTACGAACACGGTGAATTCAGCGTTCGGGGATCGATCATCGATATATTCCCCATGGGCAGTGAAATTCCCTATCGAATAGATCTGTTCGACGACGAAGTCGAATCCCTTCGACCCTTTGACCCGGAAACACAACGCTCTCTTAGGCAGATGACTAGTGTTCGTCTTTTGCCTGGCAAGGAATTCCCTTTAAATGATGCTGGAATCCTGCATTTCCGAAACCGTTTTCGCGAGCGTTTTGATGTTGATACCAGGACTTGCCCGCTGTACCAGGATGTCAGTGACGGAATCGCCTCACCCGGTCTCGAATATTACCTGGCGTTATTTTTCGACCAATTAGCCAGTTTGACTGAATTTTTACCATCAACGACATGCGTCATTAGGCACGGAAACTTGCAGACCTCGGGAGAATTATTCTGGTCGGAAATCAAAGCCCGACATGAGGATCGGCAAATCGACAGTTACCGGCCAATTTTAAATCCAGCAGAAGTTTTTCTGACCGTCGACGAGGTTTTTCATCTACTCGCCGCCTTTCCCACCGTCGATATCCTGCCCGGACAAAAAGCTTCAGAAACACCGAACAGCTTCGCCACTGAACAGCTCCCCGTGCTTGGCGTTGAAGCAAGATCTAAGAATCCTCTATCCAGACTACTGGAATTCACGGCGCAAAACTCCCAATGCAGAATCCTATTTTGCGCCGAATCGGCAGGCCGTCTCGCTACGCTGAGCGAGCTGCTTCAAAGCAGCGACCTGCATCCCGAAGAAATCGACGGATGGTCACAATTTACTCAGGAGAGCATGCGGCTGGGAATCTGTGTGGCCCGGATCGATCGAGGTTTCTGGTTGTCCGACGCGCAGCTGATACTGATCAGCGAGGCGCAACTATTCGGTGGAAAGATTGCCCAGCGCCGACGCCGTGGCACTACTCAGGATAATTCCGAGTTCGTTATAAAAAATCTTACTGAATTGCGTGAGGGCGATGCCGTCGTGCACGTTGAACACGGCGTGGGACGTTACCGGGGGCTAATTACCCTGACAATCGACGAGCAGACCACCGAATTCCTGTTGCTAGAGTATGCCCGAGAAAGCAAACTTTACGTGCCCGTGTCATCGCTGCACCTGGTGAGTCGATATACCGGTGCTGATCCTGATCTTGCCCCTTTGAACCAGCTGGGCACTGACACATGGAAAAAAGCGAGGCGGCGCGCGGCCGAAAAAATACATGATATTGCTACGGAATTGCTGGAAATATATGCACGCCGCGAGGCCCGAAAAGGATTTCGATACCGTTGCACGGATATTGATCTCGAACAATTTTCAGAAAGCTTTCCTTTCGAGGAAACCGAAGACCAGGCGAATGCTATCACCGCAGTAGTTCAAGACATGAGCTCGGAACAAGCTATGGACAGGCTTGTCTGTGGTGATGTCGGATTTGGCAAGACTGAAGTTGCAATACGTGCAGCTTTTATCGCGGCGCAAAATCATAAACAGGTCGCAATTCTGGTCCCAACTACATTGCTGGCGCAACAGCATTTCAGCAGCTTTAGTGATCGCTTTGCGGAATGGCCTGTCAAAGTGGACGTCATCTCGCGTTTTAAATCACCACAGCAACAGGAGCAGAGCCTCGTTGAGCTTGCTGCCGGCAAAACTGACATCCTTATTGGTACTCACAAATTGCTCAATGAGCAAATCAAATATCATGATCTCGGGCTGCTGATAATCGACGAGGAACACCGATTCGGGGTCAGGCAAAAAGAAAAACTAAAGGCCCTTAGAGCCAACGTAGATGTATTGACGCTGACGGCAACGCCAATTCCCCGTACGCTGAACCTGGCCCTTTCCGGGGTGCGCGATCTGTCACTTATTGTCACGCCACCGGCCAGAAGATTATCAGTTAAAACATTTGTTCGTGAGCAGCAAGACAGCCTGATCAAGGAGGCTGTCTTGCGTGAATTGCTCCGGGGAGGCCAGGTCTTCTATCTACATAACGAGGTCAAGACAATTGAGCAGGCAACAGAGCATCTGCAGAAAATTGTCCCACAGGCGCGTATCGCCATCGCTCACGGACAGTTGCCCGAGCGTGAACTAGAAAAGGTCATGGCGGATTTTTATCACAAACGCTACAACCTTCTGATCTGTTCTACGATTATCGAAACCGGTATCGATATTCCCAGTGCCAACACCATCATAATCCACCGCGCCGATAAATTTGGGCTGGCGCAGCTGCATCAGTTAAGGGGGCGTGTTGGGCGTTCCCACCATCAGGCCTATGCCTACCTGCTGACCCCTCCCTACGGAAAAATGAGTGACGACGCACACAAGAGAATTGACGCCATCAAGGCAGCCAGTACCCTGGGCGCTGGCTTCACTCTGGCCAGCCATGATCTCGAAATCAGGGGCGCTGGCGAACTTCTTGGAGAAGAGCAAAGCGGCCATATGCAAAAAATTGGATTCAGTCTCTATTTGGAGATGCTTGACGAAGCCGTGCAATCAATAAAATCCGGCAAAACCCCAGCTTTGGATTACACTGCCGAGAAGACTCTAGAAATTAACTTGCGTATTCCTGCACTGATCCCGGATAACTACCTCCCTGATGTACACAGCAGGCTTGTGATGTACAAGCGAATATCAGCGGCAGAAACGGACGACAGCCTCACAGCTCTGCAGGAAGAAATGATAGATCGCTTTGGGCCATTACCCGAGGAGGTGCGGTTACTATTCAGGTCGACGCGACTTAAATTGAGGGCCCAGCGGCTGGGAATCAGCAAAATTGACGCCAATATCAGCAGCGGACGGGTGGAATTTTCATCCCAGACTCGGGTCGATCCACTTTCGATAGTGGAATTGGTGCAAGAAAATCCGCTAGCCTTTAAACTGGGATCGGCTAATCAGCTACTATTTACGCATAGTGCGCAAAACAATGCCGACAAGAAGTTGGCATTTGTCACTGAATTGTTGGAACGTTTCCGTCTTGTCGAAAAGCAGGCGGCGTAGGCTAGCAACGCACGGACTGGACTAATCAGATGAACTACCGCCAAGCAATTGTCTCAGTTCTCGCGACGCTGCTGCCTTTTTTACCTTACCCCACAGGGCTATCAGCGGCATCCAATGATGGTTACCGATGGTTCCAGGTAGAAATCAGTATTTTTACCAACGACTACGCGGAATACAGGGACGCTGAGCTTTGGAGTCCCGAAAGATTGCGCCTCGAGTACCCGGAGCGATCAAGAGATTTCCGTCAATTAGCGGAATTTTTGCAGGTACCAGATTTAGAGCAACGTCTGTCGGATGATCTTCCAGGTACGAGGCAAGTCTTGACGGGCGAAGACGAGGGAGAGTCTGACGCAGTCATAGCAACGGGACCGTTCCCTGAAAAATCGGTCACAGATTTGCGCTTGCTGGACCTTGATAGACAGGCGTTTCTGCTGCTACCCCCGGCTCTCAGTGACTTTCAAACCACCAATTCAAGGCTGGAGCGCTCACCGTCAAATCGACTTCTATTCAATGGCGTCTGGCGCCAGCCAGTGGTTCAGCAGGATGAGTCTAGCTCGCTACTGATTCGTGGCGGAAACCGGGTCGGACAGCATCACGAACTCGAGGGTACTGTCACTGTGCGCTTCAATGCCAACGAAGATCGAGTGGTAATTGATGCCAACCTATGGCTGACGGAATTTTCCCGATCAGTCACCGATACACAAAACTGGCAACTGCCCGCTCCACCCGGTCGTCTCACTTCTGCTGTTCAAGCCAATAACGACACTGCTGGTATGGCAATAAACCGCATTGTGCAGTTGCAAGAAAGTCGCGACATGCGCAGCAATGAATTTCATTATCTCGACCATCCGGCTATGGGGCTGGTTATCAGTGTATTTCCCTACGACCTGCCCAACCCGGTCTCGCTGGAGTCCCCTGTCGAATCGCAATCGGCTGACGACGATTTGTAAAAAGAGCATCAGTCAGACCGAGCAGCCACGCGATCTTTATACAGTTCGACGAATACCTGTAATACTCTTTTCACCTCTAGCATCCCGGTCGCAAGGGTATTGCTGATGGCCTCCATGGTGATTGGAGCTTCTTCCAGTCCTGCTGCCCGATTAACGGAAAGTGCAAGACAGGCATAATTTATTCCAAATTCTCGCGCCAGCGAGGCTTCTGGCATTCCGGTCATACCGACCATATCGCAACCATCCCTGCGCATACGCAGTATCTCCGCCGCTGTTTCCAGACGCGGTCCCTGTGTGCACCCATATACCCCCTCCGTCATCGGCATGCTGTCCTCCGATTCGTCTCCCTCCAGCTGCTCCTGTTCGACGGCCAAGATGAGCATGTGCCGGAGCCGTTTACTGTATGGATAAGTGAAATCGATATGTACAACCTCGTCCAAATCCTGCTCGTGTATCGTGTGCGCCCGCCCATAAGTGTAGTCAATCAGCTGGTCTGGTATGGCCAGCCTGCCCGGAGCCATTTGCGGCGCTATACCGCCGACTGCGTTCACTGCAATAATATCCTTGACTCCATGTTCCCTCAGCGCCCACAAATTAGCTCGATAATTAATACGATGCGGCGCAATTGTATGCGGACTGCCATGACGGGGCAGGAAGGCAATCTGCTGTTGATTTAACTCGCCATGCAGAATGTCGACATTTCCTTTTCCGAACGGGGTTGAGTAACTGGCGATTTCGACTCTTTCAAGTATGTCCAGTTTCGATAATCCTGATCCACCAATAATTGCTAACATTTGCTTTTACCCCCTGTATCCACACCCGACACTGGACTCTTCCTTGTGCTTAATGACAAAACCCAAACTTTTGTCCAGGGTCCATGGCAACATAAACTACACCACCGATGAAGACAATTATCTTATCTCGTGTTGGCCCTCTCGATTCGACTCTGCTTTATGGGACGATAACCGGCTATAATCAACTGCCGGGTTTAATTCAGCACCCGGAAGACTAACGATTCGACTAATCCTTCAGTCATGAGCTTGAATTATAGTTTCAGTAAATTTCTTTGGCATCAGCCCTGGTTCAACCCCAGGTTTGGACGCACAGTTTACAAGAGTATCTGTCGCCATGGTGAAGCCCCGGATTTCCCTTTTGAAACCGATTTTTTTGGGTTGAAGTATCAGGGCAATCTGCGCAATAACATCGATTTCAATGTCTACTACTACGGAGCCTTTGAAAAATCATTGCTGTTTTTCCTGCGTGATTGCCTGCAATCCATTCACAAGTCCCCGTCCATCTTCTGTGACGTTGGCGCCAATATTGGCCAGCATTCTTTATTCATGTCCAAAGTCGCTGATCAGGTGCATGCCTTCGAGCCGTTTACCGAGGTTCGAAAAAAAATCGATCAGCATATTTGTCTCAATAAAATTTTAAATCTTTCGGTTCATAATGTTGGACTGAGTGACAAAGATGAACTTCTGCCATTTTTTGCGCCAACCGGGCGCAATCAGGGCATCGGCTCTTTTGATGCAAGCACGACTGCAAAAGGCAATCGCAATATCGGCAATCTTTTGCTTGTGAGTGGCGACAGTTACTTTCAACAACAATCTATTGTAGGGGTGGATCTGATTAAGATTGATGTCGAAGGCTTCGAGAAGTCTGCTTTACAGGGTTTGCGCAAAACTCTTGCTAACGACAGGCCGGTCGTTGTGTGTGAACTAACTTATGGCAGGGATCTTTCCATTAATTCAATGGAGGAACTCAGTTCCCTATTCCCGCAAAATTACAGCTTTCTCACATTCGATAATAGGAAGTCAAACGGCAGCAAGGCCCGACGCAAGGAAGCAAAGGCCAGGAAAAGCGGTGTTTACAATCTGGTTCCTTTCGAATTCAGATTGCAATCGGGTCAGGACGACATAGTAGCCTGTCCTAATGAAAGCCTCGATCGCATACCCTGTAAAAATTTAGCACGCTAGGCGTATTCGGAGCCACGGCAACTGGAAAAACTGCTGACTTTAAAGCACTAAAAAAAAGGCCTAACGCTAAGAAATCAATCCTAACCTAGGCCTTGCTACTTCATGCAGGTTATCTGCCAAAATAAAAAAATCTTTAGCGCATTCAACGAGGTGAAGAGGAAATGTCAGATTGTTTATCAACGTGTTATGGCGCGCCCGACAGGACTTGAACCTGTAACCCTCGGCTTAGAAGGCCGATGCTCTATCCGGTTGAGCTACGGGCGCGTTAAGCGAATCCCATTGTACACTAACAGGCAATCGGCCTGACGCTAAACAGGTCCCTTGTCGCGATCGTGACCGTAAGTATGATGCGAATGTGGAACACCGCTGCAACCGATTCCGGTATACATACCGGCCAGAAATAAGGACAATTTTTCCCGAAACCTGAGAAACCAGGTTCCAGTCTTTTCGAGCTGCTGCTCGGATTCTGTCCCAATAAGCTCCCTGAACCCGATGCGCGTGCCATCGGCGGTCGGCACCCTGTCCTGACCCACATTGATACTGGTTTTTTGCACCGAAGCCGATTTAAGCATCCCTAATCCCGATTCATTTGGCCGCTATCCGTCGCGCATCAGGAGTAACAGCAGGGTTATGGAATAATGGGGTGACCGATGGGGCTCGAACCCACGACAACCGGAGTCACAGTCCGGGGCTCTACCAACTGAGCTACAGTCACCATGAAGGCCTGACAGAAGATACCGTCAAGAAAATTGGTCGGGGTAGAGAGATTTGAACTCCCGACATCTTGCTCCCAAAGCAAGCGCGCTACCAGACTGCGCTATACCCCGACTGGGTACCAAGTTTTCAAGAGGCAGGGATAATACTCATGACACCCCAGCCCGTCAATGATTGTTTCGGCAAGCTGCTGATCATCTTCAGTTTTATGCTCTAAATCTCTACCTTTCTATCCGCCAGCTGGTTCCCTCTGCGGCATCCTCTACCACGACTTTAAGCCGTGCCAGCTCATCCCTAATGGCATCCGCTCGCGCCCAGTCCTTATTACTTCGCGC
Organism: Pseudomonadales bacterium; assembly: GCA_038134485.1. GTDB lineage: Bacteria > Pseudomonadota > Gammaproteobacteria > Pseudomonadales > Pseudohongiellaceae > NORP240. The sequence goes on from JAYPVG010000003.1 coordinate 97,683, forward strand.
CTGTTTGCGTTCTTTTATAAGGGAGTCTATGTAAGCAGAATCCGCCTCGCTGTCGATCCCGCCCTGCAGAAATTTATCAGGTGGCGTCTGCAGTATCCCGAGGATTGCCCCCAGGCGCACTAGCAACTCCCCCAACTGTGTTGCCTTTTCCAGGTCATCGTTTTTGCAGCGGTTTAGTTCTCTGGCAATATCAAACAGCACCTTGACTCCCTCGGCCGAATTAAAATCATCGTCCATTGCACTGTAAAACGCCTTTTCGAAACGACTATTAACTAATGACTTTGCGCTTTCGATATCCAAATCCTTTAGCGCCAAATAAAGACGCTCCAGCGAATTCGCCGCCTGCCTGAGATTCTGCTCCGAATAGTTGATCGGGCTTCTATAATGACTCGCTATAAGCAGATACCGCACAACTTCGGCATCGTAATTTTTTAATACCTCTCGAATGGTAAAGAAATTACCCAGGGATTTTGACATCTTTTCATCTTCGACACGCAGTGCGCCATTGTGCATCCAGATATTCGCAAATTTCTGGCCATTCGCAGCCTCAGATTGAGCGATTTCGTTTTCATGGTGTGGAAACATCAGATCTGAGCCTCCGCCATGGATATCAAAATGCTCTCCAAGACACTTGGTAGACATCGCAGAACATTCAATATGCCAACCTGGTCGCCCATATCCCCAGGGGGAATCCCAACCCACTTCATCATCACCGGCAGCTTTCCAGAGTGCGAAATCACGGGGATCTCGCTTTAGTTCCCCCACTTCTACCCGGGCTCCCGCTAACAGATCTTCAGGATTCTTCTTGGATAAACGGCCATAGGCGGGAAAGCTGTCTACTTCAAAGTATACATCTCCATTATCAGCCCGGTAGGCGCATTCACGCTCGATCAGCTTTTCGATCATGGCGATAATTTCGGCAATGTGTCCCGTTGCCCGCGGTTCGATATCGGGAGGCAATATAGACAATGCCTTTTCGTCTTCGTGCATGGCCTCAATAAATCTGGCTGTCAAATCCGAAAACAATTCCCCATTTTCCCGAGCTCTTTGCAAAATCTTGTCATCGATATCAGTAATATTGCGTATATATTTCACTTGGAATCCACGAGCCCGCAAATAGCGGACAATGACATCGAATGCCACAAGCATCCTGGCATGCCCCAGGTGGCTATAGTCATAGGTCGTAATACCGCAAACGTAGATGCTGACTCTGCCAGCCACAATCGGCTGCAGAACCTGTTTGCTCTGGGTGAAAGTGTTGTAGATTTTTATCTGGATATTCTTGAGCATTTAACTACTGTCAGCTGGAAGAGTTCCAGGAATCACGCAATGTGATCGTGCGATTAAATACCAGGTGACCGTCATCAGAATCTTTCCTGTCGATACAGAAATACCCCTCACGCTCGAACTGAAATCCGGTGCTCGACTGCGTGATCAACACCGAGGGCTCCACTACGCAGCCGGAAAGCTTGGTCAACGAAGCAGGATTAAGGCAATCACGGTAATCGTCTACTGATTTGTCCTCCGGATTCTCAACCACAAAAAGCCGATCGTAGAGGCGCACCGTCGCGGACAACCCCTTGACCGCTGATACCCAGTGAATGACGCCCTTCACTTTGCGCCCCTCGGGTTGCTTACCCAACGTATCCGTATCAATTGAGCAGATCAATTCTGTGACTTCTCCGCTAGCGTCTTTCAAGACTTCATCGCATCTGATGACATAAGCTCCCCGTAAGCGAACCTCGCCACCCGGAACCAGACGCTTGAATCCTGGCGGCGCCACCTCTTCAAAGTCACCTCGGTCGATAAAAATCTCTCTGGTAAAAGGCACCTGTCGGACTCCCATGCTCGCATCTTTCGGATGATTTGCAACCACAAGATCCGTTTCGAGCTCAGGCTCGACGTTGCTTAGGGTTATTTTTAAAGGTGCCAGGACGCACATGACTCGTGGTGCAGCCTGATCAAGATCTTCACGAATACAATATTCCAGCATGCTGATGTCGACAACGCTTTCGCTGCGCGCGACACCGACCATCTCACAGAAATTTCTAATTGCCGCCGGTGTTACTCCGCGTCGCCTCAATCCTGCCAGGGTGTTCATTCTGGGATCGTCCCAACCATCTACGACACCAGTCTCCACCATGTCCTTAAGGTTTCGTTTACCGCCCATGGTGTAATTGATTCGCAGCTTGGCAAACTCGGTTTGTTCCGGCAACACGTATTCATAGTTGGTGTCAGCGAGACTGCTGACTCGGCGCAGCGATTCAAGGTCAAGCTTCTGCAATATCCAATTGTATAACGGTCGGTGATCCTCGAACTCCAGAGTACACAAGGAATGGGTAATCCCTTCAATTGCATCAGAAATGCAGTGGGTATAATCGTAAGTTGGATATATGCACCACTGGTCTCCAGTCTGGTGATGAGTTATATGCCTGATACGATACAGAACCGGATCGCGCATATTGATATTTGCGGCCGCCATATCTATCCGAGCACGCAAACTGTAGTCTCCGTCTCCAAATTCACCGCTTCGCATACGCTCAAACAACACCAGGCTTTCTTCCACTGCCCGCTCACGGTCTGGGCTATTTTTCCCGGGCTCGGTTAAGGTTCCCCGGTATTCTCTGGCCTCACGGGGATTCAAACTGCAGACATACGCGTTACCGCTCCGGATCAGCTGTACTGCGAATTGGTACAGCTGCTCGAAGTATTCAGAGGCATACCTGACCTCGCCGTGCCACTGAAATCCCAGCCAGTTTATATTTTCCTTGATCGCGTCCACATACTCCTGGCTTTCTTTTGCAGGATTAGTATCGTCGAAGCGCAAATTGCAAAAACCGCCATATTCTTTGGCAAGCGAAAAGTTCAGGCAAATCGATTTGGCATGACCGATATGCAAGTAGCCATTCGGTTCTGGCGGAAAGCGGGTATGCACTCTCCCGCTGTGCTTGCCCGAAGCCAGATCCTGCTCTACCAGATGTCTGATAAAGTTTGAAGCTGGCTTCTGGCTTTTGGAAACAACTTGCGACTTACTGTCGTGGTCAGACGATGACATGGGGTGCCAAGCTTCCTCATGGTGAGTAAAACCCGTATTATAGCGGCTTCCTTCAATCACCATAAAGTCAGACAGGTCAGTTTTTACTGCGATGCCAGTAGCCAGATAGCCCGATTTCAATCACGTGGCCCATGGCGTCACCCTATCAGGAAAGTATCATGATCGAATTAAAGACTTCTCACGGCACGATCACCCTGGAGCTCGATTACGACCGCGCACCGGTTTCGTCCAAAAATTTTCACAACTATGTCGAAAGTGGATTTTACGATGGCACCATATTTCACAGGGTGATCGACAATTTCATGATTCAGGGAGGCGGGTTTGAACCCGGGATGAGACAGAAATCAACTACCGGCGCTATCGAAAATGAAGCGGATAACGGCCTGACCAATAGTATGGGTACGGTTGCAATGGCGCGGACCATGGATCCCCATTCTGCTACAGCCCAGTTTTTTATCAATGTCAGCGACAATAACTTTCTTAACCATAGGGACAAATCACCTCAAGGCTGGGGATACGCGGTTTTCGGAAAGGTTATCGACGGCATGGATACCGTTAACAAGATTCGCAAGAGTCGTACAGGAAGCGCAATGGGTCATCAGGATGTACCCCTGGAAGACGTGGTCATCGAATCAGCCCGCGTAATTTCCGGGGAATCCGAAGACTGAAAATAGGCGACCCGCCTTGCTACTGATATCCGATTTGCACCTGCATCCATCGAGACCCGATATTACCTCGGCATTGAGCTGGTTTCTTCGCTCAGTTGCCCCTTATTCAGCCTCTTTATACATCCTGGGAGATCTATTCGAGACCTGGATCGGCGACGATGCGCCCAACCCTCTCGGAGACCAGGTTGCGAAGGAGCTGCGTGATCTTGCGGATCGGGGCACGGCAATCCATTTGATGCACGGCAATCGTGATTTCCTTATTGGACAGGATTATGCAAAGCGGTGTGGCGCGGCACTCGTCGATGAACCGCTGGTAATCGATGTGGGTAATAGAAAAATAGCCCTCTTGCACGGCGATGTGCTATGCACTCTGGACATCGACTATCTCGAATTTCGAACCACTGTTCGCAATTCGGAATGGCAAAATTCATTTCTGTCGAAATCAGTGGCTGAGCGTCAGGAATTCGCCGCCCGGGCTCGCGCCCAGAGCAAAAAGGCAATTGCTGATGCCAATGCCGAAATCATGGACGTCACGGAATCTGCCGTGATAGAAATGTTCCAACGATTGCAAATCGATATCATGATTCACGGCCACACACATCGGCCCGCTGAGCACGTAATCGCGGATAGTCAGGACCAAAAAGATAGCGGACACAACTCAAGGCGAAGAATAGTCCTTGGAGACTGGGACCGCTTCGGGTGGTATGGACGCGTAGACGAAAAGGGCAAGGCCAGTCTGCAGAAATTTGAGCTGACGCAGCAATAATGCCGTTCAACCCGCTCTGTCGGTACTCAATTCTCGGGGTTCAAGGTACCTGGCAAAGTGTGCCTCACAAAGAGTGAGGATTTCGTGCTCCACCTGCTGACACAACTGCTCAATCGTCAGATGTTGAAATTCGCTGTTCACCGATACTCCAAACTCCTCCAGCGAATCAATGCGCTCGTGTCCGCGCTTCAGCAGGTTGTGCAACCAGCAATACGGCGACAGACTCTCGTCAAACGGAACTCGTAATCGCCGCATTCCGTCTCGTAACTTTTCCTGACAGGTTATCTTGAGTCGATACTCCATTATCTGCACGTTAAGTTTTTCGATCCGCTCCAATACTGCCAGCTTCTCGGTATCGCTATAGCTATTCCAGTTGATTACCTCATACGCGTAGCGCTTGCACCCTCGGCAGACAGAATCGCCTAATGAGGTGGTGGAGCAGATACCTATGCAGGGAGTGCGTATTTTTTTCACGGTCAGCTATCGTTCAAATCCAATAATAGAAATCGTAACCGCGGCACAGGACTTTAACAACTTGTTTACCAAAGTCACGTGTTTATGAATGGCTGAATATGAGGCTCGAAGAAATTCCCGCCAACTGGATTTTTCCGTGCTTTTCCAGTAGACTCCCCCCGGTTTTACTGGCTCAGCGGCGCCCTGATGCCCCTTCGGCAAGCCACATATCTTATCCTGCGCAAGCAATTGATTTCTGCTCTGACAGCGGTGGCTCTGAAACTCATCGGCTGCTTTAACCAACTTCACACACTGGTCAGAATTTGAGGAATAATCCGTGCTAGACGCTTACAGAGAACACGTAGCAGAACGAGCCGAACAAGGCGTCGTTCCCAAACCCCTCAACGCAGAGCAGGTTGCCGAGCTCGTCGAGCTGCTCAAGAATCCTCCAGCGGGTGAGGAAGCGTTCATACTGGAATTGATTAGCGAGCGAGTGCCGCCGGGCGTCGATGAGGCTGCCTACGTAAAAGCGGGTTTTCTCACCGCAATCGCCCGGGGTGAAGCCAGCTCACCCCTTATAAGCAAAATTCAGGCCGTCAAGTTGCTTGGCACCATGGTTGGCGGATACAACATTGCTACTCTGGTAGAACTCCTTGATGACACCGAACTCGGAGAAACTGCCGCCGATCAATTGTGCCACACCCTTCTTATGTTCGATTCCTTTTACGACGTCAATAGTAAGGCAACAAGCGGTAATGCGAACGCCAGGCGTGTCATGCAGAGTTGGGCCGAGGCGGAATGGTTCACTGCCCGCGAACAACTGCCAGAAATACTTACCGTAACAGTCTTCAAAGTTCCCGGAGAAACCAATACCGACGATTTGTCTCCGGCGCAAGATGCCTGGTCGCGACCGGACATTCCGTTGCACGCCAAAGCCATGTACAAAAATCCTCGCGAAGGAGTCAGTAACGCAGAGCAGCAAATAGAGGAATTAAAAGCCAAGGGCCACCCAGTGGCACTGGTCGGCGACGTAATGGGAACAGGGTCTTCACGAAAATCAGCAACCAACTCGGTTCTGTGGTACACCGGTGAAGATATTCCTCATATTCCCAACAAGCGAGCCGGCGGCATATGCATCGCTGGCAAAATCGCACCTATCTTTTTTAACACGATGGAAGACGCCGGCGCATTGCCATTCGAATGCGACGTTGAAAACTTCAACACCGGTGATGTCATCGACATACACGTCTACCATGGTCGCGTTACCCGACACGGTTCGGATGACACGCTAACTGAGTTTTCTTTGAAAACTGACGTGCTGCTTGATGAAGTCCGTGCCGGCGGCAGGATACCGCTAATCATTGGTCGCGGACTGACTCAGCGGGCCAGAGAGAGCTTGGGACTGGAACCATCCTCCACATTCCGCACGCCGGTCAGAGGTGAACAGTCTGACAGAGGTTTTACACTGGCCCAGAAAATGGTCGGCCGCGCCTGCGGAGTAGAAGGCATTCGACCAGGCAGCTATTGCGAACCAAGAATGACAACTGTGGGCAGCCAGGACACCACTGGCCCCATGACGCGGGACGAATTGAAAGATCTGGCCTGCCTGGGATTTTCTGCAGACCTGGTAATGCAGTCCTTTTGCCACACTGCCGCCTACCCTAAGCCGGTGGACATAGAAACTCAACACACTCTACCAGATTTCATTCAGACTCGAGGAGGAGTGTCGCTGCGCCCCGGTGACGGCATTATTCATTCATGGCTGAATCGCATGCTGCTGCCAGACACAGTTGGCACCGGCGGAGATTCTCATACTCGGTTTCCGATTGGCATTTCGTTTCCTGCAGGTTCTGGCCTGGTGGCATTTGCCGCAGCGACCGGTGTCATGCCTCTCGACATGCCGGAGTCAGTATTGGTGCGTTTCACGGGAACGATGCAGCCTGGCATAACCCTTCGGGACCTGGTAAACGCGATCCCCTACGCGGCCATACAATCCGGTGATCTCACCATCGCCAAGAAAGGCAAAAAAAATATTTTTTCGGGGCGTATTCTTGAAATAGAGGGCCTTCCAGATCTCAAAGTCGAACAGGCCTTTGAAATTTCCGACGCCTCGGCCGAACGCTCTGCGGGAGGTTGTACCATCAGGCTTAATAAAGAGCCCATCATCGAGTATTTCAAGTCCAACGTTACCCTGCTCAGATGGATGATCGCGGAAGGCTACCAGGATGCACGCACCCTCGAGCGACGCGCCCGGGCGATGGAGGAATGGCTTGAAGATCCCCAACTGCTGGAACCTGATCCTGACGCTGAATATCACAAAATCATCGAGATCGACCTCAATGAGATAACAGAACCATTGCTGGCATGCCCCAACGACCCGGATGATGTCAAACCTCTTTCGGAAGTCCAGGGTACGCCTATCGACGAAGTGTTCATCGGTTCCTGTATGACGAATATCGGTCATTTCCGGGCCGCAAGTGAAGTGCTCAAGCAAGTACACGGCGGGTTGCCGACCAGACTCTGGGTGGCACCTCCGACCAAGATGGACGAACATCAACTGACCGAGGAAGGTATTTACAACATCTTTGGGGTATCGGGAGCGCGGACGGAGATGCCCGGTTGTTCGCTGTGCATGGGAAACCAGGCGCGGGTGGCTCCTGACTCGACAGTTGTATCGACTTCCACTCGGAATTTTCCCAACAGGCTGGGTCAGGGCGCTAATGTATTTTTGGCTTCCTCAGAACTGGCGGCAGTCAGCGCGGCACTGGGCAGGATACCAACAATGGAAGAATACCTGGCTTACATGAAAAATATTGACACCATGGCTGACAATATTTATCGCTACCTTAATTTCGACCAGATTGCAGCCTACATGGAGGCTGCTGAGAAAGCTCGGAAAATTCCCTTAACCAGTGTTCAGGAGGTCGCCTGATACCTTCATTCAAATAGTGATCAACCCGTGCCTTTGGAGGCGTGATTCAGATCACGGTACTCTTTTCAACGACTTCAAAGACATCCCTGGAGAGCCCGGGTTCGGCTTTGATGCGATGTAGTTGTTCTAGCATAAGCTGCTGGCGCTGGTTATCAAATTTTTTCCACCGGGTTAGCGGGGAGAGTAATCGCGCAGCAATCTGCGGATTTAATTTATCCAGCAGCAGCACATGATCGGCAAGAAACCGGTAACCGCTGCCGTCACGATCGTGGAAATTTGTATGATTGGCACCACAAAATGCGCCTATCACAGAACGAACCTTGTTCGGATTGCGGATGTTGAACTGCTCATGCTGCAGCAACTCTTGAACATGAAGCAAGTTTCCCGGCAATGATCGGGTTGACTGTATAGTGAACCACTGATCGATTACGAGCGGTTCATGGTGCCATTGACGATAAAACGCATCCAAGATAGCTGCACGTTCCTGCCCAGAAATGGCGGCACAATGATCCAGCAGCCGCAGGGCTGCATGTTGATCGGTCATATTATTCGAACGATTGAACTGATCGCGACAGGTATTCAGGTCGGTTTCAGAGCCGCTTCGAACAAGGTATCCCAGCGCAAGATTCTTCAACGCCCGACTGGCCACTGCATCGGCGCTTGTCGAAAAGGGTCCGTCATCCTGGGTAGCCTGAAACACGTCGGCAAATTTATTTCGCAATCGAACTGCAAGAGTATTTCCCAGAAACTCGCGAATCCGGTGAATAGCATCGACATCTGCTGTCTCAGCCAATTCAATAAGGTAGCTTTCAGAAGGCAGAGTGAGCAACTGAGCAATCATGGCTCTGTCCTGAAGAGGGTCCTCGAGGCACGCCGACAATACTCCGGTGAAGGCGCGATCTAATATTTCCGGAAAACTGCTTTCTGTCAGTTCGCTTTGTATTGCCATGAACTGTTCTATTATTCTTACACCTAGCTGTTGCGAAGCATTCCAGCGATTAAATCCGTCGCTGTCATGCACCATGAGAAAATATAATTCGTCCAGGGAGTAAGCATAGTTAAGCCTGACCGGCGCGCTGAATCCTCTCAGTAATGAAGGAACCGGTTGCTCGTTAACATTGGCGAACACTATCTTCTGTTCATGCTGAGTGATATCGATGACCCGGTCGACGCTCGTAACGACCTCGCGGTCGTCATGCAATTGCAAGGGCATTTCGTTCCCGGTCGGATCTATCAAGCCCAGTCGTAACGGTATATGGAAAGGCAGTTTTTCGGATTGTCCAGGTGATGGGGGACAGCTTTGTCGCACAAGCAATGCAAACTCCTTCCGACCTGTATCATAACTGGATGAAATATCGAGTAATGGAGTACCTGCCTGAGTATACCAGTTACGGAATTGACCGAGATCAATGCCGCTGGCGTCCTCCATCGCGCAAACAAAGTCTTCCGTTGTAACTGCCTGTCCATCGTGACGCTCGAAATACAGATCCGTTCCTTTACGAAAATTTTCAGCGCCGAGGATATGACTGATCATCCTGACCACCTCGGCACCCTTTTCATAGATTGTCAGTGTATAGAAATTAGAAATTTCCATGTACGATGCTGGCCTTACTGGATGCGCCATGGGACCTGCATCCTCGGCGAACTGGGCGGTTCTCAGAAGCGTCACATCGTCTATGCGTTTTACCGTGCGCGATCCCATATCGGCGGAAAATTCGGAATCACGAAACACCGTGAATCCCTCCTTCAAGCTGAGCTGGAACCAGTCGCGGCAGGTTACCCGGTTGCCTGACCAGTTATGAAAATATTCATGGGCCACTACAGCCTCAACTCTCTGGAAGGCCGCATCTGTAGTTGTTTCCGGATTCGCCAAGACGCAAGATGTATTAAAGATATTTAATCCCTTATTTTCCATCGCTCCCATATTGAATGCATCGACAGCCACGATCATGAAAATATCGAGGTCGTACTCGCGTCCATACACCTCTTCGTCCCAAAGCATGGCGTTCTTGAGCGATCGCATCGCATGGTCGCACTTGTTCAAATCTTTGGATTCGACAAAGATACGCAGGGTAATTTCACGACCACTGCAGGTAACAAAACTGTCTTCTATATACTCCAGCCTGCCTGCGACCAGAGCAAAGAGATAGCTGGGCTTTTTGAATGGATCATGCCATCTAACCCAATGGCGACCGCTGTCAGCGCCATCAATGCCCTGTTCAATTTGGTTGCCATTGGACAGCAATACCGGGTACTTCTCCCGATCAGCAACGATCGTTGTAGTGAACACACTCATGACATCGGGACGGTCCGGATAATAGGTAATACGCCTAAATCCTTCCGCTTCGCACTGGGTACAGAACATGTCCCCGGATCTGTACAGGCCTTCCAGTGCCGTATTGTTTTGCGGCTCAATCCGGGTGTGGCAAGTCAAGGTAAATTCCCCGCCCTCTTTGCCGAGATACTGATCCAGGTCCGACACCGTTAGCGACTCCGAGTCCAACATGTATTCGCTGGCGGCAAGCTGTCGATCGTTTATAAACAGTTTCTGGAGAAGCAACTGCTGGCCCTGCAAAATCAGTGGGTCGTTCTCGACTTCGCCACCCGCCTCGGGATTACGACGCAGCGTCAGCGTAGATCTGACGAGCGCGTATTCCTCGAAGAGTTCGAAATGCAGATCGGTGCGATCCACCAGAAAAGCCGGTGGACGGTAATCCTTTAAATACACTGTTCTTGCCTGGGCGTCTCTCATCTGCAATTGTCCGAATATTGCCTGCCGGGGCAGGCATTAGAGCCTTTGAAATAGCTGATCACAGTCAGCTGAATAGTTCTACTTCGTAACCCCCAAATCGACGCAGGTTAATGACCCCATGTTCGAATATAAGGTATTGTCCTTTGATTCCTGTCAGCACTCCCCTGACCTCATTTTCCTTGTCAAAATTGAAACTGGTGATTTTGTCAGGTACCTGCAGGACCGGATATCGAATAGTCAGGGCATCTACTCCATTCAATACGCTCATTCCAGAAAAACCGAAACTTTCCTGCATTTCATGTAGCTCTTCTGAACAGGTAGCCAGCAATTGATCGCGCTTTGATTCCAGATCCAGTTTTTCGTCTCCGCCCTTTAGCATGCTGCGCCAGTTAGTCTTGTCGGCTATATGTTGCTTGAACATCACCTCTAACAATCCTGACTGCAATCTATTTCGCACTCGCATGATCGGCAAGGCTTGAACGGCTCCCTGATCTATCCATCTGACGGGTATCTGAGTGGCTCGAGTAATTCCAACCTTAATTGCGGAAGAATTGGCCAGATATACTATATGGTCCTGCATGCAATACCTTTCACCCCAATCGGGTTCGCGGCAGGTTCCCTGCTCGAAGTGGCATTTTTCCGGATGAATAATGCAGGAATCGCACTGAGCGAGGCTCTGGAAACAGGGAAAGCAATAACCCTGGTTAAAACTTTTACTCGTCACGCGGCCGCAGTGTACACAGTGAATTTCGCCAGAAAAAATCAGCGCAACGTCTTTACCCAGCAATTCATTACCGGGAATTTCATTGTCACCTAGACGCAGACGGTAGGAGACTGGATCCTCGAGTCTCGTCAGCATTTTGCGTAAAATTCCTTTCGCCCGGGACTGCATCATTTATCCTTATTTTTTCCACACCGGGTTGCCGCCAGAGTTTCGGGATTCATAAACCCCGTACGCTCCTCAATCGGCACATGGCGATGCTCGTAGGCTATGATCGCCTGCAGACAGTACTCTTTCTGATCCTGGCTGAGCGGTTCACCAGACTCCCAATTACCCTCTTCCACGGCGGTTCTTAATTTCTGATAGATGTCAGGCGAAATAAGGTCTATTAATTGCTCAATATTTTCCGGCTTGATTTCCAGCATAACTTTCGTTCGATAATCCTGGGGTTTATTGAATTGGACGGTGGCCGCCTGACCTCGCCAGACTGGTTTTGATAAATACTCCAGACCCCGCAAGTAGTCCTGCTACCAGCCCCCCAATATGGGCAGCTGTAGCAATCCATGACGAGGCCGCGATTTCCATAACTACCAGCGCAACCACGAAAACGATAAACAAAGACTCGTTGATCAAAAGGCGCTTGCCCGGCACAAAATTGTGTAACACCCAGGCGTATCCTACAAGCCCGTAAACAACTCCCGATAGCCCACCGAAGTTTGACGCACCACTGTAAATGTATTGCGCGGTATTGCCGCCGAAAGCGGTCAATACTACCAGGAATAAAAACATCCAACTGGATTGGACCGATTCGAGCTGCCGACCGAAATACCATAACCAGAGGAGATTAAATACGATATGCAACTCGCCGAAATGCAAAAACATCGGCGTCAGGGTCTGCAGAAAGATGAGCGGATTGTGGATTCCACCCAGCAAACTAATCAGGTCGCCTGTCGGAAGCCTAGGATAGAACAAGAAATCTAACCTGTAGGCCGCCCTGCCAAGTTCGGTAATCGCGGCTACCAGCAAGCAAGTGAGTGTCAAAAAAGAACTGATCGGAGCATTGAAGACAACCCTGACCACGTTATGGATCAGCGATTTAGGTATAGCGTAGTCCGACCTCTTCCTGACCGTAGCTTCCGGCACAACCGCCTGCAATTTGAGAATACCGGCAAGGTAGTCTTCGATCAGTTTTCGCACCGTATCGACCTGGTGTCCATCCCTGACAAAAATCACCTGTTCGCCGGATTCCTCGATAATGCGATGCCGGATTCCCTGTTGTCCAAGGTGGTGGCTGAATCCACGCAGGTCGCTGTCTATACCAACACCGACAACTCTAATCATCCTTCCTTTCCAATCTGCTGCCCCAGCCGAGCTTGCTCCGGTACGCCTCGTACACACTGTGATCGGGTGGATGAATCAGCTGCAGCGCCGAAGCTTTCCTTTTTATGATCAATTGATCCCCGGAAGCCGCAGAAAACATGACAGCCCCATCACAGCTAACCTGCGGCAGTATTCCATCCTTTTCTCCTATAACCAACCTGACCTCGCTGTCTCCATCCACCACAATCGGCCTGCTGCTGAGGGAATGTGGGCAGATCGGCACCAGAGCAATGGCATTCAGACTCGGGTGCATAATCGGACCACCAGCGGACATGGCATAAGCGGTAGAACCGGTAGGTGTCGCCACAATCAGTCCATCGGATTCCTGACTGTAGACAAACCGATTGTCGACAAACAATTCAAACTCGATCATTTGGGCTGCCTGACCGGGATGCAACACTACATCATTCAGTGCGCAACCAAGCGCTTCGCGCTCATCACCCTGTTGAACTTCAACCTGAAGCAGGAATCTTGATTCGACGGAATAATTGCCGGCCAGGACCTCGGCCAGCTTTTGCTCGATATCGTCTGGTGACACATCGGTTAGAAACCCCAGCCGACCGCGGTTGACACCGATGACGGGCACATTTTCGGAGGCGACACTCTGAGCCGCATTCAGGATACTGCCATCGCCCCCGACCACAATAACCAGGTCGCAGTGCCGGGACAGAGAAGCTCTGCTAAATTCCTGCTGGCCGTGTCCCGGCACCAGTTTACCGGTCTCCTGATCCAGCACGATTTCCATATCTCGCGACAGCAGGAAAGCAAGCAATCGATGCAGGGAATCGACCACTCCAGCATGGCCAGGTCGACCGATAAGACCTATCTTTTTAAACTGCGCCATCAATCAGAGGTTCCTTGATTATCAGCGTGCCCGAAGTATAGCACGCAGCCTGCCTTCACCTAGATGAATTAGTCCACATATAGTGGATTGCCACCGTAAGTCATAGCCAGAAAATTCGTCGTTTAACTATTTTGATAAATTCCTCCAGTGTGTAACCAGATCACCC
>JAYPVG010000003.1:111429-173369 GCA_038134485.1 Pseudomonadales bacterium
ATCACCCTGCTACCGGCCTCGATTTCGCCGGCCTCGATCATGCGGTAAAGAGCAAACACCAGTTTGCCAGTATAGACCGGCTCCAAGTCAAGACCTGTCCTCTCGCTGAAACTGTCAATAAAAGCCGCGAGTTCGGGGGTGGTTTTGGCATATCCGCCACAATGAAAAGATTTTTCGATTTTCCAACTCATGGCAGCATTTAGGGGGCGCAACCAATTGTCGACGTCCTGATCAAGAAAATTGGCTCCTTTCAGAACAGCCACTCCCAGGCAAGAGACATCGAGTGCGCGTTGCTGCATACCACGTATTAACCCTGCAAGTGTAGCTCCCGTTCCGCAGGCGACCGCGATAATGGTTTTTGCTGATTGCTCTTTAACCAGATAAGGTTCCAGAATACTTGCGATTTCACTGCATCCGTCGACCGCCAATTCATTACTACCACCCTCTGGCAGCAGATAAAATCTGCCATATCGCCGCTCTAGTCGGGAAATGAAGTCAGCCTGGTTCTTGAGCCGGTATTCGCTTCGGGAAACCGGGACTAGTTCCATGCCCTGTTCTTTCGCGAATGTCAGAACGGGATTTAGCGGATCGGGGATTTCCCCCCTGATCACGCCAATACTTTTTAAATTAGTGAGTCGTGCTGCCGCGGCGAGCGCTCGTAGATGATTCGAGTAAGCTCCACCAAAACTGAGCAGCTGGCTATGGCCGTCCTTTTGGGCCTGCAGCAGATTTAATCGTAGCTTAAACCATTTGTTTCCACTAACCAGGGGGTGGATACGGTCCAGGCGCAATACTTCCATGCGCACTGAAAAATTGTGCAGATAGCGATCTTGGATAGTTTCCAGCTCAGGAACGGCTGGCAAGGAAGCGAACATAGGGTAACGGGACATTCGAGCAACAAGGTTGAAAAGTGGCGGACCGGACGGGACTCGAACCCGCGACCTCCGGCGTGACAGGCCGGCATTCTAACCAGCTGAACTACCGGTCCGCTATCCTTTTCAGCGTGCCTGGGGGAGCCACTTACGCGTGTCTCGAACCCAAAACGACCTCGTGCAGTACCCTTATTTGGTGGGTGGTGAGGGATTTGAACCCCCGACATTCGCCTTGTAAGGGCGACGCTCTCCCAACTGAGCTAACCACCCGCTAAACTGGGAGACGCGCATTGTACCGACTTGCGGGTTTATGTCAATAAAACTGCGATGCGCAAGCCGGTCTATACAAGCGGGCAGCGCATCTGTAGACTTGCGCGTCCGTGAATTAACCAGTGACACCAGCAACGCGTAGCCAATGAGAATTTACAAGGAATTCACCTTCGAAGCCGCGCATCGGCTTCCCAACGTGCCCGACGGGCACAAGTGTGCCCGCCTGCATGGCCATTCCTTTCAGGTAAGGGTTTTTGTTTCTGGGCCGGTAGGAGAACACTCGGGCTGGGTAATGGATTTTGGCGACATTTCAGCAGCATTCAAACCTGTTTGGGAACAACTTGATCATTACTATCTTAATGAAATAGAGGGGCTGGAAAATCCTACCAGTGAAAACCTCGCGCGCTGGATATGGCAGCGCCTGAAATCGGTATTGCCACAACTGTGCGAAATCGAAATTCGTGAAACCTGCACCAGCGGCTGTCGATATCAGGGTGACTGAACACAGTCAAACCCCTGCGGGCGCTCCCCATTCAATCGGAATCTGACCAGTCTCCAACAGGTATTTGTTGACCCTGGAAAAATGCCGGCAACCAAAAAAGCCGCGACTGGCCGACAAAGGAGACGGATGCGGCGCTTTTAACACCAGGTGCCTTTTCGAATCGATAATGGCACCCTTTTTCTGGGCATAACTGCCCCACAACAGGAATACCGCATGCTCCCTTTGTGCATTTACCTTGGCAACTATCGCATCCGTGAATTGCTCCCACCCTTTCCCTTCGTGCGAAGCCGGCTTCCCCGCCTCAACTGTCAATACCGCATTTAGGAGTAGCACGCCTTGATCTGCCCAGTGCGAAAGGCAGCCACTGGCAGGGCGCGCAATACTGAGGTCCGCATGCAGCTCCTTGAATATGTTTTGCAGTGATGGCGGAATCGATACGCCCTGATTAACCGAAAAACATAATCCATGAGCCTGATTGGGCCCATGGTAGGGATCCTGACCGAGAATCACCACTTTGACATTATCAAAGAGGGTCGAATTCAGTGCATTAAATATCATGCTACCGGGAGGGTATACAGTCTTGCCAAGACGTTTTTCATTAGCCAGGAACAACCGCAGTGACTGCATATACGGTTTCTGAAATTCTTCTAGCAACAACGATTTCCATGATTCGTGCAGCTGTATTCGGGACGCGTCGAATTCAGCCATGGAAACACACTAGTCTTCTTGATGCTGGGGCCGCATATGCGGAAACAGCAACACATCGCGAATGGAAGGTGAATTGGTAAAGAGCATTACCAGACGATCTACCCCTATGCCCTCGCCTGCAGTTGGCGGCATACCGTATTCAAGCGCAGTGATATAGTCATCGTCAAAATGCATCGCTTCATCGTCGCCGGCATTTTTACGCTCCACCTGTGCATGAAATCTTTGCGCCTGATCTTCAGCGTCGTTAAGTTCGGAAAATCCATTGGCCAACTCCCGCCCCCCGATAATCAGCTCGAACCGGTCAGCGACTTCGGGATTGTCATCGTTTCTCCTTGAAAGCGGCGATACTTCTGTTGGGTAAGCAGTAATGAAAGTGGGCTGGTCAAGCTTGTCCTCGACTACTTCTTCAAAAATTTCCATAACGATCTTGCCGACACCCATCGAGTCGTCAACATCAATTCCAAGGCGCCTGGCCGCAGCGACGGCCTTGTCTCTGTTCTCCAGGTCTTCATCACTGACATCAGAACAATGTTGCAAAATTGCTTCACGAACAGTCAGTCTGGCGAAAGGTCTGGAAAAATCATACTCGGAACCTTGATAGCTAATTGATGGACTGCCTATAACCTCTATTGCAAGTCGCCGGAACAGGTCTTCTGTCAAATCCATTAATTCATGATAATCAGCATATGCCCAATAAAATTCCAGCATGGTGAATTCCGGATTGTGGCGTGTGGACAAACCTTCGTTACGAAAACTCCGGTTAATCTCAAAAACCCGCTCAAACCCTCCGACAGTGAGCCGCTTTAGAAACAACTCGGGCGCCACCCGCAGATACATCTCCTGATCAAGAGCGTTATGGTGGGTAATAAACGGCTTGGCGGTAGCACCACCAGGTATCACGTGCATCATAGGGGTTTCCACTTCCATGAATCCGAGTTCCGAAAAATACTCTCGCATGAAGGTAACGATTTTGGAGCGGGTAACAAATACCGAACGCGACTGCTCATTGACGATAAGGTCCAGGTATCGTTGCCGATATCGAACCTCTGTATCGGTCAGGCCTTTGTACTTGTCAGGTAAGGGCCGCAGGGATTTGGTCAACAGCCTGAACGTAGCCACCCTGATAGTTAACTCGCCCTTACCGGTACGAAATACCGATCCACTTGCTCCAACGATATCGCCCAGATCCAGTAGTTTGAGTTCTTCTGCCTGATCTTCTGGCAAAGTCTTGTTACTCATGTAAACCTGAACTGGCCCGCTCTCATCCTGAATGACCACAAAGGGACCGCGCATTCTGATCACCCTGCCGGCAACCCTCACCAGGTGTTCAGTTTCTTCCAGTTGCTCTCGAGTCTGGTTCCCGAACTTGCGATCCAGATCAGCCGCTAGAATGTCGCGCCGGAAATCGTTGGGAAAGGCATTACGTTGTTCTCTTATGCGGGTGAGTTTTTCGCGCCGCAGAGAAATAATCTGATTGTCGTCCAGGTGTTCGCTCATACTTGCTGCCTACAGTCCCATTTTTAAACTGGCTTCGATGAATTTATCAAGACTGCCGTCCAGTACAGCCCCTGTATTGGTATCTTCCACACCGGTGCGCAAATCCTTGATCCTGGACTGATCAAGCACATAAGAGCGAATCTGGCTACCCCAACCGATATCCGCCTTGGAATCTTCGATCGACTGCATGTCTTCCTTTCGCTTGAGCTCTTCCATTTCATAGAGCTTTGCCTTCAACTGCTTGATCGCCATCTCCTTGTTCTTGTGCTGAGACCTCTGACTCTGACACTGGACTACGATACCGCTGGGTTCGTGGGTTAAGCGAATGGCAGAGTCCGTTTTATTCACGTGCTGTCCGCCAGCGCCGCTGGAACGATAAGTGTCGACGCGTACGTCGGACATATCCAGATCTATCTCGATATCATCTTTTACTTCCGGTGAGACGAACACGGATGCGAAGGACGTGTGTCGACGATTTCCCGAGTCAAATGGCGACTTGCGAACCAGTCTGTGTACTCCGGTTTCTGTCCTCAGCCATCCGAAAGCAAATTCTCCGCGCAGATAAATGGTGGCGCTTTTAACACCCGCCACATCACCGGCAGATACCTCTATAAGCTCTACATCAAACCCCTTGTCTTCCCCCCATCTGAGATACATACGCAACAGCATTTCGGCCCAATCCTGAGCCTCAGTGCCACCAGAGCCCGCCTGAACGTCAAGATAAGCGTTTGCTCCATCCATTGCACCCGCGAACATGCGCCGGAATTCCAAATTTTCCAGACGACCGCCAAGTTCCCCAAGGTCCTTCGCGGCTTCCTGCAATAACTCCTGGTCGTTTTCTTCCGCAGCCAGTACCAGCAATTCCTCCGTATCGTTCAATCCGGAATCTAGCGCCTCAATCGTCTCAACTACTATTTCAAGAGCAGAGCGCTCTTTCCCCAGGGCCTGAGCCCTATCCGGGTCATCCCACACCGAGGCCTCCGCAAGTTCCAATTCGACCTCCGCAAGTCGTTCTTTCTTAAAATCGAAGTCAAAGAAACCCCCGTAAGGTATCGGTTCGTTGCCGGAGCGTTTTTAGCGTTGCCAGTAGTGCATTAATTTCCATCTGAAGAATCCTTTAACGTCTGACCCAATCTGCTCGACAGCCTGCAGACCAAAGGCAAAACAAGGCGGCATTTTACCGTAATGATCGCCAGAATCTACTGCCTCGGGGGCGGACGCCGAGTAGATCGTGGAATTCACAGATGACTGAACTAACTCATCAACCATCAGTCAAGGAGCCCGCTGCAGATATGATAGAGTAATAGCCTCGAATATATCATGGTAAGGTAAACCGACTTTGTCAGATATTGAAAACGCCGACTTGGAATGGCTTGCCAATGGTACGCCACGCTCCAGACAGTTCGACGATATATACTTTTCCAGCGAAGGCGGGCCCGAAGAAAGCGAGCATGTCTATATTCGAGGCAACGATCTTGAGACACGCTGGAGGAAAACTACCGCGGGCGATCGTCCGTTTGTGATTGCCGAACTGGGTTTTGGCACCGGCCTCAATTTTCTGCTTTGCCAGCGCCTGCTGGACAACATCGCAAATGCCAATCTGAATTTACATTACGTAGCGTTCGAGAAGCATCCACTTACCATTGCTGATATCGGCAGGGCACATTCACTCTGGCCCCAATTGAAGAAATATAGCACTCTCCTGCGACAGCAGATCATTGATCATACCTGCGGACTGCACCGCTTTCATTTTGACAGCAAAGTAACCCTGGACCTGTATTTTGGTGAAGCCCTGACAGGAATGTCGGATCTGTTTTCTGAGAGGACCGAGGGGGTCGACTGCTGGTTCATGGATGGATTTTCTCCAGCAAAAAATCCAGCGCTGTGGAATGCCGACATGATGAATACTATGTGGCAGTACAGCAAAACCAACGCGACGGCCAGCACCTACAGCGTCGCCGGGCAAACTCGCCGTTCGCTCCAGAATGCCGGATTCACGATTGATCGGCTCCCGGGTTTCGGCAACAAGCGCGAGATGTTGGTAGCACACAAAAAAAATATCGGTCTTAAACGCGAAGCCAGCCAGTTTACAAATCCGACAAGTCGCCCAGCATGGTTCATAACTAAATGCGCAAGATATTCTCACAGACGGGCGATAATCATTGGTGCTGGATTGGCAGGCTGCAGTACGGCCTATGCTCTGACTCAAAAAGGGTGGCACGTGACACTTATTGAGTCAGCCCCGAATATTGCCGCAGGCGCATCCGGAAATCCTCAGGCAATTCTGCAGCCACGTCTGTCCGCAGAAATCTCATCTCAGTCAATGTATTACCTTCATGCTCTGTTATATGCGAGCAGACAATTTAACCAGATACAGAAACAAACCGACATCGGCTGGCACCCCGACGGCATCATTCGTACTCCTGAGCGTGTGACGCGAAGTGGTTTATGGCAAAGAACTGCCCTTCCCTATGCTAGCCAGATTCTGACCCGCCTGACCGCTGAGCAGGCAAGTGAGCTTGCCGGAATATCGCTGGCCAGTGACGCAATTTTTCTTCCGCACGGCGGCTGGCTCCGACCTGCCCTCTTATGCCGGGCATACCTTGACGGTATCGCCAATGATCAACTCCACCTGATTTGCGGGCAGTCTGCGGACACAATCAATCATGACAAGGGTTACTGGCAGATTATCAATAATTCCGGAGTCATAGCCTCAGCCCCGGTGGTCATCCTGTGTAATAGTTACCGGCTGAACACGTTCCCGCAAACCAGCTATATACCGTTGACTCCCGTTAGAGGCCAGATGACCATCACGATGGACAATTCCCGCAGCAGCGCGTTGAAACGACCGCTGGTCGCAGGCAAGTACCTCTGTCCGGCAGACTTCGCACACCACAGCATCGGCGCGACTTATCAAAGTGGGAATACCGACACTTCCGTAAAAGCGGAAGATGATGACGAGAATATAGCAGGAATAGGTAACGCCTTTCCCGCAACGACGCAATTGGGACTCTCCGCCGTTGGAGCCAGAGCATCAATCCGTTGTAATGCCATAGACTATTTCCCCGTTGTTGGCGCAGTGCCTGATTACGAAGACTTTATATCCGTATTCGGCGCTCTGGGGCGAAATGCAGATGCACAAATCAAACAGCATGCCAGATATCAGCCTGGTCTCTATCTCAACACCGGGCATGGCTCCTATGGACTTACAAGCTGTCCTCTTGCCAGCGAATACCTCGCCAGTCTTATAACTTGCGAAAGTATACCGGTAACGAATGCAATAGCCGACAGCCTCAGCCCAGCGAGATTTATTATCAGGGAATTAAAACGGCAGCGAGTCCCGGTCAATGCGCAGAAATCTATCAGGAATTTGGACTAGCGGTCAAAAAATGCACGAACAACCCGGTAGAGCTGCTCTGCATCCTCGGTTCCCGCCAATTCACGGATAGAGTGCATGGCAAATGTGGGTACACCCACATCGACGGTGGTGATGCCAGTTTCCGTAGCAGTTAATGGTCCGATGGTGCTGCCACAGGCGAGATCACTTCGCATAACAAAAGACTGACAATTAACCCCCACTCGATTGCAATAATGGCGAAAGCGGGCTACCGACTCGGTGTTGCTGGCGTAGCGCTGATTGGCATTGATCTTGATAACTGGCCCACCATTCAACCTGGGACCGTGCGCAGGATCGTGAAAATCGGCGTAGTTTGGATGCACACCATGAGCGTTGTCGATTGAAAGCAATAATGATTTTCTAAGCACTCTCTCAAACGCATCAATGGCAGTATTTTCCTGGCTTACCAGGCGCTGCAGAACGGACTTGAGGAACGGTCCTTGCGCTCCCGAGGCTGATGCGCTGCCTACCTCTTCATGATCGTTGCAAACCATTATCGAGGTGCTATCGGCAGAAGCATCGAGCAGACCGCGCGTCATCAGATAACAACTGAGCAGGTTGTCAAGTCGTGCTCCAGCAATGAACTGGTCCCGCAATCCAATAATTGCGGGTGGCTGAGTGTCATAAAAAAGCAGCTCATGGGAAAGTATTTTTTGAACGCCACTATGACCATTCTGTGCACGCAGAGTCGTCAGTAGAAATTCTTCAAAACTGTACGACTCTTCTTGATGCATGCAGGCCAATACAGGCGGCAGGTGCTTTTGCGCATCCACTCTTTTATTACTGTTAGCCTCTCTGTCAAGATGAATAGCGAGACTGGGTATAATCGCAACGGGCCTGTGTAAATCAATGAGACAGGAATTAATCTCGTTATCATCGTCGAGAAACGACACTTTTCCGGCAAGTGACAGGTCTCGATCGAACCATGGATTAAGCAGGGCGCCGCCATACACTTCTACTCCAAGCTGCAGATAACCGTTTGCGGTCCGCTCCGCAACGGGCTTTACTTTCAAGCAGGGACTGTCAGTATGGGCGCCGGTCAGGTGTGCGCCGGACTCCAAGAGCGGCTGCTGGCCGAGCCGAAAGGCGATAATGGCTCCATCACGACATACCAGATAGCTACCCCCCCGACGTAACTCCCAGCTCTCGCTTTCTTCAAGTCGCTGAAAACCTGCCGCCAACAATAGCCCAGCCATAGTCTCAGTGGCATGAAACGGAGTGGGCGACTGCTGAATGAATGTCAGCAATCCTTCGTTAAAGGTCTGCCTGTCCATACGTTGTTTCAAGCTCCAGCAGCAGTAGCTTCAAGCGCCTAACGTATTTCGAGCAATTCCACGTCAAAGATGAGCGTGGAAAACGGCGGAATAACGGGCGGAGACCCCGCTTCGCCGTAGGCCAGGTTGTAGGGAATGAATAGCCGCCACTTGTCACCAACCTTCATCAATTGCAAGGCTTCTGTCCAGCCAGCGATCACCTGATTTAACCCAAATTGTGCAGGTTCACCGCGATCCACCGAGCTGTCAAATACTGAACCGTCGATAAAGGTTCCATGGTAATGCGCCAGCACGGCATCGCTTGCTGAGGGTGAGGGTGCCCCGTCGTCTCCCGATTCCAGCACCAGGTATTGGAGGCCAGAGTCCAGCGCGACTACGCCTTCAGCCTGAGCGTTGGCAGCCATAAAGTTTTCGCCTTCCTGGCGCATCGAGTCTATCTGCGCCTGCTGCTCTGCCATCATGCGCTGCTGAAAAACTTGAATGGACGCAATAATTTCCTCATTGCTAAGCTGCGGTTCCCCGTTCACAGTATCGCGCATTCCAGCCACAAAAGTTTCGAAGTCAACATTGTCCAGCAATTGCTGCTGCAGCAAGCTCTGGCCAATATTCACCCCGATACTATAAGCGATCCGACTTTCTTCATCGTCGAGGGCCACATCTTGCCCGAAGCTGAAGCTCGCAAGACTTGTGGTGGTCACTGCAAGGGCGCAGATTTTCAATGATTTGACCATATTCATTTTCCATTCCTTGCCCGCTGAACAGGCTTCCTGTTATTGCAATTCACACTGCTAGAGGCGGCATACTAACCGCCCTATCGGGTAATTGCCAGTCTTGTCGGCCTCCCTGAGCGCGCGCCTTTCGCTACTCAGACGCCGCGGTATAGGCTATGATCGACGGACTGTTGGCGCACTGGAAAATCTCCCTTGAAGCTCACTCTGCTAACCCCTTGGATCACTATACTGCTGCTGAGCCTCGGCGGCTGTAACCGTCAGTTCGTAGTAACAGTAAACGATCAATCCCTCTATGACCCCCGGGTTCCTGCCGGGGTATTACAACTTAACGATCCGGATTTGCAGGGCTGCGTAAATATTGCTTTGGTGCAGCAAAATATCGTTGATTCAGCAACCCTTGGAGTGCTGTCCTGTGCCTACGCAAATGTCACTGACCTCCGAGGAATTGAACAATTTCAGAATCTGCGCTTCCTGGACCTGGCGGGCAATAATATAGCTGATCTGCAGCCACTCTCGTTCCTGCCGCAGTTAAGTGGTCTCAGCATTCCTGACAATCCACTTGATGACATTTCCCCGCTATTCGAAATGGATAGTCTCACCGCAGTGATTCTCTCCGGCAACGTCAGGCTTTCCTGCGCACAGCTGGACCTTCTGGAACAGCGTCTGGGAGAAAATCTTACCCGTCCCGACAGTTGCGAGAACTAGAATCACTCTCTGCGGGGTTTAATAAATCTCGATTTACTGATAGTTTCATCTGATGTAACTTCTTATTTACCGTGTATGATCATCGATACGGAATACACAGATTATGGTTTTCGCTTCAGGACACAGCATCTTTTGGCGCCTTACTGACGAAGTAGGTAAGGAGGATGACCTTGTGAGTATCGTGCTTTCCAACGCAGGACGGCAAGAGATCGCTGAAGTCGAGATTGAAACCGATATCACCTCACCACCCATCGGAAATAACAGCCAGTCTGAATATCCGATGGACATTGAATGGGACAGGGGCGATCTTGATTTATTTATTATTTTGCTGCGCAATTCACTGGATACAACAGGCGGGCTCGAAGGAATCGAACAGATCGAACTGGATTTGACCGACGAGTCTGTATTGCGAATTATGCACATCGTCGCAGCTGCACGTTTTTCTGTCCCCTATACCGCAGATGACATAATCAAACAGCCAAGTACCAATTGCGGTGGCAGTGTTCAATTTCAAATGGGTGAACAGATAAGCCTTGATACAATCGACGGCTTTAAGCCGGCCGTAATAGTGTCACTCGACGAAGACATCAGCTGCGTCCTGTTGGATCAGATTACCGCGCCGAGTGGCGACAACATTCAATTGGATCAGCACGACCTGCTGGTAGTCCGCAAGGAGTGGGCTTTACCCGGCGATCTGACTACTACCCAGCCTGGCGCCTCAGATATCATTCACTAGACTAGGTATTCCGCTGTGGAATCGCAGCTGATTGTCTGTCGAAAGTATCAGATCTCTTTCCAGTTTTGAAAAATAGTCAACCCGTTGCTGCAAATCGGATTCCGCATAGGCATGGGCGAGATTAAGGTAATCCTGAAAATGCCTCGACTCCGACTTGACTAACCCTCGATAGAGTTTACCCAGGTGCTCCTCGAGATGCGGCGCCAGTTTTCGGAAGCGCTCACAGGAGCGGGCTTCAACAAGCGCTCCTATGATCAGAGTGTCAATCAAACCGTCCTGCTTTTGATAATCTATGTGCTGCCTGAGGCTACCCGCATAGCGCGAAGGACCTAAACGTCTGTAACGTATACCACGCTCTGTCATCACGTCCACTACCTGCTGAAAATGCAGTAGCTCTTCTCTTGCTAGACGAGACATCAGATTGAGCAGATCAGGCTTGTCGATGTGACGATGCAGGAGATTCATAGCAGTCGCCGCGGCTTTCTTCTCGCAGTTGGCATGATCTATAAGAAGGAGATCGAGATTTGCCAGCGCAGCCTTAAGCCAGGAATCCGGCGTTTCGCAGGGCAAAAAATTCGATATCTCGACTGTCATTAGTGAGTTTCCCGCCCCTCGACCGATTCGTCCTTACCCGACCCGGGTAGAGCTTCCTGCTGGACCTCAAGCTCCGCAGATTGCAGCACTTCCCTTCCGTGTTGCTTGGTCGCTTTTGCTCCAAGTTTTTTGAGACCTTCTGCGCGACTGATCAGGTTTCCACGCCCACTTTGTAATTTATTGTTCGCCCTGTCGTAACTGCGCTGCGCTGCCTCGATCTTGCTGCCGACATCTTGCAGGTCTTCAATGAACCCAACAAACTTGTCGTATAGGGCACCAGCCCTGTTGGCAATCTCGAGGGCATTCTGATTCTGCTGAGCCATACGCCACAAATTTTGTACCGTGCGCAATGTGGTCAGCAATGTCGAAGGTCCGACAATAATTATATTTTTCTCAAAAGCATTAACGAATAACTCGGGATCTTGCTGGGCTGCCACCGAAAACGCGGCCTCTATGGGCATAAATAAGAGGATAAAGTCCAGTGAATTCAGTGATCCCAGGTGCTGATAATCTTTTGCGGCCAGGCCTTTCACGTGATTCCGTATTGATTGGATATGCTGCCTCAGTAATTCGGATTTTCTTTCCGGGTCATCTTCACTACAGAAGGATTCATACGCTTTAAGCGAGACCTTAGCATCGATCACCAGGTCCTTTGATTCCGGCAGGTGCACGATGACGTCCGGCTGACTGCGACCGCCGTCAGGCGTTTTGATACTGACCTGGACCTCGTATTCGCGCCCCTTGACCAAACCGGATCTTTCCAGAATGGTTTCAAGGATCATCTCACCCCAGGTACCCTGAGCCTTGTTATCGCCTTTCAGTGCATTAGTCAGATTAATGGCATCTTCGCTAATTCTGGCGTTCAGCTCCTGCAAGCTTTTGATTTCCCTGGCCAGGGAATATCTCTCCTTGGCTTCCTGTACGTAAGTTTCTTCCACGCGCTTCTCAAAGCGTTGAATTTTTTCCTGCAGAGGTTTAAGTATTTGTGCAATATTCTGCTCATTGCTCTGAGTAAACCGTTTGGATTTTTCTTCCAGGATATCGCTCGCTAATTGCTTGAATTGAAGAGTCATCTGTTCCCTGGCATCTTCCAATACCGCCAGCTTTTCTTCGAATCGTTGCCGCTCGCCCGTCAGCTCAGATTGCAAGCGAATTGTCTGCTCGCGCAGACTGGAATTTTCAGCATTCAAGCCTTGGGACTGCTCATCAAGAATGCGCAATTCTCCCTGAAGCGTAATAAGCTCAGCCTCCTTAGTCTGCAATCGTTCATCCAGTGCGGCCATTTCCATGTCGCGCCTGCTGTGCCTGCGGCTCACAAGCATGTATGTGCTCAAAACGGACAGCAGCAGAGTTGAAACGGCGGCGATGGCGACGAGATTGACGTCAAAGGTTTCCAAAATTTTTCCTAAATGCAAAGGGATTTATGGCAATCACCAGCGGCTGCAATCTAGAACCACACCTCTTGGCATTGCGACGAAAGCCAATCGGGTGCAGCATGCGTGACTCAAAGGTTGGACAGAATTGCCCGTAACAGGTCGGTTTCGAGACCAGCCAGCGAATTTTCGCCCAGCGGCATAGCCGTCACGCGAATCAAGTCACTGCCCTTCAGCAAGCTCACCTGATAACGATTTAGAATCTCGATATCCTCATCGCCCCGATTGAATACGCGAGAGAAAAAACCTCTTCCGTTTTCCTCCGCCGCGAAATCGCTAAATTCAACCTGAAACAGCAGCGCATCACGATCGCGGTCCGTAATTGTTATACCTGCGTCGCCAAGTGCCTGTGCGACCTGACCCCATGCCCTGTTTTCGCTTATTCGTAATTCGAGCATCGGGCCAGCTTCTATACTTTCTACCAGCGTCGCTTTACTGTCCGTTTCCAGACTTCCGGCAAGCAGACTGGATGACGACGAACTGTAAATATCAGTCCGATCAGCGAGATACTGGGAAATTTCCTGTAACATCGCAAATTCGCGATCTTCGGATTCGGAGAGGTTGGGCCAGATAAGCGGTTCGGCATCCAGGGCTGCCAAAGGTCGCCTTACTTGAACCACCGCAATTTCGGAACTACCAACATGAACCCCCGGTTCGATTCTTAATCGAAATTTATCGCGCTGACCGGGCTCTTCTGGAGAATTGAGCCAGACCGTCTCCATGAGCCCGTCAACCGGATTTTCATAATCCAGCTCCGTTCCCTGCTGAGTCCAGTAATCCCTCACTCGCGGCCAAATCTGCCCCGGCGATGCTGCTACCACAATCCAGTTCTCTCCGGAAAATCGTCGAATCAGTACGCCTTCCGGCCGGTTAGTGTCGATCGGTTTTGGTCGAGGCACTTCACCGGCATTAATCTCAGCATTCGCGATCATTTCCTCCGGCACCACGTAGAGCTGATCCAGGGTAAAGCTGTCTAAATTGTCGGGCACTCGCATGTCAGGTTCCACTGGAGCCTGCAGATAATCACCCTGGCGATCCCGAAAAAAGCCGTCCTCGCCAGTCAAGATCCCCTGCTCACCGGTGAGGTAAGAACAGGATAATTGGACCATTACCACCGGTGCCAGACCCAGTGCTTTAAATACTTGTTTCGGCATGAATCAGTCAGTTCTCCGTTTTAATGCCTGCAACAGCCATTGCTTCGCTTAATTGGTCATGAAAGCCAGCATTAAGTTCCACCAGAGGCAGGCGGATCCCCTGTTCAATCAGGCCCATTCGATGCAGCGCCCATTTGACAGGAACCGGATTGGATTCCAGAAAAAGTCTTTCATGCAACATTGCGACCCGGTTATTGAGTGCGGTCGCCGCGTCGCGATCACCCAATAGGGCTGCTTCGCACAGCCGATGCATAATGGTCGGGGCGACATTGGCAGTCACAGAAATATTTCCCATGGCTCCCGCAAGCATCATCTCCATCGCTATCGGATCGTCTCCGCTATATAC
Source organism: Pseudomonadales bacterium (assembly GCA_038134485.1). Classification (GTDB taxonomy): domain Bacteria; phylum Pseudomonadota; class Gammaproteobacteria; order Pseudomonadales; family Pseudohongiellaceae; genus NORP240. The sequence continues at coordinate 125,649 of JAYPVG010000003.1, forward strand.
CACCAGTCGGTCGCCGCAGCGTTCGATAAGCTCCAGCGCCCTGTCGACACTACCGGTAGCTTCCTTGATCCCCGTAATATTCGGCAATTCAGCCAATCTCTGAACTGTATCAGGCAACAGGTCGCAGGCGGTTCGACCCGGAACGTTGTAGAGAATTTGCGGGATTTCCACGCTCTCCGCGACGGTCTTGAAATGTCGGTAAAGCCCTTCCTGGCTGGGCTTATTATAATAAGGGGTGACCAGCAGACAGGCGTCTGCACCATGTGATCGGGCTGATTCCGTGAAGAACAAAGCCTCCTCGGTGGAGTTCGATCCACTACCCGCAATTACCGGTATACGACCATCGACAGTTTTGATGCAGTGTGCCACGAGGTCACAATGCTCCTGCACCGACAGGGTAGCCGATTCACCGGTCGTTCCTACCACTACTACCGCATCCGTACCGGAGAGGATATGCCATTCCAGCAGACGATCGAAGCAGGAGTAGTCGATCTCCCCGTCCGGATGCATAGGCGTAACAATAGCGACGATGCTGCCTTTGATCATCAATTTACCCGCTGTCCTCGGAAATCAGCGATTGTACCCTCGATGGCCAGGCATTGATAATAGCATTAATGAACGTGGCCAGTGGAATGGCAAAAAACACCCCTGCTATTCCCCATAGTCCGCCAAAAACCAGAACTGCCGCAATTATTGCCACCGGGTGCAAGTTATTGGTCTCGGAAAAAATAACCGGCGCCAGCAGATTGCCATCGATGATCTGAATAATCAGGTAGACAATCGTGACTGTAAAAAATTCTCCACCAATGCCCCATTGAACATAGGCCACCGCAAGTACCGGAAACGTAGCCACGGTAGCTCCGATATAGGGAACAACTACCGACAAGCCAACCACCACCGCAAGCAATGTGGTGTAACCCAGCCCCAAAAAATAGAAAATCAGATAGGTTACCGACCCCACCAGAAAAATTTCCAGCACTTTACCGCGAATGTAGTTGGAAAGCTGGAGGTCCATCTCGTGCCATATAGCAATCATCAGTGGTCGATTACGCGGCAGAAAATTAGTGGTCCAGTGAATCAGCTGATCACGGTCCTTGAGGACGAAAAATACAAGTATGGGCACCAGCACCACGAAAATGACTAGAGAAACCGCTCTCGGAATACTGGCAATGGAAAAGGACAGCAAGGTTTGTCCAAGGTTGGCCAACTCGCCCCGAGCGCTTCTCACCAGTTCGTCCACCTGCTGCTCGGTAAACAGGTTCGGATAGGTATCCGATAGCAGAATCAATGAATCCTGACCCTGGCTAATAAGTCTGGGCAGCTCGTTAACAAGAGTCGTCAGCTGGTTCCACATTTGCGGCAAGACCACCAGCAGCAAAAGCAAAAACGCGCCTATGAAGAGGGCATAAATCAGGCTAAACGAGACGATCCGAGGCACTCCTAGAGACACCAGTCGGTTTATCGGAGCCTGCATCAAATAAGCGATCGTAACCGCAGCAAATACCGGCGCCAGATCATTGCCTAACAGGTATATAATCAGCAATGCGATCGCTAGCAGGATGAGGAGAATTAAGGATTCTTCATCATGAAAATAACGCTGATAGAAATCATGCAGAAGCTTGCGCACGTGTTTCCTTACCAGGCAATGTCAGGTCAGCCTTTCCTGATCCAGTAGTAATAGCTTTGCTCATCTTTCTGGAAGTCCAGAATCTGATGCTCGCTTTGCTCGATGAACAGGTGAAAATCTTTTTCAGATCCCGGGTCAGTAGCGATGACCTTCAGAACCTGGTCGGATTGCAATCCATTAAGGGCCAACTTGGCTTTCAGGAGCGGCATTGGACACTGTAATTCAGTAAGGTCCAATTCCATATCTGCTCGGATATCGGTCATGGGTCCATTTTACCAAGCATTTTCCCCGGGTGCCCAGAAGAAAGGCGCCAATAGGAAAATAAGTGCTTGAAAGAGTGAAAAAAACGACCATTTTACTTAACCATGGGTTGGAATTTTTCTATGATAGAGGGGTTTTCTATGCCAATGAGTGGAACTATGCGCAAAACGGCCCTGCAACTCACCGCGGCACTGACTCTGGCTTTGACCGCATCGGCAACTGCCCAGAATGCCTTGCCAAGCCTTGGCGACCGCATCTCCGGTTATGTATCCATGGAGCAGGAGCACAGACTGGGGCGTGAGTTTCTCCGCTCGCTCAGGCGTTCAACGCCTACAATTTCTGATCCTCTGTTAAATAACTACCTCGAAAACCTTACTTACAGGCTGGCAGCAAAAAGCGAGCTGCGAGACCATCGATTGGCATTCATTGTGGTAGACAGCGAGGCTCTGAACGCTTTTGCAGTTCCCGGCGGTGTAATAGGCGTAAACAGTGGACTTTTCCTGAATGCGGAAACAGAGGGCGAATTTGCCTCGGTCATCGCCCATGAGCTTGCACATGTAAGCCAGCGCCACTTTGCCCGCCAGATTGAACAAGCACAAACCGCCAGAATCGGACAGATGGCAGCAATGCTGGCCAGTGTCGTCGTCATGGCCACCTCGGATGCCAGCCACGGGCAGGCGGCACTCATGGCAACCCAGGGACGAGCCATTGAAAATCAGCTGCGCTTTAGTCGTAGTAATGAAGCTGAGGCAGATCGAGTGGGCATCAAGACATTATTTGATGCCGGCTACGATCCCTACACCATGCCAATGCTCTTCCAGCGCCTGGCGTCGGCTAATCGGTATGGCACGCGGCCCCCGGAATTTTTGCTTTCACATCCGGTCACCGAATCCAGGATTGCCGACAGTCGGGGTCGCGCGGGCCGCTACCCAGAACGCGCATATTCTGAAAACCTGGAGTATCTGCTAATGCGGGCCCGGGTCGTAACCCACTATATACCGAATAAGAGTGACGCCATCATCGAATATCAACGTCTGCTGGAAGCTGCGGATACTGAAGTAAGTCGCGACGGGGCCGTCTATGGGCTTGCCATGGCATATTGGGAAAATGAGGAATACGCCCGGGCAAACGAAACCCTGGCACCGCTCCTGGAGAAAGACCCCAATCGCATCAGCTATCTTGTAACGCAAGCTGAAATTTTGACTGCCCAGAACGAAGCCGGGCTGGCAGCAAGTTTCCTCGAGCGTCATTTAAGCATCAACCCTGACAATCACCCTCTTACTATGGCCTATGCGGACGCGTTAATCGAGTCGCGGCAATTCCAGCAAGCCGCCGATCTGCTAGAATCCCATGTCAAGACCAGGCCAGAAGATTTTTCGATCTGGTATCTGCTGGCGGAAATCCAGGGTCAGGCTGGTGATATTAGCAGGGTGCATCAGGCGCGAGCCGAGTATTTTTTGCTTATAGGAGACTTCAGACGTGCGCGTGAGCAGCTGCAGTTCGCCCTGAATATAGAATCTTCAAAACCCGCCAATGGCGCCGCAGTCGCCACGGTTCAGCAGCGTATAAGAGACATTCAGGCGCTGGAGGCTGAGCTGGCAGGTTGACGTTCGGTCTCATCCTCATCATTGCCCATCGGGCTACCGACCAGGCACTGTCCTGCGCCCCTTAGTGCTATTCAGCGGCGAAATCCAGCATTCTTTGCAATGGCACCATTGCTCGCTCGCCGAGGTCGCGGTCCACGTGTATTTGATGACCGAGATCTCGCAGAGACTCATAGAGACGAGGCAAAGAGTTCATTGCCATCCAGGGACAGTGGGCACAACTGCGACAGGTGGCACCGGTCCCCACTGTGGGCGCTGCAATAAAAGTCGCATCAGGAACCCGTTGTCGCATGCGATGAAAAATGCCCTTATCGGTGGCTACGATAAAGATGTCACTGTCCATCTGCTGAGCTGCCTTGATCATTTGCGATGTTGAACCCACAAAATCAGCGAGTTGAAGCACCGCTTCGGGCGACTCTGGGTGGGCGAGCACTAGCGCCTGCGGGTACAGCTTGCGCATATCTTGCAAGCCGCGAAATTTGAATTCTTCATGAACGATGCAGGCAGAATCCCACAGCAGCATGTCGGCGCCCGTCTGGTTTTTTATATACGAACCCAGGTGCTTGTCAGGGGCCCATATTATTTTTTGCCCCTCGGCGGTCAGATGTTCGATCACTTCCAGACCTATACTGGAGGTCACAACCCAGTCCGAGCGGGCTTTCACTGCTGCTGAGGTGTTGGCGTAGACAACTACGGTTCGCTCCGGATGCTGGTCACAAAAGGCGGAAAATTCATCCACCGGACAGCCGATATCCAATGAGCAGGTTGCCTCCAGAGTAGGCATTAGGACGATTTTATCAGGGCACAATATTTTGGCAGTCTCGCCCATAAAGCGGACTCCAGCTACCACCAGAATGTCTGCTTTACTCTCACTCCCGAAGCGAGCCATTTCCAGAGAATCTCCGACGAAGCCTCCGGTTTCATCTGCAAGATCCTGCAGCAGGCTGTCGGTGTAGTAATGTGCAACGATGGCCGCGTTTTTTTCCCGCAGCAGGTCCTTGATTTTAGCTCGGTAATAATCAACTTCACCATTATTGAGAGGCAGAGGGAGATCGACGGCGTCGAGATATCTGCGAACGAGTTCCCGGTCCGATGCCAGTTCTGACATGCCTGCCATGATGAGAGTTTTCCTTTCCTGATACGAACGGCGCGATGATAGCACAGCATCACTCGTGCACTGAGGTCAATCAATGATTCCAATGATTCAGAGGTACTATGAGATCGTCCCCATCATTCCTCGCGTTGTTGACACGCTGGCTCACCTCGTAGCTTGCAATATCAGGTCCCGTGATCTGAGCAAGGATATTGGCGGATTCTGCCATCTCAGCCCGTAACCAAGTTCGTCCCTGTTCAATTGACAGCATCACCGGCATGCGGTGATGGATCGAGGCGAGGTCCTGGCGAGCGGCACAGGTCAGGATGGTGCACGACATTGGGATTTCGGTGCCACGGGCCGATTCGTAGAGACCGGCAAAAAGCAATGGCCGCGCATCAGCATGACGAATAAAATGCGGCCGCTTCCCCTCGGGATGTCGCTGCCATTCGTAATAGCCCAGCGCCGGTAGCAGACATCGCCTGCCATGTCTCCAAGCGGTTCGATAAGCTGGTTTGATTGCTGCCGTCTCGACCCGGGCATTGAAGGTAGAATACTTGCCGCTGAGGTCGTCAGACCATGCCGGAATCAAGCCCCAGCGCATGGCGTGAGCGCCGTCCAGACTAAAACCAGCGACCACCTGGCCGGGCGCTATATTGTGACTTTCCGAAACCTCCTCAGGCCACTCTCCGAGCAGAGCGGACCAGTCCAGCATGGACCGGACGTGATTGGAATAGCGACCACACACGGTCCTTACCGGAACTGAAGCAGCTGCAGCTTAGTTACCTGCTGCTGTCGTAATTCGAAAACTTGGCTGCTAACTCCGCGTCCTGTTCCCCGTACAACATATCTCCAAATTGAGGTTGGCCATCAAGGTGATATTTGAGAAAGTACATGGCGTATCGGCCCTGGGTGTCCAGTTCCGACCCATCATTCGTGGTTAACATGTGATCTCCGGAAGCAAATTCCAGGTAAATTTTGTTAGTGGAATCTGCGATAGAGTCAAACAGCATCCTCGCATGTTCTGCCGGAGGAGCAATGGCATCTTCGGCACTGGCGATGATCAAGGTCGGGACATCCTGGCTCGCCAGGTCTCCGCTGAAAGACTGTCCGGGCTCGCAACAATAGGGAAGCAGAGGAATCACTGCTTTAACATCAGCTCCGAGCTCATCGGCCGCCCTGAGTGCCGCACCTCCTCCCATGGAATGTCCCATCAAGGCTATTTTATTGACATCAATCTTGCCGGCCAGAGGGCTAGCAGAATTAGCATTCTCAGCCCCAATGTACTCGACTGCCGCTATCAATGCTTCCTTGCGTGCATCGAGCGCATCAGTCGGCTCATTGGTGTCTAATATGAAGACTGCATAGCCAAACGAGGCCAGCATAGGTCCCCACCATTCGTAATTATCACCGGCAGCGCGAAATCCGGGTACGAACGCTACTGCGCCTATCGGCGGCGCGAAACTCAGGGTAAGTGGATAAAAAACAGATACCGCAGAAAACTCTGCGACCTGCGGATCTGGATCATAGGTTCTGACCTCGTACAGTCTTTCTCCCACCGTTCGGGAAATACCTGCAGCGATCTGTCTGCCGTCCGGCCGATAACGGCCCTGGCTGTTATCCTGAGCTACCGTGCTTTGTATTCCCAGCATAGCCCCCATGGCGACGCCGATGACAAAAATTCGAAGTACTCGTTCCATTCTGGTAGTAAGCATCATAATGATTCACCTTTAGATGGCCTGCCTTAGGTAGGCATTGGCGCGACACGTGTGACCAAACCTCAAGCTTAGCGAGATCGGGCCGCCTCGCCAAGAGCAAATTTAATCTTGTGACAGACGTAATGATTTTTGCAGCGAAAAAAAAGCCAGCCACGTGGCCAGCCTTTGAGTCTGGTGGGTCGTGATGGATTCGAACCATCGACCAATTGGTTAAAAGCCAACTGCTCTACCACTGAGCTAACGACCCGCGAAAGGCGGCTATAGTACTATCAAATCAAAAAAACTCAAGTCTGGTAGCGGGTAGGATCATTGAGCCCTGCATCCATAAAACCCCGTCGCCTGAAGCGGCAACTGTCACACCGCCCGCAGGCTTGCCCGCGGTCATCTGCCTGATAGCAGGATACTGTCAGTCCATAATCGAGTCCCAATTCTGTTCCTAATCGCAGAATATCCGCCTTGCGTAACTCGATTAACGGCGTTTCCAAAGTCAGACGTTGACCCTCCGCTGCCGCCCTGGTCGCCAAGTTAGCTAACCCTTCAAATGCCCGGATGAATTCCGGGCGACAATCCGGATAGCCCGAATAATCGACTGCATTAACACCGATGAACAAGGTATTGGCGCCTGTGACCTCGGCGACTGCGAGCGAATAAGCGAGAAATATCGTATTGCGAGCAGGCACGTAAGTGATAGGTATACCATCCGTTTCCTGTTCGGGAACCTTCAGAGAATTGTCCGTCAGTGCCGAACCACCAAGGCCCCCGATATCCAGCTTGATCACTCGGTGCTCCTCGATCTCGAATGCTCTTGCTACCTGCTTTGCCGCGACGAGCTCACTGATCGCCCGCTGACCATAATCGAAGCTCAGCGCAACACACTGAAATCCGCGAGCCCTGGCGATTGCGAGGCAAGTAGAGGAATCTACCCCACCCGACAATAAAACCACCGCTTTTGAATTGAATTCACCAGTCATACCTAGTGTCCCGGTTTATCTCCCCAGACCAACTTGTGCAGTTGCAGTTGCAGCCGAACTGCAAGCCCATCCGCGAGAATCCATTCGGCGAGCATGCGCGGCGATAGCTGTCCGTGGACGGGTGACATCAGAACATCGGCAACCCGGTCAGGCAAATCATATTGCTGCAGTTTTGCGCGGGCCCACTCGTAATCTTTCTGATCACAAATGACGAACTTCACTTCATCAACCGGTTTCAGCGCACCAATATTAGCTTCAAGGTTACGGTGGGACTCTCCGGAGCCTGGCGTTTTGAGGTCCAGAATCACCACCACTCTCGGATCTATCTCGTGAATCGCGATCGCGCCGCTAGTTTCCAGGCTGACCCTGTAGCCCTGGTCACAGAGCTTTGTCATCAACTCCAGACATTCCGGCTGGGCCAGCGGCTCACCTCCCGTCACAGTGACATACGGACAATCATAGCCAGCCACCCTCGCCAGAATTTGATTGATGGAAATCACCTCACCGCCGCTAAACGCATAAGCAGTGTCACAGTATCCGCAACGCAGCGGGCAACCGGTCAGTCTGACGAACACCGTTGGGGTACCCATCGAACTGGTTTCGCCCTGCAGCGAATAAAAAATTTCAGTAATCCGCAACTTGCTCGAATTCATAGCGCTAGATGCTCAGGGAGGCCGTGACTTTGTTGCCAGAGGAAAATCGGATCGGTCTGTCTGGTTGTCTCAGTTCAGGGACCGAAGTCGCGTATCGGCCAGACTGGCCACGCCGGTATTAGGGTAATCACGCATAATCTGCTGCAGCAGTTGCCTTGCTCGTTGCACATTACCCATCCCCTCGTAGGCAATTGCCTGACCGTACATGGAATCAGGCACCTTGGCGTCGCCGGGATATTGTTGCAATATGACATTGTACTCAGAGATAGCCTCGTCGTAGCGCGTCAAATACAAATACGACTGGCCCTTCCAATAATGGGAATTCGTGGTAAACCTGCCTTGGGGGTGAATACTCAGGTACTGGTCAAATTCCGCGATAGCCCGCTCGAATTGGCTGTTGATAGCCGAATCGTAGGCCATCTGGTAAAGCTGTTGCTCAGTCAGAACTGCTGGTTCCAGGGAAGGACGTGAAGCACTCGTCCGATTGGATAGCGCTGGGCTTTCCGGCCTCGACAAAGCAGATGAAGAATCAACTACTGCCCCCCGTTGCTGAGCGGCTGGGGTCGCGGGGAATGCACTGGCTGTCCGTTCAACTCCGGTCGCTGCCGTACTACCAGTGGTAGCGCCGCTCGAAGGCGGCTGCGCGGATACTTGCGGACTGACGGCCTCGCCACTGGCGAGTGCCTGCTCCAGGTTTCTCAGCCGACCATCGGTGTCAGTATAGCGATCGAGAGACTCACGTTGAAGCTTACGGATTTCATAGCCCTGCTCTTCTACCAGAGCCCGCAGCGCCTGCACTTCTGCCTGCAGATTGCGGTTCTGCTCCAGCAGCAGCAGCATGGCATCGTTGCTGCCCCCGGCTCCCTGCCCCAACGCCCCCGCACCGTAGCCGAAAAGGCCAAGCAGGAGCACTAGTCGAACAGCAGTAACCGGGGACCGTTTATCCATAGGGACAGAGGAAAACCCCGCTAGCGATCGGCTATTTCGACGCGTCGGTTAGCCTGGTAGTCTTCTTCCGCAGTTCCGCTGCGAGCTGGCCTTTCTTCACCATAGCTAACAGTTTCAATCTGCGAGCGGGAAGCACCGTTAACAATCAGAAAATCCCTGATCCCGTTAGCCCTGCGCTCACCCAATGCCAGGTTGTACTCGCGAGTTCCACGCTCATCTGCGTGTCCTTCGAGTCGAATGCGCTTGCCGGGGTTACTTGCCAGGTCACGGGCATGAAAAGTCAGCACATCCCGATCCAGAGGGCGAAACTCGGATACGTCAAAATCAAAATAGAAAACCCTCGTCGCGAGCGCTCTGGTGCGTGCCAGTTCTGCGGGATCAGGCTGTGCTGCCGTAGTACTGCCAGATCCAACGCTGGCAGCCGCCGTATTAGCGCCATTATCATCGCTTTCGTCGGCTTCGCCCGAGGAGCGACAGGCACCCAACACCAGAAGCGTTGCCATTAATCCTACTTTTAAAAGAGCTGTACTTTGCTTTGCCACTTGTTAAGTCCTCCGGAGACCTTTTTACGTTATATCTTATTGAGCCATCATTCCCAGGAAATCTACGCTAGCTGACTCTGAAATCTTTTAAGCAAGCTACGTTGCCTTCAATTAAAGAAGGGAGACCACGCGGGTTCGCGAACGTCTCCCTGCGAAGATGGTAAACGGAACTTCACTTGTCCGTCAATGGAAACGGCGTCCAGCACGCCCCTGCCATTGAATTTTGTCGCATAGATGATCATGCTCCCGTTAGGCGCGAGACTGGGGGACTCATCAAGTGACGTATCAGTGAGGGTAATAACCCGCAAGGTTTCAATGTTAAGAATCGCGATACTGTAACTGGAGCTCTGTCGCGTCTGTCTTCGCACGTGCACCAGATTAACGCCGTCGGGCAGCAACTTGCCCTTTGCACAGTAGAAGCAGTCGTAGGTCAATCGTTCCACATCCCATGATTCAGCCCCCAAATCAATCTGATAAATCTGCGGCTGACCCGTACGATCCGACATGAAAACTAGCGACCTGCCGTCTGGCGTCCAGCTGGGCTCTGTTTCCACCGCTGGATGATCGGTTATTCTGGTTAATACGTTGGTAACAAGATCTTGCACATAAATATCTGGACTACCGTCTTTCGATAGCACCATAGCCAGCTTTGTGCCATCAGGAGACCACACGGGTGAACTGTTGATATTGGGGTAATTGGTTATCTGTCTGCGCTCTCCAGTTGCGATAGTCTGTATATAGATGCGCGGCAAATTGGTTTCAAAGGAAACATAAGCAATCTGTGTCCCATCGGGCGACCAGCTGGGCGACATAATCGGCTCACTGGATTCCAGCAACACCTGTGCACGTTGGCCGTCATAATCAGATTTCTCCAGACGAAACAGAATCTCTCCGGGAGCCAGATTTTCAGCCACGATATAGAGGATTTCTGTCGTGAAAGCACCGCGAATACCGGAGACCTGCTCGTAGACCACATTACTAATTTCGTGTCCGATGTCCCGCAGCTGGGCGACACTTCCTGCGAGTATTTCGCCAGCGAGCTTAAGTTCACGATTAACATCAAAAAATTCGTATTGCACTTGCACCAGCTGGCTGGTGGGAGCGCGACTTATACGGCCAATAAGCAGGTAATCCTGATTCAGGATGCGCCAGTCGCTGAAGAAGACTTCGCTTTCCTGCTTTGGCATACTCAGCATATTGGAGCGGGACAAGGGTTCGAATGCGCCAACCTGTCGTAAATCATTGCCAACCACTTCGGCAATATCCTCAGTAAGAGGACCACTGCCCTCCCAGGTAAAAGGCACCACCGCAATTTTTACGGGATTATCGACGCCCTGCGTCACCATGATATTCAGCTCTGCCTGCGCAAGCGGGCTGAAGCAAAGAATTAATATTGCGATTAGTCGATTGTTCATTGCTAATTCAATAGATCCTCGGGCCTGAAGGTTAAGAGCAGGCTCCTGAAGTTTTCGTTAAACATATTAATCGGCATTCCCTGCAATTCTTGGAATCTGCCAACCCGGTAAATTGCTGTTTCAGCAGCACGATCAAAAGCGTAATCTCCACTGGATTGGACCAACTGCACATCGAGAATATCCCCTGTCGGAACCATCTGGATGCGAAATACGACAGTCATGCCGTTTCTAGCGCTGGGTGGCCGGGACCAGTTTTGCTGCACCAGGTCATGGATTATGCCGGTGTATGCCATTACCATTTCCTGTTCCGTTCGCGCCACCTCGGCAGCCGCAGAAGCCGCCTCCGCTTCGCGTCGTTGCCGGCCCTGCTCAGCGGCAAGCTCTCTCTGACGCTGCTGTTCCTGTTCTCTTGCCCTGGCCTGCTGCTCGGCTTCCCGCTGTCGCTGCAATTCAGCCAGCCGCTCACGCTCTGCGACCTCCTGTCGCTGACGAAGCTGTTCGGCCTGGCGTTGCTGCTCTGCTAATCGCTCCTGCTCTGCACGTCTGGCGGCTTCCTCTGCCTCCCGCAGCCGCTGCTCCTCAGCCTGTCGCTGGAGTTCAGCCTGGCGATCCCGTTGCTGCTGTTCTGCGACGCGACGCTGCTGCAGGCGCTCGTTGCGCAACTGAGGATTCTCCTCAAGGGTAAATGCCCGAATTGAAGGCTGAACGATTTCGGGATTTGGCGACGGCTGGGTGACGCCGGAATAAACCAGGGCCGCGAGGACCGTAAAATGCAGCATTAGCGCTACTACCAGAGACGCGGGATAACCATTATAAATTTCAATATGGCTGACAAGGTTCAGACGCGGCTGCAGGGTTTCCAACGGTGTCGCTCCCGTCACAGACTTTGCAAAGGCTGAGTGATAAAGTTCGGATTGGCAGCACCAGCAGCCTGCAGTGTGGTTATCAGGGCAATCATGGTGCCCCAATTAGCATTAGTATCTCCTTCAATCATTACCTGTATGCCCGGGTTGGCTCCCAATACTTGAGCCACCTGCCGTCCTATGGTCTCCAGCGTGACGGGTTGCCGGTTTTCGGCGGTGGCTCCGATACTGATAAAGTAATCCTGATCCTCGGTGATCGAAATAACCAGTGTTTCCTGATTCTCATCAATCGGCAATGGCTCGTTATTGGCCTCTGGCAAATTCACCTCAATTCCCTGATTCAGCAACGGAGCTGTCACCATGAATACCACAAGCAACACAAGCATGACATCAATGTAGGGCACGACATTGATCTCAGCCATCGGTTTACGTTTTTTTCTGATAATGTCCATTGGTTTTGGCCGCTATCGCTGTCATCCCGGCGGTAGCTGAATGGTTTCCTATTGGCTGTAAAGCTGTCGATGCAGGATACTGGAAAACTCGTCGGCGAATGTGGCGTACGAACCGGTGATTGACTCTACTGTCGCTGCGTATCGATTGTAGGAAACCACCGCAGGAATAGCCGCAAATAATCCGATTGCAGTGACTATCAGCGCCTCTGCAATGCCCGGCGCAACGGCCTGTAAAGTGGTCTGGCTCTGAGTAGCCAGTCCAAGAAAGGCGTTCATTATACCGATCACCGTACCGAACAAACCGATATAGGGGCTGACTGAGCCCACTGTCGCCAGAAAGGGCAAATGCCGTTCCAGCTTTTCCTCCTCCCTCGAATAAGCCACGCGCATCGCCCTCTGAGATCCGTTCATCACGGCTTCCCTGTCCACATTTCCCTTCTGGCGCAAGCGCATGAACTCTTTAAATCCGGCGCGAAATATATTTTCCATGCCTACAATCGGCAGTTCCTCCTTCTGCATCTGAGTGCCTTCTTTATAAAGCTGGCTAAGGTCGATACCGGACCAGAAGCGCTGCTCAAAACTAAACACCCCTTTGGATGCGGCAGACAGAACCATCCACCGTTGAACGATCATTACCCAGGAGATGATCGACAACAGCAACAGGACATAAATGACCAGCTGGACTTCCAGGCTGGCACCAAATATTAACTCTATGGGGCTGATTGACTGATTCACTGACTTTTATCCGAATTCTCGCACGCAAACGGCCTCCTGTAGGGATCAAGAGGCCTATCCATTAGTTCGGCCAAATCATGAAATAGTTTGGTAAAAGACGATTAAACACCCAAAAACTGGTGCCATGAGGAAAAATGCTGATTTCCTGATGATTAAATGTGGCGTAATAGTGGCAATCAGCGAATACCGCTACCACCGCAAACCAATCAGTCAGTCGGGCTTGAACAGGTCCCCTTCACCTTTCGGGGGAAGGATGCCGAAGTGGGTATATGCGTGCTGAGTTACCATCCTTCCCCTGGGGGTTCGCATAATGAATCCTTGCTGAATCAGATAGGGCTCTACAACGTCCTCCAGGGTTTCCCGTTCTTCGCTGATAGCGGCGGCCAGGCTGTCGATCCCCACCGGCCCTCCGGCAAATTTTTCTATCATGGTGAGCAATAGCCGACGATCCATCTGATCAAATCCACTGCTATCGATACTGAGCATATCCAGTGCTTTTCCCGCGTAGTGCTGATCAATTTTGCCCTCACCCTTGACCTCTGAATAATCCCTCACCCGGCGGAGCAATCTGTTTGCGATACGAGGAGTACCACGACTGCGTCGGGCAATTTCCAGTGCGCCCTGGGGTTCTATCACTGAACCCAATATACTGGCAGAGCGGGCAACAATCTCACTGAGCTCCGGGACCGAGTAAAACTCCAGTCGCTGAATAATCCCAAACCGGTCACGCAGAGGGGAGGTAAGCAGACCGGCGCGGGTAGTAGCGCCGACCAGAGTAAATGGCGGCAGATCCAATTTGATCGACCGGGCCGCCGGGCCTTCACCGATCATAATATCAAGCTGATAATCCTCCATTGCCGGATACAGAATTTCTTCAATCGCAGGATTCAGCCGATGGATCTCGTCGATAAAAAGAACATCTCCTTCCTCCAGATTGGTGAGCATGGCCGCCAGATCGCCAGCTTTTTCCAGAACCGGGCCAGATGTAGTCTTTATTGATACATCCAACTCATTTGCGATGATGTGGGCAAGGGTAGTCTTACCCAGCCCCGGGGGACCAAACACCAGCGTATGATCCAACGCCTCTGCTCGATTACGAGCCGCATTTATAAAAATATCCAATTGATCTTTAACTTCCTGCTGGCCAATGTAGTCCCGCAGATACACCGGCCTGATCGCTCGATCGACTCGATCCTCATTTGCCTGTGCTTCAGCTTCAACCAATCGCTCATGTTCCTGCATAATCAGCCCATGCTTTTCAATGCCAGCCGAATCAGCGTGCCACTGTCGGAGATATCACTGTTTTCCTTCAGCACTTGCGCAATTGTACGACTTGCCTCGGTCGGCTTATAACCCAGGCTGATCAATGCAGTCTCCGCCTCGGCAGACACCTTCGATTCGCTGCCGGCCACAAAAATACCTCCCTGCCCCTCGGGAAGCGCGGAAGGCCCCCATTCTGCCAGCCGATCTCGCATCTCGATTACCAACCTTTCAGCTGTTTTTTTGCCAACACCCGGCATTCGTACCAGCGACTCGACATCGTTGGCGTTTACCGTCCGGACGAACTCATCGACCGCCATTCCCGAAAGAATTGCAAGCGCCAATTTTGGCCCCACACCGCTTACCTTTACCAAAGAACGGAACAAACTTTTCTCTGCGACAGAGATGAAGCCGTAAAGCACGTGAGCATCTTCTCTGACTGCCAGGTGGGTGTGCAATGTCAGCGGCTGGCCAGTCTCCGGCAGCTGATAGAGCGTGCTCATGGGAACACTGATTTCGTAAGCAATGCCGTTTACATCGAGAAGAATCTCTGAGAGCTGCTTTTCAAGCAACGTGCCGCGTATTCTGCCGATCAAGCCGACCTCCCGAAATTACTGAACTTTCAGTCTTCGCCTGCTGAATTTGCGCGCACCGGCCATACGAATCAGACCCGCCTGAGTATTGGCATGACAAATGGCAACACCCAGTGCATCTGCCGAATCTTCCTGCAGGTCCGCCGTAATGCCCAGCAAAGCTTTCACCATGTGTTGCACCTGCTTTTTTTCCGCGGCGCCTTTACCTACTACCGCCTGCTTGATCTTCCGGGCCGAATACTCTTCCAGTGGTACACCGTTGTGCAGGCAGGCAACAATTGCGCTTCCCCTTGCCTGACCTAGCTTAAGTGCCGCCGCCGCGTTGCGGCCCATGAAAATTTCTTCTATCGCAGCCTGCTGCGGACAATATCTCTCTATTACCTGACTGAGGTCATCAAATATTTTTCGCAACCGTTCAGGGTGCTCGTCGTCTCCGGTCCGGATCGCACCACAGGCAACGTATTCCAGTTTGTTGCCAGTGGCATTGATCAGCCCATACCCGGTAACTCGGGATCCCGGATCTATTCCCAGAATTATCGCCATGTCGGACCCCCAATTAGCGAAGGTCTACAGCTGACCCATAACCTCTTCCGAAATGTTGGCATTGGTAAACACATTCTGAACATCATCAAGGTCTTCCAGATGATCCACCAGTTTGAGCAATGACTGAGCACAATCAAGGTCCAGTTCGGTCTCGTTGGCAGCAAGCATTGTAACCTCGGCGCTGCCCGGCTCCAGGCCATCAGCCAGAAGCGCGTCCTTGACCGCCCCGAAACTTTCCAGAGTGGTCATGACATCAATTGTGCCGTCATCATTGTTGATAACATCGTGGGCACCGGCTTCGAGCGCGCTGTCCATGATTTTCTCTTCGTCACTGCCAGCCGGAAACGATATAACTCCGGTGCGCTCGAACATATACGATACTGAACCAGACGTTCCCAAACTACCGCCAAATTTGGTGAAACCGTGACGCACCTCAGCCACTGTCCGGTTCTTGTTATCGGTCAGCGTCTCCACCAGAACCGCTACCCCTCCTGGACCGTAGCCTTCATAAACCAGTTCCTCAAGATTTTCATTTTCCGCGGTGCCTGCTCCACGCGCAATGGCACGATCGACGGTATCTCGGGTCATATTGGCAGCAAGCGCCTTGTCGACTACTGCCCGCAGCCTGGGATTGTCTGCCACGTTGCCGCCACCAGCTTTGGCCGCCACGGTCAGCTCTCGAATTATCTTGGTAAATATCTTGCCGCGTTTGGCGTCCTGACCGGCTTTACGATGCTTGATGTTGGCCCATTTGCTGTGCCCCGCCATTGCTTACTCCGATAAAAATGTACCGCTATTCCTTAATCCTTTCCCTGACCCGAATACTCAGTTCATTCAGCTGCGCACTCGATACCTGTCCGGGCGCATTCGTCAAAGGACAGGCAGCTGACTGGGTTTTCGGAAACGCAATGACCTCTCGGATCGAATTTGCTCCAGTCATCAGCATAATCAGCCTATCCAGTCCGAATGCTATACCCCCATGCGGCGGACAACCAAAGCGCAAAGCATCCAGCAGGAATCCGAACTTGTCTTTAGCTTCTTCGTCACCGATACCCAGAATCTTGAACACCGATTGCTGAGTCTCGGGATTACTAATTCGAATGGACCCCCCGCCAAGCTCAGTACCATTAAGCACCATATCGTAGGCTCTCGACAGCGCAATAGCAGGATTCAATGCCAGCTCTTCGCTGCTGCAGGAAGGTGATGTGAACGGATGATGCAGAGGTGTTAACCCACCTTCCTTGTCTTTCTCGAACATGGGAAACTCAATTACCCAGAGCGGCGCCCAGCCAGCGGCGACCATTCCCAAGCTCTCGCCCACACGAACTCGAAGTGCACCAAGAGCCTCATTGACTACTTCTGTCTTGTCTGCGCCAAAAAACACAATGTCGCCATCAGCAACACCCAGACGCTGCATCAAATCAGCAATTGTCGACTCGGGCATGAATTTGAGAATCGGCGACTGCAATCCTTCCACTCCAGCCGCAAGATCGTTGACCTTAATCCAAGCAAGTCCTTTGGCACCGTAGATTCCGACGAACTTGGTATAGTCGTCAATTTCTTTGCGGCTGATCGTGGCCCCGCCAGGAACACGCAGTGCCACCACCCTGCTTTCGGGATCATTTGCCGGCCCACTGAACACTTTAAAATCGACGGCTTGCATCAGATCTGCAACATCTACCAGCTCCATATCGATCCGTAAATCCGGTTTGTCCGAACCGAAACGTCGAATCGCCTCCGCATGGGTCATGCGCGGAAAGTCCCCCAGTTCGACGCCAAGATGCTCCTGGAACACCTGCCTGATCATACTCTCGGTAATCGACATGATCTGCTCTTCATCAGTGAAGGAAGCTTCTATGTCGATCTGGGTAAATTCCGGTTGCCGGTCAGCTCGCAGGTCTTCGTCGCGAAAACACTTGGCAATTTGAAAATAACGATCCATGCCCGCTGCCATGAGAATCTGTTTGAACAATTGAGGCGACTGCGGCAATGCGAAAAATCGACCCTCATGAGTTCGGCTAGGTACCAGGTAATCTCTGGCACCTTCTGGCGTCGCCTTGGTCAGGATCGGCGTTTCAATGTCGAGAAAGCCGTTAGCATCGAGAAAATTGCGAATGGTGTTGGTTACTTTGGAACGGAACCGCAGCTTTGCGACCATTTCTGGTCGGCGCAGATCTACATAACGATATCGCAGGCGGATATCCTCGTTGACGTCGACATGCTCGTCAAGCTGAATAGGTGGAGTCTGGGACGCGTTGAGGACCGTCAATTCCTTCCCCAGCACCTCGATCGATCCCGTGGACATTTCGGGATTCACGGTGCCTTCCGGGCGCGCTCGTACCTTACCGGTAACCTGTACTACGAATTCATTCCGAACTCCTTCTGCGGTGGCAAAGCTTGCTTCGGTATCCGGATCGTACACGACCTGGGTGATACCATCGCGATCCCGTAGATCCAGAAAAATGACCCCGCCATGATCTCGTCTTCGGTGCACCCAACCACAGAGACGCACTTCTTCTCCGATGTGCGATTGATTGAGTTCACCACAATAATGACTGCGCATTGCTAATCCGTCCCGTTCTTCAATACCTTCTGATTCAAGTTAGTGGGAATCGTCAGGCTGACCCGCCACCAGTTCCAGCGCTGGCAGTTTTTGCTTCACCGCCGCTTGATGTTTTTTTCTCTGCCGGCGCTTCTGCAGCAGCAGGCTTGTCGGCACCGGACTCTTTGCCTGATGACTTCTCACCACTATCGGCGAGATGTTTTTTGTTACCCTTTTTGAAATCAGTCTCGTACCAACCGCCGCCTTTCAGACGAAAACTGGCTGCAGAAACCAGCTTTTGGAGACTGTTCTGCTGGCACTCCGGGCAGGATGTCAGGGGAGCGTCGCTAATTTTTTGCAGAGTCTCCAGTTCATGACCACAACTGGAGCACCGGTATTCATAAATAGGCATGAATATCTAATTCCAATTCTCAACAATACCCGGACTGGTCGGTCTGCTCAGAGCGATCCAAGCACTTGAAAAATGCACGATTGCTTGCCTGGGAATCAACGCTGAGACCTTATCTGGCCAGGCTCAAAAGCCGCGGATTATAACCTATTACTCAAATCCCACGCACATATCTTTTTGCCGCCACTGCAATTCGTCAAGTTTGCTATGGCTCTACTGCCCGACGAATTATCCTTGGAACTCTTGTGCGGATTGATCAACTTTCTGCTTAACAGGTCTGCAAATCGGACAACCCGCGATGCAATTCTTGTGGGCAGCAAATAGACCAGTGTTTTAGGAGTAACACTTACATTTATGCTTGCTTGCCAGCAGGAGATGATTTATAAATAGCGCCCCTGTGTTCGGGTATTCCAAGCTCCTTTTCGGTACCGTAAATTGTTTGGCATTTGTATTCAAATTCCCGGCGACATAGCTGACTTTTCGAAATTTTTGAGAGCTTGCAGACCGCACCTTCCGCAACCAGTGATCTATGAGTTCTACCTATCAAGAGAATGAGATCTAACCATGGCCGTAAAAAAAGCATCAAGGAAAGCGAGCACTGCCAAAGCAGCACCAAAAGCCAAACGTGCCCCTGCAGTGACAAAGAAATTCACAAAAACAGAAATATTGAATGAACTTGCGCAAAACACTGACCTTTCAAGAAAGCAGGTGGCGGCAGTTCTGGAAGAACTTGGCAGTGTCATAGAGCGTCACATACGCAAGCGCTCGGTCGGCGAATTTACCCTGCCCGGATTGCTGAAGATCAAATCTGTCGTCAGACCTGCCCGACCAGCGCGTAAAGGCGTACCGAACCCATTCAAACCTGGAGAATTGATGGACGTCCCACGCAAGCCTGCTTCGACCCGTGTAAAGGTACTTCCACTCAAGAAGCTGAAAGAGTTCGCGCAATAGGCACTTCTGTTCTTGTATTCAATCATGGCCACAAGGCAATGATCAGTGGAAAGTGGGAAAAGTGGAAAAAGAAAGGCAGCCCAGGGCTGCCTTTCTCGTTTAAGTAACCCTACCCAGGAAACCAGTAGATGCGAGCCAGTAACTACCTGATAGCAACAGTAAAAGAGAGCCCGGCGGACGCCGAGATAATCAGCCACAAACTCATGTTACGGGCTGGCCTGATACGAAAGCTGGCCAGTGGTCTGTATACCTGGTTACCCATGGGTTGGCGAGTGCTGCACAAGGTGACAAACATTATTCGCGAGGAAATGGACCGATCCGGGGCCATGGAGGTATCCATGCCGGTGGTGCAATCTGCAGATCTGTGGCTGGAATCGGGTCGATGGGAGATCATGGGCCCCGAATTACTTCGGTTTGTCGATCGCCATGAACGAGACTTTTGTCTCGGGCCCACCCACGAAGAAGTCATTACTGACCTGGTTCGCGCCGAATACAACAGTTACAAGCAGTTGCCAGCCACCTTTTACCAGATTCAAACCAAATTCCGTGACGAAAGACGACCACGATTCGGCGTGATGCGTGCTCGGGAATTTCTGATGAAAGACGCCTACTCATTTCACCTGGACCAGGAGTGCCTGAACAAGACCTACGGCGACATGTACCAGGTTTATTGTAATATTTTCGATCGGCTTGGCTTCGAATACCGGGCTGTCCTGGCTGACTCCGGAAATATCGGTGGTGCGCTCTCGCACGAGTTTCATGTGCTGGCCGATTCGGGTGAGGACCAGATTGTATTTGCAGCGACCGGCGACTATGCCGCCAACATTGAGCTGGCCGCAGGCGCACCTGCACTGCCTCCCGACACTCCCATCGGTGAACCTGCCACGGAATCCGTCGATACTGGTGACGCCCATAGTATCAATGAGCTGGAAGAGACCTTGCAGCGCTCCGCAAGGAGCATGTTAAAAATGCTCCTGGTACACGGAGTTGATTCCGAAGATGCCTCTCCTAGCCTGGTGGCACTGGTACTTCGCGGCGACCAGGAGCTCAATGAAACCAAGGCCGCCAAGTTACCAGAAGTAATGTCGCCTCTGACATTTGCAACTGATGCAGAGATTGAAAAGGCAATCGGATGCCCGCCAGGGAATCTCGGACCGCTGCGCTCTGACATCGTGACTATCGCAGACTGTAGCGCTGCAAGCATGACGAATTTTATCTGTGGCGCCAACAAGGCAGGTCAGCATTTGATCAATGCCAATTGGCGACAAGAATGTTATTTTGATCGGGAAGCTGACATACGTGTCGTCCAGGAAGGAGATCTGAGCAGTGACGGTAGGAGTACTCTCGCGATAAAACGCGGTATAGAAGTTGGTCATATTTTTCAGCTTGGCACCAAGTACAGTGAAGCAATGAATGCGGGAGTTCTGGACGAAAATGGCCGCAACGTAGTGATGACCATGGGTTGCTACGGTATCGGCGTCACCCGGATTATTGCCGCCTGCATAGAGCAGCGCCACGACGAACGCGGCATCATCTGGCCTGCCAACATAGCGCCGTTCCAGCTGATAGTGATTCCCATAGACGGACATAAATCGGAGCAGGTTGTCAGTACCAGCGAAACGATATGGAAACAGGCCACTGATCTGGGAATCGAAGTGCTGCTAGATGACCGGGACAAAAAAATCAGTGCTGGCGTCAAGTTTGCCGACTCCGAACTGATTGGCATCCCCCACAGAATTGTCGTTTCGCCGCGCACTCTTGTGGACGGTGTCGTAGAGTACAAGGGTCGAAGTGATAGCGACAAACAGATGATTGCGATCGATCAGTTGGAGGGCTTCCTGAAAGAAAAACTGCTCGAAAAGATGCCGTAAGCACGAATCCAGAGTCATTTGTGAATATGGAAACCTGGCCCGCAACTCCGGTTCACTTGTTCCAGCAACAGCTGATCAACCCGTGCCAGGCGGGGTCCGACCTGCAACCAGGTTCGCATTAGCGCCAGTGCCTGTTCAGAACCGCTGATCAGAAACTCCACCCTGCCGTCATCCAGATTTTTAACCCAGCCGCTTAACCCCAGCTGAATAGCTTTCCGTCGAGTTTCGGCGCGAAAGAAAACCCCCTGCACTCGACCACTAACGAAACCATGAAACGCCAGATCAGTTGCTCCCATATTAGAATCTCAAGTTGTCAGGACAAGAACCAGCCTGCGCAGTCGACTGACTGGTTAACCCATGGGGATACCGTATAATGAAACGCTCATAAAACATCGACAATACATCATGGCGTCCGACCCTATCAATCTCCAGTCTTTCAAACAAAATATTCAGCAGCACGCAGCGAGCTTGCTATGGGCTAATAATCTTGCCACTGCCCCCCGGTGGCGACGCTTGCTGGTGCGCACTGCGCAGCTAATTTTTGCCATCAGCAGAGATATAGCCGAGGGACAGCTAAGCTTGCGCGCCATGAGCCTGGTTTACTCGACCGTCCTTGGATTCATTCCCACACTGGCGCTTCTGTTCGCAGTACTGAAAAGTCTGGGAGTGCATAACGTGATGGAAGGAGCGCTCTATGATCTTTTCGAAATTATGGGGGAGCGGCGCGAACTCGTGGTAACTCAGATTATCGACTTTGTAGACAATATTCAGGTCGGTGTCATCGGCATAACCAGCACAGGACTCCTGATATACCTGGTCCTTGATATGATGCGCAAAATCGAAAGTTCTTTTAATTTCATCTGGGGAGTCAGCCGGGGGCGAAGCTGGTCAAACCGGGTGAGTGAATATCTGTTCGCGGTCATAGTCAGCCCGTTACTGATATTTCTCTCTATCAGCATTACCTCTTCCGTAAATACCGTCTTCTTTTCCAATCTACTGGAGCGCCTGGCTTTTGGTAGCGCACTGATCAACTTTATTGCCTTTCTGTTTCCCTTGCTTTTCATGTCACTGGCATTCGCCTTTGCCTATAGCTTTCTGCCTAACACCAGAGTCCGATTCTCGTCAGCACTGACCGGCGGAATCGTCACCACTATTGTCTGGAAACTTATGGGCGCATTTTTTGGGGGATTTCTTATTTCCGCTGCGCGCGAATCGATCTACCTGGCATTTGCCACCGTGCTGGCACTGATGATCTTTGCTTACATTGGCTGGCTGGTTGTGCTACTTGGATCTGATATTGCCTACTACCATCAGTATCCGGGTAAAGCGCGGACCGGTCGTAAGCCCCAGCCGTTAAGTATCGCCCAACAGGAAGAACTCACGCTTGCGGTCGCAGCATTGATAATCCAGCGCTTCAAACACAAGTTACCCCCGTTGTCTCAGGATGAGATCGTGTCGCAACTTGGCACGAACCCGAATACTACAGAGCAGGCCCTGAACCATCTGCTGAGTATTGGACTATTGGCCAGCACAGATTCAGAACCGCCAAGTTTCCTGCCAACTGGCTCGATTGAGGACTGTACCTTGCTGGAAATCTGGCGCAGTCTCAGAGAAACTCAATCTACCGAGCTGCACGGAAATCTGGATGCGCCTGAATATCAACTGGCGAGAAATTTTCTGCGACAACTTGACCAGGCAGCAGCTGATAAACTGGCCACACAGAAATTTATCGATAGCGCTTAGCGAGATAAAACTATGGAGAAAGTAACTGTTTTTCATAATCCCCGATGCTCCAAATCACGAGCGGTACTGGCATTGCTCGAAGAAAACGACATTTCGCCGGAGATTGTTTACTACCTGGAAACCCCGCTCGATAGCGAAGCACTCGAGGAGGTATTGCAGAAACTGGGCATGCATGTTCGAGATGTTCTGCGGCGCAGCGAACCAGAGTTCGAGGCCCTTGGACTGGAGGATGAAAGTCTGGCAGACGAGATCGTGCTGGACCTTCTGGTCAAGCACCCCATATTGCTGCAGCGCCCAATTGTCATCGTCGGCAGCCATGCCATCATCGGTCGACCGCCCGAGAATGTATTGCGGTTCATTGAGGAAGTATAAATGCAATCACCGTACGTTCTTGTCCTTTATTACAGCCGCCATGGGGCAGTAGCACGCATGGCGGAGCTGATAGCCAGAGGAATCGAACAGGTTCCGGATATCGAAGCCCGTGTGCGAACCGTGCCGGCGGTATCTCCCAACCACGAAGCGACCGAACCACCGATACCAGAGTCTGGCGCTGTGTATTGCCAAGAGGATGACCTGCGACACTGCGCCGGCCTCGTTCTGGGTAGCCCCACACGGTTTGGCAATATGGCTGCTCCTCTCAAATACTTTCTGGACAGTACTGGAAGTTTGTGGGTGTCCGGTGCATTGATAGACAAACCAGCCGCCGTGTTTACTTCGTCCTCGTCATTGCATGGTGGCCAGGAAAGTACTTTGTTGAGCATGATGAATCCGCTGTTACACCACGGCATGGTAATTTGCGGCCTACCCTATTCCTTGCCACAGCTGAACACCACCTCCGGCGGCGGCACACCCTATGGACCAAGTCACCATGCCGGGCCCGACAGCAACAAGTTGATTAGCGATTCTGAAACCCAGCTTTGCATAGCCATGGGTGAGCGTATCGCAAAGCTGGCGCTGAAACTGGAAATCTGAAAGTTCTTTTCCGCCATAGTCCGTCATTCCTGATCCCATGAATAAACCTGCTGTGCAACTCAGAACCCTCGTGCTGTATTTGTTCTATAGCCTTATTGGCGTGCTTTTCCTCAATAGCCTTTCCCTTACTGTTGGCCTGAATCCAGCCACGCTCCTTATCTGGCTGCTGCAGATCATGCCGCTGATGCTGTTTTTGACGGGACTACACCGTTCCAGAGTTCGAACGTACCAGTGGCTCAGCTTCGTGGTGCTGATTTATTTTGTCCATGGAGTGCTAACCGCTTTCACACCGGAGAAACTTTTGCTGGGACTGCTGGAAGCATCGGTCTGTTGCTTGCTATTCGCAGGGTTGATAGCTCTTATTCGAAAAGGCCGTCAAGTCACCAGCCCATGAGCTGTCTGACTAGCGGTATAGTAATCGGCCGCTGCTGCTCCAGTGACAGTTTGTCCAGTTTTTGCAATAAGTCTACCAGGGCGACTACCTGTCGATCATGCCTTTGCAGAACATAGTCGAGCACAGGCTTCGACAGTTCGATTCCAAGCCCCCTTGCCCGCTTACACAACAGCTCTGCTTTCTCCCGATCTGAAAGTTCATGAACCTGAAATACCACGCCAGACTGTAAGCGCGACTGCAGGTCGCGTAACCTGATCCGCAGTTGGCCTGGTGGTGCAGAGGCGGCAATTACCAGCCGTACACCACTGTTTTGCGCGCGATTATAAAAACTGAACAGAGCCTGTTCCCAAGCGGGTTCGCCGGCGATCGCGTCGATATCGTCAAAACAAACCAGATCGAGATTCTCGAGTCCTTCCAGGACCTCCGGGGCCAGTTCCCCGGACCTGCTTAAGGGCAGGTAAATCGGCGTCTCGCCCGCGCAGGTCAATTCATGACATATCGCTTGAAGAATGTGGGTTTTCCCCGTTCCACCGGCACCCCAGATGAATGTCAGCGGCTCGCACGATTCAATGACTCGATTTCGAAGATGCTGAACCAGTTGTCGATCGGCCTGCGCACTCTGAAAGCTCTCCAGCGTCGCGGTCTTTTCCAACTCAAGTCCAAGCAATAGCTGCTGCGGGGCATGCTTTTCCATATCAACGAACCCAGCGATAGCTCAGCACCTGGCCTCCTTCGAGCCCCCCGGGATCCAGCGGCATGAGGTTTCGGTCCAGACCGAGTAATTCATATAGCTGCCCCTGACTACCCTGAAGTGACAGATTGAGTTCCAGAACGTTTCCATTGAGGGCAGAAATCGTTACCGAATCAACCATAACCAATTGCTGTAGATAAGCAATCAACTCTGCATAGGCAACCAGTCCATCGATGCCTTCAATACGCAGTCTGGCCGTCTGCAATCCGATGCGGGATGGCACCACCGCAAAATGCCTCGCCAATTGCGCTGTAATGCGGTCGAGGGGTTCTGAGATATAACGAGTAAGCTCGGTATCGAGACTGTCAAAAACTTCGACCTGCTCCTGAAAAATAAACTGCCATAATCCCACCAGATCGCCGCTGGCGGTGATATGAAGCCGACCTGCCAGGATGCTGTCGGCCGCGTACCTCTCACTCGCCAACCTTATAGCCTGATCATCCAGCGACCAGATGAGATCAGCGCTGAGCGCTCTTCGATCTTCGAAATCTAGTACCGGAAAAATTATCGGGATTGCACGCAGAGCTGCAAACTGCTGCATCAGTTCGACAATTCCTGGATCATTTTCCGGAGTCAGCAGGTAGCGATCACCGGCATCATTCTGTAATGCCATCCAAACAAGCACACCGGGTCTATTACTATCCCACACCGGAATCGCGGCATCTGCCAGCAGCTGGTCGACCAGATCCTGAGCGAAACTGACCTGTAAGAATTCCTGATCGACCAGCATCGGGAGTGGCGCGTTAGGCCCGACATCAGTCGCTGATTCGTCAAGGTTTTCCCGGATTACTGATTCACTGCGATACTCAATGGCCTCAACATAGCTGCGGGCATTTTCGATAGCCCGTTGAATACTGGAATTTTCCAACCAGCGCGACTCACCAGTCACCTTGACAATGACTGCTGCGAGGGATTCCTGAAACGCCCTGTTGCGTTCCTGTTCACTCTGATTGTTTACACCAATCTCATGTCTATACAGACCAGCAACCGGCAATGCCCAGACGGCAGTCGACGTCAATGCGGGCAGTGTGCAGAATATTAGCGCAAGCGATGCTGATATCGGTCTCATAATCCGCGATGATACTAAAACCCCCTACAGAATCCATCGCAATAACTCTGTCCCAAGCTTATTTAATCAACTATTTGACGCGGTGACCGGACATCAAAAGGCCCGGATCTTCAGTTATGGTTAAGCTGCCTGCGGGTACGATCAAACTTAGGAAGACTCGTTTATTCGCAGCTGGTAACATGCGCTGAATGACCCGCGCAGGACAAACTGCAGCAGATTAGTGAGCATTTTCAAGGTAAGAGTATGGACGAAGACACCGGCAATTCAAGTCAATCCGCAGCAATTGGCAGCCTGAGTTATCGTGATGCCGGAGTCGATATCGACGCCGGTAACGCGCTGGTAGAAAACATCAAAAGCGTTACGGAAAAGACTAGACGACCCGAGGTCATTTCGGGACTTGGCGGGTTTGGGGGGCTGTTCGAATTGCCAGCCGGATACCGGCAGCCGGTTCTGGTATCCGCGACCGACGGAGTAGGCACCAAACTCAAGCTGGCAATGGAACTGGGGTTACATGGAACTGTAGGTATTGATCTGGTCGCGATGTGCGTCAATGACCTCATAGTCTGCGGTGCCGAGCCACTGTTCTTTCTCGACTATTATGCAACCGGCAAACTCGATGTAGCGAGGGCTACCGAGGTCGTGGCGGGAATCGGCCGCGGTTGCGAACTGGCTGGTTGTGCATTAATCGGTGGCGAGACAGCCGAAATGCCGGGAATGTATGAAGGAGGAGACTACGATCTCGCAGGCTTTGCAGTTGGGATTGTCGAAAAAGAGGACATCATCGAAAAATCGCGGGTAAGCCCGGGCGATCATCTCATCGGTCTTTTTTCTTCCGGGCCGCATTCCAACGGCTTCTCGCTGATTCGCAAAATAATCGAACGCGATGGCAGTGATCTCGGGCTGGCATTCGAAAATACAACTCTGGGAGAAGCCTTGCTTGCGCCTACCGAAATCTATGTAAAAGCCGCAAAACAGCTGGCGCAAAGCACCCGCGTGAATGCGCTTGCCCACATCACAGGCGGTGGCATAGTGGAAAACCTACCCAGAGTATTACCCGCTGGCACCCGCGCCGAAATCGATTTACGCAGCTGGGAATTACCCGCAATTTTCAAATGGCTCCAGGCCAAGGGACACGTGGAAGATTTGGAGTTATATCGTACCTTTAACTGTGGACTCGGCATGATCGTTTGTGTGTCGGAGGCAGACAGCGAGAAGGCTCTGAGTATCCTGAAATCCTGTAATCGAGGTGCGGCCCTGATAGGTAGTATCTGTCCGGCTGCTGAAGGCGAGCAGCCGGTGACTTTCAAAGCATGAGGCCGGAGCTTGCATGATGGATACGCACTGCCCTGTCGCCGTTCTGATTTCCGGCAACGGCAGCAATCTCCAGGCATTGATTGATGCCAGCTCAAACTCCAACTACCGGATTGTAGGAGTTATTAGTAATAAACCCGACGCCTTTGGACTGCAACGCGCGCAGCATGCTGACATCGCGACCCACGTCATAGATCATCGACTCTATCCCGATCGGATTTCATTCGATCGCGATCTCATTAACAAGCTGGATGAACTACAACCACGGCTGATCGTGCTTGCAGGTTTTATGCGCATTCTCTCAAGCGAGTTCGTCAGGCATTTCAAGGGGCATATCATAAACATTCATCCGTCATTGTTACCAAAGTATCCCGGCACGAATACGCATCAGCGAGTGTTGGAAGCGGGCGACAAAGAGCACGGCGTTTCAATACATTTCGTTACTGAACATTTAGATGGTGGACCAGTCATCGCGCAGGCCGCTATAACAATAGAACCAGACGACAGTGCGGATACCCTGCAGCAAAGAGTCCACGTTGAAGAACACCGCATCTATCCGCAGGTCGTCAGTATGTTTGCTGCTGGCAGACTGGAGATGGGCGAGCAAACCGCCCTGCTCGATGATCAGATCCTGCCTATCGGCGGCATCAGACTCTAGGGACGCACGGCGCGATGAAAATTTTCACCGTATGGGCCCTAGTAGTAATTCTCACGACCAGTTGGGTACCGGACAGCCTCGGGCAGGAACCCTTAACCTATCAGGCTAAATACAGCGCCAGAGCGGTGGGCATGTCTGCCACAGCGGAACGCAAGCTCGAGTCGATGGACAACAGCCGTTATCTATTGACTCAATCCATGACCGTCAGGGTACTCGGTGCCACGCTGGGTCAAATTCTTGAAACCAGCCAGTTTACTCACCGGGATGGCAATCTGTTGCCAGAAATGTACCGCTACCTGCAAACGGGAATATCCAAACGGGAAGAAGAGGTTGCATTTGACTGGAATCAGCATGTTGCCGTCAGCTCGGACAAAGATAACCAATGGCAGCTGGCCATCACGCCCGGCATTTTAGACAAGTTGAGTTTCCAGCTGCACCTTCGCGAGACCCTGGCGAACGAAGAAGTACGCGAGATGGAAATTCGGATGGTAGATGCCAGCGAAATTGAAACCCATCTTTATCGGGTCACCGGTGCAGAAGCTGTGGAAACCGGGCTTGGGGTACTGGATTGCATCAAAGTGGAAAGAATCCGCGAGCCAGGCAGCGCACGCCGAACCACTTTCTGGCTAGCCAGAGATTGGGATCTGTTACTGGTCAAGTTTGAACAAACCAGCGGTTCGGGGTCGGAAACATCATTACTGCTAGAGGAAGCAGTTATCGCTGGTCAGGTCGTGATTCCATCACCCTGAATAGGGTCAGATTGTGCCGCCTTCGATTCAGCAGGCGAGACTGAATCTTCGTCGTTGCCAGTAGCCCTGGGCAAATCGTATTTGCGAATTTTTTCTACCAGCGTGGTTCGACGCATATGCAGTCGGTCAGCAGCTCTGGCAACAACACCCCCTGAATCTGAGAGAGCCTGACAGATTAAGTCTTTTTCAAGACTGGAAAGATACTCTTTCAAATCCAGCCCCTCCAGAGGCAAGGCTTCAAAACTCTCATTGTTATCAATCTCCTCTCTGTCTATCTCCCCCCCGTGCGGCAGGGACTCTTGCGATGCTGCCTGACTGCCCGGCGCTGACTGCAAATGGGATGGCAAATCCTGTTCGCCGACTATACCGTGGGGATGTAGTATGGCCATCCTCTCAACCAGATTTGCCAGCTCTCGAACATTACCCGGCCAGTGGTATTTTTTCAGCGCAGCAATTGCGCTTGAATTGAAGCGCACCGAACCTCGCTTTTCTCCTTCCATGGAAGCTATTAACTCATTCAATAGCAGGGGAACATCTTCGCTTCGAGACCTCAGCGGAGGCATTTCAATCGGAAAAACATTGATGCGGAAATATAGGTCCTGCCGAAATTCGCCTCTTGCAATCATCTCCTCCAGATTCTGATGGGTAGCTGCGATAATTCTTACGTCGGTCGTAATGGTTTTGATACCACCAACCCGCTCAAAACTGCGCTCCTGCAGAACCCGCAACAGCTTGACCTGCATACTCAGAGGCATATCTCCGATTTCATCCAGGAAGAGAGTACCCCCATTAGCCAATTCGAAGCGCCCTTCCCTGGATGCAGTTGCTCCGGTAAAGGCTCCTTTCTCATGTCCGAACAATTCACTTTCGAGCAGCTCTCTGGGAATGGCGCCACAATTGATAGGCACGAATGGCTCATCAGCGCGAAGAGAATTAAGGTGCAGGTTTCTAGCTACCACCTCTTTCCCGGTGCCCGATTCTCCGGTTATCAATACGGTGACTTCCTTGTTGGCCACCTGGCCCATCATTTCCCTGATTTCCTCGATTGCGACGCTGCTGCCAACGAGGCTGCGAAACATATTGTAATCCCTAACCCCGCCCAGATCGCGCAGTCGGTTGTAATGCTCGCGAAAAACCTTGGCCTGATGCAGGGCATCCAGTACCGGCTGATAGGTCAGTGGGAAACTCAATGTCGATGTGACATTTTTGAAAAAATCGCTATCAGCCAGGTTGGATAGCCGACCCTCACCAAGGATGACAACCGGTAGCCCTTCATCCCATTTGTGCAGCTCACGCAGCAAGTCAGGAAGAGACAGTTCTCGGCAGCTACCGACCAGAGCAAGACAGTAAAATCCCGATGCAGTAACGTCACTATCCCGTGAGGAAAGCCAGCCCTTGCTGTTACCCGCGACGACAACTTCACCGAGAAAATGCAGGATGACTTCGAGATCACGGCACGATCGTTCCTCGTCATCAATCAGCAGTATTTTGTTAGTCTCGGTCACGCGGAAAGCTTAGCAGATTATCTCAACACTGGCTCCCTGGATATTTCGATCAGTATTCAATCGACGGCCTGACCAGAACTCAGTTTTACTCGGAGCAACCTGCGTATCGAAGTTCCAGCCAAATCCTGTAACATTGGCAGTTATCGCGCCGCCTGACTTTCGGCGAAGGAAGAAAAGATGTCGATCCCGTGGGACTACCCGACGCCTTTCACAAGGGAATTTACCGTAACAAAAAATGATATCGATGGTCTTGGGCATACCAATAACGCCAGTTATGTTATCTGGTGTGAACAATGTGCCTGGCAGCATTCCGAATCGCTCGGGCTCTCGGTCACAGACTATCAAGAACTGGATCGCGGAGTTGCAATCCGACAGGCTGAATATAACTATTGCCTGCCTACCTTTACAGGCGACAAGCTCGTAATCGGTACCTGGTTGGTGGATTGTGATGGCAGACTGCGGCTGGAGAGGCGCTTTCAAATCGTCCGCTCTGGCGACGGCGCAACAGTCATGCGAGGCCGCTGGAATCTGGTGTCCGTAGTTCTGAGCACAGGCAAAACAACGAGGTTACCTGACCGCTTTATCGCCACTTACTCCTCTGCTGTAGTACAGAGTCCGACAGATTGACCCCGGGATTGGTAACGAAGATTCCGAGCGGCCGACGTCGCCTTTTGTGCACCATACCCGCACCACTGAATTACTGTAAAGATATGAGATCGGCAGTCGTTATAAGTGAGGCTGCTGCTTTTAAAAAAATGTAAAAACAGCCTCTTGAAAGCCAATAACTGACTGGTCAATAAGACTAACCAAAATGGCACATGGTAGTGGATAAGTTCAGCTCGCGATCAGATAACAACAAGGCCTCCAGCCAAACTGAAAAGCCCGGTTCGGTCTCGACCATGGCCAGAGTGCCAGAGCCGCGCAAGAGCCCCACAATAGATCAAGATGCACTGCAAGAGGACCTGGAATTGCTAGCCAAATTAAGACAACAGATCGAGCAATTGCCGGATATGGATGCGTCAAAGATCGTGCGCCTCCACGAAAGGATCATGCGGGGTGAATATCACGTGGACAGCGAGCGCCTGGCAAGCAAATTAAGTGATT
Source organism: Pseudomonadales bacterium (assembly GCA_038134485.1). Lineage (GTDB taxonomy): Bacteria > Pseudomonadota > Gammaproteobacteria > Pseudomonadales > Pseudohongiellaceae > NORP240. Next base: position 156,956 of record JAYPVG010000003.1, read on the forward strand.
TTGAATCCGAACTATAAATAGCCGGCTGTGATAATTGCGGCTCAACTTCCTTTAAGTCTAGCAACATTAATATCCAACGGTGGTTCAAGGCCCGCTAGCTTCTCAAGGTCTTCGGGGCGGTCAACATCCCAGCGCTCCGGCAGCAAGTCCACGTCCAGATCAAGTTGGCGGGTTCGCTCCAGCGTCATTGCATACACTCTGTCGGTACCCCACGGCATATGCTGAAATAATTCCTGCCACACCCCACTCAATCCAAGCAGCACGTATCCACCGTCTTCGGCAGGCCCAATTAACACTTGACGACCAGCGTCCAGGCTGGTCAATGCCAATTCCAGATAGTCTCGATCTATGGATGGACTATCGACCCCCAGGAGCAGCACGGCCCGGGATCTCTCCATCGCCGCACTGACCGCGAAGTGCATGCGCTCGCCTAGATCCGCACCAGATTGCTCAAAAGTACAATCCTCCAAACCCAGAGAAGTCAGCTCCGGATTATCGGGATTGCCGCTGACCCATAGCTCCAGTGGCGCCAGGCGGCTGCTCCGAATAGTGTTGATCTGATAGCGCAACATACCGCAATACAGGTCGTAAGCGGCATCCGCTCCGATTTCCTCATGCAGTCGTGTTTTGACCCTTCCGCGGACTGGCTCCCTGGCAAACAGCAGGATGCGCATATCTGGAAATCTGTACTCCATGCCCGATCTCAAATTAACTATCGATAGTAGATCTTTACCAGCTCGTCGGGGCTGGCTCCAAAAAAATATCGCAGCCTCAGCCACCACATTAACAGTATTGTTTTGAGAATTCCCCGCTCCTCCCAGCGCCTGCTGGAAGTGACAACGGGTTCTTTAATGCGCACCGGCCAGCTTATTCGCCGCAGACCTTTACTAATAGCGACGTCTTCCATGAGCGGAATGGCTGCATACCCTCCCAACTGCTGAAAAACACTGCGTCGTACAAATAACCCCTGGTCGCCGGTGACGATGCCGGTAACGTGGGATCTGATGCTAATGGCGCGTTCGATAATACGAAATATCAGTCTGCTTCCGCTAAGCCTCACATCAAATCTCCCCCAGACAGTATGATCGGTAAGCAAAGCTGCGCAAATCAGCTGGTCGGCGCGCTCTGGGACTCGAGTATCAACATGCAGGAACAACAGAATATCGCCGCTCGCAAGCCCCGCGCCGTGATTCATCTGCAGTGCCCTGCCTGAACCTGTCCTGGCGAAATGATCCATAAGTTCCCGCAGCGATGCCGATATTGGCTGCTGGCTGCCCCCATCAACGACGATAATTTCATGCCCTGCCTGACGCCAGCCTGCCAACGCCCGCAGTCGCTCTTCAAGCAAAAGCGGCTCATCTAATATTGGAATAATTACACTTATTTTCAATTATTTATGTTCTTATTTTACGAATTTACATTAATTTAATAAGAATCTAAAAAGACTCCATGGCAAGTATATTCTGTCTCAGGATCATGAGTGTTATCGGCGGTACCTGCATCACTGACGGTTGCTCCTTCAGACTTTCAAATCATCTGTCGTTTCCGACTCATCCGCAGTCTGGATTCTGACGTATTCATCAACATAGACCTGGCGATTAAGCGCTCACAAAAATCAGAGGTACTTGTGACCCGGGTCGCTTTGAAAACTACTAGTTACAATTAAGCTTGGATTCATGCATTGGGCAGTAAATTGCAACTACAGTCGTTTCCACGTGGCAATAACATGCGACTGGTCTTGTATTGCTCTGACTGATGGTTTTAAATACGCGGCCGATAATAGCCATAGAGCGGACCGTGCAGCATTCAATACTGGCCACACAGAGAAAGTGTTTTACGCAGGACCAGTTGGCTATTGTAACTGACAATGAACGCTAAGAACTTTTATATCATAGCGACCTCGCCAGATGAACCAAGTCTGCAGGTTAATATCTCTGGACCCTACCTGACTGAAAAAGCAGCCCAGGCCGATCTTTCTGCTGCCATAGACGAGGCAATTACCATCGATCCAAGCGCCGGAAATTATGTGTACCGGATTTCGAAGATCGAATGCCGGAAGCCTGGCGTGATTCAGCATATGGGCAGCCACGCCTGACCCGCAGCAACCCACTACGCCCAATTTTCGGCAAGCAAAAATTCGACAATGCCTTAAACAAGATTGCGTAGCTTTACCTGCGAAAGCCGATATAATCCAGTCCGTCGCACGCGGGGCAGCTTAGGTTCGACTACCAGTCCGAAACTACCGTCTCATCTCTGCTGCGTTATACCCTGCGTTAAAGAAAGGAGTACTACTTGATGAAAAAAAAGCTGGTTATTTTGAATGGCTTGCTGTTGTGCACCTATTGCGCCCACAGCATGGCTCAGGAATATCAAACGCCCATCACGTCCTGGGGCGCGCCAGACCTGCAGGGATACTGGCGTCACAATACTGTGATGCCCTTTGAGAGACCTCGCGATCTTGGCACTACGCGGGCATACAGTGAGGAAGAGGCTCTGGTTCTGGAACAGGCTGCCCAACAACGAGTCGAAGAAGACAATGAGCCGCTCGATCCAAATCGTCCCGCCCCGGACGCGGCACCTCTGCCGCCGGTTGGCAACTACGATTTATTCTGGACCGACCGCGGAATGTTCCTCCCCACAATTGGCGGTGAATTTAGAACCTCGGCCATAATTGATCCGCCAGATGGGCGTGTACCACCCCGAGTAGAAGGATTCGCGGAGCGCATGCGTGAGCTGCGCGCCAGCATGCCAGAACGCAATGACGGTCCCGAAGGACGAAGTTTGGGCGAGCGCTGCATTCTTTCGTTTGGCAACAATTCTGGCCCGGTAATGACTCCGGTAATGTATAACAGCCATATGCAGATTGTGCAGTCGCCTGGCTATGTCACGATCGTGGTAGAAATGGTCAATGATGCGCGCATTATCAAGATTGCTGACCAACATAATGCATCGGCCGAAACTCACAGCAAGTGGATGGGCGACTCAATCGGCCGCTGGGAGGGAAACACTCTGGTGGTAGAGACCAAATACTACAACCCCGGGCAGGACTATCGGGGAGCGCCGGTCGATAACCTGACGGTCATCGAGACCTTTCGCCGCGAATCTCCCTACAAGATAATTTACGGATTCACTGTGGATGATCCAAGCGTTTACTCGGCGCAGTTTTCGGGGGAGTACGCGCTTTCTGCCATGGACGAGCCCGTTTATGAATATGCTTGCCACGAAGGCAACTATGGCTTGATGGGAATACTGGCAGGCGCCCGACGCCTCGAAGTTCTGGGTGAGGCGAACAACGAAAGAACAGACGGATCGGACATCCAGTAGCTACCAGGCAAAGCCCGGGGAATTAGATAATTTGGGGGCAATTGCGAGGCAATTGTCCCCTTTTTTATGGGTGGCGTCTCATCGGTGAATCGAATAATGTTGGCGTTGAATCCAGCATTCAGAATCGGCTATGCTCCCTTCTCATGCTTGACTATCGTACAGGATTTTAAGAATGACTATGCAAAACACTCCGCTCCTGATGTCCCGAATTCTGGGCCGGGGCGCGATGCTCGATCCCGAAGTTGAAGTCGTCACCCGGGTGAAAGACGGCACCCATCGGCAAACCCTGAAGCAAACCTGGGAGCGGGCGAATCAACTCGCCCACGCGCTCAATGATATCGGCGTTGAAGTGGGTGACCGAGTGGGTAGCTTTATGTGGAATAACTACCGCCACCTGGAGCTCTATCAGGCGGTTCCCTCGATGGGTGCGGTACTCCATACGTTGAACATTCGCCTGTCTCCGACTGACCTGGAATACATCATCAATCATGCCGCTGACAAGGTCATCTTTATTGATGAAGACCTGCTGCCCCTGCTAGAGCCCTTGAAAGGCAAACTGCCAACGGTGGAAAAAATCATCATCTGCCGCTATGGGGACGGGGGCGAGAGCAGTTACGATAATCAACTGGATTACGAGGAGTTCATAGCAGGAAAACAATCTGTCTACCCGTGGCCTGAGATTGACGAGACTTCTCCCATGGGCTTGTGTTACACCAGCGGCACCACGGGCAAACCCAAAGGTGTCATGTACACAAACCGTTCGACTTACCTGCATACCCTTACAGAGTCTCTGACCGATTCTATCGGCCTGTCTTCGCTGGATTCTCTCTGCGGTATCGTTCCGATGTTTCACGCCATGGGCTGGGGATTGCCATTTTGTGCATCGATGCTGGGTTGCAAGCAGGTCATGCCGCATCGATTCATGACCCCTGACTCTTTCCTTTCGCTTATGCACGAGGAAGAAGTGACCATTTCCGCGGGAGTCCCAACCATCTGGCAGGGGGTCAAGGCAGCATTGGAAGCAGCTCCCGACAAGTACGACCTGTCAAAGCTGACTCGACTCACCTGCGGAGGTTCCGCGCCTCCGGTTTCGATGATGCGCTGGTACTGGGACACCCACGGAATCGAGATGATTCAGGGCTGGGGCATGACTGAAACCAACCCGCTTGGAACTCTATCCCGTAAGGTTGCCAAACGTTCGCATGTCAGCATTTCCGAAGACCAGCAGTTTCAAAATATTGCCAAAGCAGGTCTTCCCATGCCTGGTCTGGAAATTGAAATATTCGACGAAGACTGGAATCCGCTTCCTCACGATGGAGAAGCTGTCGGAGAGCTGTGTATTCGTGGACCATGGATCGCCGCCTCTTACTTCAATGATCCACAGCCTGATAAGTTTCATGATGGCTGGCTGGTGACCGGTGACGTGGCAAAAATAGATTCCGAGCAGTACATCATTATTTCAGACCGCTCAAAGGACCTCATCAAGTCGGGCGGTGAATGGATTTCATCAGTCGACCTGGAGAATCACATCGTCGCTCTTCAGGGTGTTGGTCAGGCTGCAGTGGTAGCACAGCCGCATCCAAAATGGGACGAGCGACCCGTTGCCCTCGTAGTGCTGGAGGAAGGCGCTGCAGTCAGCAAAGAAGACGTTCTAAATCACTGCAGCAGCATCTTTGCCAAGTGGCAACTTCCCGATGACGTGCTCTATGTGGAGAGCATTCCACTCACCTCGACCGGCAAGATCGACAAAAAGGTTATTCGCGCCCAACTGGACAGCGACGGTTACCAATTGCCCGATCTGCGGGCCTAAGAGACGATGTGCGCCATGCGGGGGCCCCATGACCCCGCATGGTGGCGGCGTCTTGAGACCCGCCGGACAAGCAAGGGACTAATTTGTGGGAGCGTACTCTGAACCCTCGACCTCAGCGCGACGGGCACCGGCCAGGATACCCGGTAACGCATAGTTACCCTCGTGGCAGGCGTATTCAAACAGCTTTTCATCAGTACGATTCATCGGCAATTCGCCGCTCCAGCTTTGCGTGTAGTTCTCGTCATCCGTCACGGTAAACTGATACAGAATTACATCGTCACCGGTGCGGGTAAAACGCTCCTCCACGTGCATATCGACCGAACCGTAAAAGCGATGCTCCAGGGACGATCTGAGACTCTGCTGCGGATGAAAATTTGTAGTCTCAACGACCAGGGTTTCACCTTCCCAGCGGCCAATGGAATCACCCATCCAGGTGTGGATTGAGAAAGCCGGGAAATCGGTGTTCAGACGCACGATACGCGCGTCGTGATTCATCTCGGCGAGTAACACAACATAGTCCCGAGTTTGTACGATCTCAGTCACGTTGTTGTAGAGCACCGGCAGTTTTGGAGGCCCGCCCGTTGAGCCAAAACCTACCACGCAGCGCTCACCCAGCGGCCTCACCTCAGGGCCGTCATACATTTCCCGGCGCGTCATGGCGGCAGCAAAATTGGCCAGTCCCTGCTCGCTATACGGGAGCTGACCGTCAGGCGGATCAACCAGGATGGAGGTTCGTATTTCGCCATTGATTTCCGCCAGGCGTTCGCCCGGGTCCATCCAGAACGTGTTGTACCCTCCGACATTTCGCCCTGCCGTCGGGGCCTCACGATTTGGATCACTGGGGGCGTAGCTGGCCTCGTTACGGGCAGCGACCATGGCTTCTATCTGCGCTGCATCTTCGGAAGAAATGACCAGCTTTCCCTCATACCGCGCGGCCCGCTCGAGATTTGTCTGGGTCGCCAATGACCATGTACCCTGCAGGTCCGGAACCCCCCACTCGGTTCGGGGCGCAATGTATTCCTCCGCCGCGAGAATACCGACGGCAAATCCCACGCTGCCCAGCGCCAGTGCTCCTGATAAACAACACGCAATTTTTCGATTGTGCATTTTCCACTCCCTATGTAGCCTTCGGTCCGAAATGAGACCGTCTACCGGTGTCAGATTTCCCGGGCTATCAGCAGCTTCATGATTTCGTTGCTGCCTCCATAAATCTTCTGAATACGACTGTCCGCATACATTCGAGCGATCGGGTATTCCAGCATGTAGCCATACCCGCCGAAGAATTGCAGGCACTCATCGATAATCTCCACTTCTTTTTGGGTAGTCCACCATTTTGCCATCGCCGCTGTTGTCGGATCGAGTTTGCCCTCAGCCAGCTTCATCGCGCAGTCATCGACAAACGTACGAGCAATTCGAGCCTCGGTGAATCGTTCCGCCAGACGAAACTGGGTATTCTGGAAATCCATGATCCGTTTTCCAAACGCCTTCCTTTCCTTGACATACGCGCTGGTCACCTCAAGGGCCCGCTCCATCATCACGCAGGCAGCCGAGGCTATAATCAGTCTTTCCTGAGGCAACTGTTCCATTAGCTGGATAAATCCCTTTCCTTCCTCGACCCCCAGAAGATGGTTCTGTGGAACACGGACCTGATCAAAGAACACTTCCGAGGTGTCTGCGGCCTTCATGCCTATCTTCTCAAGGTTGCGCCCTCGGGAAAATCCACCTTCCCCTTCCACCGTATCTGTTTCTACCATGACCAGTGATGTACCCCTCGCACCGGCTTCCGGGTCAGTTTTTACAACCACGCAAATGAGGTTGGCTGTCTGCCCGTTGGTTAGAAACGTTTTCTGACCGCTGATCACATAGTCAGTCCCATCTTTGTGGGCGCTTGTAGCGATCCCCTGCAAATCTGAACCCGTGCCGGGTTCGGTCATCGCTATTGCTGCCACCAGTTCACCACTGGCCATTTTCGGCAGCCATTTTTGCTTCTGCTCTTCGGTTCCATAATGCAAAATGTAAGGGGCTACGATGCCCGAGTGCACCGAATTTCCAAAACCTACCACCCCGGCCCGTCCAAGTTCTTCTGAGATCACCATCTCGTGACGAAAGTCGCCACCGCCACCGCCGTACTGCTCCGGAATTGAGGCACAAAGGATGCCCGCCTCCCCTGCCTTGAACCAGGCATCACGATCAACAATTCCCTGCTCTTCCCACTTGGGCATAAGGGGTACGAATTCTTTCTGATAAAACCTGGATACTGCTTCTCTGAGGATTTGCAGTTCTTCGTTCATCCAGGGGGATTTGTAATTTTCAAATATGCTCATTTCTGTATTCGATTAGTAGTTGAAAAGGTTATCCCGAATTACGCGGCCAGGGAGTCCGTTCTCTCTATCAACATGGCATTCGCTGTTCCGCCACCCTCGCAAATTGCGACCAGCCCATAGCGCGCACTTCGCCGCTCCAGTTCATGCACCAGAGTGGCCATCAGCTTCGCCCCCGTGCCGCCCAGCGGGTGCCCCAGAGCCTGTGCACCACCATTTACATTGAGTTTATCGAGGTTCGCACCCAGCGCCTTTGCCCAGGCCAGAGGAACTGAACCAAACGCCTCGTTGATCTCAAACAGATCGATATCATCGATTGATAATCCCGACTTTTCCAGCACCTTTCTGGTAGCAGGGATAGGACCCTCGAGCATGATGACCGGGTCTGAGCCAACCACCGACATGGTGTGTATCCTGGCCCGAACCGGCAGGCCAAATTCTCTGACTGCCCGCGCGCTGGCTACCATGACAGCCGCCGCTCCGTCGCTGATCTGACTTGCCGAACCCGCGGTGATCAGCCCACCTTCACGCAGCGGATTCAGCCCCTGCAGAGCTTCAAGCGATGCATCAAACCGAATGCCCTCGTCGATTGTGTGCACATCTGCGCGGCCATCTTCTAGCACAATATTAATCGGGACGACTTCCTTCTGAAAATATCCGCCTCTGGTTGCACTGCCGGCTTTTTGATGACTCTGGTAAGCGAATTCATCCAGCTCCTCACGGCTAATTCCATATTTTGCCGCCAGTAATTCGGCACCGTCGAACTGGCTAAACTGAATACCGGGATATTGCGCCTCCAGCCTCTCGCCTTTGGGAATTCCCCGACCATGGGCCAGGCCATCCCTGATGTTTGAGCCAATTTCCACGGTACTCATTGCTTCCACGCCGCCACATATGATCAGGTCCTGAGTACCTGACATCACTGCCTGGGCGCCGAACTGGATAGCCTGCAGAGAGGAGCCGCACTGGCGATCTATTGTTGTTCCAGGAACTTCCAGTGCCAGCCGCGATGCCATCGCAGTATTACGTCCGCAGTTCCCCGCCTGAGCCCCTATCTGCGAAACCACACCCCAGATAACGTCATCAACCTGGTCCGGTTGTGCCCCGGTTTGATCCAGCAGTCCGTCAACCACCATAGCGCCAAGGTCGATGGGGTGTATCTGGCTTAACCGGCCTTTTTTACGTCCCGTTGCCGAACGGGCCGCTCCAACAATATATGCTTCGTTCATGGGTACTCCGATAATTTATATGGCAGGCATACGAATACCTGCATCCAGCCTGATCACTTCGGCATTCAGATATTCACAGCGCACTATGTGAGATGCCATCTGGGCAAACTGCTCCGGTTTGCCCAGGGCCTTGGGAAACAGGGTAATTGCTTCGAGTGACTCGCGTATTTCATCGGGCAATTGACCCAGCATCGGCGTTTCGAAGATACCGGGCGCTATGGTCATGACCCGGATGCATTGCTTGCTAAGGTCCCTCGCTACCGGCAAGGTCATCGCGATTATTCCGCCTTTGGAAGCCGAGTAAGCGGCCTGTCCGGTTTGACCATCGTAGCCGGCCACGGAGGCGACGTTGATTATTACACCACGCTCACCTGCCTCGGTCTGAGGTTCGTTGTGCTGCATGACCTCTGCGCACAATCTGAGTACATTGAACGTACCGACCAGATTGACTCGCACTATGCCGGCAAACCGATCAAGCGCCATCGGCCCGTCTCGTCCCACGGTGCGACCGGCTCCGCCAATTCCTGCACAGTTAACATTGATATGGATGGTGCCAAAAAGTTCTTTTGCTCGGGAAACAGCAGCAGCCACTGCTTGCTCATCTGCAACGTCACCTGCGGCCCAGCCCGCCTGACTACCAAGTTCTTCCGCGGCCTGTTGAACCCGCGACTCATCAAGATCAAACAGCAAGACGTTAGCACCTTCGCTGACAAATTGCCGGGCGGTAGCCATACCGAGGCCTGATCCTCCACCGCTTATAAATGCCGTTTTTTTATTCAGTTCCATGCAACCGCCTCCAACTGTCAACGGATATAAAATTCTGTGGTTATTGCCGTCAGGAAAGCTGCTGAGATTAACACACATGCAGACTGGAATCAGAGGCTTTTGAACAACGCGGACATTTACCCTATCATCCGCCCGATATAAGTAATTCTCGGACTCGGGAGAGGCAAGCTTATGGGACCGCTCGAAGGAATCAAGGTACTGGAAATCGCCAGCATTGGGCCAGGGCCGTTCTGTTCGATGATGCTCTCTGACCTGGGCGCACAGGTCATACGAATCGATCGCAAGGAACTGGTCGGCACCGGTGACAGCCGAATCAGTCTGAACCGGGGACGCAAATCTCTGGCACTGGACCTGAAGCAACCTGAAGCGATCGAGACGGTGCTGAGAATGGTTGAAACCGCAGACATGCTGGTGGAAGGATTCCGCCCGGGTGTCATGGAGAGACTAGGACTCGGGCCGGAAACCTGCCTGAGCCGAAATCCCAGGCTGATATTCGGTCGCATGACAGGCTGGGGACAAACCGGCCCCATGGCCCAGGCTGCCGGCCACGACATCAACTACATCTCCCTGGCAGGAGCACTCCACGCGATGGGGCATGAAGATCAGGCCCCCACCCCGCCGCTCAATCTGGTCGGCGACTTCGGCGGCGGCGCTATGTATCTGCTGGCCGGTTTGCTGGCTGCCTATATCGAAGCGCAAAAATCGGGACAAGGACAGGTCGTAGATGCGGCGATGACCGATGGCACAGCCAGCCTGTTAACGGCCTTCTTCGGACTGCGGGCGCTGGGGCGATGGACTGACCAGCGAGCCAGCAACTATCTGGATGGCGGGGCCCACTATTATGGCTGCTACACATGTAGCGATGGCAAATTTATTTCAATCGGATCCATCGAGCCAAAGTTCTATGCGCTGCTGCTGGACAAGCTGGACATCGAAGATGATGAATTTCAAGCTCAGAACGAGCGGGATTGCTGGTCCACGCTAAGGGGAAAACTCGAGACATTATTCCTGACTCGAACCAGAGATGACTGGTGCGCCATTCTGGAAAACACAGACGTCTGTTTTGCGCCTGTGCTTTCCATGGCAGAAGCGCCGGGTCACCCACACAACATCGCAAGAAAAACCTTCGTAGAAGTCGATGGCGTCACCCAACCTGCTCCAGCGCCGCGTTTCAGCCGCACGCAGGGCGAGATTCAGGGACCGGCCGCCCGGGTCGGCGAGCACAGTGAAGAAGTGCTGAAGGAATGGGGATTCGGCGATCAGGAAATTGCTGCCCTCAGGCAGGCAGGAGCCCTGTGAAGCGCAGAACCCGCAAAATGGAATAGCAAAGACTCTGCTTTAACTGACAAGGTCTGATATAGCCCTCCGCCATCCTGTTAATTTTTCATTAAGGTCCGGCCATTATAATCCTGCATTGTCAACCTCTAGCCGGATTCCGCGTTAAAGGTTGAAGAGAGCCAGAAATCGATCTGATACAGGGATAAAGGCAAGCTGCAGCGAGGGCAATAATGAACAAACTATCCATTTTTCTGCTAGTCACCACGCTGATCGCAGGATGTCGAGCAATGGACGATCGACCGATCGTAGATATGCAGGGCGTCAATATCGGTCAATACAACGCTGACCTGGCTGAGTGCCAGACCTATGCCGACGAAGTTGAGGCTGGCAGGCAGATTGCGCGCGGCGCCGTTGGTGGGGCTGTGGTAGGTGGCGCTGTCGGTGCTGCCGTCGGCAACAGCAACACGGCCCAGAGAACGGCCGGAGCCGGCGCCGTGCTGGGCGCTTCACGTGGCGCGCAAAGTGCCATCAATGAGCGCGAGCGAGTAATTCGAAATTGCTTGCGCGGAAGAGGATATCGGGTGCTCAACTAGCCGGTAACCGAAGGACAACCCTTCGCCACCTTCATCGAGAGATTCAAGACAGGTAATGTTCTATCGCTGCAGGGACGCAGTCAGGGCTACACGGATGTAGCCGCTTTTTTTTTCGGATCAACCGATGGCTAATACACTGTCCACTGCCTCGCAGATTATGCGAGCGCCTTGCGAATGGATTGAGTCAAGTCTTCTGGAAACCCCCGCTCGCGCTGAAACTGTTCAAACCAGGCCCTTCCACCTTTACTTCCCAGGTGCCAGCCAATGTGGCGTTCAAACAGCGTATACATCCCGTCATCCTGCCTGGTAAAACTTCTTGCCATAACCAGCGCTCCCTCATTGGCAATACACATATTTTCCAGAAAATGTCCGAATGCAAGCTGTTCGCTTGCGCTGAGGGAATCAAAATCTTTGTGACCCCGAACAATCACATCAGCCAGATTGAGATCTGAAGTTTGACGGTACACTGACATATATCTTTCGGACAACACTCCCCAGTTGGCAAGTTTTGCCTGTTTGGTGTTATCGTGAATCTGTTTTGCCACCGTCAGCATTGAAAGCATAACACCGAGCGCGGCCACGAGTTGCGCCAGATCTGCAATAGCCATGAGCCTTCTTCTCCCGTTTGTTGAATTAAGGAATGCAGATTAGTCCCGTCGCACCTGACATGGAAGCAATATCTATCGGGCAGCTTCACAGACCAGAGTTGCCTTACCTCGCCAATCTTGAAACAACTTCGACTTCAGTTTCGGGATTCGCGTCGTCACCCGGATCGTGGAAAAATCCGGCCTCAACCCTGACCAGCGTCGCTTGACTGGATTCAGTCAGACAGGCGATAACATGGTTATCGCGATCGTCATCGGCTAGAGAATGGGGATTTACCAGGTCGCCGCTCTCAAGCAAGAGCGATATCGCCAGACGCTGGGCATCCGCCAAAGTAGCACCTTGCGGGCCAGTAACACCCCCTTCCCAGGTCAGCAATACTGCCTGAGTGCTTTCTTCCGGACATTCTCCCACCAGCCCAACTGTGCTGGGCATTAATAATTCGGCCAACACAAGACTGGGCCCGGACGCCAGAGATGTTACCTGCTTGCTTTTCAGTCCAACCAGTGAATTTCCATTCGTATCTTCCAGTTGGGCAACGACCTCCACACCCACCGGCACTGTATCTTCCGGACTGAAAGGACCGATCAAGAGAACTGTGCGGCTTTCGAGTGGTTCGAGAGCCGGCCTGAGTGTGGCGCACAAAGGAGTGATACGCTGACCGGAGCTGATCTCCACCGCGAATGCAGTCGCAGCAAGAGTTCCACCGTTTATCTGCGCAGAAAAAACCACCGGCATGCCATCCTGACCAGCGGTCGGAGGCAATCCGCATAATCTCGTAGCTCCTGGCGGCAAGGGATCAAGCCCATGATAAATGGAAAGAATGCGCGCTTCCGGCTCAGCAACGCTCGCAACCTGCTGTGCGCTGGCGCCGAAAATAAAAAACAGCACCACACCTATAACTGGAAATTTCATATTCAGACTATACCTATCAATTTATTCCTGCTCGCATGTCATAGTTAAAGAGGCGGGTGATAAGGCATAGTTTCCTGATACTGCCCTTAACTTTTATTCTCTGCAGTGAAACGTGCATCATGATAATCCGCAAGGGAGTTAACGGCATTCCTGAACTCGAGGGTAAATGTACCTGCTTGCGATTCCTCGTCCCAAAATCTTTGCCAGGCTGGGAATGAGGTGATGAGTGATTTTGCCCAGGCTATCATATTTCGGGACTCCTCTTGATTGCCAATATCAGCAGCACCGTGTAAGAAGGATGACTGCAGAATATAAAAATTTGAGACCGCAAGTAATCTAAACTGACTCCATTCGTAGGCACTGAATTCTTGCATGACCGGCTCTGCCGATTTTATCAATACGCTCAATGCCTCTGGTTTTCCTGCCACATCCAGATGCCATCCACCGAAGGCAAGTCCGAATTCCCGGGAAGAATTTTGATTGAGCGCTCGCGTATTTTTCTTACTTTCAGCTATCAGGTAAAAAAGTGTCAGAACAACTGCAACCGAGCCTATCAGCTCGCTAATTACCCCTATTAACTCCCAATTCATCTCGACCTCCTGTTGCATCACGGTTTTTAAAGTAAACCATAAATTGCCAGTTAATGGATTTCCGCGGACGGCAACGCATCATCAGTGAGCCTCCCCGTGGATACCCACAGAGCAATCCCGGCATCACTGATAATGTTTGTATCTACAGAATTCCAAATTGACCTGATCTCGTCAGATTGTTTCAATGAGTTGGGCGAAGATAGCTATTTAATTTTTCCGGCTCCAACGAACAATTCGGGGGCCAGCCAAAACGTGGTTTTTCATTGACATTGAACCAGTTTTTCGGCTCGTAACGCCACAGCCATGGCGCCCCGCTCATCACCGAAATTTCGAAATTACTCTCGGCTATCTGAGGGTACTTTTTACGTAGCAGTGGAACGTCTCTAGCCGAAAGGTCAGCCACGTCTCCAACAGCGGACCACACACGAGAGCCAACCACTGCTCTGGCTGTGCAGATTCGACTTAGCAGGTTTCCCAGGTAGGTTACTCTGCCGGCAGATACATGAAACCTGTAGCCATCCAACTGAGCGCTCCGCCAGGCACTACCATAAGAACTGCTAATGTAACTGTCCATTGCTGGAATTACCTCGTAGATCTCATAGTCACCTTCGGGTAAGAGTATGGCGAACAAATGTCCGCATTCGTTTCCAAGGCCGTCGTCATTACACAAGGGCATCGAGCCGAACATATAGAAGGGATTGTTGCTTGATCCGGAACTTAACCGACCTTGAGTGTCTTCATTCCCAACTGAACGGAACTTATACTGACTCCATTCATGCCACTGATCCTGCTTCGCGCCGACGGAACGGTAATCACACCCTTGCCGGATTCCTGGCCAAGAACAAAACCATCCGGAAGACTGTTGGTCAGATCGGTTAATTCACAACCTTGCATAGTGGTCAGGCAGACTAGGAGCAATACGAATCGAAGCATGTAAGACCGTGAGCGCATAGGCAGTTGATATTTGTATTTTGGCAAAGTCTAAATTTGCCTAGATTGAATCTCCACGGGCGACAGTTCCCAAGGAGTACCCTTTGTCGAGCAGGCAAAGAATATAGTTGGTCTCAATGTAGGGCGGCTGCCAGTTCAGTTTTTCAATACGCAAGCCATGTGTGCCAGGTAACCAGTTGTTACCCATAACGACTCCTGTGGGCACAAGCTCTCCGTCAGGGCCAAGTTGTATCAGGAAACTCTGCATAGACTGGCCGGCCAATAAGCTCGCTGCCCGCTGGTCTATCTCGTTTGTTTTGGCTGCCTGCTTGATACAGTTTTGGGCATCGTCATAGCCCGACCAAGGCACGGCATTCTGCGGAGGTTCAAGATGTTGAGCAGGTACTGAGTCAACTCGGACTCCTCGAGGCTTGTATCCGATTTGAAAGTTAGATGTTATTGTAGTGGTCGGTGTGAATCTGTACCAATACAGAGCTTTAATTCCAACTGGTAATATGAGCATCGTCCCCGTGGATACTTCATGATTCTCGACTACCAGCGATCCATCTGACGTCAGGAATAAATGGCGATTGATCGAGCTGAAGTAGACAACGGGTAAAAAGGGAGGTACCCCATCCAAGTGCCAAGATCTGTCATTTAAAACAATTCGCCCTTCACGACATGGCAAATCATCAGCGGACAAAAAACGCTCGTTGTACAACTCATCCTCGACCCAGGCGCTAATCCTCCAGCTTGAATTATCTTGATATTCAATCGTGAAATGAGATATCGCACCCAGTTCATAATTGATCATCAATGGGTCAAAGGAGCTCAGAGGAAAGAACAGCGATGCCAGGAAAATTGATCCCCCGTCATCCGTAATCCCGCTGTTTTTATACGCACCATTCAGATCGGGACAGACCGAAGCGGTATTTCTGGCCTGTTCGGGCCATTCATCCGGATAATATCTATTGACACATCCACTAACACCGAGTGCACAGAGAAAAACGCATGTCAGGTAGCGTTTCAGAGGCATCATCGCGAGCTGACTTCTTCGAGGGGGCTTTCCTCCGGTTCCGTAGTGTCGATGCTGTCGTAGATAAACCAGATTTCCTTGTCCTGTACGTACATGGGAAATACCCAAAAGAAAGTGCCGGTTGTCCTGCCAATATAACGCACAGCCAATTCCCCATCCACGGTAAACATAATATTGTATTCATCACGCTGAGCTGCTGGTAAGAAAATCCCGCCGGTCCACAATAGACCGGCAACCACTCCTTCCAGCAACAGACCATCCCAACTGGTCTTAAATCGCCAACGGCCTTTATTGCAGTCCTTAGCCTCAGGGGTAAGCACCACCGCGTCTGATACTTCCTGGCCGGCAATCCAGGGCGAAATGCTCAGGTCGCCATCCCCTAGGGTTACCAATTTAAAGCTGTCTATACCGAGCACCGGGGCTTTTTCCTCCCACAATAAACTTGAAAACGCAGGTGTCGGAATCGCCTCCTCTCCCAATGTTCTGCCAAAGTTGGAAAAGATGCCACTTGGTGTCTGGCATATAATCGCTGATGCCGGCCCTATCAATGGCCTCTGAACCTCGGGCCCCGCGCAGCTATTTATTACTGAAAAAAGAAGAGTGCCAGCAACAAGTCTACTCGCTATCAACCGCGGGAGCGTGTGCCCGTCAATTTGAAAGTTAGATAGCGAGTTTTTCGATCGGGCAACCTGGCCGTTCCGAATCAACGGACTATTTATCGGATGTGATATGTAATCCATCTAGCGTCTCGCCAGTATCTACCTGCGGCAATCGTGATCCTATTTTACCTACTTAAAGGTTTGTTTTCTCGATCTTTCTTTGTGGCGGCGTTAGTGGACAAAGCAGATGTGCCATTCGCTCTTCGCCCGGATTCAGGGTCAAGGGCTAACTGGTATGTCGACGCGCAATTTCTTCGCCGACCTTTTTCATGTTTACACTTTTGTTTTTTATGGTTTATTTTCGGACTGGCCAGGACGGCCTTGGACAATAAATGGTCGG